>JBBTSI010000012.1:0-30322 GCA_038064735.1 Patescibacteria group bacterium | reverse complement strand
ATTCTGTTTTCCATATAATTTTAACTTTATTTAACTGCAACATCCATGACCGGAATGATCTTTGTGGTCCTTATCATCTTTGTTTTTGCTATTTTCACCAGCAATACCTTGTTTATCTTTTTCTTCATTAGAATGTCCATGGCCTCTCATCATAAAGAAGTGAGCCAACAACATAACCGCAACCCCTCCAAATATGACCCATGATGAAGTGCCTAATGCTTTGCCCCCTACTCCAAAGAGGAGAATAAGGACCAGTGGTACAGCACAGCAAATAATCATCATCCACATCATTGAGCCCATTCCTTTAGCGTCTTTTTCGTGATCATGCATAAATTTTGATTATTTAGTTATTAAGCTTGAGTTGTGCATCCAAACCATGTATGAACCGAATATCCACGAGAGAACCGCGATTAATATAGCTCCCCAAATAAAACTGCCAAAGGTTAACCAAGTAAATCCGGGCAGGGTCTCAAATAATCGGTGGTGCAATTCAACAGCCGCCGGATTTCGAAAAGGCAATAAACCGCCAACCAGGCATATTACATAAACTATTTCTGACCCCAGTACACACTTAGATACGTATGACTTCAAAGATAATTTCTCCATATTAATAAAATTAATTTTTAATTTTCTCCGATATATTTTTCCGGGTCTTCGACAAAATGCTCCTTGCAATTGTCGGAGCAGAAATAATATTCAATCCCGTTGTACTCAAATGAATGCCTGACGTTTTCAATATCAAGCTCCATCCCGCATACAACATCAAAAACTTTTCTTGTTGGATGTTCTTTGTTTTCCATACTTAAAGATTATTAATAATTAAAAACCAAGGTCTTTTTTCTTGTCCTCAAACTCTTTTTTGTCTATTTCTCCTTTGGCATAACGCTCCTTCAAAATTTCAAGAGCATCCGAGCCGGAGCGAGAATGCGAATTTTTGCCGCTGATCTCACGCACAATCCAAACAATGAAGACGATAAGCAAAATCCAAAAGAAGAGCATCATAATGCCGCCTCCAAACCAGCCCATCATGCTCCCGGCGCCCCACCCAACATCATCATATAATCCGTACATCATAATATTTATTATTTATTTGATAATGTATAAACCTTGACCAATTCTGTTACAGCTTCTTCTCCTTCATGCCTCATTTGGTGCCTGACGTGAGTTCGCAGGTGATTTTCAAGGATAAAAGCATCAAGGCTCTTTATCGACCTTTGAATCGAAAGCGACTGCTCCAACAACTCGGGGCAGTATGTCTCTTTTTCTATGGCTTTAACCAGGCCGTCTAACTGACCGCGTATGATTTTAGCTCTATGCAGTGCTCGTTTTTTTAGTTCTTGATCTACCATATTTTTAGCGTTATTTGATAATCAATACCGAACTTTGTGGATAGTATATACCCCTCCACCCCCTATGTCAAGAACAAGCCTGTGGACAAAAGCACACATACCTTATCTAAATAAGGAGATGTTGTATTATCTCTTATTTTTTAATACTGCTGTTGCTTTGGCCTGTAAGAAATTGCTTCCAGAATATGACTTGGAGAAATTTCTGGGGAAGATTCCAGATCAGCAATAGTTCGAGCTAACTTGATTATCTTATGATAACTTCTAGCTGACAGATCGAGTGTCCTGGCTGAACGATTTAGAATTTCTTTAACCTCGTCAGAAATTTTCATAATAGTTGCTATATCCCGAGCATTCATTTCAGAATTAGTACTTATTTTTCTACCCGCGTCTTTAAATCTTTTTTCTTGAATCTTTCTAGCTTTCATTATTCTTTCCCTTGCAGGAATACTCTCACTTTTTTCTGCCTTCTCAGTTAATTTTTCGTGATCAACTTTAGAAACTTCAGTCCATATGTCAATACGATCTATTATGGGTCCAGATATTTTTCTCTTGTATCTCTCAATTTGAAGCGGTGCACAAGTACACGGCTTGCCTTTAATACCAAAGTTGCCACACGGGCAAGGATTCATAGCGGCAACAAGTATGAAGTGTGCAGGAAACTTTACCGTTCCCTTAGCTCTTGAAACTGAAACTACTCTTTCTTCCAATGGCTCTCTCAAAGCTTCAATCGCTTTATTTTCAAATTCTGGAAATTCGTCAACAAATAATATTCCCTTGTGGGCTAAAGTGACTTCTCCTGGTCGAGGATTGGTACCGCCGCCAATGAGAGCAACATAAGAAGCGGTGTGATGGGGAGAACGAAAAGGTCTCTCAGCTACTAAATTGTCATTCAAAGCACCGGTCATGGAATGTATCTCGGTCACTTCTAAAGCTTCTTCAAAAGAAAGTGGTGGTAAAATACCTGGTAATGCTTTAGCCAACATTGTCTTGCCTGTACCTGGTGGACCATAGAGAGCAATATTATGGCCACCAGCGGCTGCTATCTCTAAAGCTCGTTTGGCAGATTCTTGACCTTTAATGTCTGCCAAGTCCAGAGAAATGTTATGCAAATTTTTTATCTCTTTTTTCTTTTCTTGTTTCAGCTTTTGACTTATATCAGTATCATGTGCAACATGATTTATTATTTCTACCAAAGTTTCCGCTCCAAAAACGGCAATTCCGTCAACAAGAGCTGCCTCTGGTGCATTCTCAGTCGGCAAATATATTTCTCTGAATCCTTTCTCTTTTGCTTTACGGGCAAAAGCTAATGCTCCCTTTACAGATCGCAAACCCCCGTCTAATGAAAGTTCTCCAAGAAAAATTTTGTCTTTGCTATCAAAAAGAATATCTCCGCTTGCTAGGAGATATGATAAAGCCATTGCAACATCCAAACCAGATCCTTCTTTCCTAACTTCAGCTGGTGCAAGCGAAATAACAACTTTATGATTTTTAGATTTTGGAGACTCAAATCCAGAATTTTTAACAGCGGCACTTATTCTATCTTTTGCTTCATCAACTGCTTTATCCCCTAGTCCAACTATTGAAAAAGAGTTTAATCCTCTGGAAAGGTCAGCCTCTACATCTACAATGTATGGTTTGAGAAGTGAAGCTTGTGCGCTGTGAACTTTGGCGTAAGACATAATATATTTTTATGATATCAAATTTTCTGCAACTTTTTTCGCGAAAAAGCGGAGGCCTATCTATACAGGCCATATACTGCCTCTTTTTTTTTATTCATTTATGAACCGACCATCAAAAACAAAACCCCTTTGTGAGCCAAGGTCACCTCCCCCGGCCTAGGATTGCTGCCGCCACCGATAAGAGCTACATAAGAAGCGGTATGATGAGGGCAGCGGAAAGGCCTTTCGGCTACCAAAGTCTCACCTAAAGCCCCAGTCATAGAATGTATTTCGGTCACTTCCAAAACTTCTTCAAATGAAAGTGGTGGAAGTATCCCGGGCATCGCTTTGGCCAACATACTTTTACCAGTACCAGGAGGTCCGTAAAGAGCAATGTTGTGTCCGCCAGCCGCTGCAATCTCAAGCGCTCTTTTGGCTGACTCCTGACCTTTAATGTCAGACAAATCGGAAGAGATTTCATGCAAATTTTTTATTTCTTTATTTTTTTGCGGTTTTAATTTTTGATTCATATCAGCATCATGAGCAATATGATTTATTATTTCTACCAAAGTTTCCGCCCCATAAACCCTAATACCATCAACGAGTGCTGCTTCCTCCGCATTTTCTAGAGGCAAATAAATTTCTTTAAAACCTTTTTCTTTAGCTTTTCTGGTAAAAGCCAAAACACCTTTCACACTGCGCAGGCGGCCATCAAGCGAAAGCTCGCCCAAAAATATTTTGTCTTTAGAATCAAAAAGAATATCACCACTAGCTAGCAAATATGAAAGTGCAATAGCTACATCGAGTCCAGAACCTTCTTTTTTCACTTCGGCTGGAGCTAAGGAAATGACCACTTTATGATTTTTAGATTTTGGAGATTCAAAGCCGGAGTTTTTGACCGCTGCGCTGATGCGATCTTTGGCTTCTTCTACGGCTTTATCCCCTAGACCAACAATAGAAAAAGAATTCAGACCCCGAGAGAGGTCTGCTTCTACATCAACAATATAGGGTTTTAAAAGATTAGCTTGAGCACTGTGAACTTTAGCATACGCCATATTTATTCCATATGTTTTTTGCAAGTGCGGGCGGCAGGGTTGGCAATCAAACGGTCTTCTTCAATTGGTTCACCGGAAATTTCACAAAAACCGTATTTTTCTTCTTCAATTTTATTTAGTGCGTCTTTAATATCATTGTATCTGATTTCCAATTCTTTAAGTACAGCTGTATTTTCTTCAAATTCTTCTATATTATCGGCAGTTTCGTTGGGATCAGCACTATCTACATTCATATCTCCTGGTTCAGCTTCCCAGTCATCTTTACTGTCCGGATTTTTGCGGCCAACTTCATTCAATTCTCTCTCAATTATAATGAAATCCTCTTCTAGTTTATCTTTGAAATAATTTATATCTATATCGTTTCTCATGGTTTTATTTTAACATAATAAAACTATCTGACAAATGAACGCGAAGCATAAGCACTAGACATCTCCCCTATTGCCGAAAGACTGCTGGTTATCAATATAGTGTTTTTATCGAGGAAAGTATAAGCGATTTTTGCCTGATTATATTTATTGACCAGATCTCTAGTATCTTTATTTTTAACGATAATATCTTTCCACACAAAAGTGTCTGTACTTGTAGCTACACCAAAAAAAGATAGATCTTTTTCCATATTTACTTCCCAATCAAGCATTGATGAAAATGCACTGCCAAAATCATTTACGGTAATAACCAAAAATGTAGAAACACTATTATTTTGAGATATCACTCCGACAACATACTGATCTTTGAGTGTTCTAATCAAAGCTCCTGGCAAAGATATATCTAAAAGATTAAAAAAATCTTTAGCTTTCCGAATAGTTGCATCACCAACAGTAGATATTCTCAAGATACTAACACCATTTGCAGGAGTAATTTGGGCGATTTTTGAACCTAAATTTTCTTTCGTGACACCAGAAAGATCGACTGAATGATTATAGGGTATAACTTCTGTTGTGATTACCACTTGAGCTACTGGTTCTTTTTTTACAAATTTGAAAGAATAAAGAGCGGCAAAAATACCAAGAGCAACCAATAAAAGACTACCGAGAACTAACGTAAAATTCGTTTTTGTATTTTTATTTTTGGCTTTGTGGAAAATTTCTTTTTCCGGCACCATTCTGTGTTCTATTGTAGGTTCTACTTTAGGTTGCGCTTTTGGTTCCAATTTCTCTTCTATATCTTCAATTTCTTCTATTTTCTCTGTTTCAGATTCAGATTGGGGTTCTGTCTCAAATTTTATACCAGATTCTATTTCTGGTTCAATATTTTTTTCTTCAACTTTCCCCTTCACTTCAAATTTTGCCCAACGACCCAACCTTGATTTTAGCGAACCTTCTGAACCTGTTAATTGATTTTTTTTTGGTTTTTCTTCTTTTTCTTCTTTTTCTCGTTCTTCTTTCCTTTTCTTTTCTTTTGCAGCAATAGATAAAACCGATTCATTTTTTTCTTTTATGAATTCGGCCATATCACCCTGATAAGTACGCAAAGAGGAAAGCTTTTGCTTACTATGCAAAGTATCAACAACTTGCCCAAATTTTTTGGAGTCTTTATCTTCAGGATCCATGTTTACATTATACTATTTATTTTAGAAACAGGAATTATTTTTTCTGGATGAAGTTTGGATCAGCATCTTTGATAGAAAGTTTAAGACGGCCTTTGTCATCAAGACCTTTGACCAGTATTGGCACTTTCATTCCTATTCTCATATATGATTCCACTCTGTCTATTCGGAAATTAGCAATCTCGGAAACATGCACCATACCATCCATTTTTGGCCCGAGCTCCACAATGACTCCAAAATCTGCCACTCTTACCACTACCCCCTCTGTCCTGTCGCCTGCTTTGAATTCTTTAACGATAGCCTCAACCATACCTTTGGCTTTTTCCGCACCAACGGCTTCACCTGTAATATAAACACTGCCATCTTCTTCAATATCAATCTCTACGCCGGTTGCATCTTTGATTTCATTTATAACTTTGCCTCCGCCACCTATAACCATGCCTATTTGATCAGGGCGGATTTTTACCAGAAGTATTCTTGGTGCTTTTGGCGACAAATCTTTCCTTGGTTCTTTGATTTCCGCTTCTATCACATCTAATATTTTCATTCGCGCCATTTTAGCTTTTTCAAAAGCTTCTTTGAGAATTGTAAGTGGGATACCATTAACTTTGACATCCATTTGCACTGCAGTCACACCTTCTCTCGTCCCTGCTACTTTGAAATCCATATCACCGTGTTCATCTTCCGGACCTTGAATATCAGTAAGGACTTTGTACTTGCTACCAGACATCATAAGTCCTGAGGCAATACCAGCCACCGGTCTTTTGATTGGCACACCCGCATCCATAAGAGCGAGTGTTGAACCACAAACCGAACCCATCGAGGTCGAACCGTTTGAAGCTAGCGCTTCGGAAACAATACGAATAGTGTAAGGGAAACTTTCTTTACTTGGCAAAATAGGTACAAGAGCTTTTTCAGCCAGTGCTCCATGTCCAGTAGCTCTCCTGTTGGTCACACCGACACGGCCAACTTCGCCGGAAGAAAATGGTGGGAAATTGTAATGATGCATAAATCTTTTATCAATCTGAGATTCCATACCATCTACTACTTGCGAATCGCTCGGCCCACCCAAAGTCAGTGCAGAAAAGATGTGTGTACCTCCTCGGTAAAAAATACCTGAACCATGAAGTACAGAAGAAATGCCTCCAGCTTTAGCATAAAGTGAACGGAGTTCATCAAAACCTCGGCCATCAAATCTCACATTGTCTTCAATAGCTTTTTTGTGAATAAAATCATTTATAGCTTCGTGAAAAAGTGTTTCGGCTAGTTTTTGATCGGCTTCCGGCATATTTTCATTCAGATATTTGAACCATTCTTCTTCCAGAGCATAAATTTTGGTTTTACCGGCTTCACCCATCACAGTGTCAATTTTGGCAACCACTTCTTTTTCAAAAGCTTTTTGCAAATCCGCCGGTACTTCAACTTTTTTGACTTCCATTTTGGCGACACCCAATTCTTTGATGATAGCTTCTTGGAATTTTTGAATTTTATCCAACTCCTCTTTGGCTTTATCGAGAGCTTTCATTAAAACCTCTTCACTAACTTCGTTTGAACCAACCTCAATCATATTTATTGTTCCGTCTTTACCGCAAGCCAAAAGATCAAGTTCGTATTCTTCGGCAGTATTTTTGCCTTCAGCTAAAAGATTTCTGGTTTTGTAAGAAGGATTGACCAAAAATTCATCCTGGCCTTTGAGTTTACCGATTCTCACTGCTCCAACCGGTCCATTCCAAGGTATTTTGGAAACACCCAGAGCCAAAGAAGAAGCGATGACTCCCAAAACGTCCGGGTCATATTTATCAAGTGAAAGCACGGTCACCACCACTTGCACTTCGTTGCGCATAGTTTGATTGAAAAGCGGGCGGATAGTCCGGTCCACGATTCTGCCTGAAAGGACTGCCTCATCCGATGGTTTGCCCTCCCTTCTCATAAAGCGTGAGCCCAAAATCTGTCCAGCTGCATAAAATCTTTCCTCGTACTCAACAGTTAAAGGAAAGTAATCCGAATCTTTTTCACCTTTGGAAATCACAACAGTAGCAAGCACCACCGTATCATCCATACGCAATATCACCGAGCCATGAGCATTCTCAGCCAAATCACTAAACTCGGCAATCATCTTTTCACCGCCAATCTCCACTTCAAACTTTTTTGATGTCATTTGATTTATGCGAGATTCAATTCTTGAATTTACTGGTTTTCTTAAAACCCCCAAATTCAAAAATTGCTTTTCCCGCAGTTATTATAATAACTTTACTATATCACTTTTGTATTTTATTTCTTTCTTGACTTTTATATCGTTTAGGTGTATACTTTAAATTAGATATAGCCTGGGCTTGTGGCTTAAGTTAATAACGAGCAAGTCTAGTACACATATAAAAATGTGATTTCGCTAGGAAGTGAGACTCTGAGTGCAGTGATTTCACTATAAAAAATAAGTTGCATAGAGTTATTCGATACTATTTAGTACGAATTGATTTCATTCATGCAATAGGGCTGACCTCAGGGCAGCCCTTTTCTTTTCTATTTCCTCGATTCCGCATTAGCTAATGCGACGTTTGGAGGGACGACGACGTAGTGATAAAATATTAATAATGAAATCCAAAAACTACGCCTTCATAGACGCTCAAAATGTTCATTTGGGAATTAAATCTCTCGGATGGAAACTGGATTGGCAGAAGTTCAGAGTATACTTAAAAGAAAAATACCAAGTAGAAACAGCGTATCTTTTTGTTGGTTTTTTAGATTCAAACCAAGATCTTTATTCCCTGCTTCAAAAAGCTGGTTTTATTTTAATTTTTAAGCCAATTGTTTTAAATAGCGAAATGGAAGTAAAGGGTAATTGCGATGCTGATTTGGTTTTACACACAATGTTAGAAATTAATAATTTTGACAAAGCTATAATTGTTACTAGTGATGGAGATTTTTATTCACTAGTCAGACATTTGTACGAAAAAGATAAATTACTTTTTGTGTTAAGTCCTTATGTCAAAACCTGTTCTAAACTTTTAAGAAAAGAGGCCAAAGAGAAGATATATTCAATGGATAATTTGCGGAAGAAACTGGAGTATTTGCATAAATGAAAACGCACCGCGTAGACACGAAAGACTACGAGATGCGTTTTCTTATGGATACCTATAAGACTACCTAGATTTAACTAATGTGTCAACTGTAAAAGCGCTCAATCTGTTTAAAAACTCAAAATCCCCTTATTTTCCAACCTCTTTCCCAAATCCTTGCTTTTAAATAATTGGGCTAAAAGCAATTGAAGCCGTTACTTTAAAAGTGAACATTTCTTAAGAATATTTGCCAGTTGAAGTTTGGGTTTTGAAGAATTCCAATCAATAACCAAAATAAAATGCCCCCCATAGAAAAATAAAACCACATTTTATAATTTTCTTTCTTTTTGGACTTTTTATACCACATTAATGTTGCAAAGATTCCAAACAGTAGAGTAATGTCCGTCAAAAGAAAAGAGGGAACATCTTTATAAATCTGAATCATAGAACGAGAATCAAAGCCAAGCATCATGTGACTAAGGTAAAATAATGAAAAATAGCATAAAAAAATTATGAGTTGCATAAAGTTATTATATCAATTTAATTAACAAATGCTAGTTTTCTATTTCCTCGATTCCGCAATAGCTAACGCGACGTTTGGAGGAACGACGGCATAGTGGTCAAATTCAATGTTAGCAGAGCCACGACCTTCGGTCATAGAACGCAAAGTAGTGACATAACCGAAAAGTTCTGAAAGCGGAACTTTGGCTTTGACAACTTTATTGCCTGCCCTATCATCCATGCCTTCGATAAGACCTCGTTTTGATGACAAGTAACCCGTCACATCACCCATGAATTTTTCTGGTACCACTACCTCCACTTTCATAACAGGCTCAAGGATAACCGGCTTAGCTTTTTTAGCAGCTTCTTGGAAGGCTTGGGAAGCAGCAATCTTGTAAGCGATTTCGGATGAGTCCACATCGTGATAAGAACCAAATGTAAGTTCACAAGAGACATTGACCATTTTATAACCAGCCACAATTCCCCTTTCCATAGCTTCTTTAACACCTTTTTCTACAGCTGGAATAAATTCTTGAGGAATAACACCACCCTTGATGGAATCAATAAATTCAAATCCTTCTTCGCGATGGACGTTTTTCTGTTTCTTTTTGGATTCAACTTCCGGTTCAAGTGGTTTGATGTTGAGTTTGACGTGACCGTACTGACCTTTGCCTCCAGTTTGTTTGATGTATTTGGTTTCGGCTTCAGCAGTACCCATAATGGTTTCTTTGTAAGCCACTTGAGGGGCGCCAACGTTGGCTTCGACATTAAACTCTCTTTTCATACGGTCAACAATAATATCAAGGTGGAGTTCACCCATGCCGGAAATAACAGTTTCGCCGGTTTCCGAGTCAGCTTTAATTCTGAAAGTTGGATCTTCATCAGAAAGACGGTGAAGAGCCATACCCATCCTCTCTTGGTCAGCTTTGGTCTTTGGTTCAATACGAAGAGAGATAACTGGCTCTGGGAACACGATGGTTTCCAAAATTATAGGATTGTTTTCATCACAAAATGTGTGTGAAGTTTTAGCAGTTTTCAATCCTACAGCGGCGGCGATTTCTCCGGCGTAAACTTTTTTCACTTCTTCTCTTTGGTCAGCTTGGAGTCGAACGATACGGCCCAATCTTTCTTTGTCTCCTGTTGAAGCATTGTAAATATAAGAGCCAGATTCAATAGTCCCTGAGTAAACTCTAAAGAACGTCAATTGGCCGACGAATGGATCAGCTTGAAGTTTGAAAGCGAGAGCTGAGAAAGGTTCACTGTCTGATGCATGTCTTTCTATTTCCTCCCCCGTTCTTGGATCAATACCTTTGGTAGCCGGCATATCCAAAGGAGATGGTAAAAAATCCACCACTGCATCAAGTACCAGTTGTACACCCTTATTTTTCAGAGCTGAACCACAGTAAACAGGGAAAATTTTGTTGGCAATAACAGCTTTGCGGAGAATTTTTTTCAATTCATCTACAGTAATTTCCTCACCGGCCAAATACCTATTCATAGCATCATCGTCGTTTTCTACAATTCTCTCTACCAATTCGGCGCGATATTTTTCGGCATCAGCTTTCAAATTTTCAGGAATTTCTGTTTCCACCACTTCACCGCCGAGCTGGCCTTCAAATTTGTAAGCTTTCATTTTCAGCAAATCAATTTCACCTTCGTGATGATTTTCTTCACCTATCGGTATTTGCATTTTGACTGCCTTTTTAGAAAGTCTAGCCAAAATAGATTGATATGATTTTTCAAAGTTGGCGCCTGTTCGGTCAAGTTTATTGATGAAGCAAAGGCGAGGCACTTGAGCTTCTTCAGCATAGCGCCAGTTGGTCTCAGATTGAGGCTCTACACCGGCTACTCCGTCAAAGACACAGACGGCGGCATCAAGCACGCGCATTGACCTCTTCACTTCTACAGTGAAGTCAATGTGTCCAGGGGTATCAATAATGTTGAAACGAATTTTATTGTCTTTATTTTTGCGCTCTTCAATATTCAAATAGGTAGGCGCCCAAAAACATGTGATGGCGGCCGCGGTGATGGTGATACCTCTTTCTCTCTCCTGTTCCATCCAGTCCGTAGTAGTCTCCCCCTCGTGCACTTCGCCGATTTTGTGTTGTGAACCGGTGTAATACAAAATACGCTCGGATACTGTAGTTTTGCCGGCGTCAATGTGGGCAATAATTCCAAAGTTTCGGACTCTTTCTAAGGGGTAATCTCTTTCCATAAATAATTAAAAAATAAATAAAAAGTCCTATACGGACACTGAAAATATACACTAATAAGCAAATAATTGCAAAATTACCAGGCAAAGTGAGCAAAGGCTTTGTTGGCTCCCGCCGTCGCTACGCTTTGGCGGGCACAGTCGGCCATTACCAGGCGAAATGTGCGAATGCCTTATTTGCCTCTGCCATTTTGTGGACGTTTTCGCGTTTTCTGATAGCTTCACCTTCATTTTTGGAAGCCATAATGATTTCTTCAGATAGCTTTTCAGCCATTGGTTTGCCTTTTTTGGCTTTGGCGGCATCAATAATCCATTTCATGGAGAGATAAATCCTTCTTTCTGGCCTAACTTCTCTCGGGACTTGGTAGTTGGCACCACCGACTCTACGGGAACGCACTTCCATAGTTGGTCCGGCATTTTTGAGAGCAGTGTCAAAAATTTCAATAGGATTTTCTACTTTGGCCTTTTCTTTAATCAAATCAAAAGCGGTGTAAACAATTTTGCGGGCTGTATTTTTCTTGCCTTCATTCATGACATAATTTATAAACTTCTCAACTTTTTGAGAATTGAATATGATGTCTGGTTTGGCGATATTTCTATTTTTTACTTTTCCTCTCATCCCGTTAGAAATTAATTTTTATTAATGTTTTCATCTTAATTTTCCCGCTATTTCTAACGGGACTCATATTTTATTTTTTAACAGCGTCTTTAGGTCTTTTAACTCCATAACTTGATCTCGAAGTCCTTCTTTTTTCCACCCCTCCAGCATCAAGCCTGCCTCTGACTATAGTGTATCTGACACCAATGTCTTTCACACGGCCACCGCGAAGCATCACGACTGAGTGTTCTTGCAAGTTGTGGCCCATTCCTGGAATGTAAGCAGTTACCTCCATACCATTGGTGAGTCGCACTCTGGCAATTTTTCGGATAGCTGAGTTAGGTTTACGTGGAGTTTTGGTGGTCACCTTGGTACAAACACCTCTCTTGAAAGGTGATGGGAAATATACTGGTCTGTTTTTGATAGAATTAAAACCACGCGCCAAAGCTATCGCTTTTGATTTGGAGCGAAGAATTTTCCTCTTTTTTCTTTTTAATTGATTGACTGTTGGCATAAAAATCAGCCTCATTGGCTGAAGTACCAATTTAATACATTCCAGCAAAAAATGCAACTACTTAAGCATAGACTTCACTTTTTCCACCACTTCATCCATAGTTTGCTCGGTTTTGATGAGATAAGCCAAACTACCATCTTCCATAGCTTGAGCGATAGAATTGGCATCTTCTATAACCGTAAGCATAATGACTTTAACGTTTTTACCCCATTCATCTGCCCGAAGTTCCTTGAGCATTTGTTGACCATTCATAATCGGCATCAAAATATCGAGCAATATCGCATCCGGATGCCACTCTAAAGCTTTTTCCAATCCTTCTTTACCATTGGAAGCTCCGGCTGTATCAAATCCAGATAGACTTAATTTGTCTACCAAGACTCTCCTCAGATTATTGTCATCATCTACCACAAGAACCTTTTTTTTGTTTTGTTCTGTATTTTTTTCTTCCATATATTTATTTTTAATAAGTTTTTAAAGTTTAATTGTAAAAGTGGTACCTTTATTTTCTTCAGATATAAAAGATATATCACCGCCTATGGTTTTCATTATTGATTTTACCAAATACAAACCCAAACCGGTACCCTGACTGTCGTGAGTG
The DNA here is from genome assembly GCA_038064735.1 of Patescibacteria group bacterium. Taxonomy (GTDB): domain Bacteria; phylum Patescibacteriota; class Minisyncoccia; order Phycocordibacterales; family WO2-35-19; genus WO2-35-19. Next base: position 17,235 of record JBBTSI010000012.1, on the reverse strand, counting down.
TTGCTTGCCCGGAACAATTTGGTAAATATCTTGAATTGCTCGCCTTTTGGGATACCGATGCCGTTATCAGAGACACTTATAGTTTTTTCTATCAAAGAATCTTTGAAAATAATGCCTACTTCACCACCTTGAGGCGCATATTTGACCGCATTGGATAGCAAATTTTGGATAACAATACGCAATAATTTCGGATCACTTTTTATATTTTTAAGTTTATTATTATACTGTTTATTTATATTGATATTTTTTTCTTGGATTTGGGAAGAAAGTTCAACAAGTATATTGTCGGTTATATCAATAACATTGGCCGCTTTGATATCCATTTTGAGAGTACCTATTTCAGTCCTAGAAATATTGAGTAACAAATCTATAAGATCTATCATCCCTTCGTTCACTTTATAAATTGTGTCTATATATTCGGTTTGTTTAGGTTGAAGCTCTCCCAAACTACCAGAACGCAACATATCTGTATACCATTTGACGGTAGAAACCGGAGTGCGTAATTGATGTGAAGCTAGAGAGACAAATTCGGTTTTGGCCTGGTCAAGTTGCTTACGTTCGGTTATATCAAAAATAGTAGCCAAACCCGTATGAGTTGGATCTTTAAGATCTTTCATTTCAAAAACAGAAAGCATCACCCACTTCACTTCGCCACTTTTAGTTATCATCCGTATTTCCTCTTTATTGATAGGAATATTGGATTTGTAATACTGGAGAAATTTATCAGCTTTCTCAGAATCTTCTTTGGGTTGAAAAGAAAAAATATTTTTGTCTATAATTTCTTTTTCTACTACCCCAAAAAAACGTAGAGCGGCTTTATTTGATTCAACTATTTCCCCTTTTTTATTCAAAATAATATAAGGCACCGGCGCTCCCTCATAAAGTTTAGTAAATTGGTCGAGTGATATCAGAAGTGATTTGGTCTTATCTAACACCATAATCTCAGCCCGAGTACGCAATGTCAGCAACAAATAGATAATGTAAGAAACAAATACACTGATGAGGACAAGTGCCATATAAACAACATAAAATTGCGTCTCGGAAACCGAAAGTTCACTACTGAAATATCTTTGCGGATCAGTCCAAACATTTTGAATTAAAGAAAATGAGGAAAAAATAAGACCAAAAAGAATAACCAACACCACCGTCGAGATGCTCAAATGTTCCACCAATAAGAGATTTTTCTTCATTTTTATATTTTACATTATCGGCTGACCAACTAAAAGAAAAAAAAGGTATCCGATAATCGGACTTAATATTTGCCAGAGAAAGAAAACGAATATTAACACCAACACAAGACCGTATCTTTCGAGTTGTTGGCGTATTCCTTGCCATTTGTAAGGCAAAAAAGCGAAAAGTATTTTGGAACCATCAAGAGGAGGAATGGGTACTAGATTAAATATGGCCAAAGTAATGTTTATAAGAACTACAAACCCCGCAAGACTCAAAAAAGATTGATTTAAAAGAGCAAATCCGCCAGAAAATCTTATTATCAAACCAAATATGACCGCCAAAGCAATATTGGAAAGTGGCCCAGCTACAGCAACCATTGCCTCGCCCCATCTCTGATTTCGCAAATTATAAGGATTGAAAGGTACCGGTTTGGCCCAGCCAATGATAAAACCTCCGGCAAAAAAGCCTAAAAGTGGCACCAAAAATGAACCAACAAAATCAAGATGAGAAATAGGGTTAAGAGTCAGACGGCCTTGATACTTGGCTGTTGGGTCCCCCAAAGTCAAGGCGGCATATCCATGAGAGACTTCGTGCACAACCACTGACATTATGAGAATAATAATAACGAATAAGAATTCCATAACTAAATTATAACATATTTGCCTAATTTTTTTAATGTGATAACATACAAGACCTATGGCAAAAGCATGTGCAGTAACAGGTAAATCTAGTCAAATTGGCGGATCCTATTCAAACAGGACCCGTGCTACCCAATTCAACCCTTGTGGCAACTCAAGGAAATTTGCCAATCTCCAAAAAAAGAAAGTTTTCGTGCCTGAACTCAACAAATCTTTCAACCTCACTCTTTCCACCAAAGCTATCAAAACCATCCAAAAGAAAGGCGCTTACGCTACTCTCAAAGACGCTGGGATTATTTAATTTTTAAATTCACACCATCACTTTTAAAAATAATACGGCCAGACTGGTCGGTGCGGAGGATTTTGGCACCAAAATTGGTGAGAGTGTCTATAGTTTCTTGGTTAGGATGACCATATTTATTATCTTTACCGGCTGAGATAACAGCATACTCCGGAGAAACTACGGAAACAAAACTTACAGAAGTAGAAGTTTTAGAGCCATGATGCCCCGCTTTCAAAACATCGCTAGGTAAACCACCCAAAGAAACCAAATAATTTTCAATCGCGGTCGGCGAATCTCCGGTCAGCAAAAATTCATTTTCTCCATAAACTAGTCTCGTCACCACCGACGATGTGTTGGTCTCCATGCCTGTTGGGTCTCTATCAGGGAAAAGGATTTGCAGGACTGCCCCATCCCCCAAATCCACATCCATTCCCCTTCTGGCTTCTAATCTTTTAATTTTTAAATTTTCAATCTTTCCTTTAAGTTCCACATAAGACGATGAATCACTAGGAACTCCTGGCTCCAAAAAGAGACCGACATTATAATTACTAATTACATCAGGTAAACCACCAACGTGGTCCTGATCTGCATGAGTAGCCAGCACCACATCGATAGAACGGTCATAAAAAGGCATCACTTTTGATAATTCCCTCAGCACTGCTTTGCTTGGGCCACCATCTATGAGTATTTGATTACCATTTGGTGCTTCTATATATATGGCGTCACCTTGACCAACATCCAGAAAGACTACTTTTAAAAGACCATTTCTATTTTCTTTATATAAAACAAAAATAGAAAGAACAGCACAAAGTAACAAAAAAGCGAGTATAATGAGTCTTAATCTTGAACCTTTCATTATAAATATAATACAACAATAAAATGCAAATATTTGAAGAAAAAAAATTTAGTATTCCAGAATTAAAAGGTACCTCAGCAAAAACCATTGAGGAACACCTGAAGCTTTATGTTGGTTATGTAAAAAATATAAACTTGGTTTTAGAACAAGAAAATCCAAAACTAGGTTTTGAATTTGATGGTATGAGAAATCACGAATATTATTTTGCCAGTCTTGAAGGTGGTCCTAAAGAAATTTCAGATGGTAGTTTGAAAAAAGCTATCGAGAAAGATTTTGGCAGTTTTGACGCATGGCTCACAAAATTCAAAACTATCGCTATTACTCGCGGTACCGGCTGGGCATTTCTTTATTATGACCCGAAAACCGAACAACTTTTAAACGCTTGGGTTGATGAGCACCACTTAGGTCAACTCAATGGTTGCCAAACTATTCTCGCACTTGATATGTGGGAACATGCCTTCGTCGCTGATTATCTCCCCTCCGGCAAAAAACAATATGTCGAAGATTTTTTCGCTAATCTAAATTGGAATAAAATTGAAGAAAATTTCCAAAACGCAACAAAATAATTTTTAAAAATATAAAAATAAAACCCCCGAAATTTCCTTAAGGAAATTTCGGGGAACACATCAATCGGAAATTGGTTTATTCATATAACAAGTCTGTTGGATTGGAACAATTTCCTTGATTAGTTTTCCATCTTTATCCAAAATTGTAATTTTGGGCTGTTCGGCTTTTTCGTCAACCACTTCAACGAGCCAGCGTATTCCATAAATTCGTTCGGAATCATGAGAACCTTTATGCCAACTTTCTCCTTTATACCCATACAAAAATGGGCAGCCGTGGTGTTCTGGATATGCTAGGAAAACTAGCTCACCATCACAAATCGGATATTTTTTGCGGAAGGCATCCAACCAGACAGGGGTAGTTGTTTTATTAGAAACAGACTGATTTATTTTTTCTTTTGCCTCATTTAAATCTTCAAATGCCGGCAAATCAATCAGTTGGAACTTTTTGGTTTTCCCTGCCACCGTCAGATCAAAAACACTGCCAGACGCTGGTACAACAACCAGTCCACACACTTTCATAAAATCAACTTTGTCAATTTCTGAAAGATTCGCGTTTAACAAAATCGATAAAAAACCCGAATTGTAAACGTCTTGTAGCTGATTCAGAATAATTCCCGAATCATCAACAAGTTTCAAAAGATGGATCGCCTGTTTAAAGGTTGGCTCGTTCATACCAACTCTCCTGTACTTGTGACACTCCTTAGGCCGAGACAATATCGGGGGTCGGGTATCGTTTTTTCTAATATTGTTTATACTCTGATTACTCAAAACAATCAACTATAACCATTTTAAACGATCGTTTTATTTGTACATAAAACTTAATAAATTCAGCGATCGCTGAATTTATTAAGTTTCGAAAATAACAAAGCCGCCCAATAGAATAGGCGGCCAGAGTTAGGGAGCTAGAGTTATTTGAAGGAGAAAACAGCGACACCGACATCTCCAAAAGTTTTAAAATTTTTGGAGATTTCATTTCCATTAAACAAACTCATTAATTTTGAATAAGGTGTGAATACCACTTCTCCTTTCACAATAGAAGCTATATTGATAATAGAAACAAATTCAGAGATAACACTTGAATCCAAATTTTCCATATTTTCAAAATCCAAAATTATTTTTTTGAATCCAGCTTTGAGTTGTTCTAAAACCGCTCCCCTCATAGCTCCTTTAGCATCATTGTCAAAATCAGTTTTTTCTTCAAAACCTATGATGACAATGTCGCCAATCTTATGAAGTTTAATTGTTGGTCTCAACAATTTGATTCTCCTTTCTCAAAAGATCAGATTATAATTTCTGTTTTTACCATATCAATTATAAAACATTTGTCAATTTTTCTTTTTCCCCCCTCTTAAAGTAAGAGGGGGTTGGGGGTGATACTTTTTTTAATTTCCAATAAATAAATCCATAAAACAAATACCAGACAAAAATTACAAACAAAGAAATGCTTCCGGTCTGCAAAGTAGCAAAAGGAATACGAGCAGAAAATTCAGTGAGACTAATTGTTATTTGAGCTAAAAAATAAGAGAGAACTCCAAATGGCCAAGATAACATTGTGCCAATAAAGGGGATGTTTCCAAGAGCGCCAGTTATTGCACCAAATGCCATGAGCCACGGAATTAAAGGCAGAATAATTGGGTTAATTAAAAAAGAAATCAGAGAAATAAAACCTGACATTTTGATGAGAAGTGGCAAGACGAAAATTTGGACTGCTAAAGTGGATGCAACGATTTCTCTTATACCAAATTTGGTTGGAATAAATTTTGCAATTTTGTGTTTAGAAATAAAAGATAAAATATATTGAGAAAATAAAATCAAGCCTAGAGTGGCAGCGAAAGAAAGCTGAAAAGAAGGGTCATAGAAAAGAATAAGCGGATTCCAAATTAACATCAAAAACCCGGCGATAAAAAGCCAGCGCAAAGCGTCGGCTGGCCGACCCAAAAATTTGGCGAGAATTGCAATGAAAGCCATGATGCAAGCGCGAATCACCGTAGCAGACAGGCCAACCATAATCGCAAACAAACTTATAAAAATAATACTGAGCAAAAAACTTAAATTTCTTTTACCAAAATAAGACATCAAAAAGAAAACACCGACAGCAATAATAGTAATGTTGTATCCAGAGAGTACCACGATATGTATGAGTCCGACTTTTTTGAAATCATCAAGAAGCCCCTGCCCCAAACTTTGCTTAGCACCAAAAATAACTCCTGCGAGTAATGAGGAATTTGGTTCGGGTACAACATTCCCGATTTTTTCTATGAAAGATTTTTTAACCGAATATAGAAAAGAAATTATTTTACTTGTCCCGCGGAGTCCTGTGGAACTGGACGAAGTGGGATCTATCTCTGGACGGTAAATCAAAAAATGGATTTTATCTTTGGCTAAGTAAGAGATATAATCAAATTCCAAACCTGTATCACTACTAAAATTTTTAGGTAAATCAAGTTTGCCTGAAACTGAAATTTTGTCCCCATATTTAAATTCCGGAAAACGATCTGAAACTAAAAGCACAAAACTTTTTGAGGAACTTGGTTTGACTGTGTAACGGGCAGAACCATCCCTTACATCAGGCTCTTCAGAGATAGTGGCTTCGAAAGAAATTTTTTCGCCAACCATTTTAGATAAATTTTCATCAGGAGAAGTATCAACAAAATTCATTCTCAAAATTCCGACAGCAAAAAATATTGAACATAAAAACCAAAGGCGACTATTCTCTGAACGCAAAATCAAAAAAATAAAAAAGAAAACCACTACTGAAAGCAGTGAGAGACTCCATCCAAAATTAAAAACTTGTTCAAACGCAATTCCGAGAATAAATGAAACGACAAACGAGTAAATCATTGATGAAACACTCTATAGTCTTGTTTTAAGCCATTAAAAAGCTCTAATTTTATTCCACCAGCAAAGCTGGTAGCAATCTCATCACACCTGTCATTAAAACCGTGTCCGGAGTGGCCAGCAACTTTTTTCCATTCGATATTTTTACCTGAAGTTACTTCCAAAAGTCTTCCCCACAAATCTCTATTCAAAACTTCACGCTTATCTTTGGTGCGCCAATTATTCAACTTCCAATTTTTAATCCAGATAGTTATACCTTTTATAACATACTCCGAGTCTGCATAAATTTCTACTTCCGAATTTTGCGAAATATTTTCTAAAGCGACAATAGCGGCCATCATTTCCATTCTATTATTTGTAGTTTTATTTTCTCTACCTCCAATTTCTTTAACATTTTCTCCATCAAAAATAATAACTCCAAAACCTCCCGGACCCGGATTACCCCTTGATGAACCGTCTGTATAAATCGTAATCATAAAAATATTATATCACCCCCAGCCCCCTCTTACATTAAGAGGGGGTTAGAAGAAATCTACAATCCTTAAACGGATTTCAGAGTGGCCGCCAAAAAAAGATTTTTCAATATTAGCTACCAAATTGGTTTTGATACCTTCTTTCAAACAATCACCAAATTGATCCGGCGAAGCAAAAAAAGAAATTGCTCTGGCAGTAATATTGCCATCACGCAAGTTTATAGAAAGATGTTCTTTAGCTTTTCCAAAACGATTTATTTTTTCCGGCACCACATCGCGAAAAATAAAAATAGGTTTTTCATTTTCTACTCCAAATGGAGCCAATTTTAAAATTTCTTGAACAGAATTTTCCGAAATATTTTTGAGCGTTAATTCAGCATCAACTAAAATTGTTTCTTCTGTTTTCAAAACATGAGTTGAGGCTTCAACCAACACATCTTCAAGTGTATGAATTTTTTCAAACTCCACCGAAAACCCTCCGGACATTTTGTGACCACCATATTCCAAAAAATGCTCTTTCACTTTTTCCATCAAAGCTATCATGTCAACTCTGCCATCCGAACGGCAAGAACCTTTTATAAGTTTACCGTCTTCTCTACCCCACAAAAATACCGGTCGATTAAATTCTTCAACAAGTGAACTAGCAACAAGTCCCAATATTGCCGGACGCCAATCTGGATTGCCCGAAACGATGACAAGTTTTTCTCCTTCGTTTTCAATTTTTTCTTTAATTTTTTTCTTTGCTTCTTTGACAATATTGGCCACTAAAATTTTTCTTTCTTTATTTATGTTGTCCAAATGTTGGACATAACTCTCTGCTTCTATTTCATCTTTGGCGACTAAAAGATTGAAAGCGTCGCGTGGGTGCCCCATCCGGGAAGCAGCATTCACACGCGGAGTTATCATAAAAGCCACATCATCTTCGTTTAAATTTTTTTGATCCATCTTAAGAGTTTTGAGAAGTTTAACAAGTCCTGGGCGACGAGTCTTTCTTAAAACTAAAAGTCCATAAGAAGCCAAAGCTCTGTTCTCTCCAACAAGCGGTACCATATCAGAAAGAGTAGCTAGCCCCACCAAATCCAAGAGCCATTTTTCTTGACCTTCTTTAAGCAAATCTCTTTTGGTTTTTAAAATAGCCTCAATTAATTTCCAAACCACTCCAGCTCCGCAAAGTATTTTTTCTGGATATTTGGAGTCCGCTCTTTTTGGATTTATGATAGCAACAGCTTTTGGTAATTTAGTATCTTGTTCATGATGATCTGTAATAATCACTTCCATTCCTAATTTTTTGGCGTACAAAATTTTTTCACAATCTCTAATACCACAATCAACGGTTATTAAAAGTTTGACTCCATCTTTAGACAACTCTTCCATACCTTCATTATTTAATCCATAACCTTCTAAATGCCTGTCGGGAATATAGTTTATGAAATTACTGAAACCGATAAGTTTGAAGAAATCATAAAGGAGTGCTCCACCAGGTATGCCATCGGCATCATAATCGCTCCATATGCCTATCCTCTCCCCTTTTTCTATCGCAGACAAAATCCTGTCCACCGCTTTTTTCATATCCGGTAAAAGGAATGGATCATGCAAATGACTTGTAAAATCGGGATTTAAAAATTTCTCTTTCTCCTCAGGGGTTTCAACTCCACGATTATGCAAAAGCTGTTCTACTAGGTTATCGGATATTTTCGGCTTAGCAGAGTATTTTTTAAGCATAGGAATGATGATATCATATAAAGCATGGAAAACTGTATTTTTTGTAAAATTATTAAAAAAGAAATTCCAGCTCATATTGTCTACGAAGACGATAATTTCTTGGCTTTTCTGGATATCAACCCTCAATCCCCCGGCCACTGCCAAGTCATCCCCAAAGAGCATCATCGCTGGGTTTGGGATGTGCCAAATGTCGGAGAGTATTTTGAAGTGGTCAGAAAAGTCGCCAAAGCTCAAATGAAAGCCTTTGATACCGACTGGGTTATTTCAAAAGTGGTAGGTGACGAAATAGAACACGCCCACATCTGGATCTATCCAAATAACAAAGTTGTTGGTGATAAAAAAGATTTTGAAGCTAATGCTAATAAAATAGTAACTAATTTAGAATAGTTTTGTGAGCGTGCCTTGCGAGGCTGACTGAGCCGAGCACGAGGAAAAATTCAGCAGAATTTTATCCGTGCAAAGCAAACAAAATCTATTTTAAATTAGTTCCGGAGCGCTTCAATTCCTGGCAAAGTACCTTTGGCAAGGAAATCGAGCATCGCGCCACCGGCAGTAGAAATAAAACCATGTGAAGAAATGTTGTCTTTAATTTCTGGTTTTAAAAGAGTTAGTGTGTCTCCACCACCGAGAATAATCTTTGCTTCCGATTCAGCTAACATTCTGGCTAGAGCCACCGTACCAGCAATAAAATTCTTTTCATAATTTCCAAGTGGGCCATTCCATAAAATAAATTTGGCGACTTTTATTTTTTCTTTCAAAATTTCCAAAGTTTCCGGATTAGCATCCAAGGCAGACAAATCTCCAATAGGGAAAATTATTTTAGAATTATTAGCAAACTCAGATTCCGAAGCTTTGACCGCGAGTGCTCCGCCGATGAAAACATCATCGGCAATTTCTAAAAACCTTTCTACCAAAGGTAGCTTCGTCTCAAATTTCGCTCCCCCTAAAATAAATAAAAATGGATGTTCAGGGTCAAAAGCTTGGGACAATTTTTGATATTCTTCCAAAAATCTGAACCCAGCAAAATGTGGCAAAAGTTTTGGCACAAGGGCGACAGAAGCATGCTCACGGTGAGAAACCGAAAAAGCTTCGTTCACATAAATCTCCGCCTTCATAGCCAGCTCTTTAGCAAAATCTTCATCGTTTGCTTCTTCTCTTTTATCAATTCTCAAATTTTCCAAAAACTCCACCCCTTCGGCCAAAATAATATAACGGCTCTTGGCAAAGTTTATAACCGGCTCAATTGAGTCTCCTTCTCTGCCAAAATGGCTAGCGATCACCGGCACCCCGCCTTTATTTTTTATATATTCAATAGTTTGAAGCGTAGCCTCTATACGAGAAACATCCAAAGGCACTCCCACTTCGTCTACAGGCACATTCCAGTCCACTCTCACGAAAACTTTTGTCCCTTCTTTTATCTCCGCCTCTTCTATAGATTTCATATATTTATCTCTTAATATCCGCGGATTTTAAAATAGTAGCGAATTCGGGTTTGAGGGAAGCGTGGCCGACGAGGAAGCCGTCAACATTACCTTGTTCCAAAACTGCTCTAGCATTTTCTGCTTCAACGGCCGCGCCATAAAGAATTTTGCAGCCACCAGCAATATCTTTGCCAAATAATTCGCTTATAACTTTTTTGATAAACAAAACTGTTTCGTGAATATCGGTCGGTGTCATCGCTTCTTTGTAAGATTTGCCAATAGCCCAAACCGGCTCATAAGCGATGATAATGCCTACCAAATGTTTCTTTTGTAAACCAGTCAAAGCTTCTTTGATTTGATTTTTGATGAAATTCAAATGCGTACCTTCATGACTCCTTTCTTTTTCACCAATACAAAGTATGGGTGTCAGTCCTGCGTCAAAAGCAATCTGCAATTTTTTAGCAACAACTTCACCAGTCTCGCCCATCGCTCGCCTTTCAGAATGCCCAACAATTACAAACTTGATCCCCAAATCTTTGACCATATCCACACTCACTTCTCCAGTAAAAGCGCCTTTAAGTTCGGTAGAGATATTTTGAGCTCCTACAAACACGTTTTTAGGAGAGTTTAATTTCAAAAGCGGATAAAGGAACGGGAATGGTGGACAAACGATAATGTCCGTATTTCTAAGGCTTTTGCCCGTTGTTCTGACCATATTAAATATTTCCTTGGCTTTTTCCAAAGATTCCGGGTTCATTTTCCAATTGGCCACTACTAGATTTTGCTTTTTCATTTTGCCATTATAGCAATTTATTCCACTTCCTTCCATCCAGAAATTTCAAAACCACCAGCTGGACCAGTTGAAAAAAGAGTACTTGGTAAACCGGTATCATAAATTACATTAGCTGTATTTTTGAGAACAATTTTATAAGCTGTAGCTTCTTTCACCCCAACGCTCTGTCCCAAAGTTATTTGTCCATGACTGGCATACGCCACTAGCGCTCCGGACGATTGACCCATAACAAAAGCGTCGTTTGATCCTCCGGTTTCTGCGCTATTATTTTGAGAAATTATAAATACGAAAGATTTTGGAAATCCTGAACCTTGAAATTGAGTGCTTTGACCAATATCTACAATACCACTTCCGGCTCTATCTGCAGGATTATCTGCAATCAAAGCTACATTTTGACTGCCCAAAGCGGCTGCCATCCTAATAGTCGGACCGGTTTGAGTAGTAATGTTACCTAATACCCAAATAGGGCCAGCCATAGTGAGAGTAACTCCATTACCTTTTATAAGTAAATCGCATTCTATTTTGGCTGGACCTAAGGTTACATTTGAATTTATTTCATATGTACCAGTAGGACAATCACTTGCTAGAATAACAGTCCCGGCCTCAGCCTCAGCTTCCCATTCATTTATTTTTTCATCAGAAATTGGCAACTCGGCTGTTGCCTGGTCTGGACTTCCTGGATGTAAAGCTCCCAAAACATTGTTACCGCTATAAGTTGAAGCATCAAAATAATAAGCATCTTTATTAATTACAGAATTTCTAATTGTATGGGCATAAACAGAACCATCTGCGTGAATACCATCAACAATGCCAGTTGGTCCAGCGGAAACTACATCACCATGAATACTATTGCCTGCTCCTATTATCGGCCCACTAGAATGAACGTTGCCAGTAACAGACGAACTATTTTCCAAAACAAATCCTCCTCTGCCAGCCTGAATCCCGTAATGGAAAGAAATACCACTACCTAAAACCAAGTGAGTCCTGATTTTCCTAATATAACCATTGGCTTCCCCAATAGCAGTGATAACTTTGCCTCCAACTTCATCAGCAACGGTAGTTATTACACTGTGACCTCCTATATTAAGTGTCTGAGAAGGAGCGACTGGCAACCCTGATTTTATGCGAAAAACCACATCTTCCATTCCTGCTTCAGCTACATAAAAACTTTCTTTAGAAATAGCTGCGGAAGTGGCCATGGCGATATACCTCACCATAGGATTAGTAAGACCTAAAATACTAGCGACTGAAACAAAGACAAAAAATAAAACTCCTACAATCATAGCTTGGCCTGACTGCACAGACAGACCTTTGTCATTTTTTTGTTTTAAAAATTTAAACATAATTTTATTTTATTAATATGCTCCTCTAAGGACAGTAAAACTTTGAAATCCTGCGGTTTTAGAAACAGAACCAGCAGTACCAAACACTTCAAGCTTAATTTGCACTCCCTCATAAGTTGAAGTTATAACATGAGTGAAAATAAGAGAACTAACGCTGGCTGGAAATGAAGTTAGAGATACCGGAGAAGATCCATTTTTAGAAATTTTTAAAACTCCTGAATCCACACTAAATACTACTTCGTAAGGATTTTGACTTTCATCAAAACCAGAAAGTGTGATACTGCCGGGACTCGTCCCAAAAGTACTGCCGGAAATTTTAACGCTTGAAGCACTGCGGATTTCTCTGAGCATTTGTTCCATAGCAATAGTTCCCGAACTTTCAAGTTCGCGGGTAATTTTTATGTTTCGATATACTCCTCCTATTGAAATCAGCATCTGAACGATGACAGTCATAACAAAAACCAAAAGTACCACGTACAAAATCATTTCTACTAACGTAGTACCCCTATTTTTATTTTTAATTGTCGAAAATGTTGCTGACATATGTTGTTATTGTTCGAGTAGTGGTAGCGATATCTTTCCACCAAGAAACTTCTACTACTATTTTTTTTGTATTTACATCAATATTGCCGGAATCCGAAATATTTCCAAAAACATCTCTATTAACATTTGATAAAGTAACTCGCCTATCAAATTGACCTAAAACATAAATTGGAGTAGTGGTCACACCCCAAACCACACCATCAAAAGTTAAGGTATAAGGAATATCAGGAGTGAGAGTGGCTATATTGGCAGTCCAATTGCTATCACGCATAAATTTCACAGCCTCAATTCCCTCTTCAGCCAAAAAAGAAGCTTGAAAAGTGGCTGGATTTGAAACAGAAATTTTGATATACAAAACATAAACTCTCCAAACGATAAAAATCGTAAAACTGGCAATAAAAACCATAATTAAAACTTCAACTAGACTAAACCCTTTTTTTGAATTTTTTTTAATCATTGTATTATTCCGGTTTGAAGCACTGTGACTGTAGTAGAAGCACTGTTATCTTTAAGGGACAATGTGATTGTGCCGAAATTTGCAGTGGCCCCAGTTAGCCGAGTGAAAATAATATCCGAGCCTCCCCCATTCAACGAATAACCATACAAATAAACTTTATTAGAAAAGGCCATAACTTTTTCATTAGCGCCTCCAGCTACATAAGTACTACCTTCAAACAAAACTACTTTATCGTTTTGTAAATGAATACCAAAAGGCATTGCATTTTTTGAAGTCACTGAAAGCATTTGGGCATCACGAATAAAAGCGGAGAGTCCCGCCACATCTTTTTCTAAAGCGTCTTTTTTGCCCCACTGAGGAATAAAATAAAAAGATACTGCCAAAATTATAGTCATAATAACAATAACTATAATAAGTTCCATTAAAGTATAACCACCACTTAGTTTTTTCATCATTCTAATTTTATCACGAAAGACTCCAGATGAATATTATTGTATCGCGTCAACCAAAGAATAAGTTGGCAACATCATAGCAATAGCGAAGACACCGACAGCGACCCCGATAAGGATCATGAGGAACGGTTCAATAATAGTAGAAAGATCTTTGGTTTTTTGGTCAACTTCATTTTCATAATAATCTGCAATATTGTTCATCATATCAGTCATCTTGCCCGTCTCCTCACCTACCGCTAACATTTCACTGACAAAAATCGGATAAAGATTGCCATTACCATTAGAAAGCGAAACTGACAAAAGTTCTCCTGTTTCCACTTTTTTGGCCGCGTCACCAAGCAAATTTTTAAAATAATGATTTTGAAGCACCTCTGACGAAATACTAATAGCGGAAACAATATCTACTCCAGAAGAAATGAGTGACGAAAGAGTCCTGGTTGTCCTTGCGGCATTTATTTCTTTAGCGATAGTTTTTATCATCGGCATATGAAGAGTGACAAAATCCAAAATATTTTTTCCTCTTTGGGTCCTAAGTCCAAATATAAAACCGAAAACAAGAGCCAGCATTGTCCCCAGAGTCAAAAGCAGGTTATTTATCAAAAAGTCGCTAATAGCAATAATGATTCTCGTTGGTAAAGGCAAAGTTATATTGAGACCTTGAAAAGTTGAAGTAAGAGTTGGCACCATATAAACCATAAGTAAAATACCGATAACTACCATAAGAGACATGATGACTGATGGATAAATCATGGCTCCTTTTATTTTTTTAGCGAGGTTTTGAGATTTTTCCAACTGGTCGGCCACAATTTGCAAAGAAGAAGAGAGTTTACCTGACTCTTCACCGGCTTTAACCATAGAAACAAACAAGCTGGAAAACGTTTCCGGATGAGCTTCCAAAGATTTTGATAATGTTTCTCCCCCGTTTACCGAATCATTAAGACTTTCTAAAATCACAATCAGACCTTTGTTTTTGGATTGTTTGGTTAAAATACTAAGCGCACGAGAAACCGCCAATCCAGCATCAACCATGACTGAAAGATTTTTGGCAAAAGTGATGATTTCTTGGGATTTTATTTTCCTATTAAGTGAAAAGAATTTTAGACCAATTTTATTACCTTTTACTTCTTCAGCCGAAATTATCGAACCATTACTAGAACGCACTTCTTTATAAAGAGTTGCCTTATCGGAAAATTCTTTAGTTTCTTCCAACTCTTCCCCGTCTTGTATAAATTTGTATTTGTATAAAGGCATATTTTTTAAATTTCAAATAAATTATTCCGACACTACTCTCAAAACTTCTTCGATAGTCGTCAGCCCTTGAGCTGCTTTGAAAATACCATCTTCAAGCATGGTCAGCATTCCTTCTTTTTTAGCCTGAAGTTCTATATCCTCAGTAGTAGAACCTTTGATTATCAAATCTTTGATGGCAGTTGAAACATTGAGCACTTCATAAATACCAATACGGCTTTTGAAAGCTTCTTCTCCGGCATCTTTTTCGGGCCTGTAAAATGGAATATTTTCCCAATCGTCTTTTTTGCCGATTATCTTTTCATCTTGCAAAGCTTGCAGAACTCTATCAAGATTTACTGTTTTGGAAATTGATTCCACTTCCGCTTTGGAAAGATAGTACTTTTCTTTTTTGTCTGCCAATTTTCTGACCAGTCTCTGAGCGATGATAGCGTCAATGGTAGAAATAATAAGGAAAGGCTCAATTTTCATATCAATAAGTCTGGGCACAGCACCAGCAGCTGAATTAGTGTGAAGAGTAGAGAGCACTAAGTGACCGGTTAGTGATGCATTGATAGCGAGACTTGCAGTCTCAGTATCGCGGATTTCTCCAACCATTATCACATCAGGATCCTGACGCACCAAAGTACGAAGTCCCGAAGCAAAAGTTAGTCCTATATCAGACTTTACTTGAGTTTGATTGACTCTTTTCATTTGGTATTCAATCGGGTCTTCAATAGTAGAGATATTTATATCCGGAGTGTTCAAAATATCGAGCATAGTATAAAGAGTAGTTGATTTACCGCTTCCAGTTGGGCCGGTAGTGAGTATCATGCCGGTAGTATGTTGCAAAGTTTTGTGCAAAAGCTCTAGTCCTTGCCCATGAAAACCGAGTGATTCCAAAGTGAAACCCGAAATTGATTCACGAAGCAACCTCATCACTGTTTTTTCGCCATAATAAACAGGCAAAGTAGAAACGCGGAAGGAAACTTTCTCCCCATTCATATCAATTTTGAACCTACCGTCTTGAGGCAATCTTTTTTCATCAAGTTTCAAACTAGAAAGTACTTTGATACGAGCGACCAATGAGTAGCCAATGTGTTTGGGTAAAATCATAGCGTCATGCAAAATACCGTCAATCCTGTACCTAACCAAAATCTGATCTTCCAAAGGTTCGATATGAATATCGGAAGCATTTTGGATAATGGCATGCTTGAGCAAAGTATCTACGATGCGCACCACTGGCAGTTCTTCGGCCAATTTTTTAAGATCTCCTTCAGAAGCGTTGTCAGCAGTCGGCAATTTTTCGGATATAGTTTTTATTTCATCAGCATCACCTTTGATGAGGTCGCCAAATTCGTCTTTAAGATTTTTTTGATATTGAATCAAGACAGAGCGCATTGACTCGGAGTCGGTGAGGCGGGGCAAAATTTTAAGGCCAACTTTTTTCTTAATGGAATTTAGGGCTTGCAAATCATCGGTATCGAGCATGGCCACTTCAAGTGAGTCATCTTTTTTACTGAAAGCCACAATGTTATGTTTGCGGGCAATGGGCTCGGGGACAAGATTCAAAATGTCTCTATTTAAAACTTGGCCCTTGAGGTTTATGAAAGGGATACCCAAAATATAAGCCTGTACTCTGCGGATATCGTCATCAGAAAATTTGCCTTTGGAAATAAGAACATCGCTTAAAGGTTTCTTTTTTGTTTTGGCTTCTTTCTCAGCGTCTTCAACTTCCGATTTGGAAATCAAGCCCGCGTCAATGATAAAATTTTTTATTTGTAAATCATCTACATGCATATATATTGCTTCGCAATATTTATTATATCAAAATAAAACAAACAAGAGAAAAATTTTAGTGCACAAAAAGTAAAAATAAAAAAGCTAAATACTTCTTGAGCGTGCCTTGCGAGGCTGACTGAGCCGAGCACGAGGAAAAATTCAGCAGAATTTTATCCGTGCAAAGCGAGAGAATGTATTTGGCTTTTTTATTGCTCTCAACTACGAGCTCTGTTCCTATTATTTGAAATGAGATACTTCCTAGGATTTTTGTCGAGGTCAATAAAATCGTCAGCCACTTCAATGAGTCGAGCTGAGGTTGATTTACCAAAAGAAGCGACTTCTACTTGGCAGCCGCCATTTTTCAAAAATTCTACGAGCGGTACGAAATCACCGTCTCCGGTGATAAGTATCACCGCATCCAGCTTGGGAGCGAGTTTGATAGCATCAACTGCGAGTCCAACGTCCCAATCCCCTTTCTTAGCGCCACCGGCGAAAACTTGCAGATTTTTAGTCTTAGTTTCAATACCGATTTTTTCCAACGCTTCAAAAAAGCTTTTTTCTTCACCGGATTCGGTGGTGATGACGTAGGCAACCGCTCTGGTGAGCGACCTGTTAGCCAAAGCCTCTTTGACCACTTGGTCGAAGTTTACTTTGGCTCCATAAATATT
>JBBTSI010000011.1:0-68578 GCA_038064735.1 Patescibacteria group bacterium | reverse complement strand
GGCCTCCGGCGAAGGTTTGCCCATACATATCGTATTGTTGCCTTTTTTGGTCGTCTGAAAGCACTGTATAAGCTTCGTTGATTTCTTTGAATTTCTCGGTATCCCCGCCTTTTTTGTCGGGGTGGTATTTGTGGGCCAATGTCCTAAAAGCCTTCTTTATCTCATCTTTTGAGGCTTTTTTGTCTATTCCTAAAATATCGTAGTAATTCTTCATATTTCCCCTATTATAGCATATTTTGAGCAAAAATAAAACCGCGTTTTTGGCGCGGTTTTATCGTTATTTTATTTATTTTTCTTCTGGCTTGTCCGGCGTAGCTTCAGCGGAATCGGAAGGTTTCTCTTCCTTCTTTTGTTCATCCGACGTAGCTTTAGCGGAGTTGGACATATACTCCCCTATTTTTTGGATTTCTTTGGAAAGATTTTCGGTGGCCATTTTGATAGCGGAGACATCATCTTTGTCTTTCACATTTTTGAGTTCGGTCACTTTTTCCTCAACACCTTTTTTGATTTCATCACTGATTTTCCCCTCCGCTTCTTTGAGCGCTTTTTCGGTGGTGTAAACCAACTGCTCGGCCAAGTTTTTGGCTTCAGCTACTTCTTTTTTCTTGGCATCATCGGAGGCGTGAGCTTCAGCGTCTTTTTGCATTTTTTCTATCTCTTCTTTTGACAAACCAGATGAGCCTTCAATTTTGATGGATTGTTCTTTGTTGCTGGATTTGTCTTTGGCTTTGACATTCAATATACCATTGGCGTCAATATCAAAACTGACTTCAACTTGAGGCATACCGCGCGGTGCTGGTGGAATGCCGTCGAGTATAAATCGGCCGAGCGTGCGGTTGTCTGTCGCTAGTGGTCTCTCACCTTGGACGATGTGAATCTCTACGCTGGTCTGATTGTCAGCGGCAGTTGAAAAGACTTGAGCTTTGGAGGCTGGGATAGTCGTGTTGCGATCGATAAGTCTAGTGGCGACTCCGCCCATAGTTTCAATACCGAGAGAAAGTGGAATAACATCAAGAAGCAAAATGTCTTTGACATCGCCACCAATAATGCCTCCTTGAATAGCGGCACCGAGAGCCACCACTTCGTCAGGGTTGATACTCTTGTTTGGTTCTTTGCCAAAAAACTTTTTCACTTCTTCAGTTATTTTTGGCATACGGGTCTGTCCACCAACGAGCACTATCTCTTGAATTTCGTTTACTTTGAAAGGTGAAGCGGCAATAGCGCGCTTGGTAATTTCCATCGCTCTTTGAATGAATTCATCAGCGAGCTCTTCCAATTTGGCGCGGTTCATTTTGATAAGGAGGTGGCGAGGTCCGCTTGAGTCGGAAGTAATGAAAGGAATATTGATTTCGGTTTCGGTAGCGGTTGAAAGTTCTATCTTGGCTTTTTCAGCGGCTTCGTCTAACCTCTGGAGTGCCAAAGGATCTTTGGTGATATCGATACCGGACTCTTTCTTGAACTCTGCTGCGAGCCAGTGGATGATTTTTTGGTCAATGTCTTTACCTCCCAAGTGTGAGTCGCCGTCAGTAGCTTTGACTTCAACTACGTCGTCCCCTACTTCCAAAATGGAAATATCAAAAGTACCTCCGCCGAAGTCGAAGACGGCGATCTGCTCGTTTTTCTTTTTGTTGAAACCGTAAGCGAGGGCGGCGGCAGTTGGCTCATTGATAATCCTTTTCACATCAAGGCCTGCGATTTGACCAGCGTCTTTGGTAGCTTTGCGTTGAGCGTCGTTGAAGTAAGCTGGGACAGTGATGATGGCTTCGGTAATCTTCTCCCCCAATTTGGCCTCAACATCAGCTTTGATTTTGGAGAGGATCATAGCGGAAATTTCTTCCGGGCGGTATTTCTTATCACCGATTTTCACCAAGATACTGCCGGTGTCGGATTTTTCAGTTTCAAAGGGCACAGTTTCCCTATCTTTTTGGGCAGTCGGTTCATCAAAATTGTGGCCGATGAATCTTTTGATGCCGAAGACTGTGTTTTTGGGATTGGTGACGGCTTGTCTGCGAGCCAAAAGACCCACCAATCTTTCGTTAGCTTTGGAAATAGCCACGATAGAAGGCGTGGTGCGAGCACCTTCGCTGTTTTCAATTATTTTTGGTTGCCCTGATTCCATAACGGCGACGGCAGAGTTGGTGGTTCCTAAATCGATTCCTATTATCTTAGACATAATTTTAAATTTTTAATTTTGTAATTTTTAAATAATTTTATAATATTTAATTCTCAATTTTCAATACACCGACTTTCACTTTGGGAGCGCGGATGAGTTTATCATGAAGTTTGTAACCGGCGCTCACTACTTCTAATATTTTGTGATTGTCTTTTTCGTTTTCGACGACTACAGATTCTATCGCATCATCTCTCTGCGGGTCAAATTTTTCTCCTAAAGGCGAGATGATGGAGACGCCATGATTGGAAAGGACATTCAAAAACTGGGTGTGAATGTATTCTACTCCTTGACGCCAATTTTTATCAACTTTTTCCCAAGCTTCTTTGTTTTTGAATGCTGATTCAAATGAATCAAGGACAGAAATGAGTTCGGTGGAAATATCCTCTTTGGCAAATTTGGCAAATTCTTTTTTTTCTTCTTCCAATCTTTTGCGCAAATTTATGCTGTCGGCCCTCTCTTTTTGCCAGCCGGTCAAGTACTCTTGATTTTTGGCTTCAAGCTCTTTGATTTTCAGGCGCAGTTTTTTCACCAACGCGGTCTGGTCACTTTTGCCATCCTCGTCTATTTCTTCATCAAAAATTATATCATCTGACTCTTCCGAGCAGTTTTTGTCTTTATTTTTATCCATAGTTGCCAGTATTTTACTCTTTTTTGGGGGAAAATCAAGTCAGACCCAGCCTTATTTCAGACCCCACCCCGTTTCGCTAAAGCGAAACCCCCCTCACCTTGTCTAAGGTGAGGGGCTAGGGTCTTCGACATAAATTATTTATATAATCTGAACTTGAGTACAGTGGGAGCAACGTTTGGCGGAGATAGGAATTTCGGAGAGGCACTCCGGGCACTTTTTGGTAGTTGGGTCGGCTGGTGGTTCTTTGCGAGAACGAGCGATGAGCAGGTTCATAGGTTTGACTACAAAGAAAAATACAGCGATAGCTACTAAAATAAATGAAATAAGAGCGTTTATGAAATGACCGTACTTAAATTCACTGTCGTTTAAAGTGAAAATAAGCCCACCAAAATCTGGCACTTTGGCAATGGCCGAAATAAATGGCGTCAAAAGGTCTGAAACCAAAGCGGTGACCACCGAACCGAACGCGGCACCTATGACGACACCGACTGCCAAATCAACCACATTTCCTCTTAACAAAAATTGTTTAAATTCTTTGAGCATGGTTTTAGGGTTAGTTTATAAAAGTTATAAGTCTATTATACCATAAAATTGCATTTTTTGATATTAAAAAACCTCGGGTTGAGCCGAGGTTTTTTAAAGTTGATTGAGAGCCTATCTCTTGCTCCATTGTGGAGCTTTGCGGGCTTTTTTGAGGCCGAATTTGCGGCGTTCTTTGGCGCGAGGGTCGCGTTTTAAGAGACCAGCGACTTTCATGGTGGTACGGAGTGTCAGGTCGTTTTTGATGATAGCTCTGGAAAGTCCATGTCTGACTGCTTCAGCTTGAGAGTGGATACCACCGCCTTTAGCGTGAGCGGAAACAGCGAAAGTCCCAACCTTAGCGGTTTTCAAAGCTTCTTCTACAATCTTGCACATTTCTGCTGTTGGAAAATATGAAGCCAAATCGCGGTCATTTATTTTGAAAGTGGTTTTGGAAGCAGGAGTGATACGCACTCTGGCAACGGCGGTCTTTCTTCTGCCGATAGCTTCAACATAACGCTCATTATTTTTTTCTGTTTTTTCTGTAGCCATTTTATTCGCTAATTATTAAATTCTTCATCATCCTATCTCTGAGTTTGTTTTTTGGCAACATACCTCTGACTGCAATCCGGAGGACTTCTTTCATACCTTTGTCGGAGATGACTTTTTTCATACTTCTTTCTCTGAGACCTCCTGGGTAACCGGAATAGTTCATATAGGTTTCGCTCTCTTGTTTTTTGTTAGTGACAAATATTTTGCCGGCGTTTGAAACTTTGACTTTGACTTCAGGGATGGTGTTGCGAGCGAAATCGGCACGATTTTTGCCCATCAAGATAACAGCCACTTCGCTTGCGAGTCTGCCTAACTTTTTATTTTGTGCGTCTATTGTGTGTTCCATGTTTTTATACAAATTCGATTATTGCCATCTTGCTTCCATCTGAAGGTCGTCTCTTGGTTTTTATAATTCTAAGGAAACCACCTTTGCGGTCTTCATATTTTTTGGAAAGTTCGTCTACCACTATCTTGGTAGCCTTTGGTCCGACTTTAATATTGATATCTCTCCTAGCGGCGACAGTCTGGAGTTTGCCTTTGGTTATGAGTTTTTCAACGAAAGGTCTGATTTCCTTAGCTTTGGGTTCGGTGGTTTCCATTTTTTGATGCAATATCAAAGAGCGAGCAAGTGAATTAATCAAAGCTACTCTAACTTTGCGAACTCTGCTGAATTTTCTGTTTGCGTTGTGGTGTCTCATGTTGTTTGAAAATTGTAAATTGAAAACTGAAAATTATTTCAATGTTATGCCGTGCTCACCTAAAACTCTTTTAATTTCGGCAACTCCTTTGGCTCCAAGACCCTCGACTTCCAAAATATCTTTTTCTTTCTTTCTGGCGAGTCCTCCGATAGTCCTGATGTTGGCGCTGGAAAGTGCATTGAGTGTCCTAGCTGAAAGGTTTAGGTTTTCGATGCGGGTTTTGAGGAATTCAGGATCCAATTTTTGTTCGGCATCCTCATTTTCTTTGCCTGTGTTTTTGGAACTGCCATCTGAAGATTCTTCATCTAACTCAATCTCTTTTTCTTCAAAGCCGGTGATAGCTTTGAGTTGTTCTATCATAAGATTGATAGATCTTTCAAGAGATTCTTTTGGGGTAGTACTTCCGTCAGTTTCTATTGAGATGCGCAAACGGTTGAAATCAGTACGGTCACCAACGCGCATATTTTCTACTTCATAACTGACTCTTCTGATTGGAGTAAAGTTGGCATCGAGGACGATAGTGCCGATATCAACTTTGTTTTTACCAAGGCTGTCGCGACCAACGAAACCAAGGCCTTTCTCAACTGTCATTTCTATATCCAACACTGAATCTTTGTCGGTGAGAGTGGCGATGACGAGTTCTGGGTTTATGATTTCCACTTGTCCGGGAGTTTCGATATCGGCAGCAGTGACGGTTTTGACGCCTTTAGCTTTGAGAGTTAAGATTTGAGGTTCATCGGTAAGCATTTTGATACGGAGTCTCTTGATGCCTAGCATTATCATAACCACATCTTCTTTGATTCCTTTAATGGAAGAAAATTCGTGCTCAATGCCATTTATTTTTACGGAAGTGATGGCGGCTCCTGGCAAAGAAGAAAGAATAATACGACGCAAACTATTGCCAACAGTAAATCCATAGCCGGGGTAAAATCCGTCTATTTCATAAACTCCCTTATTCCCTTCTTCCAAAACAATTTTTGGTTTTGAAGGCAACACTATAGCTTTATCAAAATTATCCATTATCATAATATTAAAAATTAATTAAAATTAAACAAATATTTATTATACACTGTTATCTCTGATAATATTCAATGACTTGGCCGAGATCAAACATCAAATCAGATTTTTCAGTGAAAGAACCACTCTTGATGGAAAGTTCTTTTTTGTCTTTGTTCCAGACCATCCAATCAGGTGATTGGATTTCTTTTTCTTTGTTACCCAATTCACTGAAAAGTTTGCTATCTTTGCTTCCCTCGCGGATAGTGATGATATCACCTTCTTTTACGGAAAATGATGGTACATAAACTTTTTTACCGTTTACCAAGAAGTGTCCGTGAGCGACAGCTTGTCTGGCAGAGAGATGTGTTGGTAAAATGCCAGCTCTCCAAACAATGTTATCAAGTCGGTGTTCGAGAGACTTCAAAAGATTGACTACTGGTGAGCTGGTCTTTTTCTCCAAACTCTGTTTTACGTATTTGGCAAATTGTTTTTCGGTCACGCAATAAAACATACGGGCTTTTTGTTTTTCGTTCATCTGAGCACCGAAATCAGTCTTTGGTTTATTGAAAGATCTTTTTTTATTTTTAGCACTTTTGCGCTCTTCTCTCATTACGAATTTTTGAGTTTGAGTTTTCTCAAAAATTGGAGATCTAAGTCTGCGGGCTATTTTGTATTTTGGTCCGATTTTCATATTTTTTGATTAAACTCTTCTTGGTTTTTTAGGTTTAGGTCCGTTGTGAGGCACTGGGGTCGCATCTTTGATGGAAGTGATAGCGATACCTTTGGAAATAAATCCTCTAATACCTGATTCTCTACCTGAACCAACACCTTTGACCACAACTGATATTTCTTTTACTCCCAAAGTAGCGGCTTTTATAGCTAAGGTTTCGCCGACTTTGGCGGCTGCAAACGGGGTACCTTTTTTAGCTCCTTTAAATCCAAGTTTGCCACTTGATTCAAAAGCGAGGACGTTACCTTTCTTATCTGTCAAAACTAACTCGGTGTTGTTGTAAGTTGATCTGACATGAAGAATGCCGGCATCTACTCTTTTTTTACCAGAAACTTCAGCCACTGTTTTGGTGCTGTTTTCTGTTGATTCTGTATCTGTTTTTACAATTCTTTTTTTACCCATGTTATTTGTATTTTATTTCTTCTCAACTGCTCTGCGTCCGGTACCCATAGTCTTCCTGGTGTTACCTCTTCTAGTACGGGAATTGGTCTTGGTCCTCTGGCCTCTGACTGGCAAAACTCTCATATGTCTGACTCCACGGTAACATTTGATATCTTTAAGTCTTTTGATATTTCCGGAAACTTCTCTTTTGAGATCTCCTTCTATTTTCAAACTCTCAATGATTTTTCTGATTTCGTTTTCTTTTTCTGGGCTTAAATCTTTGGCGGTGGTGCCCCAATCTACTTTTGCTTTATCCAAAATTCTTTGGGCTTCTGAGCGGCCGACTCCAAAAAGGGTGGTTAACCCAATTTCAAGCCTCTTTGTTTCTGGTATTGTAATGCCTAAAATTCTCATTTTTTATATTTGAAATTTGATATTTAAAATTATTATGCCCCTTGTCTTTGTTTGTGTTTTGGATTGCTTTTGCAAACGACAAACAAAACGCCACCTCGGCGGACTAACTCACATTTTGAGCACATCTTTTTTACTGTAGATTTTACTTTCATACTTTACCTTAATGCCTAACTGGCTCGTCTATTGTCGAGTCTGCGCACAATCCTCCCTCGCCCTCCGTAAGGGTCTAAGACGATCTCCACAGAATCTCCAATTAAAACTTTTATTCTGTTGAGTCTCATTTTACCAGACAAGTACGCAAGGATTTCTTTCTCTTGTAAATTGACGCGGAAAAGCGCGTTCGGAAGCGCTTCCGTTATTATGCCAACTACTGTTTCCTGCCTTTCTTTATCTGCCATTTGAAATGAAACAACAACGAAAAAAGGTTATCATATAAGCCTCTATCATGTCAAGCTTATTGGTTTAAGGTGGTCTTTACGTGGATTTTCGCTGAATCTTTGGGGAAAGTTTGCTTCCAGATAGGTCTAATGGTTGAGGTTATTGTTGAAATGCCAGCAAATTCATCTAGTAGTTTTGATGCATCTTGTTTAGGAGCACCTAGAAGCTTTTGGCTTATAGAATTCACATCTATATCGGCCCAGATTTTGGCAAGACCCTTTATTTGTAAGTTTATTTTGCCATTAGTCTCCAAATTTTCCGGTAAACCTGTCATATTTAAAAGAGAAAAGTCTTTGATTGTCGGTTTGATATTATTCCATTCTGGTAATTTTGAAATGTATTCTTCAATTATCACTTTTGATAAATCTTCCGCATTGAGCATGACCGCATAAGCGGTAATTTCTTTGCCTATAATCACAGATGACCCCGAATCTTTAATGGGTAGTTCAGTAGATTTAAATTTTATTGAATCGGGCAACATAACCAAACCTTCCGGCACTTTTGTTTCTAACTCTTTTTTAAGATTGGCATCTGTTTCTGTTTCGATAGTTTGCAAAGCGGTTTGTTTGTCGGCAGGGAGCACAGTTTTTTGCATTCCTACAAAACCGCCACTCATACTTGAGGATGATCTGGCATAAAAGTTTTTGTAACGATTAGCGTCGTTTTTAAATCCGGGAATAGTGAAGTCAGATTTTTTTATATTGTATTTGTCTCCGGCTTCGTCAGCAAAAACGGTCGTCTCTATACTGCCGGGTGTTTCAACTCCGTCTTTGACAGTTTTACCTGGGACTACGACTGATTCTGGTATTCTATATATAAGACCTTCGGAATTTTCAAACCTGGTACGGACGATGAGTCTTTGAGGTTCTGTAGAAAAGTTGTTGTAAATGACGATTTTACCTGAAGCTTTAAGTTCCACTGCTTGTTCTCCTGTAGCTGGTACTGAAGCTGTATCGGATTTGGAAAGTTTGATGATTTCATATCTGACTATATTAGATCCAGCTTCTACAGAACCGGCTATTTTCATATCTACGTTTATATCTTGGTTTTTCGGTGTGATATCTATAGTGGCTGAAGCAAATACAGTCATCATACTTACTATGAAAATAGCGATGACTATGACTGTTATTGATCCAAATATCCAAGCTTTCTTTTTGTTTTTGGTAAATTCATGGACAGATTGTTCGGTAATGATTTTTTCTTTGGGATAATAATATTCGTAAGCGCTGTTGGTTTTCTTTTCAGTAACATCCGAAATTTTCTTGTTTATATTGACGTTTGAAACAGGATTTTTATTAAAGTTTGAGACTGGATTGGAAATAGGAAAATTTTCAGAAGGAACCTCTTTTCTTGTTGGAGCGGGTTCTTCTTGTCTGATTATTGTGGTCGGCACTTTTCTTTTGCCGCCTCTTGGTATAGGAATGTCGCGAATACTTCTTCGCTCTGGTGGAGTAACATCACTAAATTGAATTCTTGGCATGTCTATATTATAAACCTATTTTGTTTATACACAATAAATATTGTGGAAAAATCCTATTCCAATATTGCTTTTATTCGGCGGACGCCGGCGGAGACGGCTTCTTCTTTGATGATTTTGAATTTGCCGAGCTCGGAAGTGTTGGTGACGTGCGGACCTCCGCAAAATTCGGCACTGAAATCCCCAATTTTATAAACTTTTACAACATCTCCGTATTTTGATAAATCAAAAGAGAGTGTGCCGACAACTTTCAGAGCTTCTTCTTTTGGTAATTCAAGCATTTCTACTGGAATTTCTTCTTTTATTTTTTCATTAACCAAATCCTCAACTTTTTTTAATTGTTCTTCTGAGATTTTTTCTGACCAATTGAAATCAAACCTAAGTCTTTCGGCTGTGATATTACTACCCTTCTGCATTATCGATTCGCCAAGTATAACTTCGAGAGCTCTGCGGAGCAGGTGTGTGGCTGTGTGCAGTTTCTTGGTCTCTTCCCCACTATCCGAAAGCCCGCCTTTGAACATCCCGCTGCTTGCAGTGCGGGAGAGTTCTTGGTGTTTCTTCAATTCTTCATTAAATTTATTTTCATCTATCTCTATTCCTTTTTCCTTTGCCAGCTCTTTTGTAAGTTCAAAAGGAAAACCATAAGAAGTGAAAAGAACAAATGGATCAGTCCCCTTTTCAAATTCTTTCATTCCGCTTTCCAAAGTTTTTTCGAATTTTTCTTTTTCTTTTTTTAATTCATCCAAAATCTTTTCTTTATTTTTCAAAAGTTCAGGATAAATATCTTTATAAATTTCAATAATTTTTTCGGCAAGTTTGGTTAAATCCAAATCTTTACTATAACGGACCGCGCGACGAATCAGACGGCGCAAAACATAACCAGCTCCTGTGTTGGATGGCTCAATTCCTTCAGACAAAATGAAGACAGCAGCTTTGATATGGTCGGCAACAATTTTTGATTCTCTACTATTGTCTTTAAGTAACCCTTCAAACAAATCTGTTTCGAAAACATTTTTTTGACCGTTTAAAATCATCAGCGTTCTTTCAAGTCCCATGCCTGTATCCACATTTTTTTGTACGAGTGGTTCGTAAGCACCGTCTTTGGTTTTGTTATATTCCATGAAGACGTTGTTCCAAATTTCCACACCATCAACGAAGATTTCGGTGTCCGGTCCGCATGGTCCTGTTTCTCCTGCTGGTCCCCACCAGTTGTCTTCTCTGCCTAAAAATTTTATTTTTTCTTCTGAGATACCAAGTGATTTCCAAATTTCTGCAGATTCATTATCTCTCGGTACAGTTTCATCTCCTGCAAAACAAGTTACAGAAATTCTTTCTAAATCTATCTTTAATTCTTGAGTCAAAAATTCAAAACTCCAAGTTATCGATTCTTTTTTCCAATAATCTCCTAGTGACCAATTACCGAGCATTTCAAAAAAAGTGAGGTGAGTGTCATCCCCTACTTCATCAATGTCGCCAGTGCGGATGCATTTTTGAATATTGGTCAGTCTCTGTCCTGCTGGATGTTTTTCTCCCAAAAGAAAAGGCACGAGCGGGTGCATACCGGCTGTAGTGAAAAGCACCGTTGGGTCATTTTCAGGAATTAAGGAAGCGCTCGGGATTATTTTGTGTCCTTTGCTCTCAAAAAATTCCAAATATTTTTTTCTGATTTCGTTTGAGGTCATACCCCTATTTTACAATAAAAAGATAACATTACCAAATTTGATTTTGGGTGAGTTTAAGGTTATATTTACGCCACTATCAATCTAATATTAAAGACATGGATTACAAGAAAAAAGTTTTGAATAATGGTTTGCGGATAATGGTGGTGCCAATCAAGGGTGCACCTTCGGTGACTGTCATGTCTTTGATTGAAGCTGGTTCCAAATACGAAAACAAACAGAACAACGGCATCTCACACTTTCTGGAACATATGTGTTTCAAAGGTACTAACAAGAGACCAAGTGCTGGAGATATCGCCAAAGAGTTTGATGCTCTGGGTGCTCAAAACAACGCTTTCACTTCTCAGGAAGTGACGGGTTATTGGGGCAAAGCACATCCGAAACACACTGAAAAAATGCTAGACCTCATTGCTGATATGTATCTCAATCCGACTTTTCCGGAAAAAGATTTGGAAATTGAAAAAGGGGTGATTGTGGAAGAAATAAATATGTATGAAGATTTGCCTCAGATAATGGTACACGAAGTTTTTGATGGATTACTTTATGGCGACCAACCGGCTGGATGGAGTGTGGCGGGTACTAGAGAAAATGTAAGAGGCTTTACTAGGAAAGATTTCGTCAATTATCGTAAACAACATTATGTAGCAAAAGCTACGACTATCGTGGTAGCTGGTGATGTGGATGCAAATGATATTTTCAAAAAAGTCGCTAAAGCTTTTAGAGAGATACCAATCGGCAAAAAAACTACCAAAAAGAAAGTTGTTGAAAAGCAAACTGGACCATCGGTTGGATTGAAGTTTAAAGAGACCGATCAAACCCATTTGGTGCTCGGTTTCAGGGCTTTTGATCTTTATGATAAAAGGATGCCAATACTTAATGTTTTGTCTGCTATGCTCGGTAAAGGTATGAGCTCCCGCCTATTCCAAAAAATGAGAGACCAGCTTGGT
Organism: Patescibacteria group bacterium; assembly: GCA_038064735.1. GTDB lineage: Bacteria > Patescibacteriota > Minisyncoccia > Phycocordibacterales > WO2-35-19 > WO2-35-19. The sequence goes on along the minus strand of JBBTSI010000011.1, from coordinate 56,943 downwards.
ATTTGTTATTATGTCAAAGCTGGGGTGAATGACTTGACTGACCACGGTTCATTTATTGTTTCGGCTGGAGTTGATTCTAGTAGAGTAGAAGAAGGTATCAAAGGTATTTTGGAAGAGTTTGTAAGAATCAGAGATGAAAAAGTTTCGGAAGCAGAACTTCGCAAAACTAAAGATTATTTGTTGGGCAATTTGTATTTAGGTTTAGAATCTTCAGATTCTCTGGCCAACTTTTATGGTGCTCAAGAAATATTTAAACAGAAAATTAAAAACCCAAAAGATGTTGAAAAAGAAATTGAGAAAATTACAGCTAACGATATCGCCAAAGTCGCCAAAGAAATAATTCAAAACAAAAAACTCAATCTTGCTATTGTCGGCAAATACAAAGACGAATCCCGCTTCAAAAATATTTTGAAAGTCTAAATTTACAAATCTTTCAAAACTTCAAATTCTTTTTTGAGAGAATCGAGATTGTGTGGATTGTAGACGGCGACACAAGGGTGATAGAGAGGCACGACTTTGACTTCACAACCTTTGTATCCCAACTTCGCTAAGGCTTCTTCTGGCACAGCAAAAACTCGGCCATGCATTTTACCTATGGGTTCAAGCTTATCTTCCAAGCTTAATTTGGTCATGACATAACCCATCGCGTAACGGCCGAGGGTGGCGATGATTTTGGGCTGGATGATTTCTATTTGCCTATCCAAAAACGGTCCGTAAATTTTGATTTCTTCAGGACTTGGGTCGCGATTTTCGGGCGGGCGGTCTTTGACGATGTTGGTGATATAAACTTCTTCTCTTTTGATTCCTGCGTTTTCTAAAAGCTGGTCCAAGACTCTACCAGCGGCACCGCAGAAAGGCCGGCCAGTTTTGGCTTCATTGCGACCCGGAGCTTCGCCGATAAACATTATTTTGGCATTGTGACTCCCCTCGCCTATTACTGGTAAATAATTATTTTCAGTGCGATATTTATAAAGTGGCGACTTTTTCAAATCCACTACTTCATCTTTGATTTGTCGCATCAATTCTTTTTTTTCTTCCATTTATTTTTGTATCAAATCAATTTCTGTCATCATTTTTGCAATTTTTTCTGGAGAGAGACCAGCTTGTTTTAAAATATCAGGATTGTCGCGGGCTTGTTTGCAAAGTACGATACCGGCTTCCATCAAAAGCTTTTCATCACTAGGGGTACTTGAGTTGAGGCAAGTGATAGGGTGCAAATTAGCTTCTTCTATTAAATCTTGCAGGTTGCCCTTTTCTGGATAGTTCCAGCCGACTAACTTCATATTTCTGCATTTGGCGTAATTTACAGCTGATTCGGAAAATTTGGTATTGGTGATAAGCCAACCTTCATCTAATTTTCTTTCTTTACCGAAATTGAAGGTTGATTCTGCCAAATCTTCCCAACGAGAATTGACGTAAAGCGCTACTTTTAAATCGGATTTAATACCGAGTTCGTTATGGAATTTAGCTTCTACCATTATAAGTTTGTCATTATTCCATGCGACTATATCAACTTCGTGTTCGGCACACTGACCTTGAGCAATGAAGTCAGTTTGAGTTTCAAAACCTTTAGTGCGGAATATTTCAGCAACAAATTGTTCAAAAGGAAAACCAGTTGGCCCAAGTTCCATTACTGCTCGGCGAAGTGAATATCTTGGTGTTGCCTGACTCCCTTCTTTTTTCAAAAGTTTAAAGGCATGTATATAAATATCTTTAGTGCTGGCACCGTCTTGGAGTTCTTTTTCTATTTTTTCAACAATACTATTAACTTCTTCTTCGCTGGCTCCGGCTCGCATCAAAGAATCTTGTAATTTTTGAGGATTAAATTCCTCTCTTTCACCAGTCGCTTTTATAATGTATTTATTATTCATCCCGTTAGAAATAACTATTAATATTTCTTTTTACTTTATAATCCCATAAATTTCTAACGGGATTCATTATTTTATTATACCACCACCTAAACAAACTTCATCTTGATATAAAACTAGAGATTGGCCTGGAGCCACTCCCATTTGGGATTTGTTAAAAGTTACTTTATCTCTATCCATTTTACATCCGATTTTTTCTTGTCTGTATCTGATACGGCAAGTCAGGTTTTTGTTTGGTATTTTCTCTGTAATATTTATATCTTTTAAAAACACAGAACTGCAGCCAGAAAGAAAATTGTCAATGGAAAAGTCTGGCCGAGCTTCAGCGAGGAGACCCGAGGACTTTTTCAGGGGCAATTTTTTTCTGGCGATGGAAGCAACCATGATGGTATTTTTTTCAATATTTTTAGCGGTAACATATAGAGGTTCTTCTTTTTCAGATTTTTTGGTGATGGTGAAGCCATGGCGTTCACCGATAGTAAAAAATAAAGCGCCGTTATGTGTGCCGATAATTTCCTCATTTTCGTTTATTACGTTTCCTTTTTGGGGTGGCATATAACGTGACAAAAATTCTTTCATATCCACTTTGCCGAGAAAACAGAGTCCTTGGCTATCTTTGCGAGTAGCTTGAGGCAAACCAAATTTGTCTGCCAGTTTTCTGACTTCAGATTTTTGTAAACCACCAATTGGAAATAAAATATGTTTAAGTTGTTCTTGAGTAAGAGTCCATAAAAAATAACTCTGGTCTTTATTTTTGTCTTTTCCTTCTAAAAGTTGCCCAGAAAAGCTTCTCTCTGAAAAGTCCTCGGGTCTCCTTGTTGCACAGGCCAGACTTTTCTCGAGAACTTTTCTGGGCAACTTTGAGTGTGATATTTGTGCGTAGTGTCCCGTGGCTACGAAATTGGCACCATTTTTTAGGGCGAATTTTAAGAAATGACCAAACTTGATTTCTTTGTTACACATCACATCGGGGTTTGGTGTTCGTCCGGTTTTGTATTCAGCGATCATATAGTCCACTACTTCTTTTTTGTATTCTTTTTCCAAATCAAGTGTGATAAAAGGAATATCCAAAATAGCCGCTACTTTCATCGCGCTTCGCCTGTCTTCTTTCCAAGTGCAAGGATAACCCTCGGGAGTCCAAGCTTTGATAAAAACTCCGGTCACATTGAAACCGTCTTTTTTGAGTAAAGCGGCACTTACAGCGCTGTCTACACCTCCAGATAATCCCACAAATACCATTCGACTTTTCTCAGGATGAATTATATTCACTTTTTTCATAGGCACACAATGTATCAGAAAAATCAATTCAAATAAAGCTCTCTATTTAATTTATGTTCTTCAAAATCTTTGGCATAGTACATATTGCCTTTTTTGTCTGATAAGAAATATAAATATTTAGTTTGAGTTGGAGCAATAGCTGCCTTGATAGATTCAATTCCTGGGTTAGTGATTGCTGTTGGTGGTAAGCCTTTGTTGACGTAAGTGTTGTAAGGGTGATCTTCCGCTAAGTCTGTTTTGGTTAAAGTGTAAGAATTTTTACCGTTGTAATATTGAAAAGCAGAATCAACTTGGAGAGGCATCTTCAAACGCAATCTTTCCCACAAAATTCCTGCCACAATTCTTTTGTTTTCTTGTGAACTATTGGATTCATCTTCTACAATCGAAGCCATGATAACTATATCATTGAGCGATTTCTTAGATTTTAAAATATCTTCTTTGTAAGGATCTATTTGTCTGGCGAAATTTTCCCGCATCATCAATATCACGTCGAGAGCTTTGACATTGGGAGTAAAGAAATAAGTATCAGGAAAAAGGAAACCTTCGTAATTATTGTCTGTAACTTCACTGGTGAATCCTTTGGAATCAAAACTTGGTATTTCTTTTTTTAAAATTTCAGCAATCTCATAAGAAGAAGATCCTTCGGGAATGGTAACTTTGATAGAAATTAGACCAAATTTTCCGTTGTGGATCATGGTTGCTACTCTGAAAACATTTACTGATGAAGGGAAATAATAATCCCCAGCCACTACTCTTTTTTGACCGCCCATAATGAAAATGATTGCTTTGAGCCAAAAATCGGAACGGATAATTTTCTTTTCTTCAAAAGAAGTGGCCACCTGAGAAAGAGATTCACCTTTTTCAACTGTGACGAGAGCTTGATCAGGGAAACCTCTTGGTGCGCGCCAAGCCAAAAAATAAAATATGGAAATAAAAAATAATAACAAAAGAGCACCAGCCAATATTTTTAGAATATTTTTATCAAAAAATACTACTATTTTGGTGACACGATTTCGCCAAGCGATGAGCTGGACATGGCTTGATTCACGCTCAAGCAAAACAGCCACTTTTTCTTTTAACTTTAACCAAAAATTCATAACGATTTTAGATAGGCAGATTTGATGGTGCTTTTGATTTGAGTGAAGGGATTTTTTCAAGAGTAGGGGTACTAGCAATGGCTCCTGGGAAGTGGAAAATAGTCGCTAGTTCTTCGGTGTTTAAGATTATTTGTTTATTATAAACATCTTTGCCCCAAACTTTTTTATGTTTCAAAGGAGAGTGAAAAAATCTGCGCAATTTGTATTCGTCCAAGAATTTTGGAATAAGTTTTTCTTTGGCATTAAACCACTCCTCCCAAGGGTAATCAAAAAGAGCGTGCCAACCATTGGGCTTGAAGCCGTTGAGTTCAGGAGAGCTAAATTGTTTCCAAACACCAATAATACCGCCGATATTTGCTGGATTAAATTTGTCTTTTTCGGTTAGATAAATAGCTCTGATTCCACAATCAAAAGGAAATTTGGCGACACTTCTCTCTAGGGCGGCTACTTTGTTCCTTTCTCCCTCGGTCATGATTCTGGGGAAGTTGCTACCTTCGGTTTTTAGTTTCTCTATGATTTCCTTGATTTCATTTTTAGCCTCATCTTTCCATGTGTCTTCTTTTTCACCAAAAACTTCGTAAAATCTTCTTTTTTTATGACCACGTATTAATATTTGAATCCAAATATTTTGTCCAGCAGTGATTGATCCTAAAAATTCAATAAGGGGAGTCATTGGGTCAACTTTGAATTCTTCTTTTGGATCTTTTTCTAGTCCATAGTCAATATAAGTTTTTATAGGATAAGCATCTTTGGTAGTGAGGGCGAAACCTCCAATCCAAGCTGAAAATTTTTCTGGGTCGTAATAAAAAGGTTTGGAATAATCTTCTACTTCGTAAATTTCTACACCGGGATATTGAGAATATATATGGGCTTCGACGGGGTTACGGTGTGCAAGTTTGGTCCAAATGAAAAATCTGATGTTACCTCCTTCCGAAATTATTTCCAATGAAAACCAAGGCCTAGTTTGGCCTTTCCAAATCCTGTCTACCCAAGTACCTTCTTTTCCGGTTTGATGTAAAGCTCCTAAAACCGCTTCCATAGCGGCTGGTGATTTTGATATTTCTTTTGGTAATTTTATTTCGAGTAAAACAGAACCTTCTTTTTGCCAATATTTCAATCTTTTATAATATAGGAAAGCATTGAACAGCATCATCAAAAAAATCGCCGGCAACCAAATTGGTAATCCTATATAAACATATTTAAATGCCAAGAGAAATCCATTCCAAATTTCAGGGGGTATAAAACCAGACATATAGTAATTATACTATATGAATTGAAAATTGAAAATTATACTACCGTGTACAATCCTTGCTTATTCTTTTTGAAGTATTTTGGGTTTTGAAGGTTGACCATGACAGTGTTGGGTTTGACATAGCGCTCTTTCATTACTTTTTCCAAAACTTCTTCTTTGGAAAGCGGGCTGTTTTTCTTGAGGATTTCTCTGATGACATCTCTGACGACACCAGTTGAGTAACCCCATTCTTTGAGAGCGTAGAGACCTCGGCCAACTAGTACGAAACGAGAATCTTTAATGAGTTCGTTGTGGGTAGTAGCGACGTGAGCTTTTTTATCAAAAACTTCACTTATAAGTTTGGCAACTTCACGGAAATGTATCGGGCTTCCATGTCTGCGCAATATAAGGTATGCATAATCGCGTACACCTTTAGTTTTGATGTTTGAAGATTTGGATTTGCCCCATTCGCCGAGCGGATTTTTGGCGATGTTTTTGGAAATAGCAAGCCAGCGAGTGAGTATTTCGTCTTGTTTGTAATCTTCAGAAATTTCTTTCAAATGACCAAGGAAAGAATTTACAATTTCTGATTCAGGAATAATTTCATCATCACCGAGTTTGGTATAAAGGTCGCGAAGTGCCCCGTGGATTTTTTCAGCCAATTCTTTGTCTACATGCCAATGATGTTTAAATTCTACATCTTCTTTTATTTTATTAAAATCGTCACCAACTACCAAAAGGAAGTGAATGTATTTTTTAGTGACAGTATCTTTACCTAAATGTTCTAGCAAATCGTTTTCGGAAACCACTCCTCCCATTTTGCTCACAGTAGCTTTAAGTTCATCAAAGACGACAGATTCTTTTTCAAAAGTGTCAGCTTTGCGGATATGATTGATAGCATAATTCTCTATCTGCCTGACTCTTTCGCGGGTGATACCATATTTTTTGCCGATAGCTTCCAAAGTCATATCGTCGCCAGTTGCATTTAATCCAAATCTGCCAACGATGACATCTTGTGCTCTGTCAGGCAAAGAACTCAAAAGCTTTTTGACAACTTGTTTAGGGTTGAAAGAAAGAGTAAATATTTTATTTTTGGCGACTTCTTTTTTCATGTAATTATTCAAAATTATTAATTAATTGTGACGACTATTTTTATATATTTGATACATTCCACAATATCACAGACCGATTTTTTGTCAAATTTTGTTACAATACCACGAAATTAATGATTTTGTTGGGTACGAAAATCACCTTTTTTACTTCCTTTCCTTCTAACCATTTTTGAACCTCTGGCATAGAAATAGCTTTATTTTTAGCCTCCGATTCAGAAATACCAATCTCAGCTTCAAACTGGGCGCGGACCTTTCCATTTATTTGAACTACGATATTTGTTTTGTCTTCAATAATCTTGTTTTTATCAAACTCCGGCCAACTTTCGGTTGCAATGAGGGCTTTACCTGTCCCGCGAAGCTTTTGCGAAGTGGGGTTGCCTAAATTTGCCCAAATTTCTTCGGCGATATGAGGGGCAAATGGCGAGAGAATCTTCAAAAATGCTCCAAAATCTTCTTTGGAAATTTCTTTTTGTTTATCCATTTCGTTGGTCAAAATCATCATACTAGAAATAGCCGTGTTGAAGCTCATAGACTCAATATCTTCCCCAACTTTTTTGATAGTTTTATGTAGTAAAGTTTCAAACTTTTCACTGGCTTTGGCAGTTTTAGAAATCTTGAATTGCAATTTCCAAACTCTCTCAAGGAATCTTCTGACACCAATAATATTGTCTTCACCCCAAGGTATCGCCTGGTCAAACGGTCCCATGAACATTTCGTAAACACGCAGAGTGTCGGCGCCAAAAGTTTTAATGATGTTGTCAGGATTTATGACGTTACCAAATCTTTTTGACATCTTTCTTCCGTCCGCTCCCATTATGAGCCCTACACTTTGTAATTTTTTGAAAGGCTCTTTGGTGGAAACTACTCCAATATCAAAAAGAAATTTATGCCAAAATCTTGCATATATAAGATGTCTGGTTGCATGTTCTGCGCCACCAACATACATATCAACAGAGTTCCAGTATTTTTCTTTTTTTGAATCAACCAATGCTTTATTGTTTTTTGGGTCCATATAACGAAGGTAATACCAAGAAGATCCTGCCCACTGTGGCATGGTGTTTGTTTCCCTCCTCATCATTTTTGCATTTTTACCTTTGCCGATTTTAATATTGACCCATTTTGAAATGTTTGCGAGAGGTGATTCTCCCGTCCCAGATGGTTCATATGATTTTACTTTTGGTAATTCAAGTGGTAAATCTTTTTCTGATAAAGGCACAATATTTTCGCCGTCATGTAAAACTGGTATTGGCTCGCCCCAGTATCTCTGTCTGCTAAAAACCCAATCCCGCAATTTAAATTTCACTACTTTTTTCCCAAATTTTTCTAAAAGGCTCCAATCAAGAGTGATTTCTTTTATTGGTAAATTGTATTTTTTAGCAAAAGCCAAATCTCTCTCATCGTGTGATGGTACAGCCATTATAGCTCCCGTTCCATAATTATTTAGGACATAATCTGCTATCCAGATTGGGATTTCTTCTCCGTTTGCAGGATTGACCGCTTTCACTCCTTTGATTTTCGCTCCGGTTTTTTCTTTTTCTTCGTTAGTTCTTTCTATTTCAGTTTTTTTCTTTACTTCTTGTCTGTATTTTTCTATCTCTTCCCAATTTTCAATCTGAGGTTTTAATTTTGAAATCAATTCATGTTCTGGTGCCAGTACGACATAAGTAGCACCCATTAAAGTATCTATTCTGGTTGTGAATACTTTTATTACTTCAGTTCTGTTTTTCATTTTGAAATCTACTTCCGCCCCTTCTGACTTCCCTATCCAATTTCTCTGACTTTCTTTGATAGCTTCTGGCCAATCGAGCAAATCAAGATCTTTTAACATTTGGTCGGCGTAAGCTGTAATTTTCAAAACCCATTGTCGCATTGGTTTTTTTTCTACGACAGTGCCACATCTTTCGCATTTGCCGTTTTCTACATCTTCGTTAGATAAAACAGTTTTATCTTTAGGACACCAGTTGACAGGCTCGTTTGATTCATATGCCAAACCTTTTTCTAAAAGTTTGAGGAAAATCCATTGAGTCCATTTATAATATTTGGGGTCAGTAGTATTTATTTCTCGCGACCAATCATAATCAAGACCGATAATCTCGAGTTGTTTTTTAAATCTGGCAACATTCTTTTTTACAGCAACATCCGGGTTAGTTTTAGTTGCGATAGCATAATTTTCAGCAGGCAGACCGAATGCGTCAAAACCCATCGGATGTAGGACGTTGAATCCTTGCATTCTTTTGGCACGAGACATTACATCTGTCGCGATATAACCTTTGGGGTGGCCTACATGGAGACCTTCTCCTGAAGGATATGGAAACATATCTAATATGTAGTATTTAGGTTTTTTGCCACTATCTTGCGCCTGAAAGACTTTTTTCTTCTCCCAAACTGCTTGCCACTTTTTTTCAATTTTGGCTGGGTCGTATGGTTGCATAAATATAATATACAACAAAAACCCGAACGGCTCAACGATAGTTGTCGTTGAGCCGTTTAGAGCAATTAGGTCAATTAGAAATTTAAAACTATCCCCTCACCTGAGTTGGATAAGCTACTGGGTCGATGACACGAGTGAAGCATTGGCGACCGGCACTGTGGTTCCAGTTGGTGTTTTGAATTATTTCACCTTTGCCATAAACAGGTCCAAAGTCACCAAAATTTTGAACATTTAGATTTTCTTTATTGAATTCGGCACAGAGGTTGAAAGTCATCACATCAGTTTTTTGATATTCGTAAGTGGTTTGAGTTTGGGGATCTTTGGGAATGATATTGTATTGATCAGATGAGGCCACATCACTCAAACTTGTCGGCAATTTGCCGTTTGTTTGCCAGTAGCTTATCACTTGATATTGGATATTTTGGAGATCGGTAATTTTTTGAGCATCATATCTGACCAGTCTTTGGCTTTGAGGAGAACCAAGTACGGAAAATCCTAAAATGATAGCAACTAAAATTATTAGACCGACACCCATACTCCAAATTTTCCTACTGCCGGCGGAAACTTTATCGCGGATGTCTTGAATGTAAAACCAAAAAATTATTCCAGCTACCAAAAGTACCGTGAGAGCTTTGAGTAAAAATGCGGCGGTCAAATCTTGGCCGTCCAAAAATTTGTAAAGAACTGTTACCAAGTCTGCCGCTAAAGCAATACCGGCTACGAAGAGCGTGATATAAGTCAGCCACTTCCTGATAGCCAAATCTTTTTTCGCCGGATTTTCAATATAAATTTTGTGGACCATTTGTGAAAGAAAAACGAAAATAGGGAAAAAGATAATAAGGGTGGCTATTGGTAAACTGATTTCCGAACCTCCGCCCCAAGAATAAATATTTGAAGTTACTTCCGGGAAAGCTTTGTTGATAACTTTGAAAAGCAGATTTATAAAACTTATCGTGACAGTGTAAAGTCCCACGATAGCTCCAAGGTGGAGGAAGAAGTCTTTCGCTGATGCTTTATTTTCCATAGTATTCTTGTCCGCCGAAGTTTTAACGAAGGCGGAAGGTTAATGTTAATAACTTAATTATACCACTTTATCTTCATATATATGAAGCCGTTAGATTTTGAATTCTATGACATCCCCGTCTTTGACGATGTAAGTTTTGCCTTCGGTGCGGAGGAGGCCACGTTCACGAGCGGTGGCGTAAGAGCCAGCTAATAGGAGTTTGTCCCATTCTATGACTTCAGCGCGGATGAATTTGTCGCGGAAGTCTGTGTGGATGGCCATGCCGGCGACGGGTGCAGTGGAGTCTCTCAGAATAGTCCAACCTCGAGTTTCGTCCTCGCCGGTCGTGAAGTAAGTAATGAGGTCGAGCGTTTCGTAAGCTTTGGTGATGAGGTCAGTGAGGCCTTTTTCAAAAATGGGATCTACTTCAACGTATGGTCCAGGAATCCTTTCTTTTATATCAACTTTGTTTTCACCAGCTTCGGAAGTGTTCAAAACATAAAGTACCGGCTTCATAGTCAGGAGTTGCAAATTTTTCACGAAAGGTTTTTCGAATTCGTCCAGCTCGTTGAAAACAGAGGAGGCCATTTTTTCCGCTTCCAAAGCTTTGAAGATTTGCTCCAAACCGCTTTTTTCAAGCAGAGCTTCTTTCTTTCCGGCCCTCACTTCTTTTTCCAAACTGCCGAGACGCTTGGTCACCGTCTCCATATCTTTCAAAATGAGTTCAAGATTTATGGTTTCAATATCCGAGAGCGGATCAATTTTTCCTTCGACATGTAAAACTTCCGGGTCGTCAAAAACGCGCACCACCTCGGCGATAGCATCGCATTCTTTGATAGCTGTGAGGAATTGGTTGCCCTTACCCTCCCCTTTTGAGGCGCCACGCACTAGTCCGGCGATATCTACGAATTCCACTACGGCGGGGATTTTTTTGGCCGAACGGCTAAACGCGTTTAGCCGTTCTAGTCTTTCGTCTGGCACGGGGATAATACCTACTGATGGGTCAATGGTGCAAAATGGGTAATTTTCCGCTGGTACGCTTTTTTTCGTAAGTGCGTTAAAGAGTGTGGATTTCCCCACGTTTGGCAAACCGACGATTCCTATACTTAATGACATGGTTTAAAACTAACAGATTTTATCCACTTTTTCTACTGTTATCAAATGAAAACATTTGTTTTATAATTATGAAATATGAGTAAATACAAATTGTTTCTTGTTTTGGCTTTCGTGGCGGTTTGGGTTTGGGCAGCGATCAATCCCCTTTTTCCTCACGATTGGTTATTAGAAAATTATCTGGTTTTTATATTTGTTCCCCTAATTATTATCACAGGACGATGGCTCAAACTCTCAAATGTTTCCTACACTTTGATTACTATTTTTATGATCCTGCATGTCATCGGTTCACACTATACTTATGCCGAAGTGCCTTTTGGTAATGTTCTTCAAGATTGGTTTAATTCAGACCGAAATATGTATGACCGTCTTGTACATTTCAGCTTCGGATTTCTTTTGGCATATCCGATAAGAGAAGTTTTTATAAGGTTGTCCAAAGTCAAAGGATTTTGGGGGTATTATTTCCCGCTTGACCTCACCGCCGCTTTTTCGGCATTTTATGAAATTGTAGAATGGTTGGTTGCCAGAAATGTTGACCCTGCCGCTGGCCTCGCTTTTCTCGGAAGCCAAGGTGATATTTGGGACGCCCAAAAAGATATGGGTATGGCTATGATAGGAGCGATTTTGGCTATGCTTGTTATTTTTATAATCAACTGGATTTTTGACAAAAATCACTGGAAAGAATTCAAAGAAAGTTTCAAAGTAGCCAAAGGAGACAAGCCCCTTGGAGAAGAAAAACTGAAAGAATATCTTAAGGGTTAGTTGGAATTTCCGACATTTTTACCAGCGATAGCGCCGGTGGTCCAGCAGAGCTGGAGGGAGAAACCGCCAGATGGGCGGGTGATGTTGAGTAGGTCGCCGGTGACATAAAGATTGGGGTGGAGCTTGGATCGCATAGTTTTCATATCAATTTCGGTAAGCTCGAGCCCCCCATCGGAGACTACGGCGCGATCAAAACCCATAAGCCCGGTCACTGTGACAGGCAGAGCTTTGAGTAATTCTACAATTTCTCGGCGCTCAATTTTGGTGACGCTGTGCACTTTCTTTTCAATATCAAAATTGGAGAATAATGTTTTCAAAATTTTGGCCAAGCCGTTTGGTACTATTTCGGTCAGAATATTTTTGAGAGTCTTGTTTTTATTTTCATCAAAAGTTTTGATAATTTCTTTTTCCAGTTCACCAATATTTTTGTCTGGATAAGTGTCAATTTGGGCGGTGACAGCGCCTTCTTTGAGTAAAGGCTTAACGAGCTTGGCACTATTTAAAATAAGTGGTCCTGATATGCCGAAATGAGTGAAGAGGAGCGAGCCTTTTTTGCTGAACTTTTTCAGACCATTAACAAAAAAAGTAATTTTCATAAGTGGCAGAGAAATACCCGAAAGCTCTTTGGCCCAATTTTCACTTACAGCCAGTGGTACGATATCTGGTGAAGGTTTTTTAACCTTGTGCCCGAGTGATTCCAACCATCTAAAACCTTCACCACTTGCTCCTAATTCTGGACGAGAGAGACCACCTGTTGCTAAAATTAAAGAATCTGCATAAAACTTTTCTTTACCTACCAGTACGCCAATTATTTTATTTTCATTGGTTAAAATTTTTAAAACTCTTTGGTCTGACTTCACGACTACACCACCTTTATTCATAAATTTTTCCAAGACTTGAAAGACATCGGTAGCCCGTCCGCTTTTTGGAAAAACTCTTTTTTTGTCTTCAATTTTTAAAGGTAAATCATGGTCTTCAAAAAAATGAATTGTCTCTTTGACTCCAAATTGAGCAAAAGCCGAATAAAGGAAATCTTTGGCTTCGCCATAATTGCGGAGCAGGGTTTCGCGGTCTTCTTCGGCATTGGTAATATTGCAACGGCCACCGCCGGTTGCCATGAGTTTGTCGCCTAGACGGGCGTTCTTTTCTAGAAGTAGTACTTTGAGACCTCGTTTAGCGGCAAAACCGGCAGCCATCATTCCTGAAGGGCCGCCACCGACGACAATAACATCAAAAGTGTTTGGATTTTCTTTCATTATTTTATGCCTTTTTCATGCATAAACTTGATATATTTTTGGTCTATAACCATGATGTGATTCACAAGCCAGCTACCGGCAAACTCAGCAATTTCTAGAACAATTTTTTTTGTATCGGCCCCTTCTCTGTTTGCATCTGCAATGAAGGTATCCATTTTTTCTTCGTAAGTATTATGGGCAGCAATATGTTCTTCGGCGTCTGGATAAGCGTAGTGTTTGAATAAATTTTCTTCGGTGGTGAAATGGTAGATCGAATAATTATTTAAATCATCAATTTTAACCAAAAGATCATTGAGAACAATTTTTTCCTGACCGGTCATTTTGATAACTTCGCTGACAATTTCAAAATAATGTTGGTGTTGAGCATCCAATTCTTCCACTCCGACGCTATATTTTTCTACCCATTTATATTTTTCCATACAACTTCATTATAGCACAAATTAAGACAACTTTCGACGGAGATTCCTGTGGAAGCTTATGGCAAAGCGGTGGGCTTCGGCATTAGCTAGAAGTATTTCGGTTTCCTGCTTTAGCCATTTTTTATCTCCTAAAATATCTTTTGGTTTATGTCTTTCGTCTTTAACGACAGAGACGACCGGAATGTTTTTTGAATTGATTTTTAAAACTTTTTCTACGGCTCGTTTTTGAGCTTCTCCCCCATCGACTACTATTAAATCAGGCATCGGCCATTCGGAATGATTTAATCTACGAGCTAAAACTTCAGAGAGGGCTTTGGTGTCGTCGATTGTCGCACTTCTGATTTTGAATTTGCGGTAATCTGTTTTTTTAATTTCTCCATTTTCTACCACAGTCATTGCTCCTACTACATTAGTGCCCGAGAGGTGTGCTATATCGTAGCTTTCAATTCTGAATGTTTGGTTTGAATTTAGATTTATTATATTTTCACTTTTTATCAGTGAGACATCTTGGATATGATAAAGGGCAAAAATCTGCCTTTTTATTTTTCCCGCATTCTCATATTCGCGCGAATTAGAGAATGCTTTCATCTGCTTTTCCAAATTTTTTATCAAAGCTTTTTTCTTACCCTCAAAAAACAAAACAATATTTTTGATTTGCTTTCCGTAATCTTTTTTGGATATTTCACCAGTACAAACTCCAGAACAAAGTCCGATTTGGCGATTGAAACATGCTCTTTTTTGCCCTATTTCACATTTATCCCTAAATGGGAAAATCTTGCGGACGATTTTCATCGCTTCTTTGAGCTGTGCGCCGTTTGTAAATGGTCCGAAAGTTTTAGAGATTGAAAACTTTTTTGAACCATCGTTCTGAGAAAAGCCTTGCGAGGCTGACTGAGCCGAGCACGAGGAATTTTCTAGCAAGAAAATATCCGTGCTTTTCGAAGAATGTGGTGAAAAAAAAGTTCGAAGTTCTTTCTCTCGCATAACTAAAACTCTCGGCCAATCTTCTTTAGTGATAACTACATAATTAAAACTTTTGTCGTCTTTTTCGTCAGTGTTGGCTTCGGGCTGGTGCTTTTTGATGAGGTTAGCTTCCAAAATGAGCGCTTCCAAAACCGAATCGGTTTTTTGGAATTTAATATCAGTAAATTCGCTGAGCATTTTGGAAATCAGCGGTCCTCGAGTTTCTTCAATTCTTCCATTGAAATAACTCTTCACCCTACTTCTTAGCGAAGTCGCTTTGCCAATATAAAGAATCTTAGGTTTGCCTCCTTCGCTAGGCTTCGGCGCCCGAAGAAAAAAATACACCCCCGGCGCATCCGGCAATTTTGATATTTTATTTTTTATGTGCTGCATATTGTTTCAATGCTTTCTTTAAATACTTGCCGGTGTGAGATTTGGAGTTGTTGGCGATTTCTTCGGGAGTGCCTTTGGCGACGAGGTTACCGCCAAGGTCGCCGCCTTCGGGACCAATATCCAAAACATAATCGCAGGATTTGATGATATCCATATTGTGTTCAATGACCACTACTGTGTTTCCCTTGTTTACTAATTTTTGCAAAATTTCTATCAGTTTTTTGACATCTTCATAATGCAGACCGATGGTCGGCTCATCAAGTAGATAAATAGTTTTTTGCAGGTGCGGACGATAAAGCTCCGATGAAATTTTCACTCTTTGTGCTTCCCCACCGGAAAGGGTGGTGGCTGATTGTCCGAGTTTCAAATAACCCAGACCCACTTCATTGAGCGTCTTGAGTCTGTCATAAACTGCAGGGATATCTTCAAAAAAGGTTAGCGCTTCCTCAACTGTCATTTCCAAAATTTCGTAAATATTTTTCTTTTTGTATTTCACTTCCAAAGTTTCTTTCATAAATCTTTTGCCACGGCAAACATCGCAAGGCACATAAACGGTCGGTAAAAAATGCATTTCTACTTCTATTTCGCCGTTACCACCGCAAACTTCACAGCGCCCGCCTGCTACGTTGAAGGAAAATCGACTGGCCTTCCAACCACGCGCTCTTGCTTCCGCTGTCTCAGCGAAAAGTTCGCGGATGAAAGTCCAACTTCCTGTATAAGTAGCGGGGTTGGACCTCGGCGTACGCCCTATCGGTGACTGATCAATCAAAATGGCTCGGCCCAGATATTCTGTACCTGTGAAAGACGCACAATTGAAAGTTTGTGCACTGCGGTATTTGCGTTCAAAACGCGCCTGCAAATTTTTGTGCAAAATTTCGTAAACGAAAGAAGATTTGCCCGAACCGGAAACACCGGTTACAGCTACCAGTTTGCCAAGCGGTACATCTACATTCATATTTTTAATATTGAAAACTTTGCCTCCGCGGATTTGCAGCGAACCTTTGTCTTGTCCTCTCCTTTTATCCGGAATTTCTATCACATTGTCTCCACGCAAATAATCTAAAGTTACGGAACCGGATTTGTTTTGCTTAGCAGTGAGAAGCTCATCCAAATATCCGGAGACTACGATTTCACCGCCATGGACGCCTGCCTTTGGTCCAATATCAACGATATAGTCCGAAGCAAAGATAGTATCTTCGTCGTGTTCCACCACTATTATAGTATTGCCGAGGTCACGGAGCGTGAGCAAAGTTTTGACCAAGCGGTCATTGTCACGGGAATGGAGGCCGATGGTTGGCTCATCAAGCACATAAAGAGCGCCGACTAGTCCTGAGCCGAGTTGGCTGGCTAGGCGGATGCGCTGAGCTTCACCACCCGAGAGAGTGTGGGCTCTGCGGTCAAGTGAGAGGTAGTCAATGCCGACGTTTATCATGAACTCCAGTCTTGATTCAATTTCTTTCATCACCACTTTGGAAATATTTTTTTCCCTTTCGGTAAGTTTGAGTTCAATAAAGAAATCATAAACGTCTTTGATAGACATTGATGTGAGGTCTACGATGTTTTGTCCTTGGTCCGCCGAAGTCTTTGACGAAGGCGACTTGCCAAGAGTCACATGCAAAGCTTCTGGTCGGAGTCTAGCGCCGTTACAGACCGGACAAGATTCCTCGCCGAAGAAATGGCGAGTGCCAAGGCCGTTACATTCAGGGCAAGCGCCATATGGTGAGTTGAAAGAAAAAAGGCGCGGTTCAACTTCCGGATATGAATAGCCGTCTTTCGGGCAGGAAAGTTTATTGGACATAAAAATTTCTTCTGGCACATAATCTTTATTTTTTTCGAGCGCCATATCTCTAAACATTATTTTGACCATGCCTTCAGATTCTTCAAGCGCTTTTTCCAAATCTTCCGACAACCTTTCTTCGGCGCTTTTTTGATCCCCGATGAAGTCGAGCATACTGATACTGTCTACCAAGACGTCGATATTGTGTCTTTTGGTTTTCGTTAAAATAATTTGCTCGCGCAAAGCTTTCTTTTTCCCATCTATAAGAACATGAGTGTAGCCCTTACCGAGCAGATCATAAAGTAATTGATAGTATTCGCCTTTCCTGCCACGCACGATAGGCGCGAAAATTTCTACATAAACCGGCAATTGAATTTTATTAGAATTTTTTCCGCTTTTTATTTTAATTTCGGAAATTCTTTCCGAAATAAAATTTTTGATCTCTTCGTTTGAAAGTTTTTTGATTTCATCACCGCAAACCAAACAATGCGGGTGGCCTACTCTGGCATAAAGTATACGTAGGTAATCGTATATTTCAGTGATAGTAGCTACTGTTGAACGTGGATTATTTGAGCGAGATTTTTGATCAATAGAAATGGCCGGACTGAGCCCCACGATTTCATCTACATCGGGTTTTTGCATTTGGCGCAAAAATTGGCGAGCATAAGATGAAAGCGACTCCACATAGCGCCTTTGCCCTTCGGCAAAAATAGTATCAAATGCCAAAGAAGACTTGCCTGAGCCGGAAAGTCCCGTGAAAGCAATCATCTTATTGCGAGGCATCTCAACTGTAATATTCTTAAGGTTGTGTGTCCTCGCCCCTCGGACGATTAATTTTCCATCTTCTTTTGTTGTTTCTTTTTTAACCATATTTTAAGCCGTAAACACCTAAACGCACCCAGGGTTTGCCCATAGGGTGTGTATTAAATTATTGCCTGTCTATTATATCACACTTTCCCAATTTTCTGTAATTCCAAAATTTCATCACGCAAAAGAGCGGCGGTTTCAAAGTCGAGGATTTTGACAGCACCTTCCATTTGTTTTTCTTTCTGAGAAATAAGTTTCTTTAATTTTTTAGGTTCTTTTATCAAAATATTCTTATCTATTTTGATAAGTTCCCCTACTGCTTTATCATGATCACTTCTGAGTTGGTCAGTGATGTCTTGAATTTTTTTGATAATAGTTTTGGGAGTAATACCGTGCTTTTTATTGTAAGCGATTTGTTTGACGCGTCTGCGGCTAGTTTCGCTTATTGCTCTTTCCATTGAACCGGTCATCCGGTCTGCGTACAAAATAACTTTGCCATCTACATTTCGCGCGGCACGGCCGATGATTTGAATAAGCGAAGTGTCGCTTCGTAGGAAGCCTTCTTTGTCAGCGTCCAAAATCCCGATGAGTGTTACTTCAGGTAAGTCTAGACCTTCTCGCAAAAGGTTGACTCCAACTAAACAATCAAACTCGCCTTTGCGTAAGTTGGTCAAAATTTCAATTCGTTCAATGGTTTTAATATCACTGTGCAAGTATTCAGCTTTGACACCTTTTTCTTTCAAGTATTCGCTCAAATCTTCGGCCATTTTTTTAGTCAGCGTAGTGGCGATGACTCTGCCACCAGCTTTTATATTTTTTTCCGCTTCGTTTATGAAGTCCGCGATTTGACCAGGGTAATGCCCAGAAAAGTTCTTCGAGGGTATATGTTTATGAATGCCTTGCGAGGCTGACTGAGCCGAGCACGAGGAATTTTCTAGCAAGAAAATATCCGTGCATTCAGAAACATGTGCCGAAGAAGAACTAATCTTCCTTTCCGTAATAGGTCTTACTTCAACAATTGGATCAACTAAACCAGTTGGTCTGATGACTTGCTCCACGACTTGCTCACTGTGTTCTGCTTCATAATGGCTTGGAGTGGCGCTGGTATAAATAACTTGACCAACCCTTTCTTCAAATTCTTCAAATTTAAGTGGCCGGTTATCTTTGGCACTTGGTAAACGAAAACCATAATCTACCAGTGCTTGTTTACGCGAAGCGTCTCCGGAATACATCGCTCCGATTTGTGGTACAGAAACGTGGGACTCATCTATGATAGTCAAGAAATCTTTGGGAAAATATGAGAGTAAAGTATCAGGTGCTTCACCAGGTTTTTTGCCCGAAAAATGTCTGGAATAGTTTTCAATACCGTTGCAATATCCTATCTCGCGGATGAGAGCCAAGTCATAACTGGTACGGCGTTTGAGCCGTTCTTCTTCCAAAAGTTTGCCTTCTTTTTGAAATTTCTTCAGTTGCAGTGCGAGCTCGGCTTTGATAGTTTTGAAAGCTTTTTCGTTTTGTTTTTTAGTAGAAATGAAATGTTTGGCGGGGAAAAGGAAAAATACTTCCACTTCTTCCAAAATACTTCTGGTAATCGCGTCTATTTTCAATATTTTTTCAATTTTGCCGTCTGCGATACTGATTTCATAAATAGCTTTTTCCGAAACGGGCATAATTTCAACTTTATTGCCGATGGCTCTGAATTGCCCCGGAGAGAGGTCGGCTATGGTACGTTCAAAATGAATGTCAATAAGTTTGCGGACGAATTCTGCTCGAGAGATTTTTTCACCTTTTGCAATTTTCATATTTACTTTTTCATATTCAATCGGAGAACCTAGACCATAAATACAAGAAACTGAAGCCACAATAATGACATCTTTACGGGTAAGTAGTGCTTGAGTGGAAGCATGACGCAGTCTTTCAATCTCTTCATTTATCATCGCTTCTTTCTCTATATAAGTATCCGAAATTGGCATATAAGCTTCTGGTTGATAGTAGTCGTAGTAAGAGACGAAATAATGAACCGCATTTTGAGGAAAAAACTCTCTGTACTCTTGGGCGAGCTGGGCAGCCAAAGTTTTGTTGTGAGCAATGACCAAAGTCGGCTTTTGAATTTCATTTATGACATTGGCGACAGTGAAGGTTTTACCAGAACCAGTTACACCTAAAAGAGTCTGATGTTTCAGACCTGTTTTGATACCATTTACAAGCTTTTCAATCGCTTGCGGTTGGTCGCCTGCTGGCTCAAAATCTCTTTTAATTTTAAATTTTCTATCGCTAAACATAACTGCGAAATTATAACATAAAATTGTTAAAAATATATACTAAAAGCTCAGCGTCTAGTACGTTGCTTTTTCATTAGTTCCGCCCGTTTTTATTTTGGCAAATCACTTTCCCCTTCAAAATCTTTGACCCATTCCCCTATTTCACCGGTATTTTTGTCGTACTGGACATACACACTTTTACCTATTGAAGGTGGTGTAGTGAAAGGTTCAGCCGGTTTCCTTTCAGCGAAATTTACCACTGCTCGGCCATCTATAACATTTATATTTTGGGGAGCAATCCTATCACCTAGGAGCATGGCGTTTGTGCCTTTGAATGTGCCGTTATTATCTATTGCTTCCACCACGTAGAAAAATGTGCCACTACCACCAGAGTTTTGGGTTATAAGCATTGCGACATCAAAAAGCCCATCGTTGTTAAAGTCGCCATAAATCGGTTGGCCAAATACCATTATTATTTCTTTTGATGTTGAACTTGCGATTTCTTTTTCATATTTACCATCAACTAAAGTGTAATTCTTTCCACTTATTGTGAAAGTGATATTTAACGGATCGTTGGTGGGAATATAAACTCCTTCACCGTTGTTTTGTAAAACAAAATTAGCAAAAGGTTCTGTCCAATATTTTTGGGTAGTAAGCAATCCCAGTCCTATGACTATGAGCGACAGAAGAATAATTTGTATTTTCCTCATATTATTACCTTTGCAAAATTCTGAGTACATTTTAAAATTATTAATTCTTTATTTTAATAAAAGCCAAAGCACCATAAAGGCCGCCGAAGTCGCCAAGTTCGGATTTTTTGATAATCGGTAACTTTGGAAATATTTTCAAAATATCTTTAAGAAAATTTTCAGTTTTTTCTATGGGTATTGAAGGGTTACCAGTGATCATCGAACCGCCGAGGACCACTACATCAGGCGACCATTCTACTATTATGTTGTTGAGTCCTACAGCGAGGAGCCAAGCGTGATTGTCCCATACGCCTTGGTCAGTTATATCTTTTGGATTTTTGCCGGTTTTTGCTTGCAAAGCTTTGCCCGAAATCATGTCTTCCAAAGTTTTCCTTGATTCTGCTTCAATGATTTGTTTGCCTGGTTCAAACCCAATAGCATGTTGGTCTATTTTACCGTTTTCAATTTTGACCCCGCCAACACCGGTAGAAACAGTTATATAAGCGACTATACTAAATCCTCGGCCAGCTCCCCAACAGGCTTCGCCAAGTCCTACGATGGCTGCATCAT
This sequence comes from Patescibacteria group bacterium, assembly GCA_038064735.1. GTDB lineage: Bacteria > Patescibacteriota > Minisyncoccia > Phycocordibacterales > WO2-35-19 > WO2-35-19. Next base: position 35,913 of record JBBTSI010000011.1, on the reverse strand, counting down.
TTTCTATAAGAACATTAGCTCCGAAAATTTTTTCCAAATCAATTTTTAATTTTTCTGGTCCATCCCAAACACTTCTCGACATACCCCCAGCAATAATTTTTATTTCTCTTTCTTTTGCCAATTCTTTAGCTGTTTCAGAAAATTTTTTTAAACCTTCCTCGTAGTTTTCTGGAGTTTTGAAAACTTTGGGTTCTTCAAATATTTCTCCGTCCAGAGAATACGCTATTCTTATTTTGGTAGCACCGATATCAAATAAAATAGAGTTCATTTTTGAGTTTAATTATTTTCAGCTAAATGCTTTTTGTACTCTTCAACTGCTGGTTGATCGTACGGGTTTACTTCCAAAAGTTTTGCCAGCTCTATAACCATATCCATCATGAAAGCCATAAAGCTGCCCAACTCTTTTTCGCTTATTTTTTCCATTTCATATTTCATGAAAGGCAATCCAGCTTCATTATAAGCTGTGGAAACATTTTCATAAGCGCTATTGTTCACACTTCCTTCGATTTCTTTTAGGGATTTTATAAAGATAGTAAATCTGTTTTTAGGGCCACCTAAATAAAGTTCTAACATTGAGTGTAAATCAACCGGACCAATAGAAACCGTGGGAGTGAAGGTTGACAAACTTTCAGCGACGAGCTGTCTGCACCATTTGCCCAAATCCTCAAGTTCGTCATTGAAAATAAAGAAATCTAAAATATCAAAACCGCTTTTGTATTTTTCAAAAATATTTTTCGCCAAATGTTCCAAATCCTCCCTTTTTGCTTCTTTGCTTCCAGAAAGGAAAGCTCTACTGTCTAAACCAGCAATAGAAAGTACAGTTGTGTGGGCAATGGTGAAAGCGCTGAAACGTCCTCCTATATCACCTTCCCATTCCAAACATTCAATATTTTTTTCTTCCGCTAACTTCCAAAGGAAAGAGTCCGGGGTGGATATAACCAATATCCTTTCATCAATAGAATTTCCAAATTTTGAAGATAATATATTGAGTGTTTTGTTGAAAACTTCTAGGGTTTCAGTGGTTTTTCCAGATTTGCTTACAGCAATAAGAGTTATTTCTTCAGTACTCTCTATCCTATCACGGACAATGTTTCGTATCTCTTCGTATTCGCGTGAGTCAGGCGATTCTAAGAAGAAAACTTTTTTCTTGAATTCGGTATTATGCAAAGTCATAGCATTCCAGACTGCTTTTGCTGCCAAATCCGAACCACCGATACCGACTACGAAAATGTATTTGGAACTTTTATATTTTTCCATTTTAGTTATTTAATTCTGCGAAAGTAATGCCCGTAGGTATTTCAAATACTTTAGTGTCAGCATTCCATATTGAACAAGTGTAATCAATTTTGTCTTTCTCACCTATGATTTGAGCTTGGGCAATTGGCGAAGCATTTTGGGAGGTGCTTTTTGCAATAGGACCTTTGTTTCCGATAGGTTGAAGTGATGTCCAAGTGTAAGCAGTGTCGCCGGTTATTATAAGGTGGCTGGCAAAATTGCTATTAATTAAACTTATATCAAAATCGCCACGCAATTGGTCGGCAGTTATTCGCACTGTTCCTGCTATTTTGGAATCTCCTTCAGATTTTATGAAAGCACATTCATAAGGATTACCTAGTAATCGAATACTCTCTATAGAGTAATTTCCTTTTATGGTGCCATCAGCACCGGCTATGGGTGTTATTGGTCTGCTACTATATATGTAAATACCGGTACCCAAAGCTAAAAGTACAACTATGATTACCCAAGTTACAGTTTTGTTTATATTCATACTATTTAATGATAGCAAAAATTTCTATTTTTTCCACTCTGTGATCGATGCTCCCCTGATTTCTGTTTTACCAGCATTTCTCACAAATTTGGCATTATTTTTTGGTACAAATTCAATATGTGGTGAATTATCAAGAGCTACTGTCATTTTGTATATATTATCCTCTTTGTCGGTCCAAGCTTTGCCAAATTTTTTCCAAATATCAAATGGTTTGGAAAATGATTTTAAAGTTTTTTCGCCGTTACTATCTAAAAAATATTCATGATAGAAAGACATGGCTAGTTCGCGGGGAGTTTTATAAATTGGGTCGCGCCAGCGTAAAACGGAATGATTGGTTTTTGAAATAGCACCCCAATGTTTATTTACTTTGAAAAGGCAAAGTGTGTGGTCGCTGTCTTTCTTTATGCTTTTGACTTTCAAATCCATCAGATAATTTTCAATACCATTTTGTTCTAAACAAAAACAAGCTAAAACTGCCCCTTCGAAACAGTGGGCACTTTTTTCTTTCAATACCTTTAAAGGTGGCCAGCAAGTCTCACCTTCTTTTTCAAAATTGAAAGGCATTGTGTCCAAAAAATCCTGAACTTTGTGAGGGGTATTTAGTTTTGAAATTATTTTATTCATGGAATAACTCATCCCCTTCCCTTCTCTTACAACAAGAGAAGGGAGCGCTGAGCTTTTAGATTTTTTAATTATATTCTAAATACTTCCCTTCGCTTATAACTTCAATTTTATTATTCTCAATTTTCAATGCACTTTGGTCGTCAAGAAAATAAATCTTTTTCGATATTTCATCTGCGACTTTTTTTGCATTTTTTTCCATTCTGGCAGGGAAATAAGGTGAGTTTAAGTGTGGTAAAAAATAAAAATTAACAAAACCTAATCCATCCATATTTTTCTCTTCCATATCCTCACCATATATTACTTGGGACAATCTTAAAGCCAAATCCGGGCCAGTTACCATACTCCCCGCACTTACTCCGACGTACACTTTTGTCTTTAGTAGTTCCGGCAAAAGTTTGGCGAGACCAGACTCGTTTATCCATCTCATGAGGTGATATGTATTTCCTCCTTCAAAAAACAAAACATCAGCTTCTTCTAGTTGTGGTTTCCAGATATCTTCCGAAACAGCGGAAATATCCGCAATGCTTATAGTTTTAAAGTTTTGCTTTTTAATATTTATCAAGTCATTTATAAACCAGTCTTTATCTCCTGTTTCTACATTTGAAGCAGTGGGAATAAAAACCAAAGAAGTATCTTCCGGTTTCTTACCAATTAAATCAAAAAGTGCTTTTATTATTGATTTATTTGTTAGACCACTTGATGTTAGAAATAATTTCATATTCTTATAATAACTCACCCTACCATCTCTTACAACAAGAGAGGGTTTCCTCCGATTTCCCCTTTGTTGTAAGGGGGATTAAGGGGGTTATTTTCGATTTCTTTTTTGATTCTTTCCAAAACCTTTTCCAAATCATTTAGCACTTCATAATTCCAAAATCTTATAGTCACAATATCTTTATCTTTCAGAAAACTTCCTCTTTCTTTGTCGTAAACCACAGAATCCTTATGTTGCTCGCCATCTAATTCTACGGCCAGTCTAATTTGTGGGCAGAAAAAATCTACAATATATGGACCAATGCTGAATTGACGATGAAATTTTAAATTATTTATTTTTCTTCCACGAATTTTTTGCCATAAGAGTTTTTCTGCTTCAGTTTGATTTTTTCGAAGTTCTCTTCTTCTTTCTTTTTGGTTTTGATTATTATAGAAATGTAATGGCATTAGCTCTATTATAACTTTAAACTCGTATATGGCGGAAGCCCCTCTCTTGTTGTAAGAGAGGGGTTGGGGTGAGTTATCTTTCTGTCTAGATTGGGGGTGAGTTATTTTATGATATTATGGTGTTATGTTCTACAAAAACATCTTAAAACCCATACTTTTCAAATTTGACCCAGAAAAAGTCCATAATTTGTTCGTTTCCTTGGGTGAATTTATCGGAAAGAGTTATATTTTAAAAAAACTCGTATTTATCGCCTATGGTTATAAAGGCTCGGATATTTCTAAGACGGTTGATGGTTTGACTTTCAAATCCCCTTTTTTGCTCGCAGCTGGATTTGATTATAATGGTCGGCTTTTGAATATTTTGCCCGAAATTTCTTTTGGCGGGGTGGAAGTCGGTTCTGTTACAGCGAGACCTTCTGAAGGTAATGAAAAACCACGTTTGAGAAGGTTGTCGAAATCACAGAGTCTCATCGTCAACAAAGGTTTGCGTAATGATGGGGTGAACAAAGTGATTGATAGATTAAAAAAATATAAAAAACAGGACGGCTTTGTAGTGGGTGTTTCCATTGCTCGCACCAATGATGAAAAGGCTTCGGATAATTTTGAGGGCATTGAAGATTATTTTTATAGTTTCAAAAAATTGAATGAAGAAAATGTCGGTGATTATTACACTTTCAATATTTCTTGTCCCAACGCTTTTGGTGGAGAAACTTTTGCTAATACGGAATTGCTTCAAAAATTGCTATCCAAAATTTCAGAAATAAAATGCAGTAGGCCGGTTTATATAAAGATGCCTATCAATCTGGAGTGGCCAGAGTTTGACGAACTTCTCAAGATTATTGAAAAATTTGAGATGATAAAAGGTGTCGTTATCGGAAATTTAAATAAAAATTATGCCGATTTGGATTACAGGGATGAAGCCCCAGAAGATTATTGCGGGGGCCTTTCGGGCAAACCTTGTATTGAAATATCAAATGAACTTATTAAAAAAACTAGAGAAGCTTATGGCAAAAGATTTACTATTATTGGCTGTGGTGGGGTGATGTCAGCAGAAGATATGAAAGCAAAATTTGAAGCTGGTTCGGATTTGATACAACTTATAACCGGTATGATTTACAACGGCCCGGGATTTATAAAAGAATTAGCAAAAGAATATAATAAAAAATATGGAAAATAACAGAAAAATAATTTTAATAATCGCAGTAGTATTGGCAATTTTTGCAGTTTTGTTTTTTGTTTTAAAAAATGTTGCTTCTGCGCCAAAATTAGAAATTCCGCTAGAAAACGTAGCGACTACAACTGTTGAAAAAGAAATAGAAAATACTTCTATTTTGCCTAAACAAACTTTGCCATTTTCCGACGATTCAAAAGATACTGCTTGGACAGTCTTTCAAAAATATTTGGGTTACAACTTGGACAAAAATTTGGACGGTGTTAAACAAACCGTTTATAAAGTTAATGTTGTCTGCGAAAGTGCTGTAGCTACTGATGAATGCAAAAACAGAATGGATATGGCCTATGCTTATGGCAGTGTTTTGAAAAAAGAAGATTTCACAAATATCTGGAGCGATAGCAAGCAAACTATTTTGGCAACTGATTTTAAAATTCAAGAAGATGATACCGCTATCGGTAGGAATCGGGCTATTTTATTTTTCGTGAAAAATAACGCCGGCAATTCGGTGCTTTTGAGTTTCAGTCCTTTCAAAGGGTCTGTCCTCGAAAAAGCTTCAACAACTAGAGAGGAACTCATAAGCAAACTGACCACCTATACTGAAGATACAGATAAAGATGGTATCGCTAACTACGAAGAACAATGCCTCGCTCCTTATGAATCTTCTACTTGTGTCAAAACCAATCCAAACCTTCGTGATACCGACAGCAACGGCTTCTGGGACGGTGTCCAAGCTTTGATGAAATAGTTTATTCCAACAAACGAAGATCAAAGTGAAAATTCATTTTCATTTTGTCTGAGTGCAGTTGGAACAAGACGCGTAGCGGCTTATTTCTTCCCTGCTTTGACGCGCTCGAGTTCAGTGAGGAATTTTTTGCGGAGGCGGACGGATTTTGGAGTGATTTCTAGATATTCATCTTCGGCCATTATTTCGAGACCACTTTCAATACTGATAGGCACAGGAGGCGCCAAATAAATTTTGTCGTCAGAACCGGAGGCTCGCATGTTGGTGAGCTGCTTGCCCTTGGTCGGGTTGACTGAGAGTTCGTCGCCTTTGGAGGTGTTGCCGATGACCATACCTTCATAAACTTCAGTAGTTGGACCAATGTAGAGAGTGCCACGAGTTTGCAAGTTGTCGAGTGAGAATGCCAAAACTTTGCCACTCACCATCGAGACCATAGAGCCGGTAGGCTTTTTTTGTATTTCACCGGCGTAAGGGCGGAAGCCGATAACTCGGCTACCAAAAATACCTTCGCCTTTGGTATCAATCACAAATTGGTTTCTATAACCCAAAAGTCCACGTGTCGGTCCTTCAAAAATAAGCCTTAAGTGGTTGTTGTGGGATTTTGTATTGACCATGACAGCACCTCGTTGGCCTAATTTTTCTATAACGACACCCTGCATTTCTGAGGGGACGTCAATAGTGATTTCTTCAAAAGGTTCGCTTTTAACTCCTTCTATATCTTTGATAATAACTTGTGGTTGGGATACTTGCATCTCAAAACCTTCACGGCGCATATTTTCAAGGAGGATTGCGATGTGGAGTTCGCCACGGCCGTAAACTTTCATTTCGTCTCCTTCCAAATCAACTTTGAGTCCGACGTTTACTTCCAATTCTTTTTCCAAACGTTCTCTGATTTGTCGGCCTGTTACGAATTTACCTTCTCTGCCTCCGAATGGAGAATTGTTAACAAGAAAATTCAAAGCGATAGTCGGCTCGTCCACTTTAATGGCTGGCAAACTGGCAGTTTCTTTGTCGTCAGTGATGGTGTCGCCTATATAAATGTTTGGCAAACCGGCAATCATGACGATATCTCCCGCTCCCGCTTCTTCTGTATCTTTTCTACTAATGCCTTCAAAAGTAAATATTTTGGTTATTTTGCCTTCTTCGACAGTTCCATCAGTTTTTTTAACGAAAACTTTTTGACCATATTTCAAAGTACCGTCATAAATCCTAGCGATAGCCATACGGCCTAAAAAGTTGTCGTAAGCCAAATTGAATGGTTGAGCTTTTAGAGGCAAACTTACATCATTTTTGGCTGGCGGCACTTTTTCCAAAATAGTATCGAGCAAAGGTTTGATATCTCCTGTCGGTTTTGATAAGTCTTTTATGTCAGCCAAATTTTTCACTGCAATACCACTTTTAGCAATCGCGTATATGGTAGTGAAATTTAACTGCTCTTCAGTAGCCCCAAGGTCAAAAAATAATTCAAATATTTCATCATGAGCTTTTTTGGGGTCGGCGGCTTTTTTATCAATTTTGTTTAAAACCACGATAGGTTTGTGACCGATTTCCAGAGATTTTTTGAGGACGAAACGGGTTTGAGGCATTGGTCCTTCTTGAGCATCGACTACTAACAAAACTGAATCTATAGAACGGAGAATGCGCTCTACTTCGGAACCGAAGTCGGCGTGTCCTGGAGTGTCCACTAAATTGATCTTGGTGTCTTTGTATACAATAGAAGCGTTTTTGGAGTAAATGGTAATACCGCGTTCTTTTTCGAGTGCGTTTGAATCCATAGAAACTCCCTCTTCTTCAAAACCGGTTTGCTTCAAAATAGCGTCAGTGAGCGCTGTCTTACCGTGGTCCACGTGAGCTATGATTGCTATGTTTCGTATTTCCATTTCTGTAAAATTTGATAATTAAAAATCCCCCCAAGGGATTGGTTACACTATACATTATTTAGTGTAATAAAACAAACTCCCTTTCGAAAGGGAGTTTGTTTTGCTTATTAATTTATTTCTTCTTGTTCTTGATGGCGGCTTGAGCGGCGGCTAGACGGGCGATAGGTACTCGGAATGGTGAGCAAGAAACGTAGTTAAACCCTTCGTTGTGGCAAAATTCCACAGTCTTGGGTTCGCCTCCATGTTCCCCACAAATACCTACTTTCAAATCTTTTTTAACTCCCCTACCTTTTTTGATAGCAATACGGATGAGTTCACCTACACCTTCTTGGTCCAAAACTTCAAAAGGATCTTGGTCGAAAATATTTTGCTTCACATATTCTTTGAGGAATTTACCAGAGTCGTCGCGTGAGAGTCCGACACCCATTTGAGTAAGGTCATTGGTACCGAAAGAGAAAAATTCTGCTCCAGCTTCTACGATTTTGTCAGCGACGAGTGCTGCTCTTGGCACTTCAATCATCGTACCGACTTTGTAAGCGACTTTGATTTTGGCTGATTTCAATTTGCTCTCTACGATTTCTACAATTCGGTTTTTAATGATTTCAAATTCTTTGGTGGTAGCGACGAGAGGAATCATTATTTCTGGTGCAATTTTTCTTTGTCCCGCCGTAGCTTTAGCGGAGGAGGATTTACTTTTACCTTTATAGACTTCTATAATAGCTTCAACTATAGCAGTCACTTGCATATCGTAAATCTCGGGGAAAGTGATAGCGAGTCTGCAACCGCGGTGTCCGAGCATCGGATTGAATTCGTGCAAATCTGAAATTTTATCTGTAAGAGTTTTAACTTCTACTTTCATTTCACGAGCGAGTTCTTCAATATCTTTTTTCTCTTTTGGTAAAAATTCATGAAGTGGTGGATCGAGCAAACGCACTGTCACCGGGAATCCGTCCATAGTGCGGAATAGTTCTACGAAATCTTCTTTTTGATAAGGCAAAAGTTTGTTTAGCGCTTTTTTCCTGCTTTCCAAATCCCCTGCCAAAATCATTTCCCTCACTGCTTTGATACGATTGCCTTCAAAGAACATATGTTCAGTTCGGCAAAGTCCGATACCCTCAGCGCCAAATGATCTGGCTACACTGGCATCAGTCGGAGTGTCGGCGTTGGTCCTCACCCCTATTTTTCTCACACTGTCTGCCCAAGACATTAGTTTGCCGAAGTTGCCTGAAAGTTTCGGATCTACGGTCGCAATCTTTCCAACATAAACTTTTCCAAGAGAACCATCAAGAGAAATAAAATCCCCTTCTTTCAAAGTAATACCTTTTTCTTTGATAGTTAATTTTTTTGTTTTTTCATCAATAATCAAATCTGAACATCCAGCTACACAACATGTACCCATACCCCTTGCTACCACTGCGGCGTGACTCGTCATACCACCTCTAGCGGTGAGTATTCCTTTAGCGCTGTGCATACCATCAATATCTTCCGGAGAAGTCTCTGTACGGACTAAAATGACGTCCAAACCTGCTTTGGTTTTTTCAAAGGCATCACTGGCAGTAAAAACTATTTCTCCGACAGCGGCTCCTGGTGAAGCTGGTAAACCCAAAGCGACCACTTCGGCTCGGTTTAGAGCGATGAGGTCAAATTGTTTGTGCAAAAGTTGATTGAGTTGATTTGGATCAATGCGCAAAATAGCTTCTTCTTTGGTGATGAGTTTTTCGGCTACCATTTCCACCGCGATTCTGACGGCTGCTGTCGCTGTCCTTTTGCCGGATCTTGCTTGTAAGATGTAAAGCTTGCCGTCTTGAATGGTAAATTCCATATCTTGCATATCGCGATAATGCTTTTCGACTTTGTTGCAGATCGTCACTAACTCTTTGTAAATTTTTGGATTCGATTTTTGAAGCGATGATACTGGTAGAGGTGTCCTAATACCAGCGACTACATCTTCACCTTGAGCATTCATGAGGTATTCGCCGTAAAATTTAGCTTCGCCGGTTGAAGGGTTCCTAGTGAAGCAAACTCCCGTGCCGGAAGTCTCTCCCAAATTGCCGAAGACCATCGCTTGGATGTTGACTGCCGTGCCGATGAGGCCTTTGATATTATTTATTTCACGGTATCTTATGGCTCGGTAATTATTCCAAGAATTAAAGACTGCATTCATCGCTGCATATAGTTGTTTGATTGGGTCTTGGGGGAAATCAATGCCTTTCACTTTTTTTATTTTTTCTTTGTATTTGGTGACGATTTCTTGCAAGTTTTCAGTGGTCAGATCAGTGTCATATTTTGCCCCGACAGTGTCTTTCACATTTTCAAGAATATGCTCAAAATCGGAGTGTTCCATTTCCATGACTACCGAACCAAACATTTGGATTAAACGGCGGTATGAATCCCAAGCAAATCGGGAGTTACCGGTTTTTTGACTGAGCCCTACGACAGATTTGTCGTTGAGGCCTAAGTTTAAAATAGTATCCATCATGCCTGGCATTGAGGAAGCGGCGCCGGAACGGACTGAGACTAGGAGTGGGTCGCTAGCGTCTCCCAATTTTTTGTCCATCTTTTTTTGTAAATCAAAAAGTTTTGTGTCTATTTGTTTTTTGATTTCGTTTGGCAGAGTTTTTTTATTTTTGTAATAAATATCACAAACTTCGGTGCTTACAGTAAATCCCGGAGGCACGTTTATTCCTAAGTTTTTCATTTCAGCCAGATTGGCGCCCTTACCACCCAAAATTTCTTTCATGCTCTTATCACCTTCTTCAAACGCATAGACATACTTTTTGTTCTTTGCCATTTTTATTTTCTTTTTTAACATTAATAAAATAAACAAGGGACGTTTGCCCCTTGCTTATTTATAACAAATTAAATCCTTACTGCCAACTTAAGATAGGTGTTTGGAAACGAGTTTGGTCATTTCAAACATGTTGACGACAGCTTTGCCACCAAAAACTTTTTTCAAATTTTCGTCGGCATTTATGTTTCTTTTGTTCTTAGGATCTTGAAGATCTTTACCTTTGATATAAACCCAAAGTTTCTTAACTACTTCTGATCTTGGGAAAGGGCCTTTGCCTACAACCTCTGCCAATTCTGGGCTAATGGTCATCGGCTTCATAAATGCTGAATTTGTTTTCGCCATATTTTTAATTTAGTGAAATTATGTCGCACAATACCATTTTGGAGTGCGACCATTAATAAATTAAGATCGAGTTACATTTGCAGCGGAAGGGCCTTTGCCTCCTTCTTTGGCTGGCTCAACATCGAAAGAGACGCTATCGCCTTCTTTCAAATCCTCAAAAGTGACGCCAGAAAGCGCACTTTTGTGAAAGAAAAGATCTCCGGTTTGACCTTCTTGTTCGATAAACCCAAATCCTCTTTCATTTAACTTCTTGATTGTTCCTGTCATGTTTTTTTATTATTTATTATAGTATAGATAGAAACTCGACTCTTTTTTGTCTTCTTCTAATACCCCCTAATTATACGCTGTAAACACTAAAAAAACAACCTATTCGTAACGCAAGGCATCAATAGGGTTTTTGCGGGCAGCTTGGCGAGCTGGATAAATACCAAAGGCAATGCCAGATATACCAGAGACCAAAAGCCCGAGCGCCACCGCTAAAGGAGGAAAAGCGAAAATCCAACCTATAGAAAAGAAAGTTGTTAGGACGAAGTAAATTAGGCCAACAATACCGGCGCCCACCAAAATACCGATTATGCCACCAGTGAGAGTCAGTAGTACAGACTCTATAAGGAATTGTATCATTATATCTTTATCAGTTGCACCGACGGCTTTGCGCAAACCTATTTCTCTGGTGCGCTCGGTTACAGATACCAACATAATATTCATAATGCCGATGCCACCAACCACAAGTGAAATTGAGGCGATTGCCGCTAGGAATATGGTGAGAATTGACATTATATTACCTAGCATACTCAACGTCTCATCCATAGAAGTAACCATGAAGTCGTCTTTCGTAGGATCCGTAATTTGATGGGATGTCCTGAGAATGGAGACAATCCTGGTTTTGACGAATGAGGTGTCATATGTGGGGTCAATCTGGATATTCAGTTCTTGATAATAATCAATACCGCGAATTTGTTTTTGTCCGACAGAAAGCGGAATCAGTGCATACCCATCCATGCTAAACATTCCTGAACCTTTCGGTTCTAGAACCCCAATAACACGGAAAGTAATGTCTTCAAAACGAACAGTCTTCCCGACAGGTTCGGTATCACTTCCGAATAAATCTTCTGCCAACTTAGAACCAAGAACGACAACGTGTTTGTATCCAATCTCATCCGCCTCAGTGAAGCCATACCCGCTTGAAAAATTAAGGTTCGTCATCTTGAATAGATTCGCTGTCGTTGCAACCCAGAGAGTAGACTTGCTTTTGTTCCCATAAACGATGCGAGAACTTCCGGTGACATTTGGTGACACATTCGTTATAGACGGCTCCCTTTCCAACGCTTCTACGTCACGTGCCCTGAGAGTTTTGATTACGAGACCCATCACAGCCGAAGGTGCTCCACCCATGACTGGAGCACCAGGTTGCACGTTGATCATGTTGGGAGCCATTGATTGGATTTGGCCAACGATATATTGCTTCGCTGAATCACCGAGTGACATAATGACGATTACCGATGCTATGCCAGTAACGATGCCGAGCATGGTTAGAATCGAGCGCATCTTACTGTGTGAGAGACTGCGGATGGCTGTTTTGAATGCGTCTTTACTTGTCATATTTTTTTGCCATATTATTTTAATTGACCACTACAATGATCACGATTGGTGGTAATAGTTTTGTCGCTTTCTATGAGTCCATCTTTTATCTTAATAATACGATTGGCAAATTCAGCAGTTTGAGTTTCGTGGGTGACCAATACTACAGTACGGCCTTTGTCGTGGAGAGATTCAAGTATCTCCATGACTTGTAATCCTGATTCTGAATCAAGATTGCCAGTTGGTTCATCGGCAAAAATAATGTTAGGGTCAGTTACGAGTGCGCGAGCTATGGCTACTCTTTGTTTTTGTCCGCCGGAAAGTTTACCGGTTTCAATATGTAGTTTTTCTTCAAGACCGACAGCAATGACGGCATCTTCAATGAGTTTTTTTCTTTCTCTTGGGATAATATCGGAATACAAAAGCGGAATTTCTACATTGTCATAAACTGTCAGTCGAGAAAGAAGGTTGAATGATTGGAAAACGAAACCCATATCTTTGTTTCGTACATGAGCCAATTCCCTATCGTTCATATCATCGATACTTTTTCCTAAAAATTTGTAAGAGCCACCAGTTGGTCTATCAAGGAAACTTAAAATGTGAAGCAAAGTGGATTTACCGGAGCCTGATGGGCCCATAATGGAGACAAACTCACCTCTATCGATTTTAAAAGTTACTCCGCGTAGAGCTCTGGTTGTGGTGTCTTCTTCAATATATTCTTTTTTCAGATCATTGACCTCTATCATTATTTGGTTTTGAGTCCGATATTGAGAACTTGCTTGCCTTCCTCAACTCCTGATATCACTTCAACATTACCTTTTTGGTCTTGAAGTCCGAGAGTTACCGGGTTTTGTTTGACCACTTTATTTTCGAGTGTTTCTACGAAAGTACCTTGGTCATTTTGTAAAATAGCGTATTGGGGAAGAATGAGTACATTTTCTTTTTGTCTAGTTTGGATATCTATATTTGCAGTCAGACCGCTTTTTAAACGTATATCTGGTTTATCAAAAGATATTTTAATTTGATAACTAATAACCCCTTGGTTATTAGTTTCGGCTGGTGCTATATAAAATACCTTTCCAATAAAAGTTTCGTTCTGGAAAGCATCAAGAGTCATAGTAACTTCGTTTCCGAGTGAAATTTTCCCGACATCAATTTCGGAAACACCAGCGTCTACTTCATAACCGGTATCTGACATTATGGAAACTAAAGGTGTACCTGGAGAAGCCAGTTGGCCGATTTTGGCATCAAACTGAGTTACTGTGCCGGATATAGGAGCGATAATTTGAGCATTTTGGATTTTAGCTTGTGCACTTTCAACACTTGCCTCTGCTGCTTTAACCAAAGCTTTTTGAGCGTCTATATTTTGAGGTGCTGAAATCCAAGTATCGTAAGCGTTTTTTTCGTTTGTATCTGTTGTACTTACAGCTTGAGCGGCAGTGTTTATATTTATACGATTAGAGTCTATTACACTTTGTAGTAAGCCAGAATTTTCTGGGGTCAAATTTTTTGTTATATTTCCCAGATGATTCATGAAGCTTCCAGTGTAAACAATAGTATCTCTTGCTATCGATTCGGCATTTTTTATTGTTTGATTATCTGATGTTGTATTGAGATTTACCAAAGTGTTTCTCCATTTTTCCATTTTTTCTCCAACAATCAGACGTTCCGCTTCTATAGCATTTTCTTCTTCTTGGCTCTGAGTTCTTATTTGTATGGAAGGATTGACTGATATGGCATTAGTAAAAAGAGTATCGGAATAACGCAAAACAGCAGTTTCCAATTGAAGATATGAGTCACGCATAGCTGTGATGAAAGCCAACGAAGCATCTGCTGGTTGGGAGCTACTTTCCAACGCTCTTAGTCTTGCTTGCTGTTGATTTACACTAGCTTCTGCTTGATGAAGCGAAGCATTGAGGTCATTCATATTAAGTTCTGCCAAGACTTGTCCCACAGAGACTTGTTTACCAAGATCCGAATAAGTATTTGAAATTATGCCACTACTACCAAAAGCCAAGGATACACTTTTTGTCGGTATGGTGTTACCAGTCACGGAAACTGATTCAATAATTGAACCTTTTTGAACGGTTATAAACTGATATTGGGTTTTTTTGTTAAAAAACAGGAAATATGCACCTATTAAAACCGCAATAACAATAACTGTCCAAATCAACCATTTGAATTTGAAGGAACCGGATTCTCTGTTTATAAATGTTGGCATAGTTTTTTATTAAAATTTTGTATAACTTATATTATAAACCATATGCCCTTTTTATATAAGGACATACCTGTGATTTATAAACCCAAAAGCAAACTTTGTTAAGCTTTTACTTTTTTAGCTTTCTTTTTCTCTTTTCTATGTCCGTCTCCTTTTGCCATATAATTATTTATTGCGCTTTGATGCAAGTCTCTGTCTTTTGATTTCCAAGCGTTTCTTAGTTTTTCTAGAACGAGAGGTTTTGTTTTTTGTATTTGTTGCTTCTCTTTTTGCCATAATATGCTAATTATATACTAATTTAAATAAAAAAGAAACATCAGTGTGGATACGTCTCTATTTTTTCTGGGATGTTACAGTAGAAAAATAAGCGGCTAAAATTATAATTAAAACACCGGCATCAAAAGTTAAAGAACCGATAGTAGAAGTATGTTTGAGTATTCCGAGTGAATTCAAAAGATAATTCCAATCGTGAATAGAAGAATCGCCACCAAGTAAGGGTAATTGTGTGATGATTGCGTCCGAAAGATAAACTGAAACATTAATGACGTTTTGCCCTACCCAAAATAAGAGAAGAGAACTGGAAAAATAGTTTTTATGTAAATAAAAATATAAAACAAATATAAGAGGCAGTAGTATTTGAAATAATGAACCTGCGGCAACTTGTATAAATTCACCAAGAAAAAATAAAATAGAATGCCCAGCCTCGTGGATTATCAAATTGAAATTATCAATAAAGTGCCAATCTGTTGCGGTTTTGGCATAATATAAAAAATAAACAGTTGCACAAATAGCAACAAACAATTTACCCAAATTTTTTATCGCATTTTTTTCAGTTCCGTCCATATACGGTAATTAATTTCTATCCAAAATTTGCGCTGATTTTTTGATTGCCAAAAATCCATATGACCAGAGGAATGGTAGCCATACAGGCATAACACCGAAAAGAGAATTTCTAGTGAAAGATTCTACACCGGTGGTGACGAAAACGTATTCGAAAAAAGTCATAATAAAAAAACCAAAAACAAGAACGGTAGAATCACTTCTTTCATACTTTATGAATTGCAAAGAAATATAAATAATCGCTATATGAAATACTGTCAGAATATAATCATTTTGTACGAATGGAATAAGTCCAATCATTATTAAGACCGGAATTGTGTTCAAAAAAATTTTCAGTGCTTTTTGCATATAGTAAATATATTATTTTTGGTTGAAATAAGCAAAAAGAGCTTTGATACCGGTAAGGTTTTGTTCCCACTCTACGGTTTCGTGAGTTTTGAGTTCTACTGTGATAGCGGGGATTTTGATGGAGGCTAACCAGTCATCAGCAGCACCAGAAGTGGCATAAGCATCAAATGTTTTGACTGGTTTATAACCTGCCGCTTTTGCATAAACATCCATGATACTCAGAGTTTCCGGAAGGATGCCGTCTTTGCATTGTGAAGCGTAAACACTGCCCGACTGGCTGTGGAAAAATATGACAGCGGTCGGATTGTTTTCTGAAATAAAATTTTTAAAAGCCAGAGCTTCCGGTTCGGAAAAAGCTTCTGAGCCGGCACTCACTGTTTTTGATTGCCAGGTACTTTTCGGTTTCCATTTGCAATCAAAGTTGCGGTTGAGGTCAACCTCGTTTGCATTGAAACGGCCGGCTGAAAGTATTTTGGTACTAGTAGAAACATCGGCGACGACAAACTGGCCTTCTTTACCTACTACTTTGAAAAGGCCGTCAGGATTGACGTTAGGTATTATGGTGACTGTCAGATTGTTCGGGATTGTATCTTGATTTTTATTCAAGTAATCCATCATTCGGTAAGAGAGCATTATGCTGTTCCATTCGTAACCTCCGTGGACACCGCCGACTAATACCAGATGCTTCTGCCCTTCCCCATAAGTGTAACTTTCAATTTTACGTCCTTCCACAGAGTTACCGATGACTTTATAAACCACTTCTTTCGGAGCTTCGATTACTGGTGGTGTTTCTGGTTGTCTGTGGCTTATAGCCCAAAACAAAGATGCTAAAAACACAACAATAACCACAGCAATTATTATCGCCGGCTTCTTGAAATTAGGCTGCATTATTTGTTGAAATAATAGTTAATCAGGGCCTCGACGCCTTTTTGGTTTTTAGTCCATTCAGTATCGGTATGATTAGTCAAAAGTACACTCACCGCTGGGATATTGATTTTGGCTAGCCAGTTTACCATGTCGCCTGTTGTGGCGTAGAAATCAAAACTTTGATAGGCAGGATAACCAGAAGCACTCGCATAAGTTTTGGTAAGAGTGTTGGTTTCCGGAGAGACACCGTTGTGACAACTTGAAGAGTAAACCCCACCAGCTGAACTATACCAGACGACGACTGCACTTGGTTTGTTTGTTTCTATATAATTTTTTATAGCTAAACTTTCCGGTTCGGAAAAGACCGAGTCTCCTCCACTGACAGTTTTATTTTGCCAAGTAGCATTAGTTTGCCAATCGCAATCAAAGTTGCGGTTAAGGTCGACATTGTTTGCGTTAAAGCGGCCGGGTACTGTATTGGATGAGACGTTTGCTGAAGTGAAATTTCCAGTAGTGGTGCCGACAATTTTATAAAGACCGTCAGGATTTAAAACGGGGATAACTGTTACCTTGATATTATTGGGAACAAAAGATGGATTTGCTTCCAAATAATTTATTAGTTCATAAGCAACTTTTGATGTGTTCCATTCATAACCGCCATGGATGCCACCAACGAACAAAATTTTCTTTTCACCGGTACCATAGTTGTAAGCGATTATATCTCGGTTTTCAACGGATTTGCCGATGACTGACTGGGCTGGATTTTGAGTTTCGGTAGTGGTTGCTGTTGTATTTTGGTCGTTGGTTGATGGAGTTAAACTTGTTGTTACAGTATTTTTACTTAATAAATTATTAACCAAAAAATAGGCACCGACAATTGCTATTACCACAATGACCGCGACTATAGTTTTTTTCATATAATTAGGAGTTATATAATAATCGCCAATTATAGCATAATAGCTAAAAAAAAGAGCGCCGGTGCGTATTGCAACGCGGCGCTCCTGAGTCAATCAAAGTTTGTTTTTGAACCAAAGACCCAACCCATCATTTGGATATCTCGGGACGATATGCAAATGGAAATGCATGACTGATTGTTGAGCGTCTTTTCCGCTCGCACAAAGCAGATTTATACCTGTGGCTTCATATTTATCGATGAGTTCTCTGGAAAGTTTTTGAGCAACCCCAAAAAGTCTTTCAAAAGAATTATCATCTACATCGAGCAAACCCTCCCGATGTTTTTTTGGTATCAAAAGAGTATGTCCTTTTGAAACCTGTTCAATCGGCGTGAATGCTAAAAATTCATCATTCTCGAAAACAATATTTGCTGGAAGTTTTTTATCTCGTATTTTGCAAAACACGCATCTTTTGGGTCCAAGTTTGGTTCCGGACATCAGTCTACCTCCATAGGAAAAGGAACATTACTATTAAAATAATAACATTTATTATATAAAATTCAAGAGGTTGATATTAATTTGTTTTCTTATTTTATCATTTTGAATTTCGGTTGGCCCGTTCTGAGCAGAGTCGGGAACTTGCTGAACGGGTTGTGAATTTTCTGAGCCTTCCGTATTTATTTAAATTTTACAAAATACTCTTTTGGTTTTGATTCTTTTTTTATTACATCAGCCCAACCTTGTTCTATTTCCGAAACCCTTTTCACTTTTCCATTATCAAAACAAAGGGGGTCAACTACCCGTGATTTGCAAAATACTTTCCTATCATAATCATCCGGGTTATTTTTTGAGCCAACTTTGTTGTTCATTTTTTCCCAAAGCAATCCTAATTTTGAATCTTCAACTATATAGGGTTTTATCTTTTCGATAACTATTTTATCCGTGGTGTATAAATCATCTTCGGATATATAACCTTTTGAAAGAGCATAACGCAGACAATCTCCAACGGCACAAAACATAACAGCAGAGGTTAATCCTGCATAATAATCTGTGTTAAGTTTCAAAAATAATTCTGCATATTTTTTAGCACTTTTAAAATCTTTAAAAATCCACTCACCGTTTTCTGCTGTAAGATTGCCAAGAAGATTTTGAGCCTCTTCCGTTGTTATTTCCTCAAAAATAACTGCAGTTCTAAATGAATAATCAATCCTATCCGCACACAAATCTGGCAAATTTTTTTCCTTGAGCGGGAAATTTCCGTCATTAAGAATAAATTCTAAATCTAAATTATATTTGTTAAGAATTTTTGGTATTTCTGATTTTCTGACAAATTCATCAAACATATTGTCTTGATGATTGTGTTCTTTTTCTGAGCCAGCTTCCAAAACATAGTCTATGCAGTGAGAAAACGCTGAATGAGAAACATCGTGAATTAATCCGGCAATTTGTTCTTCAAGTGAAGTGCTATATTTGCGAAGCAACAGATATACCCCGATAGAATGAGCAAAACGACTATGGTCGCATTCTCCAGTTTCTACATCTGGTTTTACCCAAAGAGGACGAAACCCGGCTTGGTCTATTTCTTTCAATCTCTGGAGAGGTGTGGAATTTATAATATCCAGAATAACTGGTTCTGTGATTTCTACATTTCCATATACTCTATCTTTGTAATTCATATTTTTATTATTTAATTAAATCAGATTAAGTCTAGCTATTATTTTTATAAAAAGAAAGGAGCGTCGGTGCGTGTTGCATATGCATATAGTATTGTGTAGTATCAGCCCAGAAAGGAGCTCTTAAAATGGGTAAAATCATTCTGGCTCGGCATGGACAAGATGAAGATAATGCCAATGGTATATTGAATGGGAGACGAAATTCCCCACTCACAGCTATAGGAGTGGCTCAAGCTTATGAATTAGCTGATGAACTTAAAATAGTGAAGCTGGATATTGGACACATATTCTCTTCTCCATACCAGCGAGCTGCTAGAACTGCAGAGATTTGTTCTCAAGTGTTGAAAATTCCTCATACCGTATTGGAATGCTTGATAGAGAGAAGTCATGGTATTTTGGAAGGTCATCCATACTCTGATATTCCTCTATTGGCCAAATCTTACAAAGAGATGTGGGGTTTTACCTACGTTTTGGAAGTGGAAGGAGGAGAAAATTATCAAGATCTATGTTTGAGAGCTGATGTGGTTTTGTGGGAGATAAAAAACAAGATTCTGGAACTCGAGATTCAAAAAGATGTTCTTGTTATATCTCACGGAGCAATAAGCAGGGCTCTAGAGACTGTTCACAAAGGTTTGAGTCATGAACACATATTTGATTTCACATCTTTTTCAAATTGCGAGTTTAGGATTCTCGAGTAGATAGCAATTCCTAAATGCTACAACTCATTAAAGCCGCGCTCATACCGCGGCTTTTTTAAAAGTTATATATAATAAAACGGCTCAACGGGATTACTCGTTGAGCCGTTTTTCAGCTAACTAACTTTTTGTACAATTTGAAACAAGTCATTGCACCACTCAAAGCACCGTGGGCTCCTGATTCCGGAGATACCCCAAACATTTTGCAGGCAGCTTCCATTTTCCAGCTTGGATTATCTTTCAGACCTCTTTGCCAAGCGAGAGTCAGCACGTCAAGCCGGTGATAATCCAAAATGTTTTTGACTCCAGTTTTCCTGAATCCTTCACTCATAAAACCCCAATCAAAAGCAACATTATAAGCGACGAAAATCGCTCCCTTCGTTTTCTCAGCGTATTTTTGTAGGCCTTTATTTAGGGATACGGCATGAAGCCAATTTTCGGCTTTGAAGCCATTTCTTTCTAGGGCTGCTGGGAAAGCGTTCTCTATGTGTTCCGGCTTTATTTTTATACTTAGTGTGTCAATGATCTCGAGGGTTCCCTGATCGGCAACCACGAGACCTATTTCTAGGATTTCATGTTCACAAAAAATATCCCCGCTGGTTTCCAAGTCGGTGAAAGCCAATGGTCGTTCATTTAGATTTGTTAATCTATTTGAGACTTCTACTAGTTTATTTGGAATCATAGCCTCTCCTTTTGAAGTTTTGAATGATCTTTTCGTTATATTCTGAAATTAGAATATATAACTGGAAGAAAATGTCAAAGATGCCCTTTGACACCCGGTGTTATTTTATTGTGTTTGTTCCTCTCGTGTACCTTCCCTTGCTTCTCTAATACTTTTTAGAGAATCATCAATTGAATCTTTTTGGGCTTCCGCTTGAATAAACATCTTCATCGCGTCGGTCTCGAGTGATTCAGTAATAAATTGCGCTTTATCAGCGATATTATGAATCTGTCTTTTTATGGCTTCTTTAGCAAATTCATCACGCATACCGGGAAGCATAATTCTGAGCTCAGTATGTTCCAACAAACTTACGATATCTTCTTTTGCTATTTCCCGATCTTTTGGTAAAAGTTCAAATAGATCTCCTAATCCTTTGGTTGTGAGTTGGATCATCTCTGGTCTTTTCTTTTCTATTTCAGCTTTTACAATCTCATCAACTTGTTGCGACCAGGCAACACTTTTTTCTTCTGGAGAAATGCTTTTCCCGGCCTCGAGTTCATTCTCGGGTCTTTCGTTTGTGTTTGCAACTGAAAATGATTCCATTGACATTATACTTTATTTTACCATATTTGGATTTAAAAACCAGACAAATATCCAGCCCAACTTTTGCCACAAAACTATTTCATCATAACAAGCTACCTCCTCTGACGGCATATTGGCAAGTATAAGTTTTATATTCTTTCCGTTAATTAAATTTTGAGCTAAACCAAATCCTAGTTCAGCAAAAGTTTCAGCACCAATATATCCATTGATTCCATTTTTCTTTTCATTGGCGATAAATAACACATCTGCTTCAACTATATTTTTAAGAAAGTCTTTATGAATATCAGAATAGAGTTTTTCAAAATTGTCTTGTGGTATCGCTCTAGGATAGTTCGAGACTGAATAACCATCTTTACTATTCCAATATTCAATCCATTTTTGTATTTCGTTTTGAAGTCTTGCACTTCCAGCTATGACAACTTTCATAATTTTGTTATTTTCTTTTTAATTTATATTAAAATCAGGATGCGTTGTATAACACATCCTGATTTTTTACGAAAGTACTGATTGGAAAAAATCACGAACTTGTCTGAATGCTTGTCCACGATGGCTGATTCGATTTTCCTCATTAACATCCATTTCAGCCCAAACTTTACTTTGTCCATCTGGAATAAACAAAGCGCTGTAGGGCATGTTGGGTTGGCATTCTGCTCTAGGAGCAGAAAGGATTTTTCCTTTTACTGATCCGCTAAAAACAGTTTTTTCTCCTGTTGGTGCAACAATCACAGCAACTGTTGTAAAGGTCGCTGTGCGATTTTCTTCCTTCACATCTTTGAGTTGTGCAAGAGTGAAATCTCTTATTTGCCCTGTAGTGAGATCGTCTCCTGCCCACCTCGCCGCGTGAATTCCAGGTTTTCCATCAAGAGCATCAATAAACAAACCAGTATCATCAGCTATAGCCCATTTGCCAGTTTGTTTGCTCGCGAATGAAGCTTTTTTGAAAGCATTTTCTTCCAAGGTTGCACCATCTTCTACGGCTTCCCCTTCGATTCCTGCTTCATCAAGAGACAATACTTGAATATCAAGTCCGTTCAATAACGCTTTAATCTGGTCTATTTTACTTCTGTTTCTTGTTGATAGAATGATTTCCATAATTTTCCTCCTAAGTCAGTCTATAATTATTTTTAATCAAATTCAACTTTTCTTCTCTTGTCAATTTTTTGATGGCGTATTCTCTGCGGAGGGCTTCTTTGAGAGTGGGGAAAGTTTCTGAATACAACAACTTCACCGGCCTGCGGATTTTCGTATAATGGGCACCTTGTTTGGAATTGTTGTGATGTTCCAATCTTTTTTCTAAATTGTTGGTGTAACCGGTATAAAGAGTTTGGTCAGAGCATTTCAAGATGTAAACGAAATATGGCATAAAAATTAAAATTCTCCCACAAAACTTATCTCTGTCTCTAGTTTATGGCCAGTCTCTTTTAGTACTTTTTCTTGGATAAGTTTAATTAAATCCCTCACATCTTTCGCAGTCGCATTACCAGTGTTTATGATGAAGTTGGCATGCTTTTCTGACACTTGGGCATCACCTACTCGGTACCCTTTAAGTCCAGCTTGATCAATCAATCTTCCGGCCCCTACACTTTTTATTTTTTTAAAAACCGAACCACATGATGGAAATTTTTCCAAAGCGGGCTGTCTATCAGCTCGCCACTTCAGATTTTCTGCTATTTGTTTTTGAATAGTGGTTTTTTCTTTGAATTCCAATTTAAAAGTCGCTTCAGTCACTATCAAATCTTTTTTATGCAAAATACTGGTGTCGTATCCGAATTCAAAAAAATCTTTTGCCACTTTTTGCAAATTGTTTGATTCATCTAAAATTTCCGCTGATGCTAATATTGAATCAATATACACTGTTTCTGTTCGGTCTGGCGAGAGAAAATGCAAATTCTGCCAAAGAGCGCCGCCGACTGTGCTGGGGATACCGGCGAAATGTTCAAAACCAGAGAGATTTTGTTCGGTAGTTATTTCAATAAGGTCGGAAATCGTTGCGCCACTTTCGGCTGTTATTAAATTATCGAAAATAGAAATTTTGTTGGCTTCATTTTTGACAACTAAACCCCGAAATCCTTTGTCTCCAAAAAGAATATTGGCTCCAATGCCTAAAATAAAATATGGGATTTTATTTTCTCTCGCTTGAGTTACGGCATTTATAAGT
The DNA here is from genome assembly GCA_038064735.1 of Patescibacteria group bacterium. GTDB lineage: Bacteria > Patescibacteriota > Minisyncoccia > Phycocordibacterales > WO2-35-19 > WO2-35-19. The sequence continues at coordinate 12,894 of JBBTSI010000011.1, read as the reverse complement.
TCATCTTTATTTTTTACTACCACGAAATAATCGGCTGGACCGCCGATTTCATATGTCGTATAAGGGGCGATTTTTATATTTTGTTGAAGATTGGGAATTTGCAACATGTTGGTATTAGTATATCAAAAAGTTTGAAGTGGTTGGATGTCTGATAAATACCTTGATTATTTTATAAAATAATGATATTGTTTAAGTTATGAAGAGTAACTCACAAGAACTCAAACTGAATGAAATACAGCTTTCCCTTCTTGATTTTCTTAAATCATTCAATCAAAATATGCCTGCCAATTTTCCTCAAGTATCCGAGGCGCAACTTTTAATGTTTAAAAAAGAACATGAAGCCTTGTTTAAAAAAGGCGATACTTGGTCGCTCGATAATCACAGGAAAAAAGTTATGGATTGGCTTCCTAGAAACACCAATCCTGCATAAATTTTTTATTTGGGGAAAAAGGTAATGAGGACAATAATGCCGGTTATAATAGCAAATGTAAGAATGGTCTTTGTGAAGAGTGTTATAGCTTCGCGTTTTTGCCCATCTATATACATAAGTGCCGGTCGAAAAACGAAAGTGTAGCCCATGAAGGCGACCGAGAGAACCAGCAAGCTAAGCACTGCCATTGGAGCTAGGATGGTGTCTGGCTTATCTCTAACGTATGTTGGGCCGTAGGTGATAAGAAGTACGACAAAAATAATGTAAACACCAGCGACCAGTGCGTTAATATATGGATTTTTAGTCATATTTTTATTATATTAAATTTTAGGTTGATTGTTCGAGTTAATATTAGAATCAGTTTAAAATGAATTTAGGTAAAAAGAAAGCCGTTCGGCACCAGGGGGTGCCGAACGGACTCGTCTATCTCATGAAGGACTTAACAATCAACTTTTCTCCCAGGTGTGTTGCCGGTCCCTGGCCCGCACACATAATTTGTATGCATTTGCCCTGAATTGCCCGCACGGATTTGGTCTCTGACCATCCTCTTGTTTCGCTTTTGCCGATTTTTCCAAGCCGATTTCCTATTCGATTTCCCATTACCTTTGCTCAAGCCAACCTCCCGCGTTTTTGAAGTTGAACATCAGATAGACGAAATTCTTCTTCAATCTATTTAATATCATCCGCCCCAAAATTGCAATAGCGTGTTATTTATTCGCCAAACTGAAATTATTTTAAATCAGCATTAATAAATTCCTCTCTGATTTCCATCCAAAGTTTACCAAGTTGGTTCTGCCCATCTTTATTTGGCCCCCAGCCCCAAAAATTATCCCGCCAAGAATCTTCAATAAGTTCTTTGCCATCAGATTCCAAAAGTTTCTTTTTGACATAAGGGTGCTGTTCTACTTTTGCCCGCAATATTTCTTTCATTATTTGCACCCTGACATCACCCCAGTCTTCCCTGTATTTATCTTTATTCGCTTCTGAAAATTTTTGGGAATCATGAGCAGAACGAGCATTTCTGATTTGTTCTTTCAGATTTTCATCTTCAAATTTTTCAGAATGATAAGCGTGTTCCGAAGTCGGATAAAGTTTGTCTTTCCATTCTAAAGCGAAAGATGAGTAATTAGAAAATACATAAAATTCGTTTTCATAAAAAAGTATTTGTTTTTCATTATCTAATCTGTGCATTTTTATTTTAAATAGGCAAACCATTTTTTAGTTATTTCTTTAAATTCACTTTTTTCCATAAAATCAGTTTAAAACAAAATTTATAAAAAGAAAACAGTCGGGGTTAATTCCGACTGCCGCTATTGGGTCTCTTGAGTTGAAAACTCATTGTAGGCGTGCTCTCACGCCTCGTTGTTCGGTTTTTGGCCTACTCCCAATAGAAGCCAACATTATATTCCCAACCGATATTAAAAGTCAACAGTTGGCCGTCTGGTACGAAGTTGTGGTTATTTTAAAACACAGTTGCTAAAAGTCATGGTACTACTGGCACCTTCGGTTATAAAAGCTGTGTCACCTTTGTTCCAAAACACGAAACTTTCATCTTGATTGGCATACCGCGCCCCAGAAGCAGAAATAGCGCGTGGAACAGAAATATTCTTGCCATCGCTTAGTTTTAAATCAACTAATTTATCATCTCCTATATAAAAAGTAGCAATAATAGATTTGGCGGCATCGCAAGTGAAACTGACAGTTTTGCCGACAGTTGCGGTGCAATATTCTTCCCATGGTCTTATACAGAGTTGCTTAGCTTCGCACCAAGAATATCCGGCTGGACCAAGACATCCATGTATATCTTTATCTCCACCAATTATAGTTTTTTTGTTGTTACTAAAAACATAAAATATGCTGATAAAAACAACCACAATCCCTAAAAATATAATAACTTTTTTCATATCTATATTATACCAAACAAGTTTTATTCGGGCTGGGAGGGAAGGAATCGAACCTTCATTGAGTGCTTCAAAGGCACCTGTCCTGCCGTTAGACGACCTCCCAATATTCTTAATTGGACGAAGTTAGATTAACATATTTCAGTGAATTAGTAAAAAATCCCACTTCGCTAAAGCTTCTCGGGACTAAAGAAAATCCCCTTGATTGCTCGCGGGGTGGCGTGGGTGATACAGCGAAAAGAAGCCTCGGGAGAAGCTTCTTTTGCAAATTTATGGATTTAATCACATAGTATTTGTTTTTACGCTATTAATTACGGGGATTAACGAACACATAATCGCCTCGAAGATTTGGCTAACTATCAAGCGAGCCTTAGGGTAATCCTAGGACAAACTTGGAGGTGCCTAACATCTTTGGTGGGCCGTTAAAAATTGATTAAACTTCGTTCCCCGTTGGATTAAAATATTTAGCTTCTTTTACAACGGTTTATTTATAATTTTCGACCTTATAGCAGTACAGACCGATATCGAAAGATTATTGTTACTTAATTATTATCACGCCAATTTTGTGTTGAATTTTAGGAATATAGTTATTATAAATCCCATGCTTTATCTTTGTGAAAAATAAATGAAGCTATGTGGTAAATACCGTAAGTAATAAAAAAAGCGGAAAGAACATCGATGGTGTAATGCATATGAGAAAGCAAAACTACAACAGCAAAACTAAGAGAGAAAAACAAAGAAATATATCGGATAATTTTTTCTTCCCAAAAAATAAGAGCCAGAAGGAATGGTAAACCGGTGTGTCCAGAAAAAAATAAATCTGCTCCAAATGTTAATTTGCTTAAAATATCGGAATTGATGGTTATCTGTGATGGGAAAGGTCCGATATGAGTCAAAGTAATAAATATTGCCCTGATAACAATAAACAAAGCAACGCTTTTAATAATGAAAGGTGTTTGCCGTGGTTTTATGATACAAAGAAATAATCCAAAAATAAAAAATACAAAAGAACCGTAAACAAAAACTCCATCCAAATCGTAAGCTCTGATGTTAGAAAGTATAATGTCGGTAACGGAATTGCTGGCAATCTTGGTAGCATAAGTGCCAGCATAAAAATTGGCAACAAGTGCTAATCCGAATATAAAAAAGGAAAACAACAAAGACATCAAAAATTCTTTATTTGTAAAATGACTTTTGTATTGAGCTTTTATTTGTTCCATTATCTTATTTCTGAACTAGTGGAAGTCCATGGCTTATTTAGAAAGACAATCGACAAGAAATTTATACCATATCTGTAGCCAGTTTTCAAAAGTCCTTCTCCTTTAAATCTTCTGGCTGATGAGTAAACAAAGAAGTTTGATGAAAATTTTACTTTGCCAATTTTATGAAGCCTTTTGGTTATGTCGGTGTCGTCTCCATAAAATTTTATATTTTTATCAAATCCACCTATTTTTTGCAGAGCTTCTTTTTTGGCCGCCAGATTGCCAAGTATTCCAAGATAACCGGTCAACAAATATGATGGATAAGCCAAAAAATTCCAATAAACCCAAGTCAATATTTTTTGTATAAGGGTGGCATCATAATATCTGTAAGGGCCACTTAAAGAAACCAAATTTGGATTTCCTTGGAATTCTTTTTTTATTTCTGAGACCCATTTTTTTGAAATTCTTGTGTCAGCATCTACAAAAGCTACGACATCACCACTGGCTTCTTGTAATCCCCTATTTCTTGCAAGAGGTAGTCCTTTTTGGGGTTCATTTACAACACGTACATTTGGGAATTTTTGGGCAACTTCAAATGTTTGGTCAGTACTTCCATTATTGATAACAATAATTTCAAAAATATCTTGGCCGTATTTTGAAACACTTTCAAGGCTTTCTTTTATGTATTTTTCTTCATTATAAGCAGGCATAACTAAACTGATTTTCATATTTTTTATCTTATGATTGACCACTCTTTTAATTTTGATTTACCAAAAATATTTATCCAAAAAATATTTATCATCCACATAAGAAGAAGTCTCGGCCAACCAATAGTGTGAGATCTGCGGCTGGTGTGGAAGACTTCAAGAAAACTGAAATAACGGACCTTACCAATTTTAGATAATCTATAAAACATATTTGAATCTTCTCCCGCGATTAGATCTTCATTAAATCCAACCATTTTTTCAAAAGCCCCCCTCTTCATCATCTGGAATTTTCCTGAAGCTTCTCCTGATCCAAGATAATTGTCTCTAATCATTATAACTAGATTAAAAAAGAAGTGGACTAATTTATCTCCAAAAGTTTCAAGTTCAGGTACTACACTGAGTTTACCTGTGAGTGCAATTAAATCTTTATCTTGTTCAAACATTGAAATAGCTTTGTTAAAAAAATCATTCGGATCTTTTACAAAAGTGCTGGCATCCAAAAATGCAAAAAATTCACCCTTTGCTTCTCTTGCTCCAATATTACGATTGGCTGCGATGGATTTGGTTTTTTCGTGATCCAAGACTTTTATTTTATCTCCATATTTTTTCAGTATTTCGAGAGTTTTATCTGTACTACCATCGTCAGTTACGATTATTTCTTTGTCTAGATTTATACTCAAGTAACAATCTAGAGTCTTCTCAATATATTTTTCTTCGTTGCGAGTTGGAACAATGATACTTAATTTCATAATAATTATAAGTTAGCTTTTTCTCTAAGATATTTAATAAATCTGATAACTGCGAAAATGAAAATCGCAAACACTACTAATATTGAAATCTTACCCATCACGTTGTTTATACTCATATATAAATTACCAAAAAAGAAACCTACAGCAATGAGTATTCCAGACCACATGAGTTGTCCTAAGGCATTTACAGCGATAAATTTCCAAAAATTAATCCTAGACATACCGGCAGTGAAAAGCACGGCCAAAGCAAAGCCCATGCCGTTGCTTATTTTGGAAAGGAAAAGCAGAGGATTTTTATGTTTGTGAAAAATGGTTTTGATTCTCGTGATGTGTTCTTGATTAAGTTTGAAATATTTACCATATTTTAGTGCAAATCTTTCCCCGAAACGGTAACCGATAAAATACCACATGACGTCACCAATAAGGTCGCCAATCATAAGAGCGATATAAAGTGGCCAAAAATTTAAGAATCCTAAAGAGAGGATGGCTCCACAAACCATCGATACATAAGGCCCTTCCAAGAACCCAACAACTAAAATAAGCGCGTATATTAAATAGTGATGTGAAGCGTATGTTGAAATAATCCAAGCTTCCATATTATTTAATTATGTAATTTATTTTTAATTTCCACAAGATTCTATAATAGCAAGTTCGATAGGCAGTTCGGGGATTGAGGCATATGCTTGGCGTGAATAGCCTTCTAAAAAGGCAAGTAAAGTTTTGGAGTTGATGTTTTTGGCAGTTTTGGCAAGCTCGGCCAATTTTTCAAATTCTTCTTCCCCTGTTTCGTCTATGACCAAATTTTTCATATCTGGAGCGAAACGCAAAAGCAAAACGAATCGCAGTGAGCGCAAAATCATTTTGAGGAAGACTTCCATGTCGGCATTTTCTTCACTGGCTTTTCTCACTGCCCCGATTCCTCTCTCTGTATTTTGTTCGGCGATACCTTCCAATACTTCCAAAATAAAAGATTCTTTTGGGGCACCTAAAACATTTTCTATTTCGGTGTGTGTTAGTTTGGTATCATTAGATGAATGCATCGCTTTTTGCAAAATAGAAAGAGCATCGCGGAAAGAGCCGTCGGCAAGCGTCGCGATAAGCGAAGCTGACTTTTTTTCAATTTCATATTTTTCTTCCTTGGCGACTCTCAAAATTTCTTCAACCAAAATTTGGTGAGAAGGTTTTTTGAAAGCGAAACATTCACAACGCGAAACTACCGTGTCCGGCAATTTGTGCTGTTCAGTAGTGGCCATGATGAAGATGACGTGCTCAGGCGGTTCCTCCAAAGTTTTGAGGAAAGCATTCCAAGCCTCGCGGGTGAGCATATGAACTTCGTCAACTATGTAAACTTTGTATTTTGAAGAATAAGGGTAAGTGTGCACCGCATCGCGGATGGCCCTGATTTCATCGATACCGCGGTTGGAAGCGGCATCTATCTCATAAATGTCTTCAGGGTTTACACCAAGCGATTTGGCAAAAATGCGGGCGATGGAGGTTTTGCCTGTGCCACGGCTACCGGAAAAAAGATAAGCATGTGAGACTTTGCTCATTTTGGCTTCATGTTCCAAAACCGAAACGATATGGTCTTGGCCTTTAACCTCTTTAAAATTATCAGGCCTATATTTCCTATATAAAGCGATTTCCATATAGTTATTCTATATCAAAATATGATAAAATAAAATCATGTCGTTTTCTCATAAAATCAGAGTAGGAGTTTTGCGTGGCGGGCCATCACCCGAATATGATGTGTCTTTAAAAACCGGCGGGGCGGTGTTAGCCAATTTGCCAGAAGAATATGAGCCGTTAGATATTTTTATTTCCAAAGATGGTGAGTGGCACGCTAGAGGTTTGCAAAAAAATCCTTACGATATTTTGAAGACTATTGACGTAGCGATAAACGCTATGCACGGCGCTTATGGTGAAGATGGCACAGTTCAAAAAATCCTTGAGCATTTTCATGTTCCTTATACTGGCTCTAATTCCATAGCTTCGGCTCTCAGTATGAACAAAAAAATGACGAAAGAAATTTTCAATCGTCAAGGTCTTAAAACTCCGCATCATATTGTCATAAATAGAGATGAAAAAAATTTAGTTGGCAAAATTAACGAGAGTTTGCCTTTTCCTATTATTATCAAACCGCTGAATTCAGGTTCTTCTTTGGGTTTTTCTTTTGTTGGCAAAATTTTAGATATAAAAGAAGCTCTAGAAAAATCTTTTGAACATTCAGCTGAGCTTTTGGTGGAAGAATATATCGAAGGTAAGGAAGTAGCTTGCGGAGTTATCGAAGATTTTAGAGGTCAAAAATATTATACTCCTCTACCGATTGGGAATTTTAGTAATGAAGAAAAGATACAAATTCAAGAAACGGCAATTTTAGCACACCAAATTTTGGGTTTAAGACATTATTCCGGATCTGATTTTATTTTGCATCCCAAACGAGGCCTTTTTATATTGGAAACTAACACTCTGCCAAAACTTTCACATAGTTTTCCTTTCATGAAGTCTTTGGAGGCCACAGGTGGAAACATCAGAGAATTTCTAACGCATCTGATTTCTAAAACTTTGACAAAATAATTTTAGTCGTTATTTTTCTGATTTTTTTCAGTATTTTTCTTCGAGTTATTTTCTTTGGCATTTTGTGCCCCTTTCACTTCTCCTTGGTGATTTTCAGATTTTTTATCTTCGATATTTGATAGCTCAATAATGGCTTTTTTGTGTTCGGAAATTGATGATTCGAAATCTGATTGTATTTTTTCTGCTTTTTTATTGTCTCCGCTATCTTTTAATTTATTAATATGATTTTCCATTTCTCTGGTCTGATTACCGAAATTATTTTGGATTTCTTTTTTTGTTTCTATATCGAGAGGTATCTTTTTTGTTACCATCTGTTCCACTTCTTGCAGGCGGGAAATAGCTTGCGAGGCATGAATTTCTGCTTGAGCTTCGGCTCCTATAGTGGTGAATGATTGTACTTTTTCATCTAACATTTTTATGGGATATAGTTTGTCACCGGGTAATGAATTTTTAGCAGCCAAAACGGTACTTCCAGTCAAAGATACGATAAGGATGGCGGAAGCAACTGTTGTAGCAAAAGTTTTATGTTCAAGAAAAATTTGCCACGGGTTGGAGTATGGTGATTTGATTTTTTGGATAGGATTTTCGTTTACGAAATTTTTGAGATTGGAAAAAATTTCCGCTTTTTCATCAGCGCCAAGTCTTTCTTTTTTTATTTTTGCGAATAATTTTTCCATATTTTTATAAATTATTTTTATGTTTATTGATGATTGTTTTTAGCTGTTTGATTCCTCTATTAATCTGGACCGAAACCGTGTTGTTCGATCTATCAGTTAGTTCAGCTATTTCGGAAATGTCTTTGTTTTCTGAATATCTGAGAAACAAAACTTCAGCATAAATTTCCGGTAATTCTCGAATTAACTTCATCGCAGCTTCTCCGTCCAACTTTTCAATCAGGGAGTCAGTATCGTCAAAACCAGGGTCATATCCATCTTCGGCCATAGTTTCAAGAGAATCAAGTTTGTTGTCCCTGCGGTCTTTTCTTCTGTATTCATCTATGACTGCATTGCCAGCCGCTTTGTATAAGAAGGCCCTGATGTTGTCAATTTTGCCATTTTTGGAAATGTACATCCATGTCCTCATGAAAACATCCTGAAGGATATCTTTGGCTTTTTCTCTGTCACTCAGCTTGAAAACGACGAATCTGAATATTTCGTCTGAGTAAAGGTTGTAAGACCTGAGGAATATTTCTTTAGGCATTTCCATATATATAGACGGCAAACTAAGGGTTTTATTACGGTGTAATATCCGTCTGCCACAAGCGTCATTATTAGTGTTAGGCCGTAATTATAAGCAATTTAAATTTAAATTAACAGCTAATAAAAAAACATGAATATCAAAAGATTAAGCAGTGCCTTTTTGGCAGTTATAATGTCCTTTTCTGGATTTTTCTCTTTGAGTCCGGCTTTGGCTTTTGCCGATAATGATAATGGCAATAAAAACAAAAGTAACCAAGAAATAAAAGAAATCAAGAAAGAAGTGAAGCAAGAACAAAAAGAAATAAAAAAAGAGGTGAAAAAAGTCAGTACTTGGGGAGCTTTTATGAGTGCCATGAGAAGCAATAGAGATGGAAACAAGTTTTTAAATTGGTTTTGGTGGAACAAAAATTATAATAACACTAGAGATGACAATAATAACAACCAGTCTTCCAGCACTGCTCGCATTATTGTCTCCAATGTTGCCGCAATAGATATTGGAACTTCTTCGTCCGCTATAAGATGGAACACAAATAAATTGGCTGATAGCAAAGTGTATTATGGTACTACCAGCCCTGTGACTATCGGTGCAGCTGATACATTATTCGTAAGTTCTGGCACCTTATTGCTCAATCACAAGATAAACTTAACTGATTTGATTCCAGATAAAACTTATTATTTTAAAGTAGTTTCAACTGATTCATCTGGTAATGCCGCAACCTCTAGTGAACTTTCTTTTGTAACAAAAAAGCAACCAACAGCGGATGTGACTCTTCCAAACATTCTTTTTGCTACAAATATTGGTTCAAGTACTAGCACGGTCAGTGTGATTTGGGTTACAAACGAAGCTTCTAACAGTAAGATTTGGTTCGGTAATGTTTCTCCGGTTTCTACCACCACTGCTCCAATAGCTAGCGTTGATACTCTCTCGTTTTTCCATCAATTAAGTTTGCCCAGTTTGGCTACCAGTACTTTGTATTATTACACAGTAGGAAGTAGCGATGCTGCTGGTAATACAAGCTATTATTCGGGTTCTTTTACTTCCCCAAATATATAACATCTAGTTATTAGACCTATGCTCAAATTAAAACGTTCCCTCTTGGTGGGGACGTTTTAATTTGACAAAAAAGACGGTTTAGTATATACTGATATCAATTGAGTCAAACTCACTAGTTTCGGTCCAGAGCATTATTTCAGGATTGTAGAGGCAAACGTCTTTATTGGAAACTTCGGAGACGTAATATGCCTCAATTTAAAATTTATGGAAAAAAGAAGGACTAATTTTAGTCGTGGCCGATTTGGCCAAAAACCTCCGCAAAGGAATTCTCAAAATTCTGGAAGAAATTTTCAGAGGAGTTCTCGTAGTGGCAAAGTAGACAGGATTGATCATGCTAGATTCATTAACAAAACAATAGTTGAGGAAAAAGTTGAAAAATTTATTCCTGTACATTGTTTTGCGGATTTTGCTGTCGACGAACGGCTCAAAGCCAACATTATAAAAAAAGGTTATCAGCTCCCTACTCCTATTCAGGACAAGGTTATTCCGTTTGTCTTAAATGGTAGTGATGTCGTTGGTATCGCTAATACCGGTACCGGCAAAACGGCGGCGTTCATTATACCGCTTATCAATAAAGTTTTGGCAAACAAAAATGAAAATGTTTTGATTGTCGTGCCTACTCGTGAACTTGCGATTCAAATTGAACAAGAACTTAAAGACTTCACCCTCGGTATGAAGCTCTATTCGGCGTTGCTTGTCGGCGGACTACCGATGGGTAAACAAATGCGAGATTTGAAATACCGAAACGAATTTATCATTGGTACTCCGGGGAGAATAAAAAATATGATTGAGAATAAATGTTTAAACTTGTCTGAATTCAATACAGTGGTTCTTGACGAAGCTGATCGGATGCTTGATATGGGCTTCATAAACGATATGAGATTCATGATGGCCAAAATGCCGGTAGGTCGCCATACACTTTTCTTTTCAGCGACTTTGTCCAAAGAGATTGAGGGTTTAGTTAAAGAATTTTTACACGAACCCGTCACTGTTTCGGTTAAAGTTAGAGATACAGCCAAAAATATTGATCAAGATGTTGTGCGAGTACAAAAAGGTACGGATAAACTCGACATACTTCATGACTTACTTAATAAAGCAGAATTCAACAAAGTTTTAATTTTCGGCCGTACCAAACACGGTGTGGAAAAGCTCTCTACTACTTTGGTGAAGAGAGGCTTCAAAGCAGAATCAATTCACGGTAATAAAAATCAAAATGGACGCCAGCGCGCTTTAGGACTTTTCAAAGAAAATAAAGTTCAGATTTTGGTGGCTACCGATGTGGCCGCTAGAGGACTAGATATCTCTGATGTCTCTCATGTCATCAACTTTGACATCCCTGCCACTTACGATGACTATATCCACCGCATTGGCCGAACTGGCCGTGCCGGCAAAGCAGGCAAAGCTCTGACTTTCGTGGAATAATAGATTTATAAATATAAAATCCCCTCGAAGATGATCATCAAGGGGATTTTTATTTGTACTATTTGAGACGTTCGAGCGCTATGCGCGCGATTTTACTCCTTTCGGATTTTGTAAATGTTATCGTGGCGCAACTCGGATCGCCTCGAAGTTTTTGTGCAAGATATACCAGTCCGTTATTTTCGCGACTGAGTATAGGATTGTCCAATTGGTCAGGATCGCCAGTGAAAACCACTTTGCTGTCCCTTCCCATACGAGTAATGATTGTTCTGATTTCGCTCGGTGTGAGGTTTTGGGCTTCATCTACCACAACGAAATGTCTATGAAGAGTTCTTCCTCGCAAGAAGTTTATTGGAGAAATTGGCAATAATGTTTCCTTTGCCAACTTATCCTCATTCTTTTTGGCATGCTGTTTTATGACTTTCAAACAGTCATAAATAGGTAACTTCCATGGCATAAATTTTTCATCCAGATCGCCTGGTAGAAATCCCAAAGTGTTACCCATTTCAAAATTGGGTCTGTAAACAATCACATCATCTTGCTTCTTGGTCAGTTCAGGCATATTTAGATGCCTGATAGCGGCAAGTACAGCAAGAAGAGTCTTTCCAGAGCCCGTGGCGCCAACCAGAGTTACGACGTCGATTTCAGGATTCATAAGATGATTGAGTGCGATTGCCTGCTCATCATTTATGGGTCCAATACCAACTTTTCCTTGATCTTTCATTTGTTGGTTTGGAGACTCTACTAGACGAAAATTCCTTCGATTTTCATCATATACCGCCAGAACTCTGTGCAGTTTTTGATTACCATTGGTGGAGTATTTGAGTATACATCCTTGATTGGCGAAAATCTCTTGGTTGTCTGGCAGATAAGAAATAACTTCATCGTAATTTGTGTTGTCTGGGTTGCCGTTTTGTACAAAAATTGAAGCTGGATCGAAGCCAGGTTTTAATCTGACATCAATAATTCCGGAATACAAATCCGAAATTTTTTCGTTGCGATAATCTTGAACATTCACACCACACACATTTGCGGTAACGGACATTTGAACATCATTCGTTACGAGTATAACAGGGCTTTGAATCAATTTTCTGCTCTCCATTTTCTGAATACGACATGCAGTCAGAATAATTAGAGAGTCAATAGATCTTTCCAAACCGACCGGAAGATCAGAAGTTGAATGATTTTCCAGAAAAACAATTCTTATAGTCCCACCATTTTTTGTGGGAACTCCATCTTTGAGTGAACCTCTCTTTCCATATTCGTTTAGTTTGTGTAGGACTCGCCTAGCAGCAAAACCAACTCCATCATTGAATTTTTTTGCCTTATCGAGTTCTCCAAGGACGAAAACTGGAATATCAACATAATTATCCTCAAATTTATCGATTGATTCATGGTCAAAAAGAAGTACTGAGGTGTCCAATACATAACGTTTTTTATTGGAAAAAGAAACTTTATTTTTCTCTCTCTTTGTCATGTGTCTCCTTAGGTTGGAAGCACTAAACTAAATGAACTGGAAAATAAACTTATTTGACAAGGGACGAAAGTCTTCCTTAACGCTATTACTTGTTGAAAATAAAGTCAAATCATGTGGACGATACAGGATTTGAACCTGTGACCTCGCGAATGTGAATCGCGCGCTCTAACCAACTGAGCTAA
>JBBTSI010000010.1:0-63131 GCA_038064735.1 Patescibacteria group bacterium | reverse complement strand
TTGACAAAAGCGTTAAAATGACTATACTTAATATATGGCTAAAACATCCGCCGTGTTCAATAAAATCAATTCATTAAGAGAAAGGTACTATAAAACGTTACCAGGGAAAGAGGCGCTCATTAAACTCATAAGTGAGGCAGAAGTCGCTGAACAAGTATACAACTCTAATGCTATTGAAAATAGCACACTTACTCTAGAAGAAACGGAAAAAATACTTCTTCAAATAGATTTGGATAGGTATATTACCGATAGAGAAATTTTTGAAGCCAAAAATCTTGCCCGAGTCGTTTCTTATATAGACAAAAAGGCTAAAGAACAAGAACTCAATCTCGATGTTATTTTGTCGCTTCATAAAATGTTGATTTCAAATATTCGTGATGATGTTGCCGGGAGGTTCAGGCAAGATAATGAATTTGTCAGAGTTGGCAGTTATATTGCCCCTGCTCCGAAAGAAATTTTAGAGAGATTAGGAAAAATGCTTGGAGATTACAACGCAAGTAGCCATGAAAATATTATTAAACGAATTGCAAGATTGCATTTATCTTTTGAATATACCCATCCATTTATAGATGGGAACGGCCGTATTGGGAGAGTTATTAATAACTACTTATTAATACGAGAAGGTTTTGTTCCTATTAATATTAAATTCATTGATAGAAGCAAATATTACGAAGCTTTTAAGGAATTTGATGAAAAAGGGAGGACGGCTATTATGGAGGAAATAGTAGGAAGAGCACTTACCAACAGTTATCATAAACGGCTTGCATATTTGGAAGGAGGAAAGATTGTTACTTTAAGAGAATACGCAAAGGAAAATAAACTCTCTCATTCTAATCTTATTAATAAAGCAACTAGACAAACTATTGAAGCTTTCCTTGAGAAAGGTATTTGGAAAATAAGTGAAAATTTTGTTGGATGAAAATCATTCTCCAAAAAGAGAGAATGATTGGGAGGAAAAGGAAAAGGGAAGAGAGGGGAAATAGAAAAGAGGGGGGAATAGGAGAACACCTAAACGACTGGGGTCGTTTAGGTGTTCTTTTCTTTATCTTTAACGGGATTGATCCCGTTAAAGATCCGAAACTTATGTTTCGGCACCTGCCCTAGGCAGATTATCTCTAACGGGATTGAAAAATGAAGGTTTTGGAGGTATAGTTTGAGTATTATGGACCCTATAAAAAAGATAACAAAGAGCTTGATTGATTTTAGAAATGCTCGAGATTGGAAGCAATTTCACAATCCTAAAGACCTTGCACTTTCTCTTACTCTTGAGGCGGCAGAAGTTCTAGAGCATTTTCAGTGGAAGTCTAAAGAGGAGATAGAAAAATATGTTAAATCAAACAAAGACGATATAGGAGAAGAACTGGCTGATGTATTTAATTGGGTTTTGATAATGAGTCATGATATTGGCATAGACATAGTAAAAGCTTCGAACAAAAAGATAGAGGGCAACAAAAAGAAATATCCAGTCGCAAAAGCTAAAGGTAAACATACGAAATATAATAAGTTGTAAATCATATGCTGATCTATAAATCTGACGGGACTACTTTTATAAATAATGTTAGAGAAAATAAACTAACAGGATTAATGGTAGATTCCTTTAAGTCTTCTTTTGGAAGAGAACCAGGTCAACCAGAAATAAATTCTTGGCGAAATTCTTTGCCAAAAATCAAAGATTTAATTGAAATAGCCGATATTGAAAATATAAATATAGCTCTTGAATATGAAGTTCCATATAATACTGGCAGAATAGATTGTCTTCTTTTTGGAAAAGATGAGAAAAATATTGATAATATAGTTCTTATTGAATTAAAACAATGGACAAGTGTGAAAGATCTTGAAGATGAAGGAAATTTTGTTGAAACTTACACTGGTGGAAACACAAGAATTGTTTCTCACCCATCACAACAAATTAAGGGTTACGAGGGATACTTAAAAAGTTTTGTTGCGGAATTTGAAAATAAAGAACCCTTATTCCTATTTAGTTGCGCATATTGTCACAATTATCTAAAGACGGGCAATGAGGGTCTTTTTGCTCCAATTTATGAGGAATTAATAAAAGATTATCCAATATATACTGAAAATGATACTGTATTTTTAGCTGAAAAAATAAAAAAATTATTGGCTAAAGGTGATGGCTTTGAAGTCTTTAATCGTTTTATGCAAAGCCCGATAACTCCTTCAAAAAAACTTTTGGAAAGTGTATCGAAAATAATTTCTAATGAAGCAGTTTTTTCTTTATTAAATGAACAGTTGGTTGCTAAAAATATAATTTGGTCAAAAATAAATAAAACCCAAAAAGGAGATAAAAAAGCAGTTATTATCGTACATGGTGGTCCTGGAACAGGAAAATCTGTTATAGCTTTAAATATTTTAGCAGAATCAGCAAAAAGAAGATTAAAAGCTTTTTATGCTTGTAAATCTAAGCCATTTGTAAGTGGGCTAACTAATTTGGTTGGAAAAGAAGCAGAAAAACTAATTTCTAATCTGAATAGATTTATTCCATCAAAAGTCAAAGAGAATGAAGGAGATATTGTTTTAATTGATGAAGCCCATAGGATTGGAAAAACTAGTAATAATCAATTTACAAAAAAAGATGATAGAACAGATATGCCACAGATTGATCAGATTATTCGTTTTGCAAAAACTTCTGTATTTTTTATTGATGATATGCAAAATATACGATCATTGGAAATTGGAAGTGCAGATCTTATTAGAGAAACAGCTAAAATGTTTGGATGTTCAATTGATGAAATAACTCTAGAAACTCAATTTCGTTGTATGGGATCCAACGATTATTTAAAATGGTTAGAATCGACACTCGGTTATGATCAAGAAGAAAAAATTCTTTCAGAGACAGAAAAATTTGATTTTAAAATTTTCAATTCTCCAAAGGAACTTTATGATGCGCTTCTTAAAAAAGAAGAACAAGGAAAAAAAGAAAATCCCGGAAAAGGAAATTTTGCACGTTTAGTAGCTGGTTTTTGTTGGCCTTGGTCTCAAAAATTAGATTCAAATGGAGAACTTGTTAGGGATGTTGTTATAGGTGACTTTTCTATGCCTTGGGAAACACACGACAAAATTAAACCACCCAAGGGATATGCTAAATGGTATGAATGGGCATATAAAAATGAAGGAATAAAACAAGTTGGATGTATTTATACTGCACAAGGTTTTGAATTTGATTATATTGGCGTTATTGTTGGGGATGATCTTATTTATAATCCAAAAACAAATCGGCTTGAAGGCAATATTTTAGCAACAGCCGACCCTATGTTAAAAAGAAATAGAGAAAATTTTGAAAAACATGTAAAAAATATTTATCGCGTCTTGATGACTAGAGGCATGAAAGGTTGCTATGTTTATTTTGTAGATAAAGAAACAGAGAAATTTTTCAAAAGCAGAATTGAAAACATGGTTTCCATCGATAAATTTATCGCAAAAGAAATTGTTTCTCCATATACACCAGAAATGATTAGTCTACCTTTGCTTGGTATGGCTCCATGTGGTAATCCTTTTTTGGGACAAGAAAATATTGAAGAGTATATTGATGTAGAAAAAAGTAAAATTAAGAAAGGTTATTCATATTATGTTTTACGGGCAGTTGGTGACTCAATGAACCTTGCTGGTATTAATGATGGCGATCTTGTTCTTTGCCGCCAACAATTAAAAGCAGAAACAGGTGATAAAGTAGTTGCTCTCCTTGGTGATAATGTCACTATAAAAATGTATGACAAAAAAGAAGGACGTAGAATCCTGCTTCCCAAAAGTACAAACAAAAATCACAAACCAATAATACCAGAAGAAGGTGATAGTGTTCAGGGAGTTGTACAGGAAGTATTGGATAATGATTCTAGTAAAAAATAGTTTTATAAATTTAAAAAATCGTATAATGGCAGAAATACAACTTACAAAAATCAAATCAATATATGGGGATATTAAGGGTCTACTTAGTCAAATACCTTTACCTAACCAAGATTCTTACATTTCTTCTTTTATTGTAAAGCAATTTAATTCATCAATTGATGAATTGTCGGATGTAACAGGTACGGATTATTCTAGGAATAAAGTTACTCACGAAGCTATTGTCCCGACCCATAACCACACAGTAGAACCTTTCTATTATAGTGCCTCAGTAAGGCCACAAATTGGTAGAACAATAGGAAGATTAGAAGAAGAGTATGGGTTTGGTAGCATTAATAATCAATCTTCACCAAATATTGCAATCTTTAATAAAAATCAGAATGAACTTTCTATAAATATAGACTATACAATAAATAATCTGATTGATAAGGCTGATGATGAAGAACAAAAAACAAAACTTAGAGAACTTAGAGATGAATTGAATAAACCTAACAAAAATTGGGAAATAATAAAATCTATTCTTATTTGGATTCTGAATTTTAGTAAGGACTTATTTTTAGAGGTTCTGCCAATAATTCTCCAATCTAAAATTTAAAAATAATTTCTAATACCAACACACCTCTACTTTTTCACCAATTTTGTCGGAGAGGTAGTTTTTAAATTATTTTTGAATCAAAAAATCTTTGATTTCTGCGGAGAGATTTTTGGTGAAAGTTTCTAAATCATCTTCAAGTATCAGGATTTTATATGTTTTCATTTTTTAATAAATTGTATATTTCTGAAGCAAAAAAACCATCGTTTTCTTTTATTAGCTCTCTTGATTGCATAAAACTAATCAGCGCATCCTCTTTTCTCCCTTCGGTTTTTTCTAGAAATCCTCTGATAAGATACAATTGGCCTTTGTCTTTTTTGACATATTTTTCGGCTTCTTCTAAGAAAGCATAAGCGAGCGATTTTTTATCTCTTAAAAAACAACTCAAACTGACGAGACCCCATATGTATGGATTATCCTTATTTATAAAGAGGCATCCTTTGCAGGCTTCCATGGCTTCTTCATATTTACCAAGTTTTAAATAATTTTCAGCTTGATATTGATGGGCATAAGAAAAATATTGAAATTGGTTTATAAATAAATCTAAACAATTGTTAGATTCTTGGTATTTTTCGCGATATTTCAGGATTATCGATTTATAAAGTAAAGCACCTATATTGTATGGATTTTCATCCAAAACTTTATTTAAGTACACTAAACATTTCTTATATTTTTTGTTTATAAAGAGTTCTATAGTTTCTTTCGGTAAAGATTCAAAATCAGCTTCAAGTTTGATTAAACCAAGGTTAAATAATCTGTTGATGTCTTTTGGAGGTTTTCTTTTTTTCATATTGTAATTATAACTCTTTAAGATTTGATTTCCTTTGTTATACGAATGTTGACACGAATCAAACGATATGTTAGTGTGTAGGAAGTTAGAGCACCTTACACAAACTATTGAAGAAAAATAACTTTTCAGCTTCCAAGGAGGGAGCGAACATATGAAAACGAAGTTTCTTGTAGTATTCACCGTCCTGACGGTTTTTTTATTGTTCGGAAGCATGTCTTACGCTCAGCAGTGTGTCAAAATTCAGTCCGGCGGTATCACCGATGTGAAGGGTAACCAGATTACAGTGGGTTACGACAAGTACGGTTACAACTACCAAGCGCATATCTTCAACGGGTTATACGAAAATTACAGCCGCCCGGCAGTGGTAGTAACGGAAGGGACCGAAAATCTGGTCATGAAGTGGAGCGACGATTGGATTGCTAACATGGATTGCAATGGCGACAATAAATTGGATCGTGGATTGAATCCCAAAACTGGAGTTTCGACCGGTACGTCGATGGGCTGGGTTACGAATCATTTTGAAGGTGATTATGAAGGAAGCGATGGTGAACTTCATCATTACACGTATTTCGTAAAAATTGCCTATGTTGGACCTGTTCCTTTTGGTGGAATTGATCCATGGGCAGTGACTCGCATTTGGGGTCAGTATGCCATTATTGAGGAAGTTCAAAATGACGGTTTTGGCGAATACGGTGGACGTATACATTTTGTGGACAAAATTACTGGCCCCGGTTTAGGACAATACTAAAAAATCCGGCCGGCTTCGGTTTCTACAAATAGTTTTACAAAAACGGGTTATTTCCGTTATAGCAATGGCGGGTCTTCCAAGATCCGCCATTTTCTTTTTAAAAAATGGTCCTCCTTCGCTATTGCATAGCTCCCAACTTCGCATCTCCTTGCGTTCGAGCTTCGATGGACAAAGTCGGCGGGACAAGTAAAATAAAGGTACGATTTAGTTTATTAGAATTAACTTAAATTTTATGGGAATGGAAAATATGGATAATCGTGTGCAGTTAAGCTTGGAAAATAATAAAAGATTAGAATCCTTGATGGGTGACAGTTATGACAGTATGGAAATGGAGGATTATCTGTCCTATATTAGTCCTGAACAAGCGAAGGAAGAAATTGATGTTTTTGAGGAAAAGTTGGGGAAAGGTCACTTTTCTAAAGAAGAACTAGAAAACAAATTTAAGAAACATCTTGAATATCTAGCTGCTTAAATTGTGGTCATAGATATTGAGCTTACTTTAAACAGATTTGGGTTTGGTAAGATAGTCGAAAATAAAATGTTTAGATAAATATATGGAAGGGAAGACATTAAACGCACTACATTGGATTGTAGACATTCTCACAAAACATAATGTTCCGTATAGAATTGGCGGAGGTTTTGCGGCACACATTTATGGTGCCAATCGCCCAATTAACGATATTGATATTACTTTTCCGGGAAAATACTTTCCCGATATTCTGCCCGAAATTTCTGATTACATAACTTACGAACTCAAACATTATTCTGATGAAAAATGGGATTGTGATGGACTCACGCTTGAATATGAAGGGCAGGAAATAGATATAACTGATATAGATACATTGCGAATGAGTAATAAAGAAGAAACTGAATGGTTTCAAACTAAAGATAAATTCAGAAACTTTCCTAGTGTTTCTGTAAATGTTGATGGTACTGATGTTTCTTTCATTGATCCAAGAGATTTGGTGGCTTACAAAAAAGAATTAAATGGGGAACATCAGCTCATCGATATTGAAGCAGTCCAGAGGTATATAGTTAATAAAGGGATTCAATTGTAATAAATTTATAATATATGCTAAATAAAAAATTATTTGGATTTATGGGGTTCATGGGATTTCAGGGTATACCTGGGATAATGAGTGGTGATTGGGTGCAGGCGATTTGGGTAGTATGGTTTGTTTGGTTTATTTACTTTTTTATTCCTAATGATGAAGCTTCTACTTCGTCGGACAAGGAGGGTAAACAGACTTTGATGGAGAAACAAGCGAAAGAGAAAGCTGATAATTTGGGGAAAATTTTAAATTATTTTAATGGACGGGAGAAAGTGACTAATGATGAAGTGCAGAGTTTGTTAGGAGTCTCTGATGCTACGACGGAGAATTATTTGGACCAATTGGAAAAGGAAGGGAAGATAGTTCAGATGGGCAAAACTGGTTCCAAAGTATACTATACGAAGGTCTAATTGGGTTTTTTGCTCGAACGGCTCAACGACACCAGTCGTTGAGCCGTTCGGTTATTTATCCAAAATTTATTTAAAAAGGAGTATAATTAAACTATGAATCCCGTTAGAAATCACGGGGACAATATCTTAAACAATTTATTAAGTTTTAAATTTCTAATAATATGAACAACACATACAATTGGTATTCGCAATTAATCAAACCAAGCTGGGCGCCACCAGGGTGGCTCTTTGGACCGGTATGGACTTTCCTTTATTGCCTCATTGCTATTTCATTCGGCAAAGTTTTCATTATGTTTTTTAAAAAACAGATTCCTTTCGTTGTTTTATTGCCTTTCATTTTGAATTTGGTTTTCAATCTTGCTTTCACACCTATCCAGTTTGGGCTACAAAATAATTTGCTCGCGGCCGTCGATATCTTGCTCGTCCTCGGGACACTGGTCTGGGCAATAATCGCCATCTGGCCGCATCAACGCTTCGTCGCTTATGCTCAAGCTCCGTATTTGCTTTGGGTTGCCTTTGCCACTATCCTCCAACTTACTATTACTTTTATAAATAGGTAAATCCCCACACCAACTTAGCTTAAGAATTATGTTCTACGTATATGTTTTGAAAAGTAAAAAAGATAACAATCTTTACGTGGGTTCAACTAATGACTTAAAGAGACGCTTTCAAGAACATAATTCAGGAAAAGCGCGTTCAACAAAAAGCAGAGCCCCATTTAATCTTGTATACTATGAATCATACACTTCAGAGAGTGATGCTAGAAAAAGGGAGCATAATCTAAAATTAGATGGCAGAGCATTAGCTCAACTTAAAGTTAGGATAAAAGAAAGTATTTTTATAAGCTAAGTTGGTCGTGGGGATAAATATGTTTGAAAAATACAAAGAATATTATAAAAATAATCCGGAAGGGTTTTGGTTCAAGAGGAAGCTTTATGGCTGGGGCTGGACGCCGGTCAAGTGGCAGGGGTGGCTGGTTATCTTAGCTTTCGTTGCTTTTTTGGTTTGGAACGGGCTTAGTCTGGGATCTGAGCCAACAGACACTACACTGACATGGTTTTTCGTAAAAATAGCGGTGGCGGTAATATTGTTAATTCTTATTTGCTACAAAAAAGGTGAGAAGCCACGCTGGCAGTGGGGAATTCCAAAAGATGAAGATTTGAAATAAATTTATGAAATTTATTTTGTCTATAAATTATATTGTTTGGCTGGTAGTGTCGGCTTTGTTTTTTGCAGGGGGTGAATTTCTTTCAAAAAAGTTTGCGCTTTCGCCAAAACTGCCTTATGTGATTTTAATTGTTTGCATATATGCTTTGGGGACGCTGGCCTGGTTGCCGGCTATATTGCAGAAAAACTCGCTTTCCATCGCTGGGACCATCTGGTCAGTGATGAGTCTTGTGGCTACTGTACTTATAGGTGTGCTGATATTTGGTGAAAAACTTAGCACTTTGGGGATCATAGGAGTTATTACAGCAATGGTGGCAATAGTACTTCTTTCGATAGGATAAATTATTGATTTTTAAAATAAAAGAATGGCTCAACGGCACAGGTCGTTGAGCCGTTTTGGTAATAAGGTATGATTTGAAGGATGAATCTGTTTTATATATTTAAAAGGAGGAAGATAAGAAGGCGGAGGAGAGTAGTGAGTATTTCGTCGCGGAAAAATTATTTGGAAAATAAAGAGCGAGCTCGTGAGTTGGTGCAAGCTCGGGTGGAATTTTTTGCTGGGGTTTATGGGGTTTCTCCCAACAAAATTTTCATCAGAAACACTAAGAGCCGGTGGGGGAGCTGTTCTACTAAACATAACTTGAATTTCAATTATCGGATTGTGTTTTTGCCTTCTCGATTGGCGGATTATCTCATCGTACATGAGCTTTGTCATCTCAAAGAATTTAATCATTCTAGCCGATTTTGGGATTTGGTAGGCTTAGCTATGCCGGATTATAAAAAGTTGAGGTTGGCATTGAAAGAGGTCAGGTTAAAATGAAAATGTTATACTGATTTGTTATAGGTTATTAGTTAATATTAAATAATATGGAAGAAGAAAATATAGAAAATGTAGAAAAAAATAATGAAGAAAGTAAGTGTGACTGTGAAGGAGATTGCAAATGCGAAGAAGGGAAATGTGAATGCATCGAAGGTGAATGTGGTCCTGATTGCGATTGTGAATGCCACAAAAAATAAAGTTTATGGATAATCCTTCCAACAAAAAGACTGTGGTCATGGCCATAGGGCTCATAGTGCTTTTGATAGTGATTATTGCGGGTTTGGTAGTGTGGTTTTCGAGGATGGGGAAAACTAAGCAGACTGCTACTGTTACAAATTTTGAAGAATGTGTGGCTGCTGGCAATCCGGTGATGGAGAGCTATCCAAGGCAATGTCGGGACGGAGATAATAATTTCACTGAAAATATCGGCAATGAATTGGATAAATCTGATTTGATACGACTAGATACTCCGCGACCAAATCAAGTGGTGAAAAGTCCGCTCACTATCTCCGGTCAAGCTCGAGGAGTTTGGTTTTTTGAAGCGAGCTTTCCAGTTTTTCTGGTTGATTGGGATGGACGTATTATCGCTCAAGGTATCGCTACAGCAGAGGAAGATTGGATGACAGAAAATTTTGTACCGTTTACTGCAATTTTGGAATTCACACCCGATGAAAATGTTTATAGTAATAGAGGAGCTCTCATACTGCGCAAAGATAATCCTTCTGGTTTACCTGAACATGATGATGCTTTGGAGATACCGGTTTTGATTGAAAAATAAAACATAAATAATTAAATGAATCTTATATTTTTAGATACCGAGACGACGGGGGTTGAAGCAGACAAAGATAGGCTTTGTCAGGTTTGCTATAAGGTAGGCAAAGGAGAGCCAAGGACTGAATATTTTAAACCTCCTGTACCGATGACAGTCAAATCAATGAGTATCACTCATATCACTGACAAGATACTTGTAGACAAGCTAGCTTTTGAAGGAAGCCAAATGAAAAAAGATTTGGAAGTTTTACTTAAAGATGGAGTCTTGGTGGCACACAATGCCAAGTTTGATATCGCGATGCTTGAAGCAGAAGGGCTCAAGGTTTCGAAGTTTATTTGTACTTTGCGAGTGGCTCGGTATTTGGATAAAGAGGGGGTTATTCCTGAACATAATTTACAATATTTGAGGTATTATCTCGGTTTGGAAATAGAAGGTAATGCCCATGATGCCGAAGGAGATGTAAATGTTTTAGAGGCTTTGTTTGAAAGATTATTTTCTAAAATCAAAACAACAGCTGGAAGCGAAGAGAAGGCTATAAAAGAGATGATTGAGATTTCAAAAACACCTTCTATATTTGTGAAATTTAGTTTTGGTAAACACAAAGATAAAAAGATTGAAGAAGTTTTGGCGGCTGACCGAGGGTATTTGGAATGGTTCCTGCGGACTAAATTACAAGATGACCCAGATGACGAGGATTGGATTTATACGCTGAAATACTATTTGAAAGTGTAAATGGCCATTTTTCGAGGGTTTTATAGGGTTTGACCCTGTGAAAAAACGGCTTTGCCGTTTTCTGCTATACAGAATTTCACAGGGTTTGACAATAAATCCTTATTTGGTAGTATATTGTAGTCCCGCTAAGCGGGATTAATATTATCTGTTTTTATGTCACGATCGCTCAAAAAAGGACCTTACGTTGATCCGAGGGTTCTCAAAAAAATAGAAGGCAAAAAGCCACAGGAAACTGGGGTGATTAAGACGTGGTCTAGAGCTTGTGTCATCTCTCCCGAGATGGTGGGTTTCATTTTTGGAGTGCACAATGGCAGAGATCATGTAGAAGTTTTGGTGAGTGAAGATATGGTAGGTCACAGATTGGGCGAATTTTCATTGACTCGCAAATTCATCAAACACGGTGGTAAGATGCAAAAAGACCTTGAAGCCAAGAAAAAACAAGATGAAATAACCGCAGTAAAGGGTGCTAAAGAAGCTGCTGCAGCTAAAAAATAATTTTAAATCATGAACGAAATCACTGCACAACTGAATAATTACAGACAATCGCCTAGGAAGGTGAGACTTGTTGCAGGTGCTATCCGTGGCAAATCGGTCAAGGAAGCCAAGAACAGATTGGATTTTATTACCAAGAGAGCCACTGGCCCTTTGCACAAACTTCTCAATTCCGCTATTGCCAATGCCAAAGACCTAGGTGCAAGCGTTGACAACCTTTTCGTCAAAGCTATCACTGTTGATGGTGGTAAAATACTTTATCGACGCAGACCGGCAGCTCACGGTTCAGCTCACACTATTCATAAAAGAACTTCACATATTAAAATTTCTTTAGTTGAAAAATTGAAATAACATGACACACACTGTACATCCATATGCACATAGACTTGGTATTATCCGCGACTGGAGGTCACGTTGGTTTGGTGTGAAAGCCAAATACAAAGAAAATTTGAAAGGTGATGTTTTGATATATGAATATTTGAAAAAACGTTTGAAAGGCGCTTTCGTTAACTCTATTGAAATTGAAAGGGGGGTTAAAACTTTCAGAATCATCATTGAATCATCCCGCCCGGGCTTCATTATTGGTCGCAGTGGTGAGGGTATGATTAAACTCAGAGACGATGTTATCCGATTTATGACCCGTAGAAAATTGAATATCAAAGAAGAATTGAAAATTGATGTAAAAGAGGTGAAATCTCCGGAATCAAGCGCTATGATCGCTGCTCAAATGGTGGCTGAAGGTCTGGAAAAGAGAATGCCTTTCCGCAGAGTGATGAAAACTATGATTGAAAAAGCTTTTGCTAACCGTGATGTGAAGGGGGTCAAAATTACTCTTTCTGGTATCATGGGCGGTTCCAACATGGCTAGAGTAGAAAGCAAAAAAGTCGGCCGTATACCGCTTCAGACTTTGCGCGCTGACATTGATTATGCGCTTTATGAAGCTTATCTTCCGCTTGGAAAAATTGGCATCAAAGTTTGGATTTATAAGGGAGACATATTTGCTAAGAAATAATTTTAAATTACTACCATGTTATTCCCTAAAAAAGTTAAATACAGAAAGTGGCAAACTATGCGTGAAAACCCAAACAAAGTTGGGCCAGCTACTCGTGGTATTACTGTGGCCTTTGGTTCTCACGGACTTAAAGCGATGGCTCCGGGCAGGATTACTTCCAATCAGATTGAATCAGCCAGAAAAGCTATAACCCGAAGTTTGGGCAAAACCGGCAGAGTTTGGATCCGTATTTTCCCTGATATGCCTTTCACCAAAAAACCAGCTGAAGTAAAAATGGGTAAAGGTAAAGGAGATATCGAAGGATACTGCGCCAGAGTTTTGGCTGGACAAGTGATGTTTGAAGTAGATGGAGCACTTTCTCCGATAGCTGTTGAGTCGCTCCGCAAAGGCGGTACCAAAATGCCTATTAAGACCAAAATAGTGGAAAGAGCATAATATATAAATGAGATGAAAAAAGAAATCAAAACCAAAAAAAGTGAAGTTGATTTGATAAAAGAGTTTAGTGAAAAACGCTTGCAACTTCGTGATATCAGATTTGGTGCCAGTGGAAGTAAAAGCAAAAACGTAAAAGAGCAAAAAAACATAAAGAAAGATATTGCAAGAATAATGACAGCTTTAAATAACAAATAAAAATGGCAAAAAAAGAAGTAAAAAAGAATACAGAAGAAAAGGTAGCTTTAAAGTCCAGCAAAACTTTGAGCGGAGTAGTCGTGTCTGACAAAATGAAAGACACTTGCACCGTTTCGGTAACCAGATTCGTGAAGCATCAAAAATACAAAAAATATTATAAGGTCAGCAAGAAATTTAAAGCTCATGATGTTGGTAATACCAAAAAAATAGGAGACAAAGTGGAAATAAAAGAAACCAGACCGATATCAAAAGATAAGCATTTCATTGTAGTAAACTAATAACATGATTCAACCAAGATCAATAGTAAAAGTAGCCGACAACTCTGGCGCCAAAATAGGACGCGTTTTCAAAGTGCTAGGCAGTTCCAAAAAGAGATACGCCAGAATAGGTGAGTTGGTTATTTTTTCCGTGCAAAAAGCTGAACCTCGTAAAGAAATAAAAAAGAAAGCGGTACTTTTGGGATTGGTAGTCCGCCAAAAAGCGCCATTGCGCAGGAAAGATGGTTCTTATATTCGTTTTGATGAAAATGCTGTCGTCGTCGTAGAACAGAAAAAAGGTGAAATTGTCCCTAAAGCCGGTAGAATCTTTGGTCCTATTCCTAGAGAAATCGCTGAATTAGGCATGCAAGCGATAGTGACTTTGGCACCGGAAGTAATATAAATATCATGAAAATAAAAAAAGGAGACAAAGTAACAATCATAACAGGCAAGGATAAAAGCAAATCCGGTGTGGTTATAAGAGCTTTCCCAAAAACCTCACAAGTTTTGGTTGAAGGTATAAATAAAAAGAAATTACATAAGAGACCAAAAAAGAGCGGTGAAAAAGGCAAAATAATAGAGCAAGCTACGCCAGTTCACGTTTCTAATGTAAGGAAAGAAAAATAAAAACCCCACCCTAACCCTCCCCTTGATCAGGGGAGGGAAAAGGGAAAGGAAAAAGAAAAAAATAATAAAAAACAATATGGCAACCAAATTAATGAAAGCAAAAACCAAAGACGCATTCAAAGAACTCAAAGAAAAATTGGGTCTGAAAAATATTATGCAGGCTCCAAAAATCGTGAAAGTCGTGGTTAATTCCGGTGTCGGCTCTTTGAATGATAAAAAGAAAATTGATATCGTTACTGACAGACTTGCCAAAATAACTGGCCAAAAACCTATAAAAAGGGGAGCCAAAAAATCTATCGCTTCTTTCAAATCTAGAGAGGGTGATATTGTCGGCGTCCAAATCACTCTGCGTGGTGAAAAAATGTGGAGCTTCCTAGACAGACTTTTCAATGTGGCGCTTCCTCGCACCAAAGACTTCAGAGGTATTTCGCCGACTGCTGTTGATGAAATGGGTAATTACACACTTTCAATCAAAGAGCACACCGTTTTCCCTGAAACTGCCGATGAAGATCTCAAAGATGTTTTCGGTTTTAGCGCTACCATCGTCACTAATCTCAAAAATAAAGCCGATACTTTGGAATTTTTCAAAGCTCTAGACTTTCCTTTCAAGAAAATCGCTGTCAAAAAATAAAGTGATATAATATGCGCATGTCAGCGGTATTTTTCATTATTATTTTTGTTTCTCTTGTTATTTTATTTTTGGCGCATTTGGCTGTTTATAAAAGCCTTGTCACCATATTTGCTTTGTCTTCACAAACGACACTTCTTTCACTCAAAATTTTCCTTATTGTTTTTGGTGTGGCTTTTGTATTTGCTATGCTACTTGCTTCCAAGTACAACAATTTTTTTACCAGAATATTTTATACAATTTCCGCTTCTTGGTATGGCATTCTTTTTTATTTGCTTTTGGCGGTGGCTATTTATGCGATTTTGTCTGCCATATTTGGCAATCTTTTACCGACTTCCATTTCAATATTAGGCAAAAGTCTTGTTGTTTTTGCATTAGTTGTAAGTGTCTACGGTCTTTGGAATGCAGGACATTTGAGCTTCACCAGATATGATGTTTCCATCCCAAATCTGTCGTCAAGTTGGCTGGGTAAAAAAGCGATTTGGATTAGTGACGTACACCTTGATCAAGTCCACAATGTAGAATATTCAAGCCGGATAGCCCTCGCTATAAAAAAAGAAAATCCAGATATTGTTTTTATTGGTGGTGATCTTTATGATGGTGTCAAAATAGATGAGGCGGCTGCCATTGCGCCATTTAAAGAATTGCACCCATCGCTTGGTGTTTATTTTATCACTGGTAATCATGAAGAGTTTGGCGATAACGCTCATTATGTAGATGCTGTCAAAGCGGCCGGTATTCGAATTTTGAATAATGAAATGATAAATTTGGAAGGACTCAACATTATTGGTGTTGATGATAGGGATTCTACTCAGAAAGATATTTTTGAAAATATTTTGATTGGTTTAAAAATTCAAAAAGGTGCTCCGACCATTTTACTTAAACATCAACCTTTCCAACTTGATATAGCTGAAAAGTTTGGTGTCAGTTTGCAAATTTCCGGCCATACTCATCGAGCGCAAATGTATCCACTCTCTTTGGTTACTAAACTTATTTACAGAGGTTATGACTATGGTCAAAAACAGTACGGCAATATGCAGATAATTGTTTCTGATGGTGTCGGTACTTGGGGTCCGCCTCTACGTGTCGGCACCAAATCTGAAATTGTCGTTTTGAATTTTAAGTAACCCCACCCCGCTTGCTTTGCAAGTCACCCTCCCCTTGATCAGGTGAGGGAACACTCAAACGGAACGAGGAGGGAACGCAAGAACTCTAGAGTGTAGTGTTTTGCCTCCCCCGAACAGGGGGAGGTCGAGACGAAGTCCGGGTGGGGTCAATGTGCGATGAAAACGCCGATGACACGGCGGGCGCCGGCAGAGAGGAGAGCTCGGCGGGCTTCAGCGAGAGTAGCACCGGTAGTGAAAACATCATCTAAAACTATTACAGTTTTAATTTTACCCATCGTTGGACATTGGACTGACATTGAATTTTTCACATTTTGTTCTCTTTGTTTTCGGTCAAGAGTCGCTTGTCTTTCGGTTTCGCGGATTTTTTTGAGGGTGTTGTAAGAAACAGTGATATTTTCACCGCCCAGTTTTTTGATTTCTTGGCAAAGTTCTTCGCATTGGTTAAAACCTCTTTTCTTTTTTTCCAGTCTACTCATCGGCATAGGCACGAGCAGTGGCATCCTACCTTCAAAAAGTGCCACTTCCATCGAGATATCTAATATTTCTTCATACAAAAATTTGGCCAAGAGTTTTCGCAAATTTGTATTATTTTTATATTTTATTGATTTGACTAAATTGCGGACGATTTTGTTTTGATAGTCAAAAAGCACGAAAATATCTTTTGAATATACCGGTGATTTGGGCAAAAGTTCGCGCAATGTTCCAGTTGGCATATTTAAAAGCTTTTGGATTTGGGTATTTTCCGGCACCAAAACGTTTTGCACAATTTCTAAAATTTTCTTGATTATCCCAGATAAAATCATTATGCTATAATAATACCTTATGAGTCCCGTTAGAAATAGCGGAAATTAAAAAATGAGTAATTTATATTATTATTTAATCACAATAGGAAAAGCATGCATAGAGCATGTAATTTCCTATTTCTAACGGGATGAGTTTCTTTTCCGATATTTTTAAAAAGAAGACTATTAGTGCTTTGGGCATCGATATCGGCTCCTCTTCTATCAAAGTAGTTCAGCTTAAAAAGAAAGGTGATAAAGCTATACTCGAAACTTATGGTGAACTTTCTTTGGGTTCTTATGGTGGCGTTTCTATCGGTCAATCTACTAATTTGTCTACCGATAAAATAGCGCAGGCAGTTGGTGATTTGCTTTCCGAAAAGGAAGTGGCTTTGACGACCAAAACTTGCGGTTTTGCTATTCCTTTCAAAGCGTCACTCTTATCTATTATACAAATGCCCGATGTGGGGGAGAAAGAAATGGGTACTATGGTAAATATTGAAGCCCGCAAATATATCCCAGTGCCGATTTCCGACGTGACGATTGACTGGTCTATTGTTCCTAAAAGAGATAATAATGAAATTGTTGTTGGGAGTGGTAAAAATGAAAGCAAAATAAAAACCGTTGATATCCTCTTGGTTGCTATTCATAACAACATCATTAAACAATATAAAGACATAACCGAAAGAACCGGTTTGTCCACCAGATTTTTTGAAATAGAGGTTTTCAGTACCATCCGTGCGGTTTTGGAAGGAGTACAAGGTCCGGTTATGATTTTTGATATGGGAGCTTCTACCACCAAACTTTACATCATAGACCGTGGGCTTATTTATAAATCACATACGATAAACACCGGTTCTCAAGAAATTACCGCCAATATTGCTAGGATTTTGAATGTTTCTGTGGAAGATGCAGAAGTAATGAAAAGATCTATTGGTATGGGTGTGACCAAAGAGGGGATCGATCTATCCGAAGCGGTTTCTGTCATTGCTTCCAACGTATTTTCTGAAGCCAATAGGTTCCTTTTTGATTTCCAAAAAAAGACGAACGAAAATATCAAATCGGTATTTTTGACCGGTGGTGGATCAGCTCTCAAAGGTTTCCGTGATTTGGCTGCTCAAAATTTTAAAGTTGAAGTTATCGCTGGTAATCCATTTGAAAAAGTAGAAGTACCAGCTTTTCTCGAAAATGTTCTCAAAGAAACCGGCCCCGAATTCACCGTCGCTGTTGGTGCTGCCCTCCGTTGTTTGCAGGAGTTGTAAAACCCACCCCATTTGATTAGAAAAACCTCCCTCGGCCTTCGGCCACCCCCTCCTTGCTCAGGAGGGGGAAGACAGGAACAAAAAAGTTGACTTTTATATCGTTTGGGTGTATAATGTAAAGAGGTTGTTCTAATAAAAAGGGAGGATTAAAAGATGAACACTTCAAACAAAAAAGGTGATTTCAATCGGAATCACCCTGAAAGACAGTCCGATGAGGTTTTTATAACTAATGCTGATAATGTCGATCAATCAGACTCAATGATTGGGGGCCCACGAGATTTTCTGTTTATTACGGGGAGTTCATGGGACAATGTCGGCTGGAAAACTAAACGTAAAGGAAAAGTGGCATACGACATTGAGGGTAAACCTCTAGGAAACCGCTGGCCAGGAGCATTTCCAGTCTTTGCAAAGCAAGAAGAAATAAACAAAAAAGATCCGGAAATTACCAAAAGACTACTTCCTTCAAAATAACGAGAGACTGCAAAAACTTTCAACAAAACGCACGACTCGCAAGAGTACGGCGTTTTTTGTTTTTTCTCACTTGAACAATGGGAAGGTGGGGTGGGGGGGAGGTTTTTTAAAAGTAATTAACAATTTTTCTTACACTTGCAAATAATTTTAAGGTATAATTACTTTTAAATTATGGCACCAAATTTCCAATCATCATTTATTCCGAAAGAGCCAATGACCGATGAAAAAATGTTCAAAACCAAAAAGACTGGTTTTGTCGGTATTTTGGCTGTTTCTTTGTTTGTCACATCAATAATCGTTTCTGTCGGTGTCTATGTTTATAAAGGGATATTAAAAAATGAGATTCAGGCCCTAGAATCTCAACTTTCAGAGGCAGAAAAAAGTATTGATAAAAAAACCATTGGTGAGATGGTTCAATTTGCTCAAAAACTGCAAATGGCCAAATCTATAGTTTTGAAACACCAAGTGGTTTCAAACTTTTTGGGTGCTTTATCTTCCTCAACTGTTAGTACGGTTCAATTTTCCAATTTTAATTACGGTGATATTAAAAATAATAGCCTTACCGTAAATTTAAAAGGTAAAGCTGCAAATTATGCCAGTATCGCTTTGCAAGAAAACGTACTTTTTCAGAATAAAGATTTTAAATCAGTAGTTGTTTCAGGTTTGTCTTTGGATGATAAAGGTATGGTTTCTTTTGATTTTAATATTTCTGTTGACCCTCAGATAGCGACATATAATCCATAATTTATTTTATAAAATGAGCTCAATTTCAATACTTGCATACGTAATACTTTCACTCTCCATAGGGTATGCTTTTATTTATTCCCCAATGGGAGATTTGACAGCTCTTATGGATAAGAAACAGCAATACAATGATTCTCTAGAAACGATAAACAACATTGAAAATACCAAAAAAGAATTGTTAACTAAGTTTAATAACATATCTGTTGAAGAAAAAAAAGAGATTGATACTCTTTTACCAAGTTCTTTTGATTTCGTGAGATTGGTTTCTCAAATTGATGCAGTAGCGGCAAATCATGGTATATCGATAAGTAATATATCTTCAGAAAACTTAAATTCCCCATCTGGAGATGCAAATACAGAAGCCAAAACTTCAAATTCTCTTAATTCAGCCACTGTCGGATTTTCTTTCGAAGCTTCATATGATAATTTCAACTCTTTTATGGACGATTTGGAAAAAAGTATGAGAATTTTGGATATAAAGTCTATGAGTTTGAGTGCTCAAAAAGGTAATATTTATAAGTATGAGGTGAAATTTGTAACTTATTGGCTTAAATAAACATGAATCCCGTTAGAAATCTAATGGGAAATTTAAAAAAATGTTAAAATATAATAAATTTCTAACGGGATGAAAGATTCAAAAAATAAAAGATCTATTATTTTGGGCCTAGTACTTGTAGGGCTTTTGATTGTAGCTTATAAAGTTATGCTTGCACCACCAAGTGATACTTCTTCTATTGATGAAAATGCTACAGCTAGCGCGAGAGTGGAAGCTTTGTTGCAACAGGTCGAAAATATAAAATTTGATACAGGTATAATAGAGGATCAAAAATTCAAATCTCTTAAGAGTATTGAAACTCCTTTGATATCTCTGCCTGTTGGAAGGGAAAATCCTTTCTTGGAGATTTAAATTTCAATAAATATTTTTAGATTATGAGTCTTTTAGATGTTCTTGTAAAACAGGGTATAATTGAAGCTAAAGACCTCTCCTCAATAAAAGAGAAGAGTGAAGCTTCTGGAGAAAATATTGAAGAGACTCTATCGTCTTTTGGTGTAAGTGCAGAAGATATTTTAAGAGCTAAATCTGACTACTTCACTATGCCCGTAAAGAAAATCGATATTTCTCAAGTTGATTCTAAATTACTTGATTATGTGCCGGAAGAAGCGGCGGTGTATTACGGTTTTGTCCCCATAGGGATGGAAAATGGGGTTTTGAATATTGGTGTTGTTAATCCTGATGATATCGCGGCGCGCGATGCGTTGAATTTTATATCTTCAAAAATCAATTTACCTTTTAAAACATTCATCATAGCTCAAGATGATTTTAATAAAATTATAAATTTGTATAAAGGTCTCTCTGGCGAGGTGACCAAAGCTCTCACAGAACTGGAAACAGAGTTTGTAGGTGGGCCTAAAGGAGAAAAGGAAGAATCAAAAGAAAAATTAATTAAAAAAACAGAAGAGGAGAGTGAAAACGACTTATCTGCGGTTGAAGGCAAAGGTGCCAAAGTTATCGATAACGCACCAGTCACCAAAATCGTCGCTACCATACTCCGATATGCTATTGACGGCAGAGCTTCAGACATCCATATAGAGCCTACTGTTTCCAATGTCAGAATCCGTTTTAGAGTTGATGGTGTTATGAATACGAGTATAGTTTTGCCTTTCAGAGTGCATAGTGCTGTGGTCGCTAGGATAAAGATTATATCCAATATGAGGCTGGACGAAAAAAGGAAGCCACAAGACGGACGTTTCAGTGCCAAATTAAACGAAAGGAAAGTAGATTTCCGTGTTTCCACTTTTCCCACTACTTTCGGTGAAAAAGTCGTGATCCGTATTTTAGACCAAGAAAAAGGCATCAAAAAATTGAGCGAGTTAGGGCTTTCTAAGAAAAATTTGGATCAGATTATGCGAGCCATAGACAGGCCTTATGGTCTTATACTTATCTCTGGTCCGACTGGTTCCGGTAAATCCACTACTTTGTATTCAATGATGAATGAAGTTGATAGAGACCACAAAAACGTTCTTTCTTTGGAAGACCCAGTTGAATACAACATGGAGGGTATGAGCCAGTCTCAGGTGATGCCAGAAATCGGTTATACCTTTGCTTCAGGACTTCGTACTACTTTGCGTCAGGACCCTGACATCATAATGGTGGGTGAGATTCGAGATAAAGAAACTGCTCAATTGGCTATCCAGGCTGCTCTTACTGGTCACTTGGTATTTTCTACTATCCACACCAACAATGCTATTGGCGTGATCCCGCGCCTTATTGATATGGGCGTAGATCCTTACCTTATTGCTCCGACTTTGATTTTGGCTATTGCTCAGAGACTCGCCAGATCGTTTTACCCGGGTGCCGGCAAACCAATCCCAGTTGATGCCAGTATGAAAATGATGTTTGACAAGCAACTTTCTGATTTACCCGAAGTCTATAAAAAAGAAATTCCATTTGGTAAAGAAGTTTACGAGATCGCTCCGGTACCTGATTGCCCAAGTGGTATAAAAGGCCGTGTAGCTATTATGGAAGTGCTCGAAATGAACAAAGAACTGGAAAGTATTATTCTTAAAAATGCGACTGAACAGGAAATTTGGAAATATGCTAGGACCAATGGTATGCTTACTATGAAAGATGATGCTTTGGTGAAAGCTTTCAACAAAGTGATTCCTTATGAAGAATATAATAGTTTTTAATAAATAATTATAATAATATGACTGAAGAAGAAAAAAAATATAAAATAATGTTGATTGATGACGATGATTTTTTGGTCAATATGTATGCGACCAAGTTTAGTGGTAGTGATGTGGCAGTGGAAGCTTACAAGTCAGCAGGAGCTTTGATTGAAAAATTGCAAGCGGGAGCCAAAACAGATCTTATTCTTTTGGATATTGTGATGCCTGGTATGACAGGTCTAGAAGCTCTCAAGCAGATCCGTCAAGACAAATTGGCTGAAGGTACGCCTGTAGTGATGCTTACCAACCAAAGTGATGAAAAAGATATTACCGAAGCCAAGCAATATGGTATTTCTGGTTATATCGTCAAATCAGCCGCTACACCATCGGAAGTAGTGAGTGAAATTATTAAAATTATTGAAGATTCTCGAAAATAAAATGGATCCCGTTAGAAATAACAAAAAATATTATGCTTACAAAAATTAAAAATATTATTAACAAACAAATTAATTTCTAACGGGATGGAAGATTTAGATACACTCATAGAACTTGTAATTAAAGAAGGTGCTTCGGACTTGCATCTTTCTGAAGATAGGATTCCTTACATCAGGATTGCCAGCCAGTTGGTGCCTCTTACCAAATATTCAAAATCGACCAAAGCGGATATGGAGGATATTTTAAAGAAAACTCTTTCTGATTTGAAACAAAATACTTTCGAGACTTCTCAAAGCGCCGATTTTGCTTATGCTCACAAAGGGGAGAGGTTTAGGGCTCATGTGTTTTTGGAACAACGCAAGATATGTCTGACTTTAAGGCATATTGCTAAAAATATACCTACCATTGAAGAATTAAATCTTCCGGAAAGTTTGAATAATTTTGCCAGATTAAAATCGGGATTCTTTTTGGTAGTTGGCCCGACTGGTCACGGCAAATCGACTACTTTAGCTTCTCTTGTTCAGACTATAAATGAAGAAAGGTTAGAAAACATAATTACCATTGAAGACCCGATAGAATATCAATTTGATTCCAAAAAATCTATTATTTTCCAAAGGGAAGTTGGTATGGACACACCGAGTTTTGCAGTGGCTCTCCGAGATGCTTTCAGGGCTGATATCAATGTGCTTATGGTAGGGGAGATGAGGGATGCCGAGACTATGTCTGCCGCCGTATCTGCTGCCGAGACCGGTCACTTGGTATTTTCTACTTTGCACACCAACAATGCGGCTCAAACTGTCGATCGTATCATAGACTCATTTGATGCTACTCAACAAAATCAGATTCGTATCCAACTCGCGGCTTCACTTTCCGGCATCTTTTCCCAAAGACTTATCCCTAAAATATCAGGCGGTCTTACTCCGGCTTATGAACTTTTGATAAACAACACTGCTGTTTCCAATCTTATCCGCGACAAACGTACTCACGAATTAAACACCATTATCGAAACCAGTTCTGGAGATGGTATGATTGATTTCAACAGATGTTTGGTTGAAAAGGTAAATAAAGGCGAAATCAGTATTGAAAATGCTTATCTTTATTCCACCAATCCAAGGTCTCTGGAAAAAATGTTATAACCATGCTTTTTACATATAAAACCATAAACAAAGAAGGCAGAAGGGAAGAAGGAGAAGTAGAAGCTTTCAGTATGGATGCCGCCATTGTTAACTTACAAAAAAGGGGACTGGTAGTTTCTTCGGTCAAACCTAAACAAGAAGATGATGGTGATATTTTAAAAAAGATACCGTTTTTTAATAAAGTCAGCAACAAAGATATCGTCATCCTTTCTAGACAGATGTCGACTCTCTTTGAAGCGCAAGTTTCTGCTCTCAAAATTTTCAAACTTATCGGTACCGAAGCGGAAAATCCGACTTTAAGGAAATGTCTTCTTGAAGTGGTAGATGATTTGCAAGGTGGAGCTTTTATTTCAGCCGCTCTTTCTAAACATCCCAAAATATTTTCCAATTTTTATGTCAATATGGTTAAAGCTGGAGAAGAGTCTGGACACATAGATCAAACTTTTGCTTATCTGGCTGATTATATGGATCGTACTTATGAAGTAACCTCCAAGGCCAAAAACGCCCTTATCTATCCGGCTTTCGTTATCTTTACTTTTATTTCTGTTATGGTGCTTATGTTTACTGTCATCGTGCCGAAAATCGGAGTGATAATCAAAGAATCCGGCCAGGAAATCCCTCTTTATACCAAAATAGTTTTTTGGGTATCTGATTTGTTTGTCAATAACTGGATAATGATGCTTATTGGGCTAGCTGGTTTGGTTGCCGGTTTTATTTGGTATTCGAGGACCGAAGAAGGTTCAAAATGGATTTCCAATGCTAGACTTTATATCCCTTTTGTTGGTGATCTTTATCGTAAACTTTATCTTTCTCGTTTTTCCGACAATATGAGTACCATGATTGTGTCCGGCATACCAATGCTCAAAGCGATTGAAGTCACTTCTTCAATCATAGAAAATCAAACATACAAAGGTATTTTGGATGATGCTTTGGTTAAAGTTAAAGCTGGGCAAGCCCTTTCAGCAGCTCTTGGAGATAGGAAAGAAATACCAAGTATATTGACTCAGATGGTAAAGGTGGGAGAAGAAACTGGAGAGTTGGGGACTATTCTCAAGACTATGTCCAAATTTTATCAAAGAGAAGTGATGAATGCTGTGGATACTTTGGTGGGTATGATAGAACCTATTATGATAGTGGCGCTCGGTATTGGTGTTGGTATTCTCCTTGCTTCCGTCCTTATGCCTATATACAATATAGCTGGTGGTGTTTCTTAATTAACTTTTTATAAAAATATAATAATATGAAAATAAATAAAGCAGAATTTTTAAAAGGCTTCACACTCATCGAACTTTTGGTGGTCATTGCTATTATAGGTATATTAGCTACTGTTGTATTAACCAGTCTTTCTCAATCTCAAGCTAAAGCTTATGATTCAAAGATAACTCAACAACTCAATCAGTTTAGAACAGCAGCACAGATTTATTTTTCATCTAATAGTGGTTATGGGGATGCAAGTAGTTGTGGAGAAGGTATGTTTAATAACTTTGATGCTTCAAATGGTAGTCCAGGCGCAACTATAGCAGCTGGGGTATTACCTGATTTTTCTGATTTAACATGTAATTCAACTTCTAGAGCTTATGCTGTTAAAGCTACGCTTTATTCTGATACCGAGTATTGGTGTGTAGACAACACAGGAGCTTCTGAGAAACTTACAGGAACACCTGATCCTGATAGTACTATTTGTCCATAAAATTAGGGTTATCCACATATTTTTTACCAAAAAAGCGTGTTATTACATATAATATTATTAAAGCTTGAGGGACAAATTAAAGAAGGTCGATTGTAATCAAGCTTCTCTCTCGAGAGAGAAATTAGTTAATTTCAATTAAAAATTATGTTTAAAAATAAAAAAGGTTTTACACTCATCGAACTCTTAGTGGTTATCGCAATTATTGGTATCTTGTCTTCAGTCGTTTTGGCATCACTTAACTCAGCTAGAGGTAAGGGTAATGATGCAAAAACAAAAGCTACATTGGCTGGAGCCAGAGCTGCTGCTGAAATCTTCTATGATACAAATCAGAATTATCTAGGTTTGTGTGCTACTGCACTTGCACCTTTCGCTACTTATTTAGCTGGTGCAAGTTATCCTGGTGCTGCTGCTCCTACATGTAATAGCACACCTGTTACAGGTGCTGCTTATGCTATGTCAGCATTACTTGTTGGAGAAGGAGGTACTAACTCATGGTGTGTTGATAGTGTTGGGCACTCAAATCACTTGAACGCTGTTCTTCCTGCTGCTACTTATGCATGTCCAGCATCGTAATTCTTCTGTAAGTTTGTTTATCAAAAGCGCCCCAAGTGGGGCGCTTTTGTGTTATTAACAGATTTGTATTTTTTTTAAAAAAGTATGTAGTAAAATTGTGTTATGAAAAATAAAAAAGGTTTTACACTTATCGAACTCTTGGTAGTCATTGCTATTATCGGAACTCTTTCCTCTATTGTTTTAGCTTCCTTGAATAATGCTAGAGGCAAAGGTAATGATGCAAAAACAAAAGCTACGTTAAATGGAGCCAGAGCTGCTGCCGAGATCTTCTTTTCTACAAATCAGAATTATCTAGGTTTGTGTGCTACTGCACTTGCACCTTTCGCTACTTATTTAGCTGGTGCAAGTTATCCTGGTGCTGCTGCTCCTACATGTAATAGCACACCTGTTACAGGTGCTGCTTATGCTATGTCAG
Source organism: Patescibacteria group bacterium (assembly GCA_038064735.1). Lineage (GTDB taxonomy): Bacteria > Patescibacteriota > Minisyncoccia > Phycocordibacterales > WO2-35-19 > WO2-35-19. The sequence continues at coordinate 37,239 of JBBTSI010000010.1, read as the reverse complement.
CATTACTTGTTGGAGAAGGAGGTACTAACTCATGGTGTGTTGATAGTGTTGGGCACTCAAATCACTTGAACGCTGTTCTTCCTGCTGCTACTTATGCATGTCCAGCATCGTAATTCTTCTGTAAGTTTGTTTATTTAATATTTTTCTTGATTTCTCATAACTTTATACGAAGTATATAGCGAAGTTTGGATGTTTTTGGGGTATAATGTAGTGGATGCAATATTTTTTCTTAATTTTTATATTCTTTTTTGGCACGGTTTGGGGGGTTGTATGATAAAAATTATCCACATAGCAAATTGCATTTCTATAAGATGTTTTTTATACTAAAGGTACCCAAATATGGGTACTTGCGGAGACAAAATCATAATTTTATGGAGAAAGACTATATATTAGACCTGATGAGATCAAAAAAAACAGTCTTTACTTTTAAAGACCTGGTTTTGATTTGGAGTGAATCTGATGTGAATTTTATAAAAAAGAAAATTCATCGCTATGTAAAAGCGGGCAAAATTAATTCTATACGCAAAGGTGTTTATTCTAAGGACAAAGATTATGATAAATATGAACTTGCCACAAAAATTTATACTCCTTCTTATATAAGTTTAGAAACAGTTTTTGGATCAGCTGGGATGACTTTTCAGTATTATAAAAGTATTTTTGTTATGTCATATATGACAAAAGAAATTGAATGTGATGGGCAAAAGTATTCTTATAATAAAATAAAAGACAGTATTCTTACCAGTCAAGCGGGTATAGAATCAAGAGAAAATTATAATATTGCCTCGCCCGAAAGAGCTTTTTTGGATGTTATTTATCTGCATAAGGATTATTATTTTGATAATTTAAATAGTTTGGATTGGGAAAAAGTAAATGAAATTTTACCTATTTATGGCGGTAATAAACGAATGGCTAAAATAGTTAAGATGTATCAAAAATTAAAAAATAATAAATTATGACCCTTGATAACACAAAACATCAAAATATACTTGTGAAAATCCTTAAGGATATTTATAATGATACCGCAATTAGTCCTATTTTGGGTTTTAAGGGTGGAACGGCTGCTATGTTGTTTTATGAACTTGATCGCTTTTCGGTTGATTTGGATTTTGATTTACTTGATTCTGAAAAAGAGGATTTTGTATTTGAACATGTCAAATTAATTTTAGAAAAATATGGCAAATTAAAAGAAGCAAGAAAAAAAAGATTTAATCTTTTTTATATTCTTTCATATGACAAAAAAGACGTAAATGCTCAAAATGTTAAAGTAGAAATAAATCGCCGAGAATTTGGTTCAAGATATGAAATAAGATCATCTTTTGGTATTTCAATGCAGGTAATGATAAGAGAAGATATGGCTGCTCATAAACTTTGTGCTATGTATGAACGAATAAGGAAAACCAATAGAGATATATTTGATGTGCAATTTTTCCTGTCTCATGATTGGCCGGTTAATAAAAAAATTGTAGAAGAACGTATGCTAATGCCGTATAAAGAATTTTTGGGAAAAACTATTGAAATTATGGAAAAATTTGATGATTTGGATATTCTTAATGGTATGGGAGAACTTCTGACCGATAAACAAAAATCATGGGTGAAAGCAAGATTAAAGTTTGAAACCATATTTTCACTCAGGTTGGCTTTAGAAAATGAAAAATAAATCTGTATAAAATACAAATGCAATATTTTTTTCTAGTTTTAATATTTTTTATCGGTACAGCTTTGGGGAGTTTTATTTCGGTTATTGCCAACCGCTATAATACGGGCTTGTCTTTCATGAAAGGCCGTTCAGTTTGTTTTTCTTGCAACACCGAACTTAAAAACAAAGACTTGTTTCCTATTTTTTCTTTTCTTTTTTTGAAAGGAAAATGCAGGTATTGTGGGTCAAAAATCCCAAAAGAGACTTTCATAACAGAGATTTTGATGGGAGTTTTGACAGTTGTAGCTTTTTTAAAATTTGGGTTATTTTTAAATTTTGTTTTGGTCACAGCAATTTTTGGGGTTATTCTCTTAATATCTATTTATGATATCAAACACTTTATTATTCCTGATTCTTTTCTAATTTCTCTTTTTGTTCTGTCTCTTATTCATAATTCATACTTCATAATTCTTAATTCTCTTCCTTTTACCTCGTACCTCTTGTCTCTTGCTTCGGGTATTGTTCTCACCATACCATTTCTCCTTATCTTCATAATCTCCAAAGGCACTTGGTTTGGCTTTGGTGATGTAAAATATATTTTGGTTTTGGGTTTTCTTTTGGGGTTTAGTGTTGGTCTTTCGGCCATCGTCTTATCTTTTTGGATAGGGGCAGTCGTTTCGCTCACAATGTTAATTGCAAAAAAAATTGCCCACCGAATAAATTTGCCTCTACTGCGAAATAATCTTACAATTAAGTCTGAGATTCCATTTGGGCCATTCCTTTCTCTGGGGATAATAATAAGTTTTTGTTTGAACTTGGATCTTTTTCATGTCAATGAATTATTTTTCTAAAAATATTAGCAAAGGCTTGCCCCGCGAAGCGAAGCGAAGTGGGGGTTTTACTCTTACTGAACTCATCGTGGTGATGGCTATATCTAGTATAATTTTGACGTCTATTGTTATACAACAAAATAGTTGGAACAGTGCTTTAGCTGTCAAAACTCAAGCTTATGATTTGGCTTTGATGATTCGTCAAGCTCAGATTTATAGTTTAGGAGTGAGGGAAGATATCGGAGGTAGTGGTGATAAATTTAGTACTGGTTATGGAGTGTATTTGGATAGTTTAACCACTAACAGTTATATATATTTTGCAGATAGGAGTAATAATAAACAATATGACACAGGAGAAGGAACTGAAACCAAATCTCTTACAAGAGGAGTGACTATAGAAAAAATTTGTGGGGTAAGAGCTAATAATGTTCCTAACACTAGATGTTCAGACGAGAGCGGAGGAAACATTCCAAAGACGGTAGATATAGTTTTTTTAAGACCAGATCCTAAGGCCAATATAACTTTTAGGGATAGTGACGGAAGTGTTTTAGTTGGTGGTAATGAGCTTATTTCACCCTTGACCATATATCTCAAATCATCTGATAATAAAAAAGTACTAATAACAGCAGAGTCTAGCGGGCAAATTTCAATACAATCAATATAATGATTTTTAATTTTAAAATAAAAAATAATAAAGGGTTTACCCACACACCAAAATCTTTGGTGTCCGGGTTTACATTGGTGGAAATGCTTGTAGCTGTGGCTATGTTTACTTTGATTGCAGTTTTTGCTCTTGGTTCGGTGCTTAGTATTTTTGATGCCAACAAAAAAGCTCAAGCATCCAAAACTGTGGTAGACAACCTTAACCTCAGTATTGAAAATATGGCTAGGACGATTCGTTTCGGAGATCATTATTGGTGTGGGACATCATCTGTTCCGGATAGTGTTTATGCTTGTCCTTCTGGTGCAAATCATTTATCTGTTAAAGACAAGGGAGGTGATAAAATAACTTATGGTTTAGGGGAAAATGCTATTCAAATATCGATTAATGGCGGGACCCCTACCAATATTACATCTTCAGATACAACTATAGATTATTTGCATTTTTATGTTTTTAATTCATGGCTTGGTTCTGCTGATAACGCTCAGCCTTATATTAAAGCTGTCATCAAAGGCCATGTGGGCACCAAATCAACCGAGAGGACTGACTTTTCCATAGAAACCTTAATATCTCAAAGAGCATTAGATTTATGATTTTTACAAAATTAAAAAAAATTAAAGGTTTTACCCCCACACCAAAAAATTTTGGTGTGAGCTTGCAAAGCAAGCGGGGGTTTACAATTCTTGAAAGCATCGTGGCTATCGCTGTGCTTTCTCTTTCTATATCGGGAGCTTTTTCTGCAGTACAACAAAGTCTTTCCCAAACTACTATAGCTAAAGATGAAGTCAAAGCTTTTTATTTGGCTCAAGAGGCAGTAGAAATGATTAGAAATATAAGAGACACTAATCAAATCGTTAAAATAAATAGTGACAATACAAGAGATTGGCTTAGTGGTATTACTTCTGCTTGTCCTTTCGGGAGAGTGTGTTCTGTGAGTGCTGGTACTTCTGGTTTTACAATTACTGATTGTGGGGCTTCTTTTGATAATAATAGTTGTCCTGTTTTAAACCAAGACACAACAACATTTGTCTATAACCATGATGCTGTTTCTGCTTCTAATGTAGCCACTAATTTCAAAAGAGAAATACAGTTTGAATCAATAAATCCAGATGAAATATCCATTACAGTGAGGATTACTTGGAGCAAAGGTCTTATAGATAATAAGTTTGAAGTTAAAACTCTTTTATTAAATTGGATATGATGAAAAATAAAGGTATGACATTGTTTATAGCGGTGGTGGTGATGAGTATTTTACTCTTCATAAGTTTTGCCGTAGTCAACATTGCCATCAAAAGTAATCTTTTTGCCGGTTCCGGCCGAGATTCTCAATACGCTTTTTATGCCGCTGATGCCGGGCTTGAATGTGCTTTTTATTGGGATTCTCAATTTGATGCTTTTGCAACTTCTACTTCTGGTTCTCCTATAAATTGTGGGGGTTCAATTATGACTAATAATGATAATATTTCTGGTACTACCTCAGTTGCTACATTGATTGGTGGTGGTACTGATGCGGATCAAACTAGTAAATTTGGTTTTGTTTTGAATCAAGGATCTAATCCGACCAATTGCGCTATTGTGACGGTAACCAAATATTATGTTGATACAACTGGTGATGGTAATCTTGATGCTCCTCTTATGACAAAAATAAAATCTCGCGGTTATAACACTTGCGACCTTACACATCCTCGGAGGGTAGAAAGAGGTATTGAAGTGACATATTAATTTTTCCTCCCCCTCTTAATATAAGAGGGGGCTAGGGGGTGATATAAAAAAGTGCTAGTATTTTAGGCATGAAAGTATCAGATGAAATAAAAAACAGGGTAGAAAACTTGCGAAAAACTATTGAAAAACATAGTTATTTATATTATGTCAAAGACTCACCAGAAATAAGTGATACGGCTTATGATTCGCTGTTTGAAGAATTGCGTAAGTTGGAGGAAGAGTTTCCTGAACTTAAAACCGATACTAGTCCAACAGAGCGGGTAGGAGGTGAACCTATCAAGGAATTTAAAAAAGTCCGTCACGCTGTAGCCCAATGGTCTTTCAATGATGCTTTTTCTGAAGAGGATATGTTTGATTTTGATAAGAGGGTTAAGAAGTTTCTCAAGGTCGAACCTTCAAAAAGTTTCCAAGGTTCGGCCTTGGATGATGTGGAGTATACATGTGAACTCAAAATAGATGGACTGAAAGTGGTTTTTGAATATGCACAAGGGCATCTTGTGCGGGCAGCGACGAGAGGTGATGGAGTGACCGGTGAAGATGTCACTAATAATATTAAAACGATAAGGTCCGTACCGCTTAAACTTCTGGAACCGTTTGATATTATCGTTGAGGGGGAAGTTTGGCTTGGTAAAAAAAGTTTTGAAAAAATAAATGAAGAGAGAAAGAAAAATGGTGAAGCCCTTTTTGCCAATCCTCGCAATGCCGCTGCTGGTACACTGCGCCAGCTAGATCCGAAAATTGTGGCTGAGAGGAAATTAGATGTTTTCATTTATGACATGTCCGCCGTAGCTTCAGCGAAGGAGGATATTGCTCCACAAACCCAAAAAGAAGAGCTGGAATATTTGCAAAAAGTGGGTTTCAAAGTGAATAAAAATTTTAAACTATGCCAAAATATTGATGAAGTGATTAGGTTTTGGAAATCTTGGCAGGATAAAAAAGAAAAAGAAGATTATTTGATTGATGGGGTAGTAGTCAAAGTCAACGATGCCGAATATCAAAAGGCTTTAGGCTTCACAGGTAAGGCACCGCGTTTTGCTATCGCTTTCAAATTTAAAGCCGAACAAGTGACGACAGTGGTAGAAGATATTGTTTTGCAAGTCGGCCGTACTGGTGTACTTACTCCAGTAGCACATTTGCGTCCGGTGCTAGTGGCTGGCTCTACTGTTTCGCGAGCGACTTTGCATAATCAAGACGAAATTAATCGTCTTGATGTAAGAATTGGAGACACAGTGATACTTCAAAAAGCAGGAGATGTCATTCCGGATATTGTTTCGGTGTTGAAAGATTTGCGCACTGGTAAAGAAAGGGAATTCGTTTGGCCAAAATTTGTGGCGGATTGCGGTGGTAAAGGTGAGATAGAACGCATCTCCGGCCAAGTGGCTTGGAAATGTAAAAGCAAAGATTCTTTCATTCAAAAAAGGCGTCGACTGTATTACTTTGTATCAAAAAGTGCCTTTGATATTGAGGGTTTAGGACCAAAAGTGATAGATGCGCTTTTGAATGCCAATCTTATTTCTACTTATGATGATATTTTTACTTTAAAAAAAGGTGATTTGCTCTCACTGCCACGCTTTGCTGAAAAATCAGTCGATAATTTGCTCGCTTCAATTGAAAAAGCTAAAAATGTTTCTTTACCAAGACTTATCATTGCTCTTTCAATACCGAATGTTGGGGAAGAGACAGCATATTTACTTTCAAATGAATTTGAAAGTATTGAAAGATTGAAAGAAGCAAAGATGGAAAGATTGGAAAAAATAGAAGGTGTCGGGCCGATAGTAGCGCAGTCTATAATAGATTGGTTTGCGGATAAAGAAAATCAAAAAGTTTTAGAAAAATTGTTGCACTATATTAAAATCGAGAGTTCTTTCTCTAAGCTTCCAGCTTCAAGCTCTAAGCTTTCTAACAAAACTTTTGTACTAACTGGGACTTTGGAAACAATGAGTCGCGATGAAGCCAAAGAAAAAATCAGAGCACTGGGGGGCAATGTTTCCAGTTCCGTATCAAAAGAAACTGATTATGTGGTTTTTGGTGAAAATCCGGGTAGTAAATATGATAATGCTGTGAAATTGGGAGTGAAAATTTTAAATGAAAAAGAATTTAAAAACCTTTTAAAAACTTAAAAAAGTGTTATTATTCAACCATGATTTCTAAAGAAGAAATAAAAAAATTGGCCGATTTGGCTAGGATAGATATTGAAGAAAAGGAAGCTGAAAGTCTAAGTGGTGAAATGGACGCTATTTTGGAATATGTGAAGATGGTAAACGAATTTCAGGTTGAAGAACCCTCTCCTAATCTAGGAAAGGGCGACGCGTTAGCGCGGGGTGAGGTTGTCAACGTTTTGAGAGAAGACCAAGATCCGACAAATTCAGAAACTTACAGTAAAGAACTGATTGCCGAATTTCCAAAAAGTGATAAGAATTATTTAAAAGTTAAAAAAATACTGTAATGGATTTAAATAATCTCACAATCAAAAAAGCGCGTGAACTTTTGGATAAGAAAGAAATTTCTGCCAAAGAGCTTGCTGAAAACTATTTAAAAAATGTTAAAGATAAAAACCAAGACCTCAATGTTTATTTAGAAGTTTATGATGATGTTTTGAAACAAGCAGAAGTAGCCCAAAAAATAATTAATGACGGCAAAGCTGGTGCTTTGACCGGCATTCCGTTTGCTATCAAAGACAATATTTTAATCAAAGGCCGTAAGGCTAGCGCCGCTTCCAAAATACTTGAAAATTACACTGCTACTTACACTGCTACCGCTGCTCAAAAACTTATTGATCAGGGGGTGGTATTTTTGGGTAGGGCTAATATGGACGAATTCGCTATGGGTGGTTCTACTGAAAATTCTGCTTTTGGAGTGACCAAAAACCCTCTAGATACCTCTAGAGTGGCTGGGGGTTCTTCTGGCGGCTCTAGCGCCGCAGTGGCCTCTAATATGGCTCTAGGGGCTCTAGGCTCGGATACTGGCGGTTCTGTCAGGGAACCGGCATCTTTCTGCGGAATGGTGGGGCTTAAGCCTACCTATGGCTTTGTATCGCGTTTTGGCCTTATGGCTATGGGTTCTTCGTTGGATGTTATCGGGCCAATTACCAAGACGGTGACTGATGCCGAAATTATTTTTAATGCTATCAAAGGGAAAGATAAAATGGATAGTACAAGTATAGATGTAAACCCCACTTCGCAAAAGCTTCGCGGGGCTAAAGTTGGTGTGCCTTATCATATTTTAGAACAAGATGGAATATCAGATGATGTCAGGAAAAATTTTGATGAGTCAATAAAAAAAATGGAAAGTTTGGGTTTTGAAATTGTAGATATAAAACTACCAAACATAGATAAATCTCTGGCTATTTATTACATCATTATGCCGGCTGAAGTTTCTTCAAATATGTCTAGATATGATGGTATAAAATACGGGCTTAGTGCAAATGGTGATAATCTTTTGGAAGTTTACAAAAAAAGCAGAGGTGAAGGTTTTGGTCGTGAAGTGCGACGCAGAATTATTTTGGGTACCTATGTTCTTTCTTCTGGATATTATGATGCTTATTATGGCAAAGCTATGTTTGCCAGAAAAATAATTCGTGAGGAATTTGAACAAGCTTTTAAAGAAGTAGATGCTATCCTCACACCGACTACTCCAGCTCCAGCTTGGAAAATAGGGGAGAAGACTACGCCACTCCAAAATTATCTGGCTGATATTTTTACTGTGACTGCCAACATCACCGGTGTCCCAGCTATATCTTTACCGTCAGGATTTTCCAGAGTGGATGGCAAAGATTTACCTCTTGGCGTACAATTAATGGCGTCACATGGACACGAAAATATTTTGTTTGAGATTGGTAAGAAATTTTTAAATGAGTAGTCATGGCAGATAAAAAAATAGAAAAACCATCTGGTTGGAATTTTGACCCGATTGAAGGCATTATTGTGCTGATTTTTCTCGCTGCTCTTTTGGGAATGGGCATACCAGCCATATTGAAATATTTTACTTCCGGTGAACTTTCTTTTTATGGTTTTAAACTTTCCGGAATTGTTGGATTTTTTGAATCCAGTGCTTGGTTTTGGCGGGCATTGGGATTTATCATAGCTGGTGTTGCGGCTGTGGGTACTTTTATATATACCAAAAAAGGTGATGCTGTTGTGCGCGAAGAAAAAGCCAAAGTTTATCTCGATACTAATTTTGAAAAAGTTAATGTCGGGATTTATCCTCAAAAATCTATGCAAAATCCTTTGACAGGGAAGTGGGAAAAAATACTCAAACTTTCCGAATCCGAAAATCCTTCCGATTGGCGTCTCGCTATCATAGAAGCTGACATCATGCTTGATGATCTTTTAGCCAAACTTCAACTGCCAGGAGACACTATAGGTGATAAACTGAAAGCGGTGGAGTCAAGCGACTTTACGACTATCGAGAGCGCTTGGGAAGCTCACAAAGCGCGTAATAACATTGCTCATGAGGGTAATGATTTCCTTTTAAATCAACGCGAAACCCGCCGCATCATCTCTCTTTTTGAGGCGGTTTTCAAAGAATTTTCTATTATTTAAACAAGTCACATTCGTGTTGCGGAGTTTGGATTTGCACCAAAATTTCAAGGTTATGCTTACCACTATGTTTTTCAACATCTCCGCTTGGCGGAGTTTGGGGTCTGGACTATACCATCTTCCAAATTAAAAACTTGGAATTTCGCCATCTAGTCTCTACACATTTATCAGTTGAATTTAAAAAATTAAACTGAATTTAGCTCGGAATTGTCTTTCTGTTGATGAAACAGAGAGGAGTTCTCCGAATTTGGCAAATTTGCAATGATTGATTACTCAACCATGGGCCCACCATTATTGAGCCTCGCGAGTTACTATTACTCTACCCCGCAATAAAGTTATTGTAACTAAATACTTAAATTATTGCAATGTATCAAGTTATAAACAGTTATTAATATTATTGCACAGTCTATTATGTTATAATAACCTTGTGCACAATATAGATATAAAAAGAGAAGCTAAAAAATTGCGTATTAAAGGTGGTACCGTAAGAGATATTGCCAAAAAACTAGGTATCAGTTTTTCTACTATTAGTTTTTGGTGTCGAGATATAAAACTATCTGAAGCAATGATTAAAAAAATGAAATTTAATAAACAAGAGAAATCTGTAAAAGGTTTGCTCAAATATTCCGAAATAAAAAGAAATCAAAGGATAAAAAATACTTTTGATCAAAAACAAATTGGTGCACAAACAGTTTCTAAACTTTCTGATAGAGATGTTCTAATGATTGGGCTAGGTCTATATTGGGGTGAAGGATATAAAGAAAGTAATGATGAAATGGGTTTTACAAACAGCAATCCTCAAATGGTCAAATTTTATCTGAAGTGGTTAAAACAAAATAATATAAAAAAAGAAGACCTTATTTTTCGCTTGTCTATAAATGAAGTTTTTATAAATCAAGAGAAAAAAATTAAAAATTTTTGGATAAAATATTTAAATATACAAGAAAATCAATTTTCTAAAACAACTTTTATAAAAACGAAGCTTAAAAAAGCTAACATGAGGAATCTCACTACTTACAAAGGTATTTTAAGAGTTAAAGTTAGGAGGGGATTGTCTCTAAAAAATAAGGTTTTGGGAGCTATAGAATATATAGCAAATCAATAAAAAATATGATAAATTGAGCGTATTGTCGGCGTAGCTCAGTCGGTTAGAGCGTGGGACTCATAAGCCCAAGGTCAGTGGTTCGATTCCACTCGCCGACACAAAATAAGCATTATTTTGTTAGGTGGACAAAGCAAACTGCTTTGCTTTGTGTAGTGGAATCGAAAGACGGAGGCATACCGAACGAAGTGAGGTAGCCGAGTCGGGGTAGCGAAAAATTGCGAAGCAATTTATTTGTGACCGATTCCACTCGCCGACACCCCGAAAAACTCGCTTTGCTCGTCACGGGGCAGGCCACTTCTATAGTCCGCTCAAACTATCTAGTGTACTGGTGTAATTGCTGATAAAAGAGGGGATGACGAACATCATAGCAATAAGTGGCAAGACGATGACCGCCACCGTGATGATGCCTGTCCACATGAGAATCTTCCTAGTTTTTTCAACCGAAGCGTAAATATCGTCTATTTTCTTCTCCAGCCCCGCCATTTTATTTTGTGTTTCTTGATCCATTTTAAAAATTAGGTAATTAATATTCTAATTGTAACATTAAAGAAAAGCAGTGGAAATGTTAGAAGAAATATGGTAAATTTCTCCTGTTGCAATAGGCAACAATGCGGTCGTAGCTCAGCTGGTTAGAGCGCTCCCCTGTCACGGGAGAGGTCGTGGGTTCAAATCCCATCGTCCGCGCATTGGAAAATAGAGCTAATAATATAGCTCTATTTTCGTATACTGATGGGATTTTAGAATTGTGGTATAATTTTTATTATTATAAATAATATAAAAATATGGATGAAAATTTAACACCAATAACTCCACCTGTTCTTCAAGAACCGAAGGGGAACAATCTTTTGATTATTGTTCTTCTTTCAACATTAATACTCGTCATTATTACTGTGGCTGGATATTTTTTTCTCAATAAAAATTCAAGCGTTTCTTCAGAAAATATTCAGAGTCAGAATACGAGTTTGCCCAATGTTCTAAAAAATATAATACCGGAATATGTTTTTAGCATCACTTATCCAAAAACTTTAACAGATGTTAAATTATCTCATAATTCCATTAGTTTGAAGTCCCCTTGGGGTTTAGAGAAAAGTTTTAAAGGTAATGCCGATAGTTTGGGTCAATATGTTTTTACTAATGGCATAAAAATGACCGTAACTTTAAACAAAATTAATCCTCAAGATGAACTAAAACAAATGAATCTTTCTGCAGATGAACAAAAACAATACGATTCACTTTTTCAATTCATAGATTCCAAAATTGGTTCAAATTATTCTAGCTATGAATATCTGAAATTTTTAGAGGAAACCACTCAACAAACGGTGGATGAAGCTACAACACAACAAGATAAAGACGGGTATGCAAAAGTTCTTGTAATTAAAAATACATTACTCATTCCTTCTTCTCAAGACACTGTATATCAGTTTACAAACCAAAATGGGAAAGGATTTGTGTACATAAAAACAAACGCTGATATTCCAAGTTCATTAGATTTTTGGAATCAAAATGGTTGGAGGTACACGTTTATGTTTCCAGCAAATCAAAATATATCCAAGGATGATATTGATGCTCTTATAAAATCAATAAAAAGTCTTTAATAATTTTTTATTATTTCATTTCTAACATCGTCCACTAGTCCGCGCAGATTAAGTTTTATCCACTAAATCGCTTAACCACAGCGATTTTTTGGTTCTAACTTGGTATAATTTTGGTATGAGATTCTCAATGTTAGAAAAATAATTTAATATCATGCTCAAAAAATTTTTATGGAAATGTGGGATGTGGGGTGGAATCGTAGGTGCTTTTGTTTGGTTATATGATTACGATTTTTTATTAAATGTCGGAGGTCCAGAAACTCCAATTAGTGATAGTATAATAAATTTTTTTGGAGTAAATTATACATCATTTATTTTTTTTCCATTATTATTTCTTGTTTTTGTTTTTGGTCTTTTAGGATTATTAATAGGGTTATTTTATAAAACTATCTTTAGTCCTAAAGAAGAAAATTCTAGTTCTAACATCGTCCACTAGGTTGCGCTGATGAAATTTTATCCACTAAATCGCTTAACCACAGCGATTTTTTGGTTCTAACCGTGGTATGATTTTGATATGGATGAAAATTTAGTACAACCCCCAATTTCACCTGTTATTCAAGAATCTCCTAAAAAGAGTACTCTTCTAATTGTTCTTGTTTCAGTCGCGATTTTGATTGGTGTTTTGGTTGCTGGGTATTTATGGTATCAAAGTAAACAGATTCTTATTTCTGTTGAAAGTAAAAATCAATCTGTCTCGACTTCTGCACCCATTGTTATTAATGATAAAGTAGAAAAAAATATTGGCAGGACAATGGATATCTATTATTCAATACCTTCATACCAGCTAACATTCCCCGGTACTGACGAATGGTCGGCTGGGTTTGTAGAAAGTCGTGATAAATCTGAAAGGTCAAAGAATGCAACATTTATTGCTCAAGCTTCTAGTACGAATCGTAATTTAGAACTTATAATAATGACCAACATGAAGGGGGAAATGTCCCCAAGATTTTCACCCCCATTTGCTAGTTGTATGAACGACAAGGAGATTTCTTATTTGGGAACAAAACTTGTATCAGAAATATCTTCTGAACCTGAAGACCAAGACTGTAGAACATTTGGTAAGATACATGCCCTGAGGATGGTAGCTTGTGTAGATGAAAATCAAAAAGTTTCTGAACCTAAAACTGTCAAGGGTTATTCTGAATTGTATTTTGATTGTGGAGAGAATATAAATCTTTTTTCATTCGATTTACTTTGTGAAGGAGATGATTTTGTAGGTATTAAAGGCAGGGAAGAATGTGCAACCATTTTCAATCAAATCATGGATAGCTTTAAAATCTTGAACGAATAATCTCAGTTCTAACATCGTCCTACAAGAGTACTTCTATTTTTCTAACTTATTATATTCGTAAGTAAAATAAGTCTTCCACTAGCCCGCGCAAAATTATTGTGAGTTTACAAATTGTCTGGTAATTGGACCGAAAAATCCTACAGACGGTTTGATATTGTTTTTCTTTTGAAATTCAATCAAGGCTTTCCTAGTCAATCCGCCGAAAAAATTGGTCTCTTGACCCGGTGAACCTAGGCCGGAAATAGTAAGGACAAAACCTTGGGAGTTTAAAAACCTTTGAAGCTCTTTTACATCATTATGAACGATTCTTATTTTTAAGTTTTTTTCAAATAAATATTTTTTGTTAACTGAAGTTATAGATTGAATCTTTTCTATATTTGAACCAAAAATTGATTTTAAATTTAATAGACGGCGGATAAAATTACTCCCCGGAGTATGAACAGGGGCACTGGCGGTAGTTATGTCTATCAGGACAGTTGAACCATCGGTAGTTTCAAAATATTCTCTATCTAAACTGGTTGAATTTATACTGAAAGTCAAAGCTCCTTCTGTGTCTGAACTACTGACCATATAAGAAGCTGACCAGCTGTTACTACCGATATTTGTAACAGTTACAGTGTTTGCTACCTCCATACCCCCAGAATAAATAGAAACAGTTGGAGTATTAATAGATCCACTAGATGTAAATGAAATAGTAACGGTATCTCCAGTATTCCCAACAGAGTTATTTGAATTATCAGATGAGGTATTTATATTGGTTAAAGTCTGAATAGGGCTAGTATTATCAATTGTAAAGTTACCAACCAAATTGAAGGCCACTCCAGCGTTTACTCCGTCATGAGTTAACCCTCTTAAACTATAATTGCCATTACTCAAACCAGTTGTATCAAGAGTGTATGTTGTCAAAGTAGTTGAAGCAGTAAGGATGGGTAAAATATCATTGCCATTAGAATCGACCAAGTAAAGGTCGTAAGTTATAGAATCGGCAATATTAGCATCGGTTGAAGTTGCCCAATTTACAAGTAGGTTTCCAGCATAGGTGCCTCCTATTGTCGGTGTTATAAAAGAACTTTGGTTTGGTGGCAAATTGGGTAAAATTCCAAAAGAAAAAATTTGAGCACTGGATACAGAGCCCGCAGTAGTGGTCGCTATAAGTCCGTCTGCTTTTTCTGACCTTCTTGCCATATGAGTATGAATATCAGGACATCCTGATTTGGGAGTAGTGGCCCAACCAATCTGATTTCCCAAAAACCATCCATTAGAATTATTACAAAGAGTTGATTCGTGATATTTTAGGTGCCAACCTCTATTAGTATTAGGGGAGTTGGCGTATAAAATGATCCAGAAATCATCATTTATATCTAAATTTTTACTACCGATTGTTCCATCACTATTTGTAGCTAAAGTAATTAAATAATGTCCTGAATTAGAATTGTGGATATGGTCTAAACCGGTGGAGCGATTTATTGATCCGACCAACTCTACATTTGCGCTATTGCGCCAATCAGAATTAAAAAAATTTGAATTATGACCTTTATTTACTAAATATACAAGTAAATCTGCAGAATTAACCACAGATAACGGAGTAGTATTCAGCTCTATCCAAAAACTCATATTATCAACCATAGTAAATAGATTGGTAAAATGTAATAAATGATATTGATTTCTTCTGATATCTATATTGGATGGGCTATTATTCCAAGAAGTTACGGAAGGAGCAAAAAATATTTGAGGGTAAATATAATCCGGGCGTATGAAAGTCTTTTTCCAAGTAATACCCGAATCAAAAGTCATATTGAAAGTAAGAATACTTGAAGCACAAGTGCCGTCTACATAATATTGCCAGCAATCATTTCCATCCCCGTTTACTCCTTTTAAAGTTAAACTAACTGGCTCATTCACATTATAATCAGCCACATCAGCGGTAATAGTGTAGGAAGAAAATAGTGAAATATCCAAATCAGGATTTATGTCTATGTTTGATACAGTAATAGCAGAGACTCTGTTAAAAAAAGCCAAAAAAAACAAACTCATCCAAAAAAATAAAAACCGATAATTCATCTTTTAATTCTAACACAGGTTATTTTAATTTTTTAACTCAAAATCTATATAAGACCTTAAATCTGGTTTATAAATATAGTCATTATGGCGTTTAATAGCAGTTCTAACATCGCACCACAGGAGTACTTCTATTTTTTTAAAATGTCTTCGATTCGTTTTGTTCTTTCGTCTATCTCGTGAATTTTTTGTTCTATTTTGTGGTCTTCTGACAACTCATTTTTTACTTCTTCTTCAGTTTTTTCTGCTATCTTTTTTTCTTGTCTTAAACCAGAAAGAATAATTTCATTTCCAATAAAACTCGTAACAAATAAACCCACCATAAGTAAAAGTGTAGCACCAACAGCAATAGATAATGGGCCATCCCACCAAGGTAATTGAGAACTGCTAGCACTAGTAACATTATCGACTATTGCAAAAAATGACATGAGATAATCTGCAGTATGCCAAATACCACGCCAAAAAATAATCACACCTGTACCACCAATAAAAGCATAAATAATTGGATAATGACTAAGCTTAACACGCGTTTTATCTTCAAATCTGTCACTTAAACTGTAAATTTTTCTAAAAATCATATACTATAATTATACATTTATTATACATTATGAAAAAGTTTAGGCAATTTGTTTCTACTGTTTTTTTGATTGGGCTTATCATTGCATCGGCTTACTTTTTGTATCAAGGTACTAGGAGTCCATGTGATAAAAAATTAGAATACAGCATTGGCCGATTTGATACTCAGTTTGGATTATCGAAAGAAGATTTCAAATCTTACATTATCCAATCTGGTTCAGTGTGGGAAAAAGTTTTGCACAAAAAACAATTTATTTATAATCCAAACGCTAGTTTCAAAATAAATTTGATTTACGATGAAAGACAATTGGAAACTATGCAAAAGCAAAAAACCGAATCGGGTCTTTCGGCAGTAGAAGATATTTTCAAAAAATTAGATTCGGAGTTTAATCGTTTTAAAAATCAATATAATCAAAAAGTTTCTTCATATGAGTCAGCTTTGGCTATTTATAAAAGCAGGAAGTCAGCTTATGATGCCGAAGTTGCCAGTTGGAACAGAAAAGGTAAGGGAGCGTCAGCGGACACTTATGCGTCTAAAAGTACGTTCCAGTCTTTGGAAGCGGAAAGGCAGTATCTTAATTCTGAAGCTCAAAATTTGAATAACGAAGCCTCCTCAATAAATACATTAACAAAAGAACTGAATGCTCTTTTGGCAGAGCGTAATACTAAAGCCGCTGAGTATAACAGAGTCGCGAAAGCTTACAATTCTAAATATAATGGGGGATTGGAATTTAATCAGGCTGAATATAAATCTGGCAACTCACTTGATCAAGCGGGGGAAATAAATGTTTATCAATTTGGTAATAAAGAAGATTTAGTATTAGCTCTTACTCATGAGCTCGGCCACGCTTTGGGCATGGATCATGTAGAAAATCCAAAATCGATAATGTATTTTCTTACCGGAGTTAACGCTGAGACTTCTCCAACTCCAACAGCTGAAGATTTGGCTGAATTGAATAAGGTATGCAAGATTAAATAATCTGATTTTTTCTCAGATTGCAAAAATAGCTTCGATGTAATAATATTTTTAGTGTTCCTCGTTCGCCGTTGTAGCTCAGTTGGTAGAGCACGTCATTGGTAATGACGAGGTCAGCAGTTCAATCCTGCTCAACGGCTCAGTTTCTGTTATAATTAACTAATGTTTAAATTTTTAAAAAATAATTTAGGTTATTTTTTGGCTTGGTTTTTGGCCATTTTACCTATTGTTATCTGGCTTTTCATAAAGCCACTCTCTGGTAGGTTTGTTTCTTCCGGGGATATTTTTCGCAGTTTGGGCCAAATAACAGGGCTTTTTGGTATGGCTTTATTTTCCGTGAATTTTATTTTGTCAGCACGTTTTAAATTTTTAGACAAAGTATTTAACGGGTTAAATAGAGTTTATGTCAAACATCATCTCATAGGAATATTTTCTTTTTGTCTTTTGCTTTTTCACCCTGTATTTTTAATTATTCAGTATCTTTTTATTTCTTTAGCTGCAGCTTTTGCGTTTATTTTGCCTAACAGTCTTTATGTTGATCTTGGCAAAATTGCTCTGACTATTTTTATTCTACTTATGGTTTTTACTTTTTATTGGAAACTTAAATATCAAAATTGGAAAAATACCCACAAATTTTTAGGTATTGTTTTGGTTCTCGGTATTTTCCATATGGTTTTTGTTACCAGTGATATTTCCAATAATGTTCTTTTGAAATATTATATGATCGGCCTTTCCGGTCTTGGCGTCATTTCTTATTTTTACGGGACAGTTTTGAAAATTTATAAAAAGAAAGAATATAAATATAAATTGGAAAAAGTGGTAAAAATAAATGATAGTGTAGTGGAGCTAACCCTGATTCCTTTATCGGAAAAAATAAAATTTTTAGCTGGCCAATTTGTTTTTTTGAGAATGGAGATTGATGGAATACTTTCCGAATCTCATCCGTTTTCCATCACTTCTCATCCGGGTAACGGGGATTTATCTTTGGGTATAAAAACGTTGGGAGACTATACTTCAATGGTTTATTTGTCGAAGCCGGGGGTGATTTGCAAGATTGAGGGTCCTTTTGGCGTCTTCTCTTTCGTGAAAGCAAAATCAAAAAAGCAAATCTGGATTGCTGGAGGCATAGGCATCACGCCATTTCTTAGTATGGCCAGACAAATTGGTACTGGTGGCAACGAGATGAACCAATATAAAGTGGATTTATTTTATTCCGTCAAAAATGAAAATGAAACAGCATTCAAGGATGAATTGAGCCAAATCTCAGCCAAAAACAACAACTTCAGATTTCATCAACATTTTTCTGACAAAGAAGGTTACATTTCAGCCGAATATGTATTCAATAAAAGCGGAGATATTTTGGAAGCAGACATCTTTTTGTGTGGACCGGCTGATTTTATGAAGAGTTTGAGAGATCAATTTATAAAGCTTGGTTTCAATAATAATAAAATTCATTCAGAAGAATTTAATTTTTAATTTTATGAAAAAACATTTAATAACAGCTTCTCTTTTCATTTTTTGGGTAGTCATTGTAGGTGTGTTTGTGGCTGGATTGATTGCTTCAAACAAAAGCAATCAAGCTATCACAAAAACAGGGGATACTGCCGGTCAAATAGGTTCTATTACTGGGGTCTCAGCTAATCTTACTGAGCTCTCTCTTACTCCCTCTGAACTTACCAAACATAATTCTGCAAGTAGTTGTTGGCTTTTAATTTCCGGGAAAATTTATGATGTGACTGCATATCTAAATAGTCATCCAGGAGGCGAAGCGGAAATATTAAAAACTTGTGGTACTGATGCGACAGTTATTTATGGTAATCGTGACAACACCGGCACTCATTCTTCTTCGGCCAATGCAATGCTGGCAGATTATTTTATCGGAAATTTAAATCAGGTTTTGAAAATTAGTTCTGATAAAAACACTACTTCAGTACAGACTAATACCACTACTCAAACCAAAACTGTACCAGTTCCTAAAACTACTCCTGTTGTTAAACCCACTGTCACTAACCCTGTGGTCACAACTCCTCAAGTTACCCAAACTACTCTCGCTCTCACATCTACCGAACTTACCAAACATAATTCCGCAAGTAGTTGTTGGCTTTTAATTTCCGGCAAGATTTATGATGTGACCAATTACATTAGACAGCATCCAGGTGGCGCTAACCAGATATTACCAACTTGTGGTACTGATGCTACAGCTGCTTATGCTAGTAGGGGAGGTACTGGCGCTCACTCTTCTTCTGCTAATGTAGATTTAACCGCTTATTATATTGGTGATTTAAATCAAAATGTTATAACCAATACTTCTACTACAAATTCTGCTGCACCTACTATAACAGCTCCAAATCCTGTTCTCCCTAATAACTCAAGAGGCGATGATGATGACGATGATTAATTTTGGAAAAATGCTATAAATATTATAGCGCCAATGTAGCTCACCTGGTAGAGCAACCCCTTCGTAAGGGGTAGGTAGTCGGTTCAAGTCCGACCATTGGCTCCAATTATTTATGGATAAACAAGAAATTGAACAAAAAATAAAGGAACTTGAAGAGGAAATGGTTCAGCCGGATTTTTGGAGTGATAAAGAAAAAGCTCAAGCGACTATCAAAGAAATTCAAAAGCTTAAAGATGAATTGGAAGGAGTAGGTCAATATGACAAGGGTGATGCGCTTATGACCATTTTTTCCGGTGCTGGGGGTGATGACTCTGAAGATTTTTCGGCGATGCTTTTACGGATGTATTTTAAATATTTTGAAAATAAAGGTTGGGGTTATGAAATATTGCACGAAAATCAAAATCCAAATGGCGGTTATCGGAATATTACAGTAGAGATAACCCATCCTTCGCATAAAGCTTCGGCGGGCAAAGAAGGACCTTACGGAGTTCTTAAGAGCGAGTCGGGAGTGCATAGGCTTGTTAGGATTTCTCCTTTTAATGCCAATGCCAAAAGACATACTAGTTTTAGTATGGTAGAAATTATTCCCAAATTTGAAAAACAAAATGAAAATGATATTGATATTAAAGATGATGATTTGAGAGTAGAACTTTCGCGCTCGTCTGGTCCCGGTGGTCAAAATGTAAATAAAAGGGAGACGGCGGTACGTATCGTACACATTCCCACCAACCTTTCTGCTCAGGCTGATGGTGAGAGAAGCCAAGCTCAAAACAAAGAAAAAGCTATGGCAATACTTAAGGGCAAAATTTACAAAGCTCTGGAAGAAAAAAGGATTTCCAAAGAAGAGGAAATGTATATCTCTAAAACTACCGAGATAGAATGGGGCAACCAAATCCGCTCTTACGTCCTCCACCCTTACAAAATGGTTAAAGACCATCGTACTGGCGCCGAAACCTCCGATGTTGAATCTGTCCTCTCTGATGGTAACCTCGATATCTTCATCGAAGCTGAAAAAAGTTTGTAAAAGTTAGCTGAAGAGTTATAATACAGACATGCCTATTGTCTTTGATAATGTTTCAAAAAAGTATAATAACGACTATGTCGCTTTAGACAAGGTTTCCTTTATTGTAAATCCAAACGAATTTGTTTCAATCGTTGGCCCATCAGGGGCTGGCAAGACCACTTTGCTCAAAATGCTCCTCGCGGAAGAAAAACCGACTGAGGGCAAAATTTTGTTGCATGATATTGATATTCACACTTTATCGGGCGAAGATATGAATTTCGTCAGGAGGAAAATTGGTGCTGTTTTTCAAGATTTCAGACTTTTGCCAAACAAAAATGTTTATGAAAACATCGCTTTTGCTATGGAGGCTGCTGGTCGCCCCGATGAAGAGATAGAGTCTGATGTTCCGCATGTCCTAGAACTTGTAGATTTGGGCAGTAAGATTTGGAACTTTCCAAGTGAGCTTTCTGGCGGGGAAAAACAGCGGGTGGCTATCGCCAGAGCAATAGTCAATCAACCTGATATAATAATTGCAGATGAGCCGACGGGCAACCTTGACCCGGTCAACACTTACGATATTGTGCAGATTTTCAAAAAAATAAATGACCTTGGTACGACCGTCGTCTTGACTACTCACAATAAAGGCGTGATAGATTCGATAGGCAGGCGAGTCATCACTATGCAAGATGGTAAAATAATCCGCGATGATCCGACAGGAAAATATATTTTATAAAAAATGGAAAAACAAGCATTCAAAACAAAATTTAAAAGAATATTCAAAGCGGGATTTTTCAATTTTTGGAGGAGCGGTTTCGTGTCACTCGCGTCAATTTTGGTAATGGTCATCACCCTCTCGGTTATCGGCTCGGTCATTTTCGTGAGTGCAGTACTCAATATCACCATGAACGAATTGCGCGACAAAGTTGATATCAATGTTTATTTTGTTACCAATGCCGCTGAAAGCGATATTTTAGCTTTACAAAAAAAGATACAGGCACTGCCCGAAGTAAATAATGTAGAATACACCAGCCGTGATCAAGCTTTGGCAAATTTTAAACTGAAGCACGAAAATGAACAGACTGTTTTGCAGGCACTTGAAGAATTAGGAGACAATCCGCTCGGAGCCTCACTCAATATCAAAGCCAAACAGCCGTCTCAATATGAAGGTATCGCCAATTTTTTGAATGAAGATAATATTTTATCAAGTGATGGTACCAAGATTATAGACAGCATAAACTTTTTTGAAAATCGCACTGCGATAGAAAAACTTTCTCGTATTATAGATTCGGCTGAAAGTCTGGGGCTTATCATCTGCTTGGCTTTAGCCCTGGTTTCTATTGTTATAACTTTCAACACTATCCGCCTGACTATTTATGTTTCGCGCGAAGAGATTTCTGTTATGCAGCTCGTCGGCGCCAGTAAAAATTATATCAAAGGACCTTTCGTGGTCACCGGTGTGATCGTCGGCCTGCTTTCCGGTATTATCACTATGATTATTTTCTTTCCTATTTCTTATTGGCTTGGCAACCTCACTCAAAACTTCTTCATTGGTTTCAATATTTTTGATTATTATCTTAGTAATTTCTTTGAAATTATTTTGGTGGTTGTCGGTTCTGGTGTCGCTATTGGCGCGGTTTCGAGTTTCCTCGCAGTTCGCAAGTATTTGAAGTTATAGTATTATGAGTGGGATGAATCCCGTTAGAAGTCACGGAAATCAAAATATGAGAAATTACTTTAATAGCTTAATTTTAGTGGGGAGAGAATGTCAGAGTAAATAATTTCCTACTTCTAACGGGATGAAAAAAAAGAATCACAAATATATTTTTGTAATAGGTGGTGTTATGTCTGGAGTGGGAAAGGGAATTGCGTCATCATCAATAGGTAAGATTCTTCAAAGCAAAGGTTTCAAGGTCAATCCTATCAAGATTGATCCTTATTTAAATGTGGATGCTGGTAATATGAATCCGACTGAACACGGCGAAGTTTTCGTGCTTGATTCGGGTCTGGAGACCGATCAAGATTTGGGCAACTATGAGCGCTTTTTGGAAATGGATCTCAATAGTGAGGATTATATGACCTCTGGGATGATTTATAAGTATGTCATTGAAAAGGAACGCAATCTGGGCTACAAAGGCAAATGCGTAGAAGCTATTCCGCACATCACAGATGAAATTTTGAGACGCATTAAAAAAGCGGCCGATTCTCACGAGTCTGATATTTCGCTCATTGAAATTGGTGGTACGGTAGGCGATTATCAAAATACTTTGTTTATTGAAGCCGCCCGTACTCTCAAAATAAAATATCCTCAAGATGTCATTTTTGTGATGGTGAGTTATTTGCCGGTACCGGGCTCGCTTGGCGAAATGAAAACCCGCCCAACTCAAAATGCAGTCAGACAACTCAACTCTTATGGTGTTCAACCTGATATAGTTATTGCTCGTGGCACTCAAGCGCTGGATTTTAAACGCAAAGAGAAGATTGCCATGGCTTGCGCTCTCGCTCCAGAAAATGTAATTTCGGCACCAGATATAGAAAGTGTTTATGATGTACCGCTTAATTTTGAAAAAGATAAAATCAGTAGTATTATTTTGAAAATTTTCCATCTGCGTTCAAGGACCAACGGTAACAGTATGAAAGAATGGAAAGATTTCGTTCATAAAAGAAGCCGGGCCAAAAAAGAATTACAAATCGCAGTCATCGGCAAATATTTTGATACTGGAGACTTCGTTCTCTCCGATGCTTATGTTTCGGTGATTGAAGCCATCAAGTTTTCTTCTATCTGGAAAGATGCCAAGACCAAATTGACTTGGATAAATTCTAAAGAATACGAAACCGGAAACAGAAAAATAACAGAGTTAAAAAATTACGACGGTGTCATTGTACCGGGCGGTTTTGGTGAATCTGGTATAGAGGGTGTGATTATGGCTATAGAGTATGCTAGGAAAAATAAAATCCCTTATCTTGGTCTCTGTTATGGTATGCAACTGGCAGTTATTGAATATGCCAGAAATATGATTGGTTGGCTTGACGCTAACACTGCTGAAATTAATCCAAATTCAAGTCATGTGGTTATAGACATAATGCCGGAGCAAAAAAAGCTTTTGGCCGAAAACAAATACGGCGCTACGATGCGTCTTGGAGCTTATCCAGCCAATCTCAAGAATGGGACTATCGCTTCTAATGCTTATCAATCAGAAAATGTTTGTGAGAGACATAGACATAGATATGAGGTTAATCCGGAATATGTAACTGAAATAGAAAAAGCTGGTCTTATTTTTTCCGGTACTTCACCTGACGGCCGGCTTATGGAAATTGCCGAGCTTCCCAAAGAAGTACATCCATTTTTCCTCGGTACTCAATTTCATCCTGAATTAAAAGCCAGACCGCTCCATCCGCACCCTCTTTTCTCGGCTTTCATTGAAGCATGTCTGAAAAATAAGAAAATTTAAAAAAGTTTTATATAAAAAATCGGGCGGACTTGAGTTAGAAAAACTAACTTTAGTCCGCCCTTAGGTCAAGGCGCTTGAACAAAGGCCGCCTCAACTTTGTTGCTGGCCAAGTCAAAACACTTGGTTGTTCAAGCCATTGGCCTTAGCCAAGAGCGTTGACTGGCTGAAGTTGTTGTCCGACTGCAACTGAGCCTTGGTAGGCTTTGTTGTCGCTGGATAAAACTTTGATATAAGAGTGATCAATCTGATACTTCTTGGCACAATCCCCTGGGTGGGTGCATTTGCCGTTTGAAAACATCACCAGATTTTTTTCACTGAAAGCAAACTTCACTTTACAACTTGCACATTCACTACAACATGGACCATTCATTTTGTTTCCTTTCGAGAAGCTATTTTGAGGTGGTTAAGCGTGGTTTCGAGAGCGTTGTTGCGGAGAACTCAAGAGGAATCAAATAACATTTTATGATCCTCCTTTCTGCTATTAATTATACACCCTGTTAAACTTTTGTCAAGTTTGGGTTTTTGTTGATTGTGGATAACTTGGTTTTGTAACATATTGAGGCACACCTCGGCTCTATGATTGTACACAGATGAATCTAATGCCCGAACATGTCAATAATGGAATTAAAAAACCACCTTTTTCAGGGGTTTGTGAAGCCTCTGGATTATCCTCCCTCAAACAAGAGAGAGTGGTTAATGAAGTTTTTAATTTTTGGGGTAGTGTTGGAAATGGCTACTACTCTAGTTTTTTTTAAATATATTGTTTTTTCAGACACTAGTTCGTATGCTTTGGCTGCCAATACTTTAGCTATTACAACTCACCCAACAGATATGACTTTGGGGCCAGTAGTAGAGCAATTCACCAAAGAACTCAAAAATATCGGTTTTGAACCCAATCTAATTATGAAAATGAAAAGGACCTCTTTTTCGGCGGAAGGAGTTTTGGTTGGTATAGGTGACGATAATATCCAAGTTTTTGAATATCCCGATCATGACATTGCTTTGGAAAATGGAAACACTTTTGTGAAAAGGTTTTTGGTGGACAATTCATTAAACAAATGGAAAGACGTGATGCATGTATATGTGAAGGGCAATCTCGTAGTTTTCTATATGGGCAGAGACAAGAAAATTTTAGATACTTTCAATAAAAATAAAGATATGAATTTTCTCGCATTAAATAACCCCGAAATATAATTTTGGCTGCGAGACTTGGATTCGAACCAAGATAAATCGCTTCAGAGGCGATTGTCCTACCATTAGACGATCTCGCAATATTATCAAACAATATCACTAAAATAGCAGAAAAAGGGGATATTTTCCAATTAAGCGATAAGTGTTAGTATAATGGCGTATGGAACCTCTAGCATCAAAAATAAGGCCCAAAAATCTCAAAGATTTCATAGGCCAAGAACATTTGGTTGGCAAAGACAAGCCACTTAGAGTAGCTATTGAAAAGAAGCACCTTTTTTCATTTGTGTTTTGGGGCCCTCCAGGAGTCGGCAAGACAACACTGGCTCGTATTTATGCTAATGCTCTGAACGCTGACTTTTATGAACTCTCAGCAGTTTCGGCTGGCAAAGATGATATAAAAAAAATAATAGATGAAGGTAGAAAAGAAGGGGGTATAACAAGAAAACCTAAAGTTTTATTTTTGGATGAAATTCACCGCTTCAACAAATCTCAGCAAGATTTTCTTTTGCCGTTCGTTGAGTCAGGTGAGCTGACGCTCATTGGCGCTACAACCGAAAATCCGAGTTTTGAAGTTATCTCACCCTTACTTTCACGTTGTCGAGTTTTTGTGATGAATGAACTCTCTAGCAAAGAAATGAATCTTATCATTGAGCGAGCTATCAAAGAGTTGAAAGTTAAGATTGATAAAAAATCCAAAGATTGGCTTATAGCGATGGCTAATGGTGACGGTCGCCAAGCTATAGCGATGATTGAATCAACACTAAATCTTTATAACAAAATAAATGTAGAAAATTTGAAGCAAACTCTGCAATCTAAATTTTTGCGTTATGACAAAAAAGGGGAGGAACATTACAACATCATCAGCGCTTTCATCAAAAGCATGCGTGCCAGCCAGCCTGACGCAGCGCTTTATTATATGTGTAGGATGATTGATAGTGGCGAAGATCCGAAATTTATCGCTCGCCGGATGGTAGTTTTTGCCAGTGAAGATATTGGCCTAGCTCAGCCAACGGCGCTCGTCGTGGCTAATGCAGTTTTCCGCGCAGTGGAGACTATAGGATTGCCCGAATGTGCCGAAAATTTGGCACATGGTGTGGTTTATTTGGCCCAAGCAAAAAAGGACAGACGAGCTTATGATGCATACCTGCAAGCGATGTCTGACGTTAAAAAGTTTGGTAATTTGCCGGTCCCACTTTCCATCCGCAACCCAGTCACCAAACTAATGAAAGAATTAGACTATGGTAAAGATTACGAGAAATACACCGAAGAATCTCTCTTGCCCGACAAAATAAAAAATAAAAAGTATTTGAAATAAAATCTATTTCCCGTAATGTTCATCACTAGCTAGAGCATCAGCTTTAGTTTCGTGGATGGTGCCGTCGGCGTGTTCTGGAGGAGTGTAAATAGTGTAGAGTTTCATTTTGGCGGTTTCGCTGGTGTTTATGATGTTGTGCCAAGTACCGGCAGGGACGACAACGGCGGAACCGTCTTCCAATTCAAATTCTTCATTGTTATTTAAAACGGCTTTGCCCGAACCTTGTTCTACTCTGATAAACTGGTCGATATCCTCATGCACTTCGTTACCGATTTCTTCACCTGGCAAAAGTGACATCACTACGAGTTGGCTTTTGTCGGTGGTATTTAAAACTTTTCTAAAATTATCGTTCTCCAGCGTATCTTTTTCTATATTGTTTATGTATGTCATATAATTAATTTTTATTCTTAATAAAGATATGATAGCATATACAAATATGAAAAGTTACATTTGGATGGGTGGAATTATATTAGTGTTGATAACCTTGATGTTTTGGGCTGTAAAAAGCGCAAGTCCTAATAGTCCCAAACCCACTTTTGATGTAGGGGTTATAAGTTCGTCTGATAATATAGAAGGTAAAAAAGACTCTAAAGTTGTGATAGTAGAATACAGTGATTTTCAATGTCCAGCATGTCGTAATTACTACTTGGTCATGAAAGAATTGATGGTAGAGTTTGGAGATAAAGTAGCCTTTGTTTATCGTTATTTTCCTTTAACTGAAATACATGCCAATGCTGATATTGCTGCTAGAGCGGCGCAAGCGGCGGGCAAACAAGGTAAGTTTTGGGAAATGCACAACCTACTTTTTGAGAAGCAAGAAGAGTGGGCTAACGCTAAAGATCCAGAGTCTTTGTTTGAATCTTACGTTACTCTTTTGGGTATTTCTATTCCTCAATTTAAAACTGATATTGCATCCAAGGAAGTTGCAGACTTTGTTAAATCTCAAAGAGCTGACGCTATCAAATTGAAACTGCAAGGCACACCGTCATTCTTTGTAAACGGTAAGCAAATCCAAAATCCCGCCTCCGTTGATGCTTTTAGAGTGATAATCAACGACGCTTTGAAGAGTCAATAAAACTTTTAAATTATTTGGTATCAACTTTCGGTATGAAGAATATACCGAAGATTATGAAGAAAGCCAAGAAAAAGAAAACGGCAGAATAAGAAAAGTAATAAACTATCGGCAAAGCGACAATAGGGGCTAAAACATAGGAGAATGAACGGATCATGCGGAAGGCACTTATTTCGCTGACATCTTTTTCTTTAACGTGTTTGAAGAAGTAACTTTCGCTGGCTATTTCCACCAGGCTGGCGCCTATACGGGTACCAAAAAGAACAACTGCCCAAATCCAAAATATGGGTGTAGAAATAAAAGGAATACAAAATGTGGTGATAGATATGATGAGGAAACCGGCAATTAAAATTTCTTTTTCACCAAATTTTTTGTCAGCCAAAAAACCGGCCGGCCACTGGAAAATCAAAAATGGCAAAAGCATGATAGGTAGCATTAATCCTATTTTCTCCCAACTAAAACCAATTTCTTTTGAGAGGAGCAGAGGCAGATAAATCACCATGCAGGAATAAAAAAAGTTCAGGAAAAATTGAACAGAGGCAATCCTCAGCTGGTCTTTCTCTTCCCACAACAATTTAAACCCGGAAAACACTTTTATTTTAGCAGTGCTGGTTTTTATATTTTTAAAAGAAAAACCGACTACCGGCAACAAAAT
This sequence comes from Patescibacteria group bacterium, assembly GCA_038064735.1. Classification (GTDB taxonomy): domain Bacteria; phylum Patescibacteriota; class Minisyncoccia; order Phycocordibacterales; family WO2-35-19; genus WO2-35-19. The sequence continues at coordinate 9,171 of JBBTSI010000010.1, read as the reverse complement.
AATCAAAATTAATCCCGCTAAAAAGTAAACTCGGCTAAAATCATTTTGGACTATTAAAAAAGTTAAGGTTAATGGTGATAAAACCCACGCTATATTTGCAAAAGTTAGAAGACCACCTCTTTTATTGCCGGTAGTATTTTCCGATTTTGTTTCTTGTTCCAAACAAAGGTCAAGCCAAAAATAAAGCACCGAACCGAGCCCGAGCTGGATAATGAAAAGGAAAATAATCATGGAAGGTGAAGCCAAAAATCCCATACCGAGAATCACCAAAGTTTCCAAAGCGATGAAAAATAGGAAGGATAAAATGTTACCATAACGACGGAGTAAAAACGGAGCCAAGAGAAGCAAAACAATATCTAACAAAGAACCTACTATATATAAAATATTTAAAGTACTTAAACCAACAAACTGTCCCACTAGGGAAGAGTTAACGTAAGAAATCAAAGCGAAATGCCCCGCCATCAAAAACCCCGCAAAATACACCAACCCCAATCTTCTTTTTGAATTCATCCCTCTATTCTACCTGAAAATAGAGAACGGCTCAACGAGAGTTGTCGTTGAGCCGTTCTAAAATGGCTGTATTTAAGCCTTTTATTTTTCGTTAAACCCCCAAAATTACCGGAATAACGATAGGGTGTTTGGCGGTTTTTTGGAAGAGGAAGCGGGCGACCGCGTCGGCTACGTTGCTCTTGATGAGATCAAAGTTGATAGGGTTGGTACCACGAGTACTCTCTTCAATAGATTTTTTGATGATGAGGCGGGTGTGGCCGAGGAGTTCTTGAGATTCACGCAAGTAAACGAAACCACGAGAGATGAGATCTGGCGATTTGCGTAATTTACCGGTCTTGAGATCAACAATGGCGACGACCACGAACATGCCGTCGTCTGAGAGCATTTTCCTGTCCCTGATGACTACTTCTTGAACATCGCCGACCGCGAAACCGTCAACCATAACGAGGTCAGATGGAGCTTTTTCTTTGAGAATTTTTATTTTGGTGCCTTTGTCGTAAATTTCTACAATGGAACCGTTATCAGGAATGACGACATTTTCTCTTGGAGCACCAATGGACTGAGCAAGTTCGGCGTGCTGGCAAAGCATATAATGGTTGCCGTGCACCGGCATGAAGAATTTGTAATTGATTCTCTGGTGAATCCATTTTAATTCTTCTCTGTTGCCGTGTCCTGAAGCATGAATGTCGGAATCAAGATAAGTGATGACTTTGGCTTCCGAACGGTAGAGGTTATCTTTGAGCTTCACGATTGATTTGTAGTTAGTTGGGATGATTGATGATGAAAGCAAGATGGTATCGCTCGAGCGGAGTTTGACGTATTTGTGAGTTTTGTTGGCGATGCGCATGAGAGCGGCGAATTCTTCACCTTGAGAGCCGGTCACGAGCATGACTATCCTGTCTGGCGGATAATTTTCAATTTCTTCTACCGGGATAATGTTGGTGATGTCGGAAAGTTTCAGGAGTTTGATAATTTCCAAGTTGGTTTTCATACTTCTGCCTTCCACAGCTATTTTTTTGTTGTATTTTTCGGCGGTTTTGATAATGGCGATGATACGTTCGACTTGAGAAGCGAAGGTGCCGATAATGAGACGGCCATGAGAACCTTTGATAAATTTTTCTATGTTTTCAGTCACTACATTTTCCGCGAGAGAAAAACCCGGTTTCTCGATTGAAGTCGAGTCCATAGTCAAGAGCAAGACGTTCATACCTTTGAATCTTTCGTATTGTCTATCTTCTTCTGCAGTCGGTACACCTTTGACGTTGTCTACACGCACGTCTTCAATGAATACGATATTGCCATAAGGAGTATGAATAATGAGACCCATGGAATCAGGAATGGTGTGGGAGATAGGGAAGGTGGTAATTTTCATTTTGCCACAGGTAATAGTTTCGTCACCATCAATAACTTTTACATCTAGCGGTTTTAGACTGGTAAATTCTTCTTGGCGCTTTTGGATCATGATGGCGCTGAATTGTCTCGCGTAAATAGTCGGGTAGCCGATACGGTCTACTATGTAAGGGATACCACCGATATGGTCGAGGTGGCCGTGAGTGATGAAGATACCGCGGATTTTATCTTTCCTTTCTTCCAAATATTTGGTGTTTGGTAAAATATAATCAATACCTGGAGAGTCTTCGTCTTTGAATTGAAAACCGGCATCTACGACGATGATATCATCACCAATTTCTATCGCGGTCATGTTTCGGCCGATTTCTTCAGCACCACCAAGAGGGATAATCCTTACATTTTCTCCGACTTTTGGTAGAGAAAGGGTTTCTGGAGCTGATTTGGAATTGGCATCTGGTTTGTGATTTTCTTCAAGACCGAATCTGGCATTTGGATTTACGAAACGTTTGTTGCGTGAAGAGAAAGGACGAGAGCTTCTTCTCGGAGTTGTAGCTGCGTTACTCATAGTATTTCTTGTGTGCCCACCTGCATTTCTTGAAAGATGATTGCTTGTGTGAGAAGTATGAGTTGAAGTAGTAGGTTTTAAGACTCTCGGTTTTTCCGGAGCATGAAAACTTCTGATTTTATTTCTGCGTTGTTCTTGCATATTTATAAATGATGGACTATTAATTAGTTTTTAACGAAAAAACTCCAAACTTTGTCGGTTTCTATAAACCATTTATCAATAAAAAGGAACCTTTCATTTGAAGAGGAAATATTTTTTAGAGTGACGTTTTTTACATTAGGTGATTTGATGTACAAAAGATCGGGCGAAAACAAGAAAATAGCTGGCACATCATTTTTAATTTCTGAAACTATTATTTTTTTACTGGCAAGTTGTTTTTGAATATCGGTTTCTTTTCGCATATCTTCCAATGCTTTATCGACGGTGATATTGGTGTAAAGTGAAATATTGAGTCCAGGATCATTGCGTTCTGAAGAATGCCAGAAAGGATAAAGGTCGCTTTCGGCTCCAACTACCTCACCGAAAAGCAAGGCATCATATTTTCTTGGTTTAATGACATTTTGGCTCAAATCTCCGGCCTCAAACACTTTTACTGCCACTGAGGCACCCAACTGTCTCCATGTAGTCGCTAAAATTTCAGCGGTGGCCTTGAGTTCAGGTGCATCGGAAGTGGAAATGGAGAAGTTGAAAGAAACAGTATCTTTTTTGGTCTTTTTCTCTAATATTCCATCACTATTTGCTTTCCAGCCACTGTTTAAGAGTAATGTTTTGGCGGCTTCTATGTTACCTTCCGATTTTTGAGGATCTTCTTCTATATCAGCAGGTGTTGGACCACTTAGTATTTTACCAAATCCAAAAAGCACTTCATCTACTATTTTTTTCTTGGGGGCGGATATTTCCAAGGCTTGGCGGATTTCTTTATTTAAAAATACAGCATCGGTGTTTTGATTGAGGAATACACCGAAAACTCTCGGCAAAGTAACTTCATTAATATTGTCTTTGTTTGGGTTCACTTTTTTCAAAGAAGTTGGGTTTAAGCCAGATGTACTTTCTATACTTTTGTCTCCGTAAGCTTTTGCGAGCTCAGTTTCGTTTTGAAAAAATTTAAAAACAATTGAACTTATTTTTGGTTCGCCGGAAACATATTTTTTCCACGAAGATAGAGTAATTATGTTTGGTATACCACCAGAATTTCTGCCAATTTTTTCTACTTTGTAAGGGCCGGAACCGATTGGGTTTATATTAAATTCGCTAAAAGGGAATTCTTCTGAAGAAACTTTTTCCCATACATGTTTGGGCAAAATACCTAAAGTTAAAGCTGATAGGAAAGGAGCATAAGGTTTCTTTAGAGTGAATTTGATTTCTTTATCGCTTAATTTTTCTACCAAAACTCCATCCCAGTTAGCTTTTTTGGGGCTTTTGACCACTCCATCTAAAACTTTTTCAATAGTGAAAATAACATCATCAGTGGTTACCGCTTTGCCATCGTGAAAATAAGCATTGTCTTTTATTACGCAATCTATAACAGTGCCGTCATTTTGAATTTCGTATGATTTTGCCAAGTCTACTTCAAAACCGCCATTACCAGAAACTTTTAAAAGTCCTGAATATATAAGGGAAGACAAATCTTTGTCAGTATCTGAAATAGCTAATACCGGATTTATAAATCGGGGAGAACCAACAATACCTTCTGTGAAGCTACCGCCGGAAACTGGCACTTCAACTAAAAATAAATTATTGATTTGGAATAAAAGCGTTATACCGCTTACGATAGCAATTAAGGAAACAATATAAAAAAATATTTTTTCCGAATACTTCATTTTTGCAAATAAAGCATTAAAAAAGGATGTAATTTTTGATTTCATCCCGTTTAGAAATAGGAAATTACATACCTAAGCATGTTTTCTCTATTTATTATTAAATAATAATACGAATTACTCATTTTTAATTTCCGCAATTTCTAACGGGATTCATTTATTTTAGAAAATTTTACGAAGCTTTAGTATAGCAAATTTAAAACTGTTGATGCAACAAAGAGGCAGGCGATGATGATAGTACTGCGAAATATCCAAAGTTCCGGACCGCGTCTGGTCCTGACAGCGCCGTCCATACTGCCACCGCCAAAAGCGCTACCCAGAGAACCTTCAGATTGCTGAATGAGGATAAGGGCGCCTAATATGACTGCCAAAATTATTTGAATGTATGCCAACATAACGTTGAGGAGAAGTATAGCATATCTGTAAAAACCGGCAAATTTTGTTTATGTGCTTATATTGCAAAAGACCTCAAATGTAATATAATGCGGACGCTTTAGTAGACTATTATAAATTTAAAAAACATATGAAAAAGAAAGCAAAAACTCAAAAAAAGGTAGTCAAGAAATCTTCAAATAATAAGCAAAGTTTTTCAAAAGCGGATTTTAAAATAATGCCACTGGGAGATAGGATTTTACTCAAGCCAGTTTCTCAAGAAGAAATGAACACTACGGCTTCGGGCATAATTATTCCTGATACGGTTAGTAAAGAAAAACCCGAACAAGGTACTGTTATAGCTGCCGGCGAAGGTAGGTGGGAAAATGGCAAAAGAGTGCCGATGAATATAAAAGTTGGCGATAAGGTTGTTTTTTCCAGATATGGATATGAAGAAGTAAAATATGAAGGAGTCGAATATTATATTTTGAAAGAAGAAAATATTTTGGCTGTAATTAAAAATTAATCTGAAAAACCATGGCAAAAGTAATCATCTTTAATGAAGAAGCAAGGAAGGCACTTAAACGTGGAGTAGACGCTGTCGCCAATGTAGTCAAAGTCACTATTGGCCCGAGAGGCAGAAACGTAGTTTTGGACAAAGGTTATGGTGCGCCGGTGATTACCAACGACGGTGTTTCTATTGCAAAAGAAATCACTCTTTCCGATAAATTTGAAAACATGGGCGCTGAAATTATCAAAGAAGTGGCCAACAAGACTAATGACGTGGCCGGAGACGGCACCACCACTTCCGTGATTTTAGCTCAAGCTATAATAAACGAAGGGTTCAAGCATACCAGTATGGGAGTGAATGCGATGAGTTTGCGCTCTGGCATCGAAGAGGCTACTAGTAAAGCCGTGACCATTTTGGGTCAAATTGCTAAGCCAATAAAAAATACTGAAGAAATCAGACAAGTGGCTACTATCGCTGCTGAATCTGAAGAGATAGGAAAAATTATTGCTGATACTATTGAGAAGGTAGGTAAAGATGGTGTGGTCACCGTGGAAGAATCTCAAACTTTTGGTGTTGATAGTGAAGTAGTAGAAGGGCTCGAAATAGATAAGGGTTATGTCTCTCCTTATATGATTACTAATGCGGAGAGAATGGAAGCTGAATATAAAGATGTGCCGATACTTTTGACCGATAGGAAAATTTCATCAGTTAAAGAAATTTTGCCTTTGCTCGAATCTTTAGCTCAAAGTGGCAAAAAAGAGCTGGTCATAATCGCCGATGATGTTGATGGTGAAGCCTTGGCTACATTTTTGGTAAACAAACTTCGTGGTGGATTTTCAGTTTTAGCTGTCAAAGCACCGGGTTATGGTGATAGAAAAAAAGAAATGCTTGAAGATATTGCTGTCACTATTGGTGCTAAAGTAGTTTCTGAAGATTTGGGTGTGAAGCTTGAAAGTGCTACTGCAGATATGCTCGGCCGTGCTGTAAAAGTAGTTTCCAAAAAAGACAGTACTATTATCGTTGGAGACAAAGGTGGCAAAGCAAATATAACTAAACGCATCGCTTCTCTCAAAAAACAAAAAGAAAGTATGGATTCAAAATATGATAAAGAAAAAATAGATGAGAGAATCGCTAAACTCTCTGGTGGGGTAGCAGTCATCAAAGTTGGCGCAGCTACTGAAACTGAAATGAAATATTTGAAACTCAAAATTGAAGACGCGGTGGCAGCCACCAAAGCGGCAATTGCCGAAGGTATCGTAGCTGGTGGGGGCAGTGCTTTCATCAGAGTTATAAAGAAAATGAAAACAGAAAAATCGAAAGATTTCGCAACACCGGAAATCGCTTTGGGATTTGATATCGTCTTACGTTCTCTCGAAGCTCCACTGAGGCAGATTGTCTTAAATACAGGAAATGCTGATGGGTCAGTAGCAGTAGAAAAGATAATGAACTCAGAAAAAGAAAACGCCGGTTTCAACGCTTCAACTGAAAAGTTTTCTGATGACCTTATCAAAGAAGGCATCATTGATCCGGTCAAAGTGACTCGTACAGCGCTCCAAAACGCCGCATCTGCGGCCTCCATTTTACTTACTACTGAAGCTGCTATCGCTGATGAGCCAGAACCTAAAAAGTCTCATAATCAAGGGTCTGAAATGGGAAGTATGGATTATTAATCCAGAATATGATATAATAGAGAAGCGGTTGGTGTTCAACCGTACTGTACTTTGTTCCCTTTGAAAAAGAGAGGTGCTCAAGATTGTTTGAGCACCTTTTTTATTGGTCTTAATTTATGCTATAATAGTGTCAGTTTAAGTCTATTATAATTAATTCAAATTTTATGGGAATCTCAACAATTATTTTGATCGTAGTAGCCGCGGTAGTCGTTTGGTTTATTTTCGCCTACAATCGTTTTGTCAGGCTCATCACTCGTGCTAAGGAGGCTTGGAGCGATATTGAAGTGCAAATGAAGCGCCGATATGACCTTATTCCAAATTTGGTAAATACAGTCAAAGGTTATGCTACTCATGAATCAACTGCTTTTGAAAATGTGACCAAAGCTAGAGCGATGGCTATAGGTGCTGGTACTCTCTCTGAAAAAGCTGGAGCCGAAAATATGCTTTCAGGAGCACTTAAATCTCTTTTTGCGGTAGCTGAAGCTTATCCAGATTTAAAAGCCAACCAAAACTTCCTAGAACTTCAAAGAGAACTTTCTGATACGGAAAACAAAATTCAGGCATCAAGGAGGTTTTATAATGGCAATGTGCGCGACCTTAATATCTCTATTGACACTTTCCCTTCAAATCTTATCGCCAACATTTTTAAGTTTGCCAAGATGGAATTCTTTGGTTTGGAAGGCAATGAGGCCGCTAAAGAGCCGGTCAAAGTGCAATTTTAAACTATTATTTAAGAATAATTTATGGCACAAGAATATACGCCATTTGAAGTGGTCATCACTGCGATAATTGCAAATAAAGAGGGTAAATATCTTATTACTCAACGTTCTTTAAGCAAAAAAAGATTTCCTGGAATGTGGACGGTGCCCGGAGGTCATTTAGACCCGGAAGATTTTATGAATTCTCCTAAAGAAACGGAACATTATTGGTATAACGTTTTGGAAAAAGCTTTGACGCGCGAAATAAGTGAAGAAGTCGGATTGGAGATAGAAAACGTAAGATATGTGACTTCATTAGCTACTGAACACAAAGACGGCGCTGCTTCTATAGTTATCTCATGTCTTGCTGATTATAAAAGTGGAGAAGTACGGTTGCAAGAAGGCGAAACTGACAAAGCTGAATGGGTTAGTGCGGAAGAAACGAAAAATTATGAACTTCTTGATGGTATTTATGATGAACTGATGATGGCAGATGCGCTCAGAAAAGGGGAGAAATATGTGTGGAAAAGACACTAAACAAGAGATTAAACTTTTTTCAAGTGTGCCACGTATCACATGATGATATAATATTCGGACTTATTCATAATTTAAAAAACATGAAAAATGTAATTGTCTATTCAACGCCAACTTGCCATTATTGTCATATGGCCAAAGATTTTTTCAAAGAAAAAAATATTCCGTTTACAGATTATAATGTTTTAACTGACTTAGAAAAAAGACAAGAGATGCTCGATAAAAGTGGGCAGATGGGTGTGCCGGTTATTTCCATTGATGGCAAAATAATGGTTGGTTTTGATCAGTCAGAGATTTCTTCGTTGCTCGGGATTTAATGATATAATATCCTCATGGAACCCGAAGAAAGAGAAATGCTGAAAAAAACTCTTGAGCTTGCTCAAGAGAACAATAAGATGTTGCATAACATCAAGCGCTCTATGTTTTGGGGTAGGGTAGCTAGTACGGTTTATTGGGTGATTATTATAGGTGCCGCTATTGGTATTTATTACTATATACAGCCTTATATAGATAGTGCGATTAATGCTTATGGCAATGTTAAAGTAGATTTAAAAAGTTTTACCGATTTGTTTAAGTTGAGCAAATAAATATTTTGATTTTTAAAATTTAAGCTCCCTGCCCTTATAATCAAGGGCTTCTTTCATAAATTTTTTGTCGTTTTTTGAGCTGTGCTCAATCATATGACAATTAGCACACAATAAAATACATTTTTGCATTTCTAATTTTATAGAATCCCAGCTTTTGTTTGCCACGTTACCAATAATAAAATCTTTCTCGTCAGAATTTTTATGGTGAAATTGTAATGCCGCTTGGTCTCCGTGCCAGCCACATTTTTGGCATTTTCCTCCCAAGAGTTTAATTGCAGATGCTTTAGCCCTAAATCGTCTAATTTTGGTATTACAAGAACCACACCTTGTCCTATTGCTGTGTTCGTAATTTTTAAATTCTTTACTGCATAATTTACAGATTGCCATGCTTTCAGTATAGCATTATAAGTTATACTGTATAAATATAATATGTTGATAAAGTTATAATTTTTGCTATGATAGTTGGGTAAGTAAGTATGTTTGCCGGGGTAACTCAGTGGTAGAGTGCTTCCCTGAAGAGGAAGAAGTCGGCGGTTCAAGCCCGCCCCCCGGCACCA
>JBBTSI010000009.1:0-24404 GCA_038064735.1 Patescibacteria group bacterium | reverse complement strand
TATACTTCATAAAAAAACAGAATTATATAAAAAACTAAATAAAATTTCGCAAAAAGTTTCAAAGCGAGATAAATTTGGAATTTTTTTAAAAATTGAAAATGCATGTTTAGAAACTTTAAGTTTATCGGTAAGAGCCGCCTTTACTCCAAGAATAGAAAAATCAAAATTCATTTCTCATCTCCGAGTCGTTACCGAGCTTCTTAAAAACCTGATTCGTATCACTTATGAAGTGAATATTATTGATCAAAAAATATATTTAGATTTACAAACAGATCTCCAAGAAATTTCAAAAATGGGATGGGGTTGGCTGGATTTCATAAGGAAACAATAAAGAGGGTTTGAGCCCTCTTTGATTGCAAGGATACTTCTGCGCGAGCCCGGAGGTTGCCATTCGCATTGTGCGAATTGTACCAGTTGACATACAACTTGCGATTGTCAGCGTTCCAATTCACGTTCGGCACATTACCATCGGAGTTCCGGGAGCGTCTATCTGATTTTACCCATTACACCGACAACCTTTTGCAAAGTTATCTGCATTTTTCCCCATTTTGTTATCGAGGCTATGTTTAAAGTCAGACCTAATGAGAGCCTTGCTCAATAAAAACAGATAGGCAGTTTCCTTTTTTCAAACTATGGCAAACCGATATTCCAACACGACATCAGAATCGATTGTATTAGCCGTAATTATTTTATCATAAAAAGTTATGCCCCGAACAAATTTCGTTCGGGGCAATTTTCACCTCCTCTGCAAAAAGAAAGGGTTAAAGGAACAAGATCAAAGGCTTAGGAAACTACTGCGCGAGCCCGGAGGTTGCCATCCGCATCGTGCGAATTGTACCAGTAGACAGACAACTTGCGAGAGGCAGCGAACCAAAGCACGCTCGGCACAGAACCATCGGAGAACCGGGAGCCCGAACAAAGCGTCACATTTTCAACATCCAAATGTTCGCCAGTCGCCAAGAAATATCCGAGTTCCAGAAGCAGTCGCTCGAGAAGAGTAATTCCAAGAATTTTTTCTGCTTCAAGATTTTCCGCCGATTTATTGGCGAGTTCCGGATCCGCTTCGATCGTCTTTTTGAAACGGACACAATACGATCCATTTTTAGGATCACGATCGTTGATCGGAACATTCGCACCAAGATCATCAGTGTAAGTGTAAACATTCACGCCAAGTTCCCGAAACGCCGTGACCACTTTGTTAGGAGTTACGCCTTTCATAACATACACTTCCCAGAAAAGCGGATCGGGTATGCAAGCGAGATTGCTGGGTTCAAATTTCATACCGAGAGTTTTGTAAACTCTTGTCCAATCAATGTCCACCTTCTCAAAATCAGATTTGAATTGGTGATCCAAAAACATCTGCATATAAGTTCCGTTGATACTTCCGTCTTCAATCTGACGGAAAAAATCTTTTAACTGCGAAGCCGATACTGACGACCCCTCTACGAGCACTTTTGTACCCATTTGAGTTTCCTCTCTTTAATTGTGAAATATCATTGCAATTAGAGACCATTCCCTATCTGCAATCCTACCTATATTATACACCCAAAGACCTCACTTTGTCAAGTTTTTTGGAATAATACGTTGAAAAATAAGGGTTTTATTCTTTTTTCGCGTCCAACTCGCCGAGTACTCTTTCGATATCTTGGACGATGGACTGCAAGCTTTCGTCTGATTTGATGACATAACCCACCGCACCCATAGACATCACATCGCTGATTTTTTTGACACTGGAAAGATTGGAAGAAACTAAGACTGGTACCTTTGGTAAATCTTTGTCTTCTTGAAGTTTTTTGAGGAATGCCGTACCATCCAATTTTGGCATCATAAGATCTAAAATTACGAGATCTGGTTTTTCGGCTTTGAGTTTTTCCAAACCCATTTCTCCATCTTCAGCACTGAACACAACATATTTGCCGACTGGCAACGCGGCTTCTAAAGTTTTTGAAAAAAATTGATCGTCGTCTATTACAAGTATCTTTTTCATATAATTTGGCAAAATTTAATAAGTAATAAATATATGATACCACTAACTAAGAGGGATAGTAAAGAAGAAACTTGTGCCTAGACCCTCTTTGGAGACCACCCCGATAGTGCCTCCGTGAGCTTCAGCAATGCCTTTGGCGATAACTAGCCCTAAACCAGTACCTTTGCTTTCCTTATCAACAGGGCTCAATTTGGCCTGTTTGAAGGTGTGGAACAGGTCTTTCATACTATCTTCAGGAATACCAAGACCGTTATCGGAAACCAACACACATAGAGAAGGTGTTTTTATATTTATATCTCTAACTTCAGGGAAAATTGAAACTTTGGACCTATCCATATCTTGCGGGAAAGGCTTGGTAGGGTCATAAGCAAAGGCCGAAATCAAAACAGCACCGCCTTCTTTGGTAAACTTCAAAGAATTTGATATAAAGTTATTCAAAATTTGCTTGAGGGCTTGCGAATCAAAATCGACAAATTCCGGCAAATTAACATCAAAATGAGACTCCAAAGAAACCTTCTTGCTCTCAGCCAAAATTTTATAAAACATTATGCGGTTTTCTATCACCTCTTTGATATCAGCTCTTTCTTTGTTAACTTCAAACTTACCGGCCTGAAGTTTGGAAAGATCCAAAATATCATTGACCATTTCCAACATTGATGAAGAGCTCTGATGTATCATTTCCAAATATTCTCTGAATTGCCCTGAACCGGTATCAAGCTTTCCAGAAACTGCTAACTCTACGATTTTCTTGATACTATCGAGGGGAGAGCGAAGTTCGTGGACAATCATGCCGGAAAATTCTTCTCTGACTCTTTCTAATTCAATATCTTTAGTAATATCATGGAAAACAACCACTGCTCCGAGCATCTGATCACCACCTTTGGTCGAGGCGTGCAATACTGGATAAACTCCAATTTCGAAAAAAGAATCATCTATATTTATCTTCTCTGAAACGAAAGAATTCTTTTTGACCAAAGCTTCTTCCAGTCTGCCATGAATATCAAACTTGCCCCCCAATGCGTCAACGAAATTAAAAATATTGACATGATGGTCACTTGAAGTACCGTCGACATTAACCGGTGATACGAATTTTATTATTTTTTTGACTGCCGGATTGGCTACCATCACTCGATATTCCGTGTCAATCATAAGGACACCGTCACCCATACTTTGTACCATCGCGTTGAGCTTTCCTTTCTCCATTTTGACCACATCCTCTAAACGCGTCACCGCTTCCGAAGCTTGGCTGGTTATTTTATAAAGAATAGTCATATCTTCTTCTTTATAAAGACCAACGTCCACGTGAGCCACCGACAAAACTCCAAGCACTACCCCTCCGATCACAATAGGAATATTGAACAAAGATCCGATATTTTGTTTTATATCATCAACTACAATAGCTCCAGAAGTTGCTTCATCAAGCACAAAAGAATCATAAGATTTATCAGTCAAAGCCGAAAGTGAGGCTATCATGCGTTTTTTCATTTCCTGAACAAACAAACTGCTGACCGGTTTCCCAATATGAGTATTTATTTTCAACTTTTCCGGAGTAATAACTATATAACCAACTACTGTGTAATCAATAAATTGCCGTAATGACCCAGTGATAATCTGCAAAATCTCTTCCACATTGAGAGAATACCCCGTGCGTTCACCGAGTTCTTTGAGAATGGCCAACTCGTAGAGATGACGAGTGGATTCTTCTCTTTCTTTTATTATTTCTTTACCCTGCTTCCTGAAAGAAAAATAAGAATAGAAATTAAAAAATACCAACACCAAAACTACCAGAGTAAAAAGTAAGTACGCAATGGCGCTTGAAGAAAGCGCAAAATTCATTTAAGTATTTATTATACCTTTAAGAAGTTTGTTGGCACCCAAAACCATGAATATATAACCCCCTGCAAATAAAGCGGTGCTTATGATATTGACCCAAAAACCTTCAAACCAAGGGCTGGCTACTGAAAACAAAGTCCCCAAAACAATCAGGAACATACCGATACCGATATAATTGAGAACCAATCCAAAGAGTCCACCCCCAAGCTTTTTGGCCGCTCTGAAAACCAAAGAAGTTGCGATGATTCCGATAACAATAGAAAGCAACAAAGAAAAGTTGCCGGCAAAAACCGAAGCGAAAGCAAAATCGTCATTAGAAACTTGCATGTTGAGTTGTTGAGCAAAAACCGCAACCGGTGCGAGCATTCCTACAATATTTAATGTTAAAAACTTTTTCATCCCGTTAGAAGTTTTCATAATTTTTTGTTTTTATTTGTCCCATTAGTTTCTTAACTTCTAACGGGATTCATATTTATTTCTTATTAAATTAATGTTGAATTGAAGGATATTTTTGAAAGATGGAATTGACTGCGTTTTTGACAATCTCACCCGAAAGAGCCACGTATTCATCTATAAGTTTTTGCAATACGACTTGTTCCGGTCCGTTTACTTCGGTCACTGTACCATCATCGGCGACTTGGAGTCCTTCAACTCCCCTAGCTTTGATTAATGCAATTTGAGGACCCAAAATAACAATCTGCTTCTTGATTATTTCCGAAAGTATTTGTTTGTAGTCTGCGTTTGAGGTTTCCATAATTTAAAATTAGATAAGTTTTAAACTCTTAGCTTCTAATACCATAATAATATACCAAAATAAATCCCCCGCACCCCCTTTGTGTGGATTGCTTCTAGTTTTGAAACTCCACTTCAAAGGGATACATACCCATACCACAGGAGCCACGGAAGGTTCCGGCGGAAGGGTTGCCGAGTTCTATATCGGTAGCGCCAGAGATTGGTAGATTGCGACTCAAGTTCATACTAGGGATACGTACTGCCGAAGAGCAGTCAAAAGTACCGCTCGTATTGAAACGCAAAATAGTGGGGATACCAGCTTTAGCTACGCTTGTCCTTGGGAAATACCCTCCCTTGGCTTTTAATTCTATGATTTGCACACCATTTTCTATTTTTACATTGCTTCCCGAAACTCCATTATTGTTATTTACGATAGGTCCCGTATCTGGTCCAGATGATGATTTGCTGAATATGAAAGCTCCCCCGATGAGGACTAACGCTATAAGTATGGCTGTAATTGTATTTTTCATTTTATTTTTTCTTTCCCCTCTCTTGTTGTAAGAGAGGGGTTAGGGGTGAGTTATTTAAAAATTAAACACAGGCGGAATCAAACCGATAATAACCAAATTGTTTATAAGATTGAACAAAGCGAATATTATAACAATTAGCCCTGCCGATTTGAAGAAGACACCTGATTTGGAACTATCTTTGATACTAAACGAACTGAAACTGACCAAAGCGAGTACTGGCAAAGTCCCCAATGCAAAAGAGAGCATGGTCAGTCCGCCTTGCAGGAAATTGCCAGTAGAGAGAGTGTAAATCTGCATTGATTGGGTAAAACCACACGGCAAGAAAAATGTCGCCACACCAACGAGAAGCGGTGTCAGACTGTGATTCAATTTTGAAATTCCCAAAGCATGCCTTGATATAAATTTTGGCATTGCCGGCTGAAACTTTTTCGTGAAATGAAAAACATCAAGCAAATTTATGCCGAGAATAAGCATAACAATCCCGATTATTATTCCCAATACAAATGTCCCCGATATACCCAGCTGGAAAGCCGAACCTACCACGCCAATGAGTCCCCCTAATATAAAGAAAGAAACAATCCTGCCAGCATGAAAAAGAAAAATTGGTTTGAATCTGCCTGCTCCGCGAAGCCCCTGTGAAGTGGAAGCAAATGTAGCCGACATAGAAAGCAGTAGGCCACCGACAACAGCGAGACAAGTGGAAAGTGAAGCGATGATACCGATGACGAAAGCGGTACCGTAAGTGACACTGCTGGTATTCACAAGATTCACAATACCCAACTTTTGAAGCATGATAAACAACCCAACAAACGCGATCGCGATCGGCACAGCGATTTTGAAATCAGCCCACTTTGTTTCTTTTTTTTCACATAAAGGACAAGATGTACTCATATTTTTTTAGTTTTTAATCTCAAAGAATTGCCAACTACCGAGACGGAAGAGAGCGCCATAGCAAGCCCGGCAAAAACTGGACTCAGCATCCAACCAAAAACCGGATAGAAGAGGCCGCCAGCGAGTGGTATGCCAACCACATTATAAAAGAATGCCCAGAAAAGATTTTGCTTAATACCAGTCATAGTTATTTTTGAAAGTCTTATGGCTTTGACCAGCTTTGAAATATCACCATGAAGGAGCGTGATGCCTGCGCTTTCAATCGCTACATCGGTGCCCGTCGCCATCGCAATACCCACATCGGCCGCGGCTAGGGCCGGCGCATCATTGACTCCATCCCCCGCCATGGCGACGACTTTGCCTTCAGCTTGCAAACTTTTTATTTTATTCAATTTGTCTTCTGGCATCACTTCGGCCACTACTTCATCAATGCCAACTTGCTTAGCGATGAAATCTGCCGTGTTTTTATTATCGCCGGTGAGCATCACCACTTTGATGCCAAGCTTGTGAAGATTTTTGACCGCTTCCACCGCTTCAGGTTTTATACTGTCAGCAACCATAATTGCAGCCAAAACTTTCTCTCGCGTAGCCAGTATGACAGGAGTCTTACCTTCCATTGTTTCTTTTTCAATCATAGAAACATTGAAAGACAAATTTAAATCTTGAATCAATTTAGTATTGCCGGCGTAATATTCAATACTATCAATAACTCCTTTCACTCCTTTGCCTTTTATGGCTTCAAAATTATTTACAGTCAAAATATTTAATTTATTTTGCGAAGCGTGAGATGTGATCGCATGAGCTATCGGATGCTCTGATTTGTTTTCAAGTGAAGCTAATATTGTGATTAATTCAAGATCAGACCTCTCAAAAATCCCTGAGGTCTGATCTTTGGAAGAAAAATTTTGAATAGAAATCAGCTCTGGTTTGCCTTTAGTCAAAGTGCCGGTTTTATCCACCACTACCACATTCACTTTGTGCAGTTTTTGAAGCGTACCAGCATCTTTGACAAGTATCCCCTCTCTGGCACCCTTACCAACGCCGACAATGATAGCAGTCGGTGTAGCGAGACCCAGAGCGCACGGGCAAGCGATAACCAAAATACTAACGAAAGAAACAAGACCAAAAGAAAGTGCAGCCGGCAATCCAAGATACTGACTACCAACGATAAGCCACAACCCCAGAGATACAAAAGAAAGAATCAAAACTATAGGTACAAAAACTCCTGATATTTTATCGGCCAAAGCTTGGATAGGCGCTTTGCTGCCTTGCGCTTCTTCTACCATTTTTATGATACGAGCCAGCACAGTTTCTGAACCGACTTTGGTGGCTTTGAAAATAAACGAGCCACTTTCGTTTATTGTCCCTGCTACCACACCGTCACCTACCTTCTTTGAGACTGACATCGGTTCGCCAGAAATCATAGATTCGTTTATGAAAGATTCACCCTCGGTGAGAATACCATCAACTGGCACTGAATTCCCTGGTTTTACTATTATCAAATCTCCGTGAACCACTTGGTCTACCGGTATTTCAATTTCTTTGCCACTACGAATGACGAGTGCTACTTTGGCTTGCAGGTTCAAAAGTTTTTCTATAGCGTCTCCGGTTTTCAATTTGGAACGCGCTTCCAGATATTTACCAAGAGAAATAAAGGCGATAACTACTATTGTCACATCAAAATAACCTTGAGCTGGATTTATGAAACTGTAAATATACGCTACAGAAGTGCCTATGCCGACCAAAGTGTCCATATTAGCTTTACCATAACGGAGAAATCTGAGTACACCACGTAAATATGGCAGACCGACGAAAAATAATGCATAAGTCGCAAACACCGGCAAAAGATATTTGGAAACAGGAATTTCCCACATCATAAAAATAATGCCGATAACAGCAAGTGGAATGACGGAAAAAGCTTTATTCCTTATTTTTTTTAATTCAATTAATTTTTCGTTAGGTTTTATTGTTTCCAAAACCAATGTATAACCTACTTGTTCTATTTTTTTAGAAATATTTTCCAGACTAATTTTTTTCTCATCAAAAGAAATCTTGACCTTTTCGGTTCCATAATTAGCATCTGCTGAATTGACCCCTTCTGTTTCTTCCAAAGTTTTATCAATAATAAAAGCACAGCTAGCGCAATGCATACCTTTTACTTTGTAAGTTTGAGTAATCATATTATTTATAGTGAGTTTATCGAACTATTTTCTTTTCAATTTATAGACTTCTAATATTTCTTTGGTAGCTTTCGTCCCTTTACCTTCTTTTATTTGAGGAATAACACAAGAGTTCAAATGATTTTCCATTATGACATCTTCAATAGAAGCCAAAGAATTTTTGACTGCCGAAGTTTGGGTGATCACATCAATGCAATAAATATCTTTTTCAATCATTTCTTGCAAACCCCTCACTTGGCCTTCTATTATTTTTAATCTTCTAAGTATTCTCGATTTTGGTGTAATCATATTTTTAAAATAATTTTGAATAGTTAATACAATCACAGTATATACCCCTAGGGGGTATTCGTCAACCCGGTTAGAGGTAAGAAATTGTGAATAACAATTTTTGCCGAAACATAAGTTTCGGACCTCTAACGGGGTCAAGCACAAAATAAAAAACTGTGAACACTTTTAATAAAAATGGGGTGACTAGCCGGAATTTCTCTGCTTACAGCAGCAGTACACCTTTCGTATCGTACTCGCTACGCTCCGTGCGATATACTCAAGGTTTTCGAATCCGGCACGTAAGACAAACTTTTGTCTTACTTAGTCACCCATAAAAAAACTGCCTATGCAGTTTTTTTATCTGGGGTGACTAGCCGGATTCGAACCGGCGAAAGCAGCTCCACAAGCTGCCGTGTTACCACTACACCATAGCCACCATCAACTGAAACAGTTTGCCATAAAAACAAGCTTTTTTCCAGTTTTTATTTTTGTTCTTCGGATTCTTTATTTTTTCTCCAAAATTTAAATTTGTCCAAAAACAAAATCCGTACTCCCAAAAATTCTAAACCAATTATTGCGAGCCAAGAACCTGGAGTAAGAGGTGTGAGCAGAGATATAAGCCCAATCATTATAAAAACCACTCCGATTGTCTTTTTAACTTTCGGTCTGCTATCCATATATTCTTTAACGGTCTTGATCAATTTCAAGTGCTCGGGAGAGGACTTGAACCTCCACGCCTTGCGGCCTGCGCACCTCAAGCGCAGTAGTCTACCAATTTCTACACCCGAGCAATAAGAGAATTATAGCTATTTTTCAGCTTTTTACAACAAAACAAACGGCTCAACGATAAGTGTCGTTGAGCCGTTTGTTTTTTAAGGAATTCAAAATTCTAAAAAATTCAGCGAGTTACTTTCCTTTCAATGACAGAAACTCTTTTCGTAAGAGCTTCAAATTCGTAGCGTTCAACTTTTTGTCTCATACCATTTTTTATTTCTGTCATATCTTCCGCAAGAGAACTTATCATTTCTGTATGAGAATCTAATCTTTGATTGATACCATCAAAACCTTCTCCCATAGCTTTAAATCTATCATCAATATGTTCCTTGATAGAACCCAAATACCTCTTCACTTCATCTTTAGAATAAGTCTTTGTATTTATTTTCTTGGTAGATTTATTTTTCATAAGCTCCATTATAGCAAATCTAAAATTTTTGCAATATAGACATATTTCTTATTTTTTAAGATAAACGAATCACACTACAAATTGATATTTAGAAATAAAATCGCTTTGTATTCTGTATTCGTAAGTCTCGTATGGTGGCATGCAAATTGCTCCGCATACTGATATTCACCGTACATTTATATTTTAGCAAAACAAAATCAAAGTTAAAAATCAAAAGGCAAGATAAATCAAAAATTCAAACCCAAAAATCAAGCCTCGAGGAGGACAAGACGACAGTCCGAAGACCAGTCATAGCCCAGCCAGAGGATGTGGCGAACGAACCCGTCACCGCGCCAATGGGAGTACGGCACGTACCAACGGCCGCTAGAGCCGCGAAACACTGAACCTGGAAAGAAATAATAATTGTCGTCTTTTAGTTGAGGGAGTTTATCTGGATTTTTGATAATAAAATCTCTGTATTCCAGTCCAGGTAGAGTATATTTGTCTCCATATGTTTCTGTTATGTATTTCATAACTTCATATAGCGGTTTGCCGTTAAATTGGCCCAAATCAGGGATGAAAGTTTTGGCTTTTTCCAAATCGATATTCATCATATCGGGATTTAATATTTTGGTTTCTACACCAGATCTTTCTTTTGATAACTCTTCGTAGTTAAGCTGTTTAGGATTTTTAAATTCTATGGGTTTGTTAGGAAGCTTTTCGTATACTTTCATATCTGGTTTGAGTTTGGAGAGTATACTGTAATCTATGTTATCTTTTTCAAAACTGAAGAGTTTGGTAGTTTCAGTAATATCGTCTGGGTTACCGATGGCGATTTCTTCTTCCTTGCAATCAAACATAACCGCGCAATCTGATTTCATATTCCTTTGACTTCTGATTTCTTCAATCCTCGGATCTTTGTCATAACCAAACCCTTCGATCTTGTTATTGATTTCGTAGAGAAAGATGAGGTCTTCTTTTGAAAGTTCTTGGTTTGATTTGGTCTTTTCCTCAATCTTAGTGAGACGTTGCATATCATAGCTTTTTTCTCTGTAGATATCACCAGCGTCACCAAAGGTGTTGAGTTTTCTGTCTAATACATCTTGCATCATAGATTCAACGTTTTGATGAGGTAAAATACCTCGAATTTCACCAATTTTGTTTTGACCGTTCATACGGATAGCTAATCTGGGTTGAGTGGGTTTATCTTCTGAATCGTTAGTGTAATATACATAAAAATCTCCTTGTTCAACTTGAGTTTTAGCGGTTGACTTGCCTGCAGTACACCAACCAGTGCCTTTGCCTTCCAGAGATTCGTAGAGTTTCTCGGCTTGTCTCATATCACCTTGTTCATACTTTATCCATTCTCCTTTGATTTCTTCTTGATTTTCAATTTGAGAAGCGAGGGATTTTTGAATGAGTTCGGCGTAAGCAGAAGGAAATCTTTCAGAAAAGAGTCTTTTGACTTCATCATCTTTGAGAGCCTTGTTATCTTCCTTAACTTTTTCGTAAAGGTCGCAGAGTTCAGCTAGGGGTTCGCGGTATATATCGGGGTATGGAGCGACGGTAGAGTCAGTGCGTTTTTTGAATTCACCTCTTTCTTTATCAAATTGAGAGAGTTTAATGATTTGACTCCAAGCGTAGTATTTAAACCAAGCTGGATAGACAGCATCTTCTGATGTGAGGTAGTCTGTCCATTGGTCTAGAGAGTGTTTCTGGTCTTCAATGGCTACATTCATCATCTGATCTCGCATGTCTGTAGTTATTTCTATATCACCATGACCTTGCTCTCTGGCTACTCTTTTTTGGAGTTCGAAGTAGCTTTCAGGGAAGTTTTCTTTCTTGATGAGCAGATTATCGTATATTTTGTCTTTAACCATCTCCAAATTCCTTTCTC
This sequence comes from Patescibacteria group bacterium, assembly GCA_038064735.1. Classification (GTDB taxonomy): domain Bacteria; phylum Patescibacteriota; class Minisyncoccia; order Phycocordibacterales; family WO2-35-19; genus WO2-35-19. Next base: position 12,925 of record JBBTSI010000009.1, on the reverse strand, counting down.
TGACTCTTTCGTTAGGGTTGAGGAAGATGTTTTCTAACCTATCCATGTATGCATCTATACGTTCATTGGGATTGTTGGGTATCTTCTCGTGAGTTAGACGCTCTTGTTTTTCTACAGCAGATTCTACTTCTTCTGATTTCTGAAGTTCGGGGATTTTGAGGTGGAGGGGGTGTTTTTCCATTGACATAACCATATATTAAACCAAATACTCCCCAACAGCAAACGGCTCAACGATACTTACCGTTGAGCCGTTTGTTTTTTAAAATTTTATTCTTTGGTCTCTTCTGCTTTTGCTTCTTCGACAACAGTTTCTTCCTTCGGCTCGACGGAGTTTTCAACGGAGTCGGCTATTTCCGGCAATTCTCTGACGTTTCTCATTTGTCTTCTGACTTCTTTAGCAGCTTTTTTGCGGATGTGATAAAGCTTGGCTCGGCGGACTTTGGAGCGCTTGGTCACTTCAATCTTTTCAATCATCGGAGAATAGACTGGGAAAATTCTCTCTACACCGACACCCGATGCTACTTTTCTGAGTGTGAAAGTTGATCCAGCTTCTTTGCCATGTTTAACAGCCAAACAAAGACCTTCAAAATCCTGCAGACGAGTTTTTGGTTTGCCAGTCTTTTTATCTTTTTCAATTATTTTTTGAGTGACGCGGATAGTATCTCCAGACCTTAAGTCCAATTTCTTTCTCTCCTCTATGTTTACCCCGTTAGAAATTACTTTGTTCATATTCTTTGTTTTAATTTAAGGCTTAATTATTTATTTTTTACTATTTCTAACGGGGTTAACTGTTGAAATTTTAATCATGATATTAGAAGGTATTATTTATTCTTGCCAACTTTTCTCCTACTAACAATAAACTTGTTGGAATACTTTTTGGATCGGCGAGACTTTTGTCCCTTGCCTGTTGGTTTACCCCAAAGAGAGATGGCTCGTCTGCGTCCTCTACCTTGTCTACCTTCACCTCCGCCGTGTGGGTGGTCTACTGGGTTTTGAGCAGTACCTCGAACTGTCGGGCGGATGCCTTTCCATCTACTTCGTCCGGCTTTGCCGTAATTTTCCAGTCTCTTTTCTTCGTTAGAAACTTCACCGATTGATGCCCAACAAGTTTCTTTCACTTTACGCACTTCAGAAGATGGCATTTTCAAATCGATAGAACCAGCATCTTTGGCGATAACTTGCACAAAGTTGCCAGCCGAACGAGCAATTTTAGCTCCACCTTTTGGTTTGAGTTCAACATTGTAAACGAAGGCGCCAACCGGTATGCCCCTCAGCGGTAATCTGTTGCCTTGTTTAACTTCGGCATTTTCGGAAGTCTCAAAACTATCACCAACTTTGATATTTTTAGGCACAAGCACGTATTTTTTCTCACCATCTTTGTAAACAGCAAGCCCGATAAAGCCAGTGCGGTTTGGATCATATTCTACAGAAACAATTTTATAAGGAATATTTATTTTGTTGTATTTAAAATCAATGTCTCGCTGGAGTCTCTTGTGCCCTCCCCCTTTGTGACGGACGGTTATACGGCCAACATTGTTTCTACCGACAGCTCTGTGCATACCAAAAGTAAGCGATTTAGTAGGTTTGTGACCAGTGAGCAATGTTGTATAAGAAACATTAGTTGTATGTCTTCTGGATTTGGATGTTGGTTTGTAAGTTTTGATTGCCATATGATTTTTATTCTATTTTGTCACCTTCCTTTAAATAGACATAAGCCTTTTTCACTCCAGCTTTGGTGCCTTTTTTACCTCTGACGAAAACTTGTTTGGCTGGATTTTTGACCATGTTTACTTTAACAGGAGTAACTTTATAAAAAACTTTGACCGCTTCAGCCACCTGTTTTTTGGTAGCATCTACTGCAACTTCAAAAGTATAAACGCCTTTTTCTGCCACAAAACTAGCCTTCTCAGTAATTCTTGGACGAAGGAGAGTATCGGAATATTTTGTTTTTAAATCTGTTTTCATGTTGGGTATTATTTCAATTTAGAAGTTAAAGTTTCAATGGATTTTTCCGGATTAGTAATAACCAAATATCTATACTGCATAAGATCTACTGCATTCAAATCTTTCACTTGACCTATTTCCAAATTGCCAAAATTATTAAAACTCTTTAAAACATTATCGTCTCTTTTATCCAAAGCAATGAAAGCGGCGTTATTTCTTCTTCCTAAAGCACTCATTTCTTTTATTTTTGAAAGAGAAGTAATGACCTCTTTGGCATCTTTAGTTTTTGGGTTTTTAAAAGACAAATTGTCTAAGAAAATAACTTCTCCGTCTTTAAATTTTTTGGAAATCATGGAGAAAAGAGCAGCTGTTCTCATTTTTTTGTTTATTTTGGTTTTGAAGTTTTTCTCGTTTCTTGGTCCACCAGAAACACCACCACCAACCCAAATCGGACTTCTGCGGGAACCGTGTCTAGCTTTACCGGTACCTTTTTGTCTCCAAGGCTTGATACCGGAACCAGCAACATCACCTCGGTTTTTGGTATGAGCAATGGGAGTTCTTTTGTTGCCCATCATAGAAGTCACCACTTGGTGAACCAGAGATTCTTTCCATTTTGCACCAAAAATATTCTCAGGAAGTTTAATCTTTCCCGTTTCAGCTCCTTTTTGATTGTATATTGTTGCTTCCATATTAATTATCCTCTTATTTCAACCAGCGTTCCCCTTCTGCCTGGCACCGCTCCGGAAACCAACATTTGATTAGTTTCTTTATCAATACCAACCACTTTGAGGTTTTTAACTGTAATTCTGTCACTACCCATGCGACCAGCCATTCTCATACCTTTGGCCACTCTACCTCCGTCACGTCCGCCACCACCGATAGATCCTGGTTCTCTTTCTGAATGTTTTTGGCCGTGGGAACGAGGACCGCCATGAAAGCCGTGCCTCTTAACCACCCCTTGAAAACCTTTGCCTTTGGAAATAGCAGAAACTGTAATGTTATCACCAACCGCAAAAGTATCCATTTCTATTTTGTCTCCTCTGTTCAAAGCTGAATCATCTACTCTAAACTCTTTCAATACAGCCAAATTTTCCAAATCTTTAAGGTGGCCTTTTTGTGCTTTGGAGAGATTTTTCTCTCGGCGGACACCTGTGCCTATCTGTACGGCTGTATAACCATCTTTTTCTTTGGTTTTAATTTGAGAAACAGTAGCGGTTGATACGGTCAAAACTGTGACTGGAGTCACTTTGCCATCTTCCCCAAAGATTTGGGTCATATTCACCTTTTTAGCCAATGTAAATTTCATCCCGTTAGAAGTAGGAAATCTTGATTTCCGTAGTTTACTTAATAATAATGAACCTCGGTTAGAATACTTCTAACGGGATTCATATAAAAAACGCCGTTCGGCTTAGAGAAGACTAACAAATATCTATTTAAAATGCAAGCCCCTACACTCAAATTTGAGTGTAGGGGCAAGTCCAAATTCTTAAAGAGCAACAAAAAACCGCTAGAGGGCGGTTTTTTGTTTTAAGATTTTAATTAGACTATCTTCACATCAATATTGACTCCGGACGGCAAAGAGATGTTGGTCAGAGCGTCCATGATTTTTGGAGAAGGATTGATGATATCAATCACTCTCCTGTGGACTCTCATTTCAAACTGCTCTCTGGCGTTCTTATAGACGAAAGGCGAACGGTTGACAGTGTATTTCTTGATATCAGTTGGCAAAGGTATTGGCCCTACTACTTGAGCATCGTAACGCAAAGCGGTATCGATGATTTGCTTAACCGAAAGATCTAAAATTTTATACTCATAAGCCATCACTCTGATGCGTAGCTTAGAAATAGCCTCCTCTTTCTTTTTAAGAGAGACTTTCTTTCCTGTCCCGCGAAGCCCTGCCTTTTTGGGCGAAGTGGGATCTTTTTTTAATGTGCCTTCTGCCATATTGATTTTTCCCTTTCCTTTTTCCCTCTCCTGATCAAGGGGAGGGATTAAGGGTGGGGTTTTTAAGCTACAATTTTGGTTACTACTCCTGCCCCCACTGTCTTGCCTCCTTCACGGATAGCAAATCTTTGCTGAGCTTCCAGAGCTACTGGGGCTACCAACTTCACTTTAAAGGTAACGGTGTCTCCAGGCATAACCATTTCTACTCCTTCTTTCAAAGTCACTTCCCCTGTTACGTCAGTTGTTCTAATGTAAAACTGTGGTTTGTAACCAGTGAAAAATGGTGTGTGTCGGCCTCCTTCTTCTTTCTTCAAAATGTAAACTTCTGATTCAAAGTCAGTATGAGGAGTGACGGTACCTGGCTTAGAAATAACTTGACCGCGGTGGACATCTTCTTTCTTCAAACCTCTAAGCAAAATGCCTGCGTTGTCTCCAGCTTGTCCTTCTTGAAGTTGTTTGTTGAACATTTCAATACCAGTAACGGTAGTTTTTTGCAATTCTTTGAGGCCTACAACTTCAACATCCTCACCTACCTTTACAATACCTCTTTCAATCTTACCTGTAACCACTGTACCTCTGCCTTCAATTGAGAAGATGTCTTCAATTGGCATAAGGAAAGGTTTTTCAAGTTCACGGACTGGAGTTGGGATATAAGATTCCAAAGTAGTAACCAAATCAAAGACTTTTTTAGCCCATTCATCTTCCATATCTTTGGCTTCCAAAGCTTTGAGGCCTGAACCGCGGATGATAGGAGTAGCGGCGCCGTCATAGTGGTTTTTAGTGAGCAATTCGCGAATTTCTTCTTCAACCAAGTCAATAAGGTCCTGTTCGGCAACCATATCGCATTTGTTAAGGAAAACGATAATTTTAGGAACACCGACTTGGTGAGCCAAGAGGATATGTTCTCTGGTTTGTGGCATCACACCGTCTGTGGCAGCCACTACTAAGATAGCGCCGTCCATCTGAGCAGCACCGGTAATCATGTTTTTGATGTAGTCGGCGTGACCAGGAGCGTCAATGTGAGCGTAGTGTCTAGCTGGAGTCCAATATTCAGAGTGGTGAAGAGCAATAGTAATTCCTCGGGCTTTTTCTTCAGGGGCGTTATCAATGTTGCCAACTTCCTCAACGCGGGCGCCATAACCTTCTGCTTTGTGCATATCAAGCACGCGAAGAATAGCGGCGGTGAGTGTAGTTTTACCGTGGTCTACGTGACCGACGGTACCGACGTTTACGTGTGGTTTAGAACGATCAAAAGCTTCTGCCATAATATTTTGATTATTATACTTATTATTAATTTTTAAAAAATGCGACAAATAAAAGCCGCCTATTTATCAATAAGCTATATCTTAACAAAATCAGAAAGAGTGTCAAGCAAATATCTCTGAAGTAGCTCGTTTGAGGCGTGTTAGTTCTTCGGAAACAATAATATCAAACCCCAGTACTTTAGACTTGAAAAATTCAATAACTCTCTGATAATCTCCTCCAGCACTATCAATAACACTATCAAACTCATTTATAACACTTTCATCCATAGCATCCACTGCTCTCTCAACCACAGACTCAAATAACAAATTACCGACTTTTTCAATCATTTTTTCTTGCTCTCTTGAATCCATATTTTCCAGACCGAAATCTTTCGCTATTTTTTTGTTAAATTCTTCGTTCATCCCGTTAGAAATTTATTTTTAATATTATTTATTGATTATTGCCCGCTTATTTCTAACGGGATTCATTATGATTTTTGTGAATGAGTCCTCAAGACATAACCTCCAAGTCTTTTTATAAACTGTTCCATATTTTCATTTTCAAATGGTTTGATGGCTCCATGTGATTGTTCCATAAGTCCTGCAGTCTGCCTCATCAAAGCTTCGTGATTTTTAGATTTCAATAATTCTTTTATAGTTTCAGGAGAAAGACCAGATTTATTTGAATCACCAGTGTAATACTCTATGACTTTAATAGCTGGAAGCCTTGCCATTTCCGCCCATTCTTTGGTTTTCAAACCTTCCGTTTTGCCCATTCCTAATAAACCGCTCTTGCCATATATTTCGTTAATTTCATTTTTGAACGCTTCTTCAAGAGTTTGATTAAACTTAGAATCCATAGCAACAAATCTGGTATCAGAAGAAAGAGATCTTTCCAAATTTGAATTTGGAGCACTACTTTCAAGATGATTTAATCTTTGTTTGGCTTCTTCTATTTGTTTATGTATCGCTTCTCTTTTTTCTTTTTCTAAAACGCTCATTTCTTGCACTTTTGGAGGTTCTGGGACCGGAACTGGGATTTCCGTTTTTATTTCGGGTTTAATTTCTGAAATTGGTTCTGGAATTGGTTTTATTTCCGGTTCAACGGGAACTTCTGTTTTTGGTTCAGGTTTTGATATTTGTACCGACTCAGGAAGTTTGAGGGTAGATTTTTCTATCAGACTTCCGGCTATTATAGTTTCTTTGGCTTCTTTTATTATTGATCCTACTTTTTCATTATCATTCAAAATTTTCGATAAATCTATTTTTTTTCCTATTTCTAAACTCCCATCTTTATTCAAACCATAAACTTCTGGCTCATCAAAAATAAGCCCCGAAATTTTATTTAAAACAAAAATCTTTTGAGCTTCAGTAATGTCTTTAAATTGTGAACCATTTTCAAATATTTTTTTAAGAATAATCCATAAAGAATCACCTTCTTTTACTTCTATATCTTTCAAAATTTCCGGATTATCAAATATTTTTTCTTGAACAGAGATCGGCACCTCTACTTTTTCAATAACCGACTCTGGTGTAGGAGTTTCGACTATTGGAGCAGGTTCCGGTTTTACTTCTGGTTCTGCCACCACTTCTTCTTTTACTTCTTCTATTTTTTGAGGTTCAAGATTAGGTTCAAAACCTTTTCTTGGATTAAAAACTAGTATATTTTCTTTTTCTTGATGTTCAGTTTCTGGAACCGAGATTGGATCCTCAACTTTAGTTTCTATTGGCATTATTGGTTCAGTTTCTACTATATCTTTTCCCATAACCGCCTCAAAAATTATTTTCTCATCTAGATGATTTGTTTCTCCATACTCTTTAAGCTTTTTAATAAGGGCGAGTTGCAACTCTTCAAGAGTTGGTTTATTTTCTTGACCCATTTTTTTATACAAAGGTTCGTTGGGATTTATAGATTCTTCGTTCATGCTTTAAATTATAGTTTATAATATAAACAAAGACAAAGGTTGACTGTTCATTAGCTAAGGTATATAATGGTTCTGATACTGAAAGATAGATATTTCCGCCAGCCAGCGGATTTTTTCTTTCCCAGTTTTAAAATTACAAATTAAAAATTTTTAAAAATATGTTTGATTTAAAGGTTATAAATTCGGTTTTAGACCAATTAGAAGAAGAGCGAGGTATAGCCAAAGAGAAGGTTATTGAGGCCATAGAAATGGCTTTAGCCACCGCTTACAAAAAAGAATATGGCAAACGCGGTCAGATAATCCGTGCTGAATTTGACTTGCGCAGTGGTGGTGTAGAAATGACTCAAACCAAAATCGTCGTTGATGATTCCAAAGTTTTCATGAACAAAGAAGATTTGGAAGATGCACTAGAAACCGCCGAAGAAAAAGATGATGACAGAGTGCTTTTCAATCCAGAACATCATATCTTGCTTCCTGATGCTAAAAAAATTAAAAAAGGTGCCGTGGTAGGAGATGAGATTAGCTTCCCATTAGAGTCAAAAGGAGATTATGGCCGTATCGCCAGCCAGACCGCCAAACAAGTCATCGTCCAAAAAATCAGAGAAGCTGAAAGATCATCGGTTTTGAAAGAATTTGGCGCTCGTGAAGGTGAAATCATCGTGGGTACCGTTCAAAGAATAGAAAGAGGAAATATCTTCGTAGATGTCGGCCGGGCCGTTGGTATTTTGCCTTATGAAGAACAAATCCCTGGCGAAAGATTTAGCCAAGGTGAAAGAGTCAGAGCTTATCTCTACAAAGTGGAAGACGGACCAAAAGGTGTCGCCCTCAGACTTTCCCGTTCTCACCCACGTTTTCTCATCAAACTTTTTGAAAATGAAGCTCCTGAACTCAACACTGGCGCTATCGAAATAAAATCAGTGGCCAGAGAAGCCGGTTCCCGCTCCAAAGTAGCGGTAGCCACTAACGACAATTATATTGATCCAGTTGGTTCTCTCGTCGGCCAAAGAGGTGTGAGAGTGGCTACAGTTACAAGCGAGCTCGGCGGTGAAAAAATAGACATCATAGAATGGTCAGATAACCCATCTGAATTTATAGAAGACGCTCTCTCCCCTGCTAAAATAACTTCCGTTACCATAAACGAAGAGGGTCGCGAAGCGGCTGTCGTCGTTTCTGAAGATCAGCAATCACTTGCTATTGGTAAAGGTGGCCAAAACGTTAGATTAGCAGCCAAACTCACTGGCTGGCGCATCGATATTAAATCAATCAAAGGTGAAGAGTTAGAAACAGCCGAGTAATTGAGTAATCCCCTTCTTGATTTATAATTAAAGGAGTATAATAAAAACCGTACCTAAGTATGGCTTTTATTATTATAAATAAATTAGATATATGAAAAATAAATTAATTTTGTCTTTAGTAGTAGTTTCTTTATTAGCTTTGCCAAGTTTTTCTTATGCTATTTCAGAAGATTCAAATAGTGCAACAACCCGAAAAGAAGAAGCGAAAGAAAAAATACAAAATCTTAAAGCTCAAATGGAAACAAAAAAAGAAGAAATAAAACAAAATGTAGCTTCAAGAACAGAAGAAATAAAAAATAATATTGAACAAAGAAAACAAAGTGCTACCAGTAAGATTGAAAAAGAAATGGATAAGTTCATGAATAATGTTATCAAAAGATTTAATGCTGCTGCCAACCGTTTAGATGTTTTGGTACAAAGAATTGAATCTCGAATTACAAAAATCGAAGCTAGAAAAATTGATGAATCGAAGGCTAAAACCCTTTTGATTGCCGCTAAAGCCAAAATCGCTACTGCCAAAGCCAGTATCGCTCTCATTCCAACCAATATTGCTTCAATTGCCGCTTCCTCGACCGCTTCTACAACCGCAAGTATGCTAAAAGGAGCTTTTGAAACAACCAAAAGTAAAATTGAAAAAGCTAAAAAAGATTTGAAAATTGCCCAAGCAGCTTTAGTAGATGTAATCAACAGCTTGAAACCTGGCCAAAATAAACTTGAAAAAGAGTTTGGAAAAGAAGATGAGAATCATTCTTCAACTGCTTCCACCACCCCTTCTTCAACTGCCTCGACTACCGCCACTACCACCGCACAATAATTAATTTATAAACTTTATAATTTTTAAAAAAACATGGACACATTCAATCCAAACCAAATGCCCCCAATGCCAGCAACAGAAGAGAAAAAATCAAAAGGACCACTCATTGCTGTCATCATTATTTTAGCCCTTATCATAGTTGGTGGTTTATATTTCCTTAAACAAAGAGTTTCTCAACCAGTTTACACCCCCCCAGCAACCACCGAAACAGCAGTTAGTGACACAGTGACAGATTCTCTAAATGCTCAAAGCAGTTCTGATGATTTGAATTCAATAGAAGCTGACTTAAACTCCACCAACATAGACGCTGTGGATCAAGGCGCTTCTGCTATTGATGCCCAGTTGCAGTAGATAAAATAAGTAAAACTAAATGAGGAGCAGTTTGCCTAAAGTGAATTTTTAGGTTAAACTGCTCCTCATGCAATACAACATAAAAATAAAAAAATTACCTAAATCTGAGGTAGAAATCGAAGCCACAATCCCTGCTGAGGCCTTATCTCAAGCTCGTAAAAAAGCGGTAGATATGTATTCTACTTCTTTAGAAGTTGACGGCTTCCGCAAAGGTCACACACCAGAGAATGTAGTGATAGATAAAGTTGGCGAGGCGCAAATTCTCGAAGAAGCTATTGATATACTTTTGAAGGAACACTTCCCTGCTATTATAGAACAGGAAAAATTGGATATTATCGGCCGTCCAAAAATCTCCGTAACCAAAATAGCTTTGGGTAACCCTTTTGAATTTAAGGCTACTTTTGCTTTGATGCCTGATATTGAATTACCAGATTACCGAGCAATAGCGAAGTCCAGCGTAGCTTCAGTGAAGTTGGAAAAAAATGATTTAGAGGCAACTGATAAAGAAGTTGATGATGTTCTCTTGCAAATAAGACGAAACAAGGCTCATTTTGACTGGCATGAAGCTAACAAAGATGAAAAAGGACACAACCATCCTGATATTAAAGATGGGGATTTGCCGGAACTCAATGATGAATTTGCTCAAATGGCCGGTAATTTCAAAAATTTAGATGAACTCAAAGAAAAAGTTAAGCAAAACGTAATAAACGAGAAAAAAGCCAGAAATACCGAAAAGAAACGGGCTTCTATCATGGACGCTCTGCTTAAAAATACCAAGATTGATATGCCTGATATTTTAGTCGAGAGTGAGATAGAAAAGTCTTTAGCTCAAATGAAAGATGATGTTGAAAGAATGGGAGCCAAATTTGCCGATTACCTAGAGCAGGCAAAAAAAACCGAGGAGGATTTAAAAAAAGATTTGAGAGAGAGTTCTGAAAAGAAAGCCGGCATCCAAATCATCTTCAACAAGATAGCCGAGACAGAAAAAATCGAACCTAACAAAGAAATTTTAGAAAACGAAGTCAAAGAAGTTTTGAAACATTATCCGCAGGCCAACGAAGTGAACGCCCGCGTTTATGTTTCTACCATTTTAGTAAACGCCGAAGTTTTGAAATTATTGGAAAAAGAATAATTTAAATCATATGAAAAACGAAATAAAAAATTCCATATTAGTCCCAACAGTCATCGAAAAGACTCACAATGGTGAGAGGGCTTATGATATTTATTCGAGGCTCTTAAAAGACAGGATTATCTTCCTCGGAGGTCAGATTGAAGATACTATGGCCAACCTTATCGTTGCCCAGCTTTTATTCTTACAATCCGAAGATCCTAAAAAAGAAATTTCTCTTTACATCAACTCTCCTGGTGGCTCGGTCACTTCTACCCTAGCTATCGTAGACACCATGAAATTCATCAAACCAGATGTCTCTACTTATTGTGTCGGTATTGCAGCAAGTGGCGCCGCATTAGTCCTCTCTGCCGGAACTAAGGGTAAGAGGTTTATTTTGAAAAACGCCGAGGTTATGATTCATCAACCATTGGGAGGTGCTGAAGGTCAAGCTACCGATATTGCCATCACTGCCAAACACATCATAAAAACCAAAGAAAATTTGAACAAAATGCTCGCCGAAAACACCGGTCAGCCACTTTCAAAAATAGAAAATGACGTCGAACGCGACTACTTCATGTCCGCTGACGAAGCCAAAAAATACGGCATCATAGACAAAATTCTTTAATTTTGTATAATACAGGCATTACTATTAAATCAAGTAATTTCCTTTAATTTTTTCAAAATGTCTTTATTTTTAAACAAAAAATCAAGTCTCAATTTGCACCGTACTGATTAAAGCGGAGTTACAACAAAATATATGTCATTAAAACTAGCGATAATCTTAGCCGGCGTAGCCGCTTTGGTTGGTGTTGGTTTCGGTTATTTCTTGCGTTGGATAATTTCACTCGGACAAAGAGGTTCCGTAGAACTCCGCATCAAACAAATGGAACTTTATGCCAAAGAAGAGGCCAAAAAAATAGTCGAAGAAGCGGAAAACAAGGCCGAAGAAACCTTAAAAGAAAGCCGAATCGAATTTAAAGAAAAAGAAGAAAAAATAAAAAAGACTGAAGACCGCCTCATCAAAAAAGAGGAATTTTTAGATAAAAGACAACTTGATATAGATAAAGAAATCGAACAAGTTAAGGAAAAAGTTTCTGAAATAAAAACCATCAGAGAAAAAGCGGAAATATTGGAAAAAGAAAAATACTCCGAGTTACAAAGGGTTTCCAAGTTAACCGAAGATGAAGCTAAAAATCTCTTGATCAAAGAAATAGAAAGAAAACACGAGGAAGATATGACTGTCAGACTCCAAAAACTGGAGAATACCGGCACCGAAAAAATCGAAACTAGAGCCAAAGAAATACTGACATCTTCAATCCAAAGACTGGCCAATTCAGTTTCTTCAGAGGTATTTTCTACTACTGTCACTATCCCCTCTGATGAAATAAAAGGTAAAATTATCGGCAAAGAAGGCCGTAACATCAAAGCTTTTGAAAGAATTTCCGGAGTGGAAATTATTGTTGATGACACGCCGGGTCTTATCACTATATCTTCTTACGATTCAGTTCGCAGACAAATAGCTAAAGTCGCCTTAGAAAACCTTATTGCAGACGGTAGGATTCAACCTGTCAAAATCGAAGAAATGGTGGAAAAAGCCAAACAAGAAATCAATAAAACCATCAAAGAAAAAGGTGAAGCCGCCGCTTACGAATGCGGAGTTTTCAATCTTGACCCAAGGATTGTCTCCATCTTAGGACGTCTTCATTTCCGCACCTCTTACGGCCAAAACGTCTTGCAACACTCGGTTGAAATGTCTCACATTGCGGGTATGCTCGCCACTGAAATTGGTGCTAACGTAAACATCGCCAAAGCCGGAGCTCTCCTTCACGATATTGGCAAAGCAGTAGACCACGAAATCACTGGTACTCACGTAGAAATAGGTAAAAGAATTTTGCAAAAATTTGGAGCCGATGAAAAAATCATCCGAGCGATGGAGTCTCACCATGGCGAGTATCCATATTCAACTTTAGAGTCTTATATCGTCCAATCCGCCGATGCCATCTCAGGTGCCAGACCTGGAGCCAGACGCGACAGTGTGGAAAATTATCTCAAGCGTTTGACTGAACTGGAAACTATCGCCACCTCAATGAAAGGAGTAGAAAAAGCTTATGCCCTGCAAGCCGGCCGCGAAGTCAGAGTTTTCGTTACTCCATCTGAAGTCAATGACCTTGAAGCTAAAGATATCGCCCGTGACATCGCTGTCCGCATCGAAAACGAACTCAAATATCCTGGAGAAATCCGTGTGGTTGTCATCCGCGAATCCCGCACTATTGAATTTGCAAGATAAATAAAAAGTA
>JBBTSI010000008.1:0-14684 GCA_038064735.1 Patescibacteria group bacterium | reverse complement strand
TAGCCAAAGCCTCTTTGACCACTTGGTCGAAGTTTACTTTGGCTCCATAAATATTTTTGGCGCTGTGATAGAGATTTTGAGTATCAATAAAAATACCAACGCGCTGATTCTTGTGTTTAATAACTGCCATTTTTTAAAATTTAAATATTAAAAGATTGAAGTATTGAAATATTAAAAAAGAAAAATAACGACCGAAAATTTTTCAATCTTTAAATTTTCAATCTTTCAATTAACTTAAGAAGTTTTCTTCAAATCCAACTTCTTAACAAGTGCATTATACCTTTTTGTATCTTTTTTCTCCAAGTATTTCATATGAGTCTTTCGGTCTGCAACCAAACCCAAAAGGCCTCTGCGGGAGTGTTTATCTTTTTTGTTTTTCTTTAAATGAAGAGCCAAATCGTCAATACGGCGTGAAAGCACGGCGATTTGCACCTCAGGACTGCCGGTATCGGTGTCATGAATTTTGACTTCCTTTATAACTCTTTGCTTTTTATTCTTTGTAAGCATGCCCAGATGATAGCATAAACCCATCTTTTCCGCAATATCTCTCAAAATTTCCTTCAAATTTGACCGGTATGGTATAATGATTGGAATGTTAGAAAAATATCTACAAAATATAGGTTTAACTGATAAAGAATCGGTTGTTTATCTATCTTTAATCCAAGTAGACAATGCTTCAGTTCTTGATTTATCAAAAAAAACCAAGCTCAAAAGGCCTACTGTCTACGTGGTTTTGGATTCTTTGGCCAAAAAAGGCTTAGTAAGTGAGACTACTGTTGGTAAAAAGACTCATTACCAAGCCGAACCACCGGAAAGATTGGAAACTTTCGTAGATAGACAAAAATTAGTTTTAGAAGAAAACAGCAAGCGTTTGAAGGATATTATTCCAGAAATAAAAAGTCTTGAGAGAAGTTCTGGTGAACGCCCAGTTGTAAAGTATTATGAAGGAAAGGAAGGTATAGTTAGTGCCACAGAAGAAACATTTGGAAAAGGTCCATTATCACAAAATGAGCCCATATATATAGTGTATTCGCGAGACTTATTGGACAAAGTTTTTCCTATAGAAGAAAGAGGAAAATACAAAAAAGAAAGGTTGAATAGAAAAGTAAAATCAAAAGTTATTTATACTTATGAAAATAGTGAAATTCCTTCTGACGAGATGGGTGAAAGAATTAAGATTGATGGTAAAAAATACCCTATAACTTGTGATATTGGAATTTTTAAAGATAAAGTAAGAATAAGTGTTCTAAACAATAAATTTTCTAGCATTTTCATACAAAGTGAAGATGTTGCTGAAACCATGAAAAGCTTAATACGATTAATTATTGATAGTAATAAAAAGTAAAAAGATAGGGTCTCGTTCTATAGATAGAACGAGACCCTTTTGGTTTGGCAAATTCATGCCATTTTTTGACTATTGACTAATCAAACATAATTTACTCCTTCTCCAATCTTTCAGAAGCGGGACTTTGTGGTTAATACCACTTCCTGACTTCTATGGAAGGGTCAGGAAGTGGCACCCACCTCTTAGTCCTCCATAGACACCTCCTTTAGATTGGAATTGAAATCCGACATAGAGTCTATCAGATTCAATAATAAATGTCAAGCGTTTTTGTCATTTTTAGTGTAAAATGACACACAAACCCATATTTTAAGCCATATATTTTAAAAATAAGTGTTTTTTATCAAAAACATACTATTTTTACATAAAAACAGATAAAATTTTTGTCAAAAATATTTCTAATCTGTCATATTGAATTATCACTCAATAAAATCGTATATCCAAAATATGCTTTTATTTAAAGCTTTATTAGAATTTAGAAAAAGAAAATAATATAATCTGTCATAATTACTTGACAGATTTTAGTTTATGAGTATACTGTTGCCAGAACTTTGAAAAACCCTTCTGCCCCTACTCTTGAGCCTCCGCCCAGTCATATATCGCGAGAGGCTCATAAGCAGGGGCAGAAGAAAATAATTTCTCGGCATCCTTCAGAGAATTTTTAGATAAGAATTTTCTGAAGGGTGTTTGGTAGGCACAGCTACCGGAGAACGCACCCAGGGTTTCCGCCCCACAGACGATTGTCCCTCACGCGGAGGAAAAACGATCGTTGGTCCCAAATTAAACTGTACCTTACAGTCACTTATCTGGGGGCCATTTTCTTAGGAGAGAAGATGGAACAGCGGAAAGACTCAAAGAGGATGGTGACCTAACACTCATCCTCACTGTGCAAATGCTCTTTATAATTCATACTAAATTTTACGGGACTAATGGTGTGCGGGCCATTAGGAAGCCTGGGCGCAAAATGATTGCGCTTTCCCAACAACTCTTCTCCTAGGAAGAAGAGTTGCAGGTAAGCCTTCGTGCCGCTGCTTGAGAAACAGCGACTGCTGGCTTCAACTGATGGTTTAGTTTCTCAACTAATACCATCAGACCGCACTGGGGAATCAATGATACATTGATTCCCCTCCTATCAGAGTTTCCGACGAATCGGAATTTCTGATGGGAGAAATTGTTCTTCCAAATGCTCTTTAAAATAAAGTTTCCAAAAATAAACCGTACTCAAGCATTGAAACTAATTTGAATCTGTTAGGAACAGAAACAAATTAGCCAAATGTAAGTCTTGGGGAATAAAAAAGGAGAATACAGCATGATACTCATAATTGAGGATACCCTGAGACATCAGGAAGCCGCAAGAGTTCAGCTGTCAGAAGTCGAAGTGGAAATCGTAAACTACGATAAAGCTTACCGACTTTTGAAAAAAGCTCGCCCAGGCACTTTCTCGGCCATCATCTCCGATTTGCATTTCAAAATCGAAGAAGAGAGAGGTGTCGCGGATGCTCCATTTGATCCTTGTTACCCAAGGAATATGGAGGCTATAGGCACAGAGATCCCATTCGGTCTCGCATTTGTGCTTAAGGCGGTTGAGCTTCAGACACCCGTGGTGCTTTATAGTGATACAAACCACCACGAGGATCTGACTGCCGGTCTTATGGATATATTCGGATATAACGGATTTTATCCATCAGACTTCGGAAAAGAAACGAAGGATCCAATTAAAGATCCCGAGTTTCTCCCTTTGTGTGGCTACGACTGCAGAATGGCCGAAGACATGCACTGGGACGGGCAGAAGATCGTCCTTGAACCGATGCCGGAGGCGCCGTCCAGTAAGGACGCTGTCGCCTGGGAAAAGCATTGGCAAAAGCGAGTGAAGGACTGGCGTATAGCCCTTCAAGCGCTTACTTCTCGGACTGTCTGAGATTGCGTCGCTGGCCAAGAATGGCTACCCGTCGTTCACGGGTTTTCGAAGGGAAATTCCGGCCCCAAACCGAAATTGACCAAGAAAAAAACTGCGGCAAAGGTAGCAGTGAACATTGAGACTTCCAACCAATAGTCTCAAACAAAGATCTTGATCGTCCAACCGTAGTGTGGCAATCACATTACATGAACGCCCAAACGATCATTCCTAAATCTTTGGAAACTTATGGGGAACTTAAATGTTCCCCTCCTATCAGAGCTTCTGAGAAATCGGAATTTCTGATGGGAGAAATCCCAAGTTCTTTTGATAATTAAATAACCCACTTAACATCCATCAGAGTATCATTACAAATGGTTTTCTGACGGGTGTTAAGTGCAAGCATAGGCACTAGAGAGAACAGCCGAAAGGCACACCGAAAGGTGGGTACCCTACTGGGAGTCGCCCTCACACACAATATAGGGATATCTATTGAATAGTATCCTTGTTGTGACCCTTACACAGGGTATGAGCGGACAACAAACTCCGTCTCATTGCGAATCCGGAGAAATTCCGGAATAGCGATAAACTCGAAGGAACTGCGGTCGCTCCGACGGTTCTACTATGCTAATTTTGGCCGATACCAATCGGCCTCCCATCAAAGTTTTAAAATCAATTGAAAATTTTGATGGGAGAGAAAACGAAATGACAAGCCGAAATCGGCCATAGAGAGCTTCCAAGCCTTTGTCAATAAGAGTTTTCTCTCCCAAATAAAATGTTCTTTTAAATAATGAACGCGAAATTATTCGCAACCTCGCCCCGGGTATTGTGGGCACTAAGGAGGCTGTTATGGGTACACGTTTCGAGCAATACGCAGCAATCATTCCGTCGATGTTTACCAGCAAGTCGCTGGTCCAGCCTCTTATTAAGTTCTTGATTGAACAGGGGTTGGCGCGGAATGAAGAGAACGGAGATATCCACTTCACGGTGGAATTCGACTGGTCTGGATACCAAATCCAGGATTTACCAGCGAACACTCCATTCAATACCTCTCTGTTGGAGCACCTCATTGACTTGGGCGAAATTTGCCTAATCTATGAGTGGAGCTTTGACAGTGGCGATAACTTCGATGAAGAAGAAGTTTGGGATCCGGTCTCTCTTGCAGAGAAGATCCCAACACTTATTCTTCGAGAAGTTCTCGCTAAGAGGCTCGAATCGGAATAGTGTTCCGTTCTCCACGCTGACCCCAGTCTGACAGCGTGAAATAAATAAATGGGGACGACAAGGGCATAAAAGACCGAAACCTTTGTCACATGGCGAGATGAGTATTATCTTTACTCGCCATCTTTATAAAGTTTCTGAAATAGTTCGGAAACTTTTAGAGATTAGTTCTTTTAAATAAAAAGGAGAAAAATATGACTGGTTTCGACGATGATGGAGTTGCTTTTGAGAGTGATGATGAATTTTTGGATCAGGATATGATAGATTTTTATGAAAAAAATCCTGAGTTGTCCGACGAAGATTTACTTAATATTCATCTGACAAAAATTGGGTTTCAAAAAACCGGGGTGGATTATATCATCAGTAAAATCACTCAGATTCTTGAACATTATGAAGATCCTCTGGTAGCAACCGCAGTGTTGAGCCAGAAATTCATTCAAACGGTCAAATCACTTTTCAGCGAGAAGCAGTTCAAACACTTCTTATCGGAAATCGATCCGCTAGTTATCTCTAAACACGAACTGTTCATGAATGGCTACGAGCCATTTTTAGACGGAGAGAAACAGTCCATGAGCCGAATAGAAATTAATGAGTTTGAGCAAGAAAAGCGAAAATTCATCACACAAAGGCAGACAGAACGTAAGAAAAATTTGGGAATTCTTTCCAACCCTGAAAATTATCAGATACTGACAACCAAAAATTTTCGGGAAATGAAAGAACCACTCGGACTTTCCGTACCGCCAATTAAAACCTTGTCCTCTCCTATGGGAGGCCAGTCAGGTTATCGAAAGAGATTTCGAAGAAAATAGTTCTTTTAATCACCACGAAAGGAGGTGACAATTGGGGGGATAGTAGTATCCTCCTCCCATCAGAGATTCCAAGAGATTGGAATTTCTGATGGGAGAAATGGTTCTTCTAAATGTTCTTTGCAATCAAAAAGGAGAGAGAAATGGAAATTTATAATTATGTTCATGGTCTGTTTTTGGCTCATCCGGTTGGTTTTTTGGCGACTCTTGTAATTCTTGTCGTTGTCGCTGCTATCTTTGACGAAGTCACTTCGACTCCGGCAGAGAAAGCTGCGGACAGGAAATACAGGAGGGAGAGAGCAGCAGAATTGGTTTCGGTTTGCAAACCGGAGAGACTGTATAGAAAACCCGAAAGTCTCTTTGTTAAACCGGAATCACTCTCCAAACCTAAACCCAAATAATTCGGGCTTCCCGTCTCCCCTAGGAAAGGAGGCGGTTTTTTATTTGTGCTAAAATTTAAACATGGAAGGTTTAGAAAATATAAAAAATGAAGAAAAAACACTTTTGGAATCAAAAGATCAAGAGGTGGCTGATAGACTGGGTTCTTTAGGAATTAAGTTTGATTATTCTATAAACAATGATGGTAAATTGATTTATAATTTTTATAATGTAAAACAGTTAGGTAACGCGGCATTTTCACTTGAGACAGATAATAAAACAACTATTTATCAAGCACTACATTTTGGAGGAGAAAACTTTGAAGAGCCAGGAAGCAAAAAAGAAATCACGCCAGATGAATTGATACAATACCTGTCGGAAAAATTCCCAGAAGCTTCTAATATTATTTTTAGTTGTTGTTATCCAGATAAAGCGCGAACTCTTTTAAATAAAATGGGTGACAAAATTATCTTTATTGGTACAGGATCCGATACCTACAGCACTTGGTATAATAGCAAAGAAAACAAGCTTTCTAGTGTAAGAAACACAAAGAGTGAACAGATCTGAAATTTTGGAAACAAAACAAGTTATAACTCAAAACTCCTCTAAAGCTTTTTTAAGAATTGGGAGCAATATATCAACATCTCCCTTTGTTTCATCTTGTAATCTAAAATACATTTTCCTAATAAGCATAGTGACCCCATATTTATTAACAACAGGGTCGTTAGCCAAATCCCCATAGCCCTTTTTGAAATACTTTTGTTGCTCTGGGTTTTGAAACGATAAACTTACTGCGATATCATCACGTGGGTCACTAGCTGCCATATATCCCAAATCGATAACACCAGAAATATCATTGTCTTTAACAAAGAAATGCGCGGGGCGCATGTCTCTATGTAAAAGTGATGCCTTTCCAAAATCTAATAAGGCAATTTCTTTGTAAATCTTCTTAACTTTGTCACAATCTTCGTTCGTAAGAAGTTTCTTTTTTAAGAAAAAGTCTAAAACGTTTAGATTATTTTCTTCCTGTGACTCACAGAATTCTTTCCAGCTTGAAAACTCACCTACTAATTTTTGGTTTATTATTTTTAGAGGACCATACCCTTCCAGTTTCGTCTCGTTGATTTTTCTTAATAGTTCGCCGACACGCTCGTAAATATTATCTTTTTGTTCTTGAGGTATATCTATTTTATCTAAATTAGATCCCTCTGCAGAGAACATAATCATTGTTGGGTAGCCAATTGATTGGGGGTTTTCTTTAAATGCAATTATTTCTGGCACAGGTATTCCTTGTTTTTTAAATATTTGATATCCAAGTTGTTCCACTTTAAAAATATTCCCGTCTTTATTTATTCTCACGAATACAACTTGATTTTGAAGTTTTGCCTTAAAGACTTGGTTAACATAACCCGTTGTAATTTTCTCAGTATCTGTAATTTCCAAACCAAAATCATTTTTGATAGCATTTTCAAGAAGATTACCTTCTAAACTGGTTAAATTATGAGCTTTGAGCATATAGAAACTGTATCATAAGGATGTTGTTTTGTTTAATTTACATTTTAACAATTATGATACAATTCTTATATACTTATTAAGTCAATTTAGTAGGAACAAAATGTTTGAAAAGCAACCAGAACCAACTGAAGCTGAACTCGCAGAAGCTCAGAAAATAAACGAGAAAGTTAATTCGGGAGAAATTAAAACTGAATGGGCATCAGATGCTCCAAAATACTTAGAACATGAACAAATAGAATGGATGGAATTGGTTGACCGAGGATATCTGACCGAACCAGATCTTTTGGGTTTACCGTCCGATAAAAGTCCTGACGATATAAAAAAAATAATTGAACAAGGAGACTTGCCAGAAAGTCCTGAGAATGCCATAGAAAAAGCAGAGTCTTTGATTATAAATATTTTTGAAAGAAACCTAATGTTTCACTCCATGTATTATTATGGCGGAACAAGTAGTGATTTTACTTATGACAAGTTATTAAATGCTGTAAGCCGAGGTTTAGTTTCAGACCATCATGATAAAGTAGAGCCCCGCAGAAGAGATGTCACGGGGTCATCGCATCAACCATTTAACTGCATATCTGTATTTGATCCAACACCATATGCAGATAATGCAAAAATGATGCTGAAGGGCAGACAACTAATTCTCGGCTATCATGTAATGCCGTGGGGAGATAATAATTATAGGCTCCACGGGAAAGATGACGAGCCAATATTTATCAGAGATGAAGAGACTGATTTACTCGTCCGAGATCATCAAATGAGAGACCACATAGATAGACTTGTTGATATAAATCCCTCCAATGAAAAGGATAAGTACATAGAATACTTAAGAAAACATTCAACGGTTGGTTTTCCTTTGTCGAGGGGAGTTGCTCAAAAAAAAGAACTAAGTCAATTTATGGATCAGGCTATTCAGAGTCGAGGGATGTTTATTCCTTTTGATAAACCCAAAGAGGTTCCATATGATGGTGAAAGTCTCGTTTATTTTAAGAAAAAAGGAGACGCCCCTATTAATGATGAACAGGATGTTGACGTATTGACGAGAGAGCTAATTTCTTCTGGTGGTAAAACTGCTAACATTGTAATAAAAATGAACCCGCAAGTTCGCAGGTATAAAGTTATTCCTTGCCAAGGACAAATGTATGAAAGTTTAGTAACAGGCTCTGTTCAGCCATGGGAAATTGTGGGAATCATAGTGAGAGATCGGATTAATGGTTGGGAAGTTGATTATGAGTTTAATCAAAAAGAAGAGAAGCGAAAAAGAAAAGGATATTCATGGACTCTTCATACTGAAGCTAAACTTAAGGAATGGGAAGAAGAGGTACCAGCCTTAACTGAAGAAGAAATAATGCAAGTAAAGACAACAATTCTCTCTGAAATTCAGCAAAAAATAGATTCAAAAAGAGATATGGTTATAGAAGTATGCAAGAAGGTTGGCTTACCCGCTTATAATCAGGATGGTGATTTGCTTTGGCCAAAAAAAATGAGTCACGAAGATGTAGAAAAAAGTATTACAAAAAATTAGCTTAGGAAAGGCAGTTTTTATTGAACCACTTATTTAATTATTTTTCCAACAACTTCTGACCAACTTTCCACACGAGTAACTTTAGGTAAAAATTGTTTAAATTCTTCAATCTCTTTTGGATCTGGTTGAAAAAGAAAAAGATTTGGAGTTGATTCAATCATATAACCAAGGACTTCAAGCCGATCATCAACAAAATGAGTTATGCCTAATTTCTGACAAACCCCATCTTTTTCATTACGTTGTCTGACGAAATAAATATTCTCTTGTTTGATACCGGTTTTTGTATAAAAATCATGTGCTTGAAGCCATAACAATATTTGTTCCTGTGCCCATTCTGTACATTTGGAAATTAAATACACTTCACCTTGAAAATAATCATTGAGGGCTTTCAAAGCATCAAAAACACCACCAGTAGGAGGAAAGGATGCATAAACCGTCTCATCAACTTTCGTGACTTCCGGATCATTTAAACGATTATTTATAATAACGTTACCAATATCAACTCCTAAAACTTGTTTTGTTTCCATTTGTGAATTTTATCACGAAAAATCTTGAAAGGATAATTATGCTAAAATTTGATTTATGGATTCAAAACAAATAACGGAAATAGCGAACGAAAAAATAAAAGAATGGGCGAAAGATATGTCTAAGTTGGTTATTGGCTTGGATGGTTATACAGGAGTGGGAAAAACTACTTTACTCAACAATTTGATTGCTTTAAATCCCGAAATTGTTGCCGTGAATAGGGATGATTTTTTATTTACAAGAGCAGAAGTGAAAGAAAAATTGGCCAAAGCAGAAGATAAGTCGGTAGTTTTTGAACTTGAAATAACAAATGATCAAAAATTGATTGATTTGGTAGATGCCTTCAGAAATAATAATGATGGAACTTACGAGATAGATGCTTTCGGCCCAACATCCGGAGAAACGGATATAAAAAAGACCTTTGATCTTTCCAAAAAAATTATGATAGTGGAAGGAGTTTTTATGTTCCATCCCAAACTTCCCATGAGCAAACTTTGGAACAAAAGAATCTACTTGGAAGGCGATATTGCCAAAATTGATGAGAGAAGAATAAAAAGAGAAAAAGAAAAATGGGGCGATAAATATTTCCCCGAAACCCACCCCGATTCAAATTTCAGAAACCTGATTATTGGGTTAAAAAGATATTTTAAGCTCTATAAACCCAAAGAAAAAGCCGATTTGGTGTTGACAGTCGATCAATCAGTTTCAAAAAAAATAATTTCTAATTGACCACTATCATTTTTAACCATCTCCATATCAGCATAACACCATCTTAATGGTTTAATATCTTTATGGTTAACTGCGGGAATTGTCATTTCCCTCAGGTTGTGCATACAAGGAATACCATCTGCTAAGAATCTTAGATTATCAAAATTGTATGGCCAGACTATTTTATATGACTGTTCAAAAGTTGGTACATTTTTATTAATATAAACTGAATTGCCAACCCTCTTACATTCTTCAAAATAAAATTCTAATGCCTTCTCAATACCATCTTTCTCTAATATGTTTCTGATTGTGTTCAAAGATTCTTGTTTGCCTAAATTTATCCCCCTACCACCAGAATCTAATATTTTGACTAAATAATTTTTAGCATCTTCTTTTCTTCCATCGGCTAAATACATGGGAATCAATAATCTGGCATTAAAAAGATCTCCATTTTCTAAATATTGTATTGCTTTTGTTTTATCGTTAAGTAAACCCCAATAAATTATTGCCAACTCGCGCTCATTACCTTTTTGTTTAGATAGCTCATCAATTTTTTCTTGTATGATTTTATAATCAATTCCTATTTCACCTTGTGCTTTGGGTTCATAAACAAAGGAAGTATTTTTAACTATCCATTTTTCATAGAAAAAATCTTCAGATTCTGGGTCAAGAGTCTGTGGACATGAGGGTAAGACTTTCTCCCCAAGACTTAACTCATAATCAAAACTCCATCCTGCATGCTTTAAGTCTTCCCGAATTTCTAGATTTTCGTTAATTTGTTTTAAGTAATCTTTAAGTGCACTATTTTTACTACCAAAAACAAATACGGGGCAGTCTTCTGATTCTCTCCAGCAACCATCGCCACTTACAAGCATAGCCAAATTAAAAACTTCTCCGGCGTCATTGTATTTATCTTTCATAGGACCTCTTCTTACATCTCCACCAACTTTCTGAAAATAACCGCCATCATCAACGAATTTTTTCCAAGCAACTCTTCCATTATAATGCTGTCTATCAATACCACCATCCCCCCATAAGGCATGGTTCCATGTTGAAAAACTAGGAAATTCTCCTTCAGTGAGGAGATTGTAAAATTCATCATATTTGTAAAAAACTTTCCAAAAATCATCTGGGGCTTCGGTAATTACTTTTTTTCTTATGCCCTTAATGCCCATTTCTTCCTGCTGAAAGGGTTCCAATTCCTCATAACTTTCTTCATAAGTAATTTTTATACCTTCTTTTTCTATTGTGTGTGTACCGAGAGATTTAATTTTCTCAACACTTTCTCTATTTTGTTGTGGTCCAAATTCATTCATAAGCACAGTATACTAAAGTTCGGGCAACAATTCTAAAGCTCTTTCAACAAGTCTATCTCCAATTTTCCCCCAGTTAACATAATTTTTGTATTCTGATGGATCAATTAGTTTTATTTCTTTTATGACTTCACTGGCTGGATCAGAAACAAATGGTCCAAAAGGTTTGACTTTACAGACATAACGAAGCTCGTATTTATAACTTCTATCTTTTGTATTTAAAGATTTTTGATATCCAATCGGCAGAAAAGAAATCACTTCCATATTTGATTCTTCTTGTACTTCCCTTTTTAATGTTTGTTCAAACGTTTCTCCTGGCTCAATTCTTCCTCCCACATAACCCCAAGTATCTTCTTTTTCTCCAAAAGCCCCTTTGGCTATTAATAATTTTCCATCACAAAAACATATCCCATAACATTGCTTAACTAAAGCCGGGTCAAGATTGTCAAAACTATCAGCATCTGAGTATTCAAAAACAACTTCTCCGTTGCTTGGTTTGTACGATTCTGAAATGTTCATTTGTTTGTTATATAAGCATCCAACTCGTTATTTAATTCAGATACAGTATTTTTCGCATTTGATTCTTCACAACTTTCCAAGAAACTTCGTATAAAAACGCAATATTCGTTGTAAGTCATTTTAGGATAATCACTTTCACCAGTAAAAGCTCCTATAAACTTTCTCAGATGTGAAGTGAAATCGGCTAATTTTATCATTTTGCCTCCCGATGATATATGTTTTAATTTCTCATAAAATTCAATTTTTTCTTCCTTGTTGTAATTTTTAGGATGAGAAACTTCTTCTACCAAATCTGCAACATCTTTAGAAAAAGTTTGTTCTAATTCTTCATAAGTAGTATCGGTATCTTCAAGAGTATCGTGCAACAAACTTGCTATTAAAACATCTCTATCACTTACATCAAACTCATCTTTAAGAATTTCATATACTTCAAGAAAATGATTCCCTGTCCCGGCCTCCTCAAATTTTTTGCGTGCAAATTCTTTAGCCAACTCAACTTTATCAATAGATTCTGGTTCATTAATATTGTTCATGAGTTAACATTATCATTTTTTGTTTACTAAGAAAATATTGTTCGATGTTGCATAGCAACGTTGTACAATATTTTCATGTTGCACGACTTTAGTTTTACAAAGTTGTGCAACATATATTGTGCGACGTTAGAAAGTGATAGAATAAATAGGTATGAAAGATTTAGAACAACTCAAAAGGCAATTTTTGGAATATGTGGAGATTGAGAAAGGCCGGGCGCTCAAAACCGTTGAAAACTATGACCATTATTTGACGGTCTTTCTTGAACACACTAAAGCCAAAAATCCTGAAGATATCAAAGACGAAATGATGCGTGAGTTCAGGCTTTGGCTCAACCGCCAGGTCACCGGCAAAAACACCAAAACCGGTGACACCATGTCCAAAAAAACCCAAAATTACTACCTTATCGCTATCCGCGCTTTTTTGAAATATTTGGCCAGACAAGAAATCAAATCCATGCCTCCAGAGAGGATTGAGCTAGCCAAAACCCCAGAAAGATCCTTGGATTTAATAACCAATGCCGAATTGAAAAGGTTGCTTGATGCCCCAAAATCATCCGATAAAACTTCTGATAAAGGTAGCGAACTGGCCGATTTGCGAGACAGGGCTATTTTGGAATTGCTTTTTTCAACAGGTCTTCGTGTTTCCGAACTCTGCGCCCTCACCCGCGATATTGACCTTTCCACTGACGAACTTTCAATTATAGGTAAGGGTAGGAAAGTGCGAGTAGTTTTCATTTCGGATTATGCCAAAAAGATTTTGAAGGAATACTTGGCCAAAAGGAAAGATTTGGACGATGCCCTCTTCGTTCAACTTTCCAAAAACGGCAAAAGCCAAGAAAAAAGAGGCAAAAGTTTGGGTCTCACCAGGAGATCAGTTGAGAGAATAATAAAACAGTGCGCTATCAAAGCTGGTATTTCTAAAAAAGTCACTCCGCACACCATGCGTCACCTTTTTGCCACTGACTTACTCTCAAATGGCGCCGATTTGCGCTCGGTCCAAGCTCTCCTCGGCCATTCCAATATCTCAACTACCCAAATCTACACCCATGTCACCGACAAACACTTGCGCGACATCCACAAAAAGTTCCATAATAAGAGAGTATGAAAATCATATCTTGGAATGTGAATGGACTGCGGGCAGTGCACAGGAAGGGCTTGTTTTTGCCTTTTATTGAAGAATATAAGCCGGATATTTTGTGTTTGCAAGAAATCAAGTCCAGAAAAGAGCAAAATGAGCTTGATTTAAAGGATTATTTGGAATACTGGAATCCGGCTGAAAGACCGGGTTATAGTGGTACGGCTATATTTGTACGCAAACCCGCCCGAACGACTGTTCAGTCGGGCGGGGAGAAACCTTTAAGTATAATTTACGGTTTCCCTCCTGAGATATTAGAAAAATACAAATTAAATGAAGACGGTTATGGCGATCCAAATACCGAAGGGCGAGTTTTGACGGCTGAATTTAAGGATTTTTTCGTAGTGACTGTCTACACTCCAAATTCCAAAGCTGACCTCACTCGACTCCCCTTGCGCCATAAACAATGGGACCCAGCTTTTTTGGAATATTTAAATAAATTAAAAAAAGAGAAAAATGTTATTTTTTGCGGAGATTTAAATGTGGCTCACACTGAAGACGACTTGACCAACCCCAAACAAAACGAGGGTGAACACGGTTTTACTAAAGAAGAACGTGAAGGGATTGATAATGTTATAGAAAATGGGTTTGTGGATACTTTTAGAGAATTTACCAAAGGCAAAGGTTTTTACACTTGGTGGGCACCTTTTGCTAATGCTCGTGCCAGAAATATTGGCTGGAGATTGGATTATTTCTTTGCAAACAAAGAGTTTTTGCCAAATATCAAATCATCAAAAATATTAAAAGATGTCTTGGGCTCCGACCACTGCCCTATTTTACTTGAATTGATTTAAAAACTTCCAGAAAAGCTTCTCTCCAAAAAGTCCTCGGGTCTCCTTGTTACACAGGCCAGACTTTTTTCCGAGAACTTTTCTGGAAGTTTTATTCTTGGTTTTTTGAAGCATGTGTTATGAAATGCCTTGCGAGCGCGACTGGCGCGAGCACGAGGAATTTTCTAGCAAGAAAATATCCGTGCATTTCAGAACATATGCTGAAGAAAAACCAGATTTTTTAAGCACAACAAAACCACCAAGATGGGGTGGAGGAAATTGTCCCAAGACAAGGTGGTTTGTAAAAACCCGAAAAAACCCGGGCAACCCTGAGATAAGCTCAAGGCAAAGAACATTTACTAAAGATAAGTGCAGTTAAGAATCGCGATACACAAAAGCAATATAATATCTCTGTTTCTTAAAAATAAAAAAGAGTGAGGAGAATTATACTTATTTATTTGTGCTTAACCAAACTTTCTTTAAATCCGATGCATTCGGAT
>JBBTSI010000007.1:0-33038 GCA_038064735.1 Patescibacteria group bacterium | reverse complement strand
ATTTGAACCTGTGACCTCGCGAATGTGAATCGCGCGCTCTAACCAACTGAGCTAATCGTCCAGTACTTTATTTATACATTATTTAGGCCTTGCTGTCAGCGATTTCTAATATTGATTCGAGAGCCGATGGTAGTTCTTTTATACCACTTCGGCCTTGAAAATGTCTTTTGCCTGTTTCGATTATAATTTTCGCTCCGAGATTTTCTTCAAAAAATTTTGCATTTGAAATCAGCACTAAGGGATCATCATCTGAAAATATTCCAACAAATTTGTCAGTATGAGATTTTATTTTCTCCCAATTTATTGGAGTATCAAGCCACGGCCTGGCGATTTTCAAATCTTCGTCAATCTCGTAAGCTTTGTCGGATACATGAAACCAGCCGGCCAAAAGTACCGCTCCGCCGATTTTTTGGTCAACACCCAGAGATTCAATGTATCGGAGGACCGTTTGTACTCCGATAGAATGTCCGAATAAAATCGTATTTTCATCCGGGATAATTTGTTCTTTGAGATGTGATACCCAAGTTTCAATTTTGGGATAAAGTGGTTCGGGCATTCTCAAGGCAAAAACGGTGAGACCTCTTTTTTCTAATTCTTCCCGAAGCCATGGGAAAATGCCATCGTCCGGGTGGCTGTCCCAGCCGTGTATCAAATAAACTTTTTTCATAGATAACATAATTTGTTTTCCTATATTAGCAACTTATGCTATATTATAAAAGTCCAATAACGGGCCGTTAGCTCATCTGGTAGAGCACTACATTTGCAATGTAGGGGTGGCAGGTTCGAGTCCTGTACGGTCCACCACTTCGCTCCGCTTCGCGGTGCAAGCACAAAATATGCTAGGATTTGGTGACAAAAAAATATCAACCGAAAGTTACAAAGGAGTCAGGGATTTTTATCCTGAGGATCAGGCTGTTCAAAATTATATTTTCAATACCATGAGAAATGTAGCCGAGTCTTGGGGTTATGTGGAATATGAAGCTTCTATCCTCGAACTTCTTTCTCTTTATAAAGAGAAATCTAGCAGTGAAGAAATTGTAAATGAACAAATTTACTCTTTTACTGACCGTGGTGGCCGGGACGTGGTTTTGCGACCAGAAATGACCCCTACTTTGGCTAGGATGATTGCCGGCAAAATCCAAGAACTTCCCTCACCTACTCGCTGGTATTCTATCCCCAATCTTTTCCGATACGAAAAGCCTCAGCGTGGTAGGTTGCGCGAACACTGGCAACTCAATGTTGATATTTTTGGTGTCTCTGATTTTTGGGCGGAGGTCGAAGTCATTTCTTTGGCTTCAGATGTGATGAAAAAATTTGGCGCGACTAGCAAAGATTTTCAAATTAAAATAAATAGCCGAGTACTTTTGGATGAAATTTTCAAGCAAGCAAAAATAGATGAAGATAAAAGACTTTTTACTTCCCGCCTTTTGGATAAAAAAGATAAAATGTCCGACCATGATTTCCGTCATACCCTTTCAGCTTTAGTGGGTGAAGAGAGTGCTAAAGAACTTTTGGAAACTCTTTATTTCGGCGAAGGTTTGCTTACTTCTATGACCCAAAATGAGGAAGCCAAACGTCTTAACCGAGTGATTGAAACTTTGCGCGAAAGAGGTATAGATAATCTAATCTTTGCTCCGACTTTGGTGCGCGGGTTTGATTATTATACCGGCATTGTTTTTGAAGTTTTTGATACCAACAAAGAAAATCCCCGCGCTATTTTTGGCGGTGGCAGATATGATAATTTGGTCAGCTCTTTTGTAAGTCAATCTATGCCAGGTGTTGGTTTTGGTATGGGAGATGTGACCACTAGAGATTTTTTGGAAACTCACAAACTTTTACCCAAAATAAATTCTACTACCAAGCTTTATATTTGTGTTGCTCCAGAAACTCCAATGGAAGAAGTTTATAAAGTAGCTGGAGTTTTTAAAAATGAAGGTGTAAATACAGCTGTTGATATTTCGGGCAAAAAGTTGGGAGACCAACTCAAATCGCTTGATAAAAGAAATATTCCGTTTGTTTTGACAGTTGGTTCTGAAGAATTAAAAACTCAAAATTTCACTATCAGAAACACTGAAACTCGAGAAGAAAAGATCGGAAGCATTGCTGAAATTGTAAAAATATTAAATGCGTAAAATCGTTTTTGATATAGAAACCTCAAATATTTTTCAAGAAGTCGGTTCAAACAATCCGGTTGATTTGGATATTTCGGTGGTTGGTATTTACGAATATGAAAATGATAAATACAGCACTTTTACTCAAGAAGAGTTTGGTGAGCTGTGGAAGATTATTGAAAATACCGATATGTTCATTACTTTTAATGGCGATCATTTTGATATTCCCCTTTTAAATAAATACTACTCAGGAGATTTACTTAAGGTGAAAAGTCTTGATCTTTTAAAAGAGATGCATAAAGTGGCAGGCAGAAGAATGAAGTTGGATCAAATTGCCGAAGGGACGCTTGGCACCAATAAAAGCGGGCACGGACTAGATGCTATCAAATGGTGGCGCGATGGTGAAAAAGAAAAAGTCAAAAAATACTGTTTAGATGATGTTCGGATTACCAAAGACCTCTATGAATATGCTCTGAAAGAAGGTAAACTTATCTTTAAAGAAGGAGGTAATTTAAATGAGATTAAATTGAATACTTCCGATTGGGAGACCCCGCTTATCTCTGCCGTCTTAAATCACACTTTACCATTTTAATTTATGATATAATACTAACTATTATAATTAATATTCCGCCTAAGTTAAAACTTCGGCGGACAAGAAAAATATGGATGAGAATTTAAATCAAAATAAAAAAGGCCTAGGTGAAAAATTATCTTTGCCTGTTTCTATTGTACTTGCCGGTCTTTTGATTGCTGGTGGTATTTATCTCAATGGTAGGATTACCAAAACAAATCCAACTACTACCCAACAACAACAGCTTAAATCTCAAAATCTTGCTGATGTTATCCGTCCAGTTGATGCCAATGATCATGTGCTCGGTAGTTCGAAAGCTAGAGTTTTGGTAATTGAATATTCAGATACCGAATGTCCATTTTGCAAAAACTTTCACGCCACTATGAACACTATAATGCAAGAGTATGGTAAAGATGGAAATGTGGCTTGGGTTTATCGTCATGATCCTATTGCTCAGCTTCACCCAAAATCTTTTAAAGAAGCTGTAGCTACTGAATGTGCTGCCAATCTTGGTGGTAACAGTAAGTTTTGGGAATATATTAACAAACTTTACGAAATTACACCTTCAAACAATGGTCTAGATCCAAAAGAACTTATCAACATTGCCAAAACTGTCGGACTTTCTTCTACTGCGTTTGATACTTGTTTGAACAGCGGTGAATTTGATCCGAAAGTAAAAGCCGATATTAAAAATGCAGAGGAAGCTGGTATTCAAGGTACTCCATATAGCGTAGTTGTAGATACCAAGACCAATCAGTATTATCCTATTGAAGGCGCTTATCCTTACGCTACCGTCAAATCCGCCATTGACATGATCCTGAAGTCGTAAGATTTCATATCACCCCCTAACCCCCTCTTATCTTAAGAGGGGGAGAAAAAACAGCCTAAAATAAGGCTGTTTTTTTACATAGCTTTTCTTAAAGCGCAGTATTCGCAATCTTTGCGGTTGCAACCGAGGTCTAGGAATTTGCCACTAGTAACTTCGGCAACCATCTTGTTTATTTCATCTTTCACCTCTTTTATTTCGCTAGAAGAGACTTCTACCGTATAAAGTTCAAACTCCCCTTTTTTGTTTTTTTCTATGAAATCCAGAGTCGCTTTATTGATGGAAAATTTATTATCAGCATAATTTTCGTAAAGGATATGATAGAAAACCAATTGGCGTTTTAGATTTTCTTTGTCTTCTTTTTTGGATTTATCGCTGAAAGGTTTGCCGGTTTTGTAATCAATGATATTTATCCGGCCTTCCATAGGAGAATCCAAAAATTCTACTTTATCCAGCCGACCACTGATATTTATCTTATCTCCGTTTTCTAATTCAAATTCTCGGCTGATGT
Organism: Patescibacteria group bacterium; assembly: GCA_038064735.1. Taxonomy (GTDB): domain Bacteria; phylum Patescibacteriota; class Minisyncoccia; order Phycocordibacterales; family WO2-35-19; genus WO2-35-19. The sequence continues at coordinate 29,019 of JBBTSI010000007.1, read as the reverse complement.
ATTTTTCGTTCTCGATATCTAGAGTCCAATCTTTGTGGTATTGGTCATAATATTCTTCCAAGACCTCAGTACCCCTCTCCAAATATCTTTCGTATTCCTTTCCGTAAAATGAAGATTTGTCTATGAAATTTTTGAATAATTTGGCCAGAGTATTTTTGGTCGAAAGTTTTTTGTTATTTTTACTTTCCTCAAAAAATTTCTCTAAGCTATCATGAACCAAATCTCCAAATAAGAGGCTTTCTGAATATTCACTTGGGAGTTGTATCAAATTTCTGAAAAGATATTTTATCGGGCAATCCAGATAATTGTTGAGTGCCGTCACGTTGAGGTTTTTTTCAAAGAAAAGCCTTTTCAGATACTCTTTATCAAATAGGCTTTTTTTTGAGTCAGTGTGGACTATGAATAAAGCTAAGTCATCAATATTTTTCTTTTCAAATTCTTTGGTAGCTATATTTTCAATAGTGTTTTCGCTAATCTCGGTAATAAACTTGCTTTTGTCCTGCTCTTTGCCTTCCCAATCAGTGAGTGAACTACTTATACTGAGACCTTTCTTGGCTCTGGTCATGGAGACGTAGAAGAGCCTTCTTTCGTCATTAATATCACCTTTGTAATTATCTATTGGTAAAGCTATTTCACCAAAACCTCGGCTTTTCTCCCAGCTTTTCCTGGTGGCGTTTATGATATAAACATATTCAAACTCCAGGCCTTTTGATCTATGGGCGGTCATAAGCTGGACACCCTGAGCCACTTCCGGGTCATTGGTTTCAATATCTAGATTGTATTTTTGATAAGCATCAATAAATTTGACGAAATCATTCAAAGAGTAGCCTTTTTTGTTTTGTACTTGTCTTTTTATTTCATCAAATAGTTTGTCAATTTTGATGAGCTGATGGCGACTGTCTTTACTTTGAAGCATGTGTTCAATGTAGCCGATTTCATTCAAAAATTCTTTGAAGAACCCGTCAAATTTGGTATTGGCCGATTTTGTTTTCAGGCTTTTGATTTTGTTTGTAAAGTTTTTGAATTCTTTACGTTTGGCGATGAAGTCAAACAAAGCTTTGCCTTCTTTCCGGTTTTCTTTGTTGAATTTTTCCAAAATATCAGCTATCAAGTAAGAATCTATGTTCAAAAAGTTTACCAAAAGTGATTTGGCCAAATTGTGGTTATCTTTGGGATTATTTATAACTTTAAGTATGGAGATCAGGTTGTTTATATTTATATCTTCAAGTAAATATTCTTTGGAAACAATCGTGAAGGGTATGTTTTTTTGACTGAAGACATCCTTTACCTCTTCCACTTGCCTATTTGAACGATAAATTATAGCGATTTCTTCGGGACTCACCTTTTCCTTCTCAATTTTGTTTTTTATTTCTTCAGCCAAATAAAGTAATTCAAATTTGTAATTGGAAAATTCCAGAAAATTTATTTTTTTATCTATTTTGGTGTTAAAAGATTTTAGTTTGGGTGAGTCTTCTAGAGTATAGGAAATCAAGCTATGGGCCGAGTCCAAAATAGTTTGAGTGGAACGATAATTATCTTCTAGGTTAATTATGTCTATATCTTTATATATTTCGTTAAAATGTCGGAAGGTTTTTTCACTGGCGCCCTGGAATCGGTAAATAGACTGTTTCTCATCACCGACGGTAAATAGATTTGGTCTGCCATTTAGGTGCTCAGCATCTGTGAGAAGTTCAATCAGACGATTTTGGCCATCATTGGTGTCTTGATGTTCATCAATCAGAAGATATTGGTATTGTTCCTGAAGGTCTAGTTTCAAATTTTCGTTCTTTTCCAACTCTTTCAAGACGTTTAGAATCATATCGCTGAAATCATAGAATCCTTTTTCTTGTATTTGTTTCTGATATTGTGCGAAAACTTCGGCGATCTCTTTGGCTTTGGCGATTTTTTTATCCAGTTTTTCTTTCTCAGCTGGCTTCACATCACCGGTGTTATATTTGCCGAATTTCTTTTTATAAAAAAGATTTTCGTCCTTCAGAAGTTCCTTTTCCCATTCCAGTATGCGTTCTTTAAACTCTAGAGGGTCAAGTCCTTCTTGTTTTATGGTATCAATAGCTTTTTTGATTTGAGATAGTGAGCTGAACAAGTCGTTTTTGGAGACAATTTCTTTGAAGTTGCCGTCTTTGAGGATTTCCTCAATAATTTCTATTTTTTCCAAATCACTTATAACTTTTGAAAATTCAAGCTCTTTAAAATAAAAAGTGAATTCTTTAATAATATTTTCGGCAAAAGCATGGAAAGTGAATATGTTTATACGGTAAGCACTGTCACCAATATATTCAAGAAGATTTTTCCTGATGGCATTTACACCAGAATTAGTGAAAGTTAAAGTTAAAATATTTTCTGGCTGTGTATCTATCCTCTTTAATATATTGGCAATCCTGAGGGTCAAAATCGTGGTTTTACCTGTCCCTGGCCCAGCCACTACCATCACCGGCCCCTCAACGGTATCCACCGCTTCTTTTTGCTTAGCATTTAGCTTCTTGTATTTTTCTTCAAATAGACCTGTTTTCATTTAGATAAGATTACCACAAAAACAACAAGGGCGAGAGTAGTGTTCTCTCGCCCTGCTTGAAATTAATGACCCTGCATAAATTCGAAATCTCTATCTAAAGCATCCTCGTACTCGTCGGTTATTGTCCGCTCTTGATTGTCCCCCTCGAGTTCTGATTTCATGGAAGAAACTTTTTCTTCCAATTTGTCTAGAAATTCTTTGGCGTTCACGAAAGAGCCACAGTGTACGAAATTTGAAATTGAGGCTCTACAACTGTCCAACAACAGCCTTTCATGCAAAGTTTTGTCTAATTCTTTTTCAACGTCTACCAAGGTGACCTCCCAATGATGAATACAATCCCAGGCGATATTTTATAGCAGATTTATTCAAAAGTCAAAAATTAGAAAAAATGTTGCAGTCTCTTGATTTTTTCGTGTTGGCGCATTTTTTCGAGAGCTTTGGCTTCGATTTGGCGGATACGCTCGCGGGTGACGCCGAATTCTTTGCCCACATCTTCGAGGGTATGGTAAACACCATCAATGAGGCCGTTCCTCATCTCTATTATCTTTTTTTCTTTCAAAGGTAAGTCAGCAAGGATTTCTTGGAGTTGGTCGCGGATGATACGGCGGTTGGATTCCATATCTGGAGTGACGATTTTGTCATCGGCGACGAAATCGCCCAAAGTTGATTTACTGTCATCCTCCTCACCCACTGGACTTTCGAGGGAGACAGTACCTTGGTCAATTTTTTCAATCATATAAATTTTATCAGGCTCCAGTCCCATCTCCACAGCGATTTCTTCCGGCAGAGGGTCACGACCTAAATCTTGACTGAGTCTCCTGACGACTTGTTTGTATTTGGCGATGGTCTCTACCATGTGCACTGGTACGCGGATGGTGCGGGATTGGTCTGCCAAGGCTCTGGTGATGGCTTGTCTGATCCACCAAGTGGCGTAGGTAGAAAACTTGTAACCTTTGGTGTAATCAAATTTATCGACAGCTTTAAATAACCCAAGGTTTCCTTCTTGAATTAAATCAAGCAAAGTTAAATCAGAAGAACGTCCGACATATTTTTTAGCGATAGAAACTACCAGACGCAAGTTGGCTCTGGCTAAAATGTTTCTGGCTTCGGCATCGCCGTCCAAAATTCTTTTGGCCAATTCTTTTTCTTGAGCACCGGAAATAAGAGAGTGCTGCCCGATTTCTTTGAGGTACATTTGGATTGAATCGTAAGACGCTCCATCTTTGAAATGGTCTTTAACTTTGGCGGCAGATTCTTCCAAGAGCCTGCCCCCTTCAAGGATATCAATACCAGCTACAGAACATTCCTCATATATTTCTTCCAAAAGGATAATGTCATCTTCAATAGTTGGGAATTCTTTCAAAATTTCATCAAAAGTTACGAAGCCTCTTTCTTTGCCTTTTGCGATAAGATTGCCTTTTTTGTTATCTGATTCAGATTTGGTTTTTCCGCCTTTTCGGCGGACCGCCGAGGAGGCGGTTTTTTTAGAGACATGACTTTTTATAGTTTTCTTTTTTAGAACTTTCTTTTTAGGCAAATGCTTAGATTTCCCGGCTTTTTTATGCTGGGTTTTTTTAACCTTTTTATTTTTTTGTTTTTTGCTTTTATTTGCCATTTTTAATAATTATTATAATTAATTGTTAAGTTCTTTGATGCGTTTTTGAATTTGTTCAAATTTTGCTTTTATTTCTTTTTCTTCTTCTTTAGAAATGTCTCCATCATCAAGCATTATAGCTGTTTCTTGAAGTTTTTGTTTTAAAACTTTTAGCTCGGTTTTTCTTAAAATTTCTTCGTCCATTTTTTTTAAATCTATTGTGAAGCCATACTTTTCGGCTTCAAAAATTAAAGCTTCTTTTTGGTCGTGATAGTCAATGATTTTCCTCGGCTCTTCATAAGATTCTTCCGGAAGTGATTTTTTTATTTTATTAAAATCGTTCCAGACAGCTTCTTCTACTACTCTCAATTTTAAAGCTATCTTTTTTATAAATTGAGATTTTTCAACTTCACTTTTTATAAGAGAAGCCAGAGGTAAAACGTTTTTTAAAATCTCTTTGGTCAAGTTTCTGCCTCCATTTTCTTTGACAGCTTTATTTAAGACGAAGTTTACGAAATGTTCGGATTCTTTCAAAGCGGTTATCCATTTTTGTGGATCTTCTTTAACTACTGAAGCCGGATCTTCCCCTTCAGGCAAAGAGGTAATTTTAACTTCCATGCCAAGTTGCATAGCCATTTCGGCAGCTTTTCTGGCCGCTTTTTGTCCTGATGGGTCGCAGTCGTAAGCGATGACAACACGGTTTGAAAGTTTTTGGATTTTTTTTAAGTGGAGTTCTGTTAGAGCTGTACCGGATGAGGCTACTGTATTTAAGACGCCGGCCTGATGAGACATGACAAGATCCATCTGACCTTCTACCAAAACCGTATAATCCAATTTGCGGATGTGATTTTTGGCAATGTTGAAGCCATACAATACTTCCGATTTATAAAACAACTTGGTTTCTGGTGAGTTCAGATATTTCGGAGTTTTTTCATCTTCTTTCAGTGCTCTGCCAGAAAAGGCGATGACTCTGCCAATATTGTCGCTTATTGGAAACATTATTCTGTTTCTGAAAGTGTCATAATATTTGTTTTCGTCTGGCACTTTTTTGATAAGACCAGTAAAAAGCATATCCTCCTTGGAAAATTTTTTGGCAAGCAAGGCATCATGCAAGTTTCGCCAGCCATCAAAGGCTAAGCCTATTCTCCATTTTATTATTGAGTTGTCTGTTAATCCTCTATTTTTCAAATAACTTTCCGCTGTTTTGTCTCCTTGCAAATTCTTTTCGAAAATTTTGGTCGCTTCCTCCAGTACTTCAAAAAGTTTATCTTTTTCTTCTATTTCACCATTGTTTTCGAACTTTTTTAATTCTACGCCGGCTTTGTCTGCTAAAACTTGAAGCGCTCCTTTGAAATCAAGCCCTTCAAATTTCTCTACAAAAGAAAATACATCTCCCTTCTCCCCGCAACCGAAACAATAAAATGTTTGTCTTGCAGCCGATATGAAGAAAGAAGGTGTTTTTTCATTGTGGAATGGACATCTGGCTTTAAAATTGATACCCGCTTTTTCCACTTTTAAATAACCAGATATAACATCGACAATGTTTAAACGTTCTTTTATTTGTTCTACATTCGTAGACATATTTTGATTTATCCCTGTTGATCCAGTTCTTTTTGAAGATCTGAAATCATTTTGTGTTTCTCGCTACCTGGGAAACCTGAACCTGCCGGTATGAGTCGGCCAATGATGACATTTTCTTTAAGGCCCGAGAGTTCATCTTCGGTGCCACGTAGAGAATTTTGGATAAGCATTCTGGTAGTGTGTTGGAATGAAGCGGAAGAAAGGAAACTCTTTCGAGAAAGAGAAACTCCAGTGATACCAAATAGCAGAGCTTCGGCCTTGGCTTCCTCAAGACCTTTGTCTTTGGCAATGATATTTTCTAACGATAAATCTTTTTGAGCAACGACATCTCCGTATGAAAATTCGGTATCTCCTGGGTGTTTGATTTTTCTTCTAGAGAACATTTGTTTGATGATAACTTCAATATGTTTTCTAGAAACCGGTTCTCCTTGAAGTTCATAAATTTTGGTAATTTCATGAATGATGTAGTTCTGAGTTTTTTCTTTGCCTGCAAATTTGAAGAGTTCATCGAGATCGGCGCTACCATCAGTAAGAAAATCTCCTTTTTCCACTTTATCACCCACTCTGACCAAAACTACTCGGTGATAATTCACCAAATATTCAGTGTTGGTTTTGAGTTTTGATTTTTCGGTTTCTTCAGGCAAGACTATTATTATTTTGTCTTTGCCGTCTATTTTTATTTCACTCACTACTCCGCTTACTTTTGAAATGACAGCAGGATTTTTCGGTGTTCTGTTTTCAAAAACTTCTTCAACTCTAGGTAAACCTGAAGTAATGTCTCCACCAACTGAGGCGGTACCTCCAGCATGGAATGTTCTCATAGTGAGCTGGGTTCCCGGTTCACCGATGGCTTGAGCGGCGACAGTACCAACTGCTTCTCCTAGTTCTATTATTTTGTTTTTACCCAAATCCGATCCATAGCAATGGACGCAAATACCATCCAAAGTTTTACAAGTGAGCGGTGATCTTACAGTTATATCTGCAATGCCAGCAGCTTCTATTTTGGCAGCATCGTCTCGAGTGAGGAAATGATTTCTCTTGAAGAGAGTGTTTCCTTCAGCATCTTTGACATCTTCGGCCAAAAATCTACCTTTGGCAATTTTAGCGATAGAAACTTCAATACCTGAAGAAGTTATTTTGCTCAAAATGACACCATCTTTACTTCCGCAATCATCTTCGGTAATGAGGCAGTCTTGAGCCACGTCGAAGAGTTTTCGGGTTAAGTATCCGGCTTTGGCAGTGTTGAGAGCGGTGTCAGCAAGACCTTTTCTGGCTCCGTGAGTGGTGATGAAATATTCAATTGGTGTCAGTCCTTCTTTGTTTGAGGAAACGATTGGGAAGTCGATAGTTTCGCCAGCAGTATTAACGATAAGACCTTTCATACCAGCCATTTGTGTCAATTGACCCATAGAACCTCTAGCTCCTGATTTTACCAAATCATAAACTGAACCGGTTTTATCCATTGATTCTTGAAGAGATTTTTCAATCTTATCTTTGGTGTCAGTCCAAATTTCAATATTTTTTAATCTTTTTTCAGAACCAGAAAGTAATCCATTATCATACTGATCTTGAACCAAAGAGACTTGTTCTTTAGCAAGGTCCACAATTTCGTATTTATTTTTTGGTATTTGAATGTCTTCAATGCTCCAAGTGACTCCGGATACGGTGGCGAAGTTGAAACCGAAATCCTTAATTTTGTCCATAATAGAAGGAATAGATTCTATACCATAATGAGCAATGAGATCATCAATCATAGTGGAAAGTTTTTTCTTATCTATTTCTGCATTAACGAAAGGATAATCGCTTGGCAATATGGAGTTGAAAAGTAGTCTGCCGATGCTAGTTTCGAATAATTCTCCGTTAAATTGAGCATATTTTTGAGAATCGCTGGGCAATACTTTTATTTTGGCTCGGTAATCAACAACACCGAAATCATAAGCAGTGATAGCGGCATTTGGACTTGGGAATATCATACCTTCACCTTTTTCACCGCTGACATTTTTAGTCATCCAATAACAACCAAGAATAATATCAAGTGGTTTGTTCGAAATAGTTGTATCTCCTGAACCAGGCTTCAAGATGTTTTTGTCTGAAGCCATAATCATCTTAGCTTCTAATTGAGCTTCTGGAGAAAGTGGAATGTGGACAGCCATTTGGTCGCCGTCGAAGTCTGCGTTAAAGGCGCTACAAACCAAAGGGTGAAGTCTGATAGCATTACCTTCTATAAGTGTTGGTTGGAAAGCTTGAATACCAAGTCTGTGTAAGGTAGGGGCTCTGTTGAGCAGTACGTATTTCTCTTTAATAACTTCTTCCAATATTGCCCAAACTTCTGGTATTTTATCGTCAATAAGACGGCTGGCGCCACGGACGTTGTAAGCCAATTCTTGTTTCAAAAGTTGTGAAATAACGAATGGTTTGAAGAGTTCAAGGGCCATATGTTTTGGCAAACCGCATTGGTGAAGTTTGAGTTCTGGACCAACGACAATAACACTGCGACCTGAGTAGTCAACACGTTTACCCAAAAGGTTTTGACGGAAAAGACCTCTTTTACCTTTGAGGTTGTCAGCTAAAGATTTGAGTTCTCGAGTTTTGCTGTTGGCAGAGGCGGCTTGCTGGCTGTTGTTGTGTCTGATGGAATTATCAATCAGGGCATCTACCGCTTCTTGTAAAATTCTTTTTTCATTGCGCAAAATCACATCCGGAGCACTGATTTCTTTCAATTTTTTTAATCTGTTATTTCTGTTGATGACTCTGCGGTAAAGGTCGTTAACATCTGAAGTCGCATATCTACCACCATCGAGAGGCACCATCGGCCTCATAGCTGGTGGAATCACAGGAACACGAGTCAAAAACATCCATTCCGGTCTGGTACCGGAGCGGAGCATAGCTTGAACCAAAGAAAGTCTTTTGGCGATTTTGGCCGAATCAATGGTTTTCGAAGTCTCAAGTTCTTTCTTGATATTTTCTTCCATTTTATTCAAGTCCAAAGTTTTGAATATGTTGTAAATAGCTTCTGCACCTATTTTGGCTTCAAAGAAAGTGCCGTATTTTACAGAATAATTGTGATAAACTACTTCATCAATCACTTTACCTTCCACGATGCTCTCTATCTCTTTTTTTCTTTGCAAAAGTTTTTCTTTCAATTCATCTTTTTCTTTTTCTTCAGTTACGTTTTTTATTCTTGATTTGAATTCAGCATCCAAATCTCGGAGGATGGATTGTTTTTCTTCACTTATAACTTTAGTGATGATATAACCGGCAAAGTAAATCACTTTTTCTACGTCTGCTGAGGTGGTACCAAGAAGAAGAGCGATGCGTGAAGGCATACTCTTGAGGAACCAAATGTGAGCTACTGGCGCTGAAAGATCGATATGCCCCATCCTTTCACGTCTCACGATTGAGCGGGTTATTTCTACGCCACATTTTTCACAGACAATACCTTTGTATCTGATACCTTTGTATTTACCGCAGTAACACTCATAGTCTTTGTCCGGACCGAATATTTTTTCGTCAAAAAGACCATGGCGTTCACTTCTTTGGGTGCGGTAGTTGATGGTTTCTGATTTGGTGACTTCGCCATGTGACCAATTTTCAATTGCCTCAGGAGAAGCAAGAGAAATCTTTATGAGATCAAAATCTGTGATTGGGTTTTTATTTATCATAATTATTGGTTATTAGTGTTACCAAGGTCTTCTAATTTTTCTTTGCCCGCCGAAGCTTTTTGCGAAGGAGGGTTTGTCGGCCCATATGAAGTACCTTTTAATAATTCGATGTTGAGTGCAAGTCCGCGGAGGTTACTGACCAACACGTTAAATGCTGCTGGCAAGTTTTCTCCTTGTATTCTTTCGCCTTTAACAATGGCATCAAAAGTAGCTGATCTGCCTACGATGTCATCTGATTTGATGGTCAACATTTCGCGGAGTGTATAAGCGGCACCGTGACCGAGAAGTGCCCAGACTTCCATTTCTCCAAATCTTTGACCTCCACCTTGAGCTTTACCACCCAAAGGCTGTTGAGTAATGAGAGAATAAGGCCCGATAGAACGCATGTGAATCTTGTCTTCAACCATGTGGTCAAGTTTGAGCATATACATGTATCCGACAGCAGTTTCTTGTTTAAAAGCTTCTCCAGTGCGTCCATCAAAGAGTTGCATTTTACCATTTTCGTTCCAACCGGCTTTTTTTAATTCTTCTTTAATTTCGCTATCTGTGGCGCCAGTGAAAGGAGGTACGATAGCCTGGTAATTTAAAGTTTTAGCGGCGAGTCCTAAATGAAGTTCAAGTATTTGTCCTAAGTTCATACGTGAAGGTACACCGAGTGGAGTAAGGATCATGTCAATTGGTGTACCATCGGCAGTGTAAGGCATATCTTCGACAGGTAATATTTTAGAGATAACCCCTTTGTTGCCGTGACGGCCGGCGAGTTTGTCTCCGACGGAAACGTTTCTGATTTGAGCAATTTCAATATGGATTCTCTTGATGATGCCGGATTCAAGTTTGTCACCTTTTTCTCTACTAAATACTTGGACGTTAATGATTCGGCCACGTTTGCCACCTTCTACTCTCTTGGAAGTATCTTTAACATCACGAGCTTTTTCACCGAAGAGTGATCGGAGGAGTCTTTCTTCTGGAGTGAGCTGACTCTCGCCTTTTGGAGTAATTTTACCAACCAAGATATCACCTGGAGTCACTTCGGCTCCAATACGGATGATGCCGTCTTCGGCCAAGTTTTTGAGTTTGGCTTCACCGACGTTTGGAATATCGCAAGTAGTAACTTCTGGCCCGAGTTTGGTATCGCGAACGTTGACTGTCACTTCATCTATATGGATGGTGGTGAATTTGTTGTCTTTGATAAGTCTTTCGGAAAGGATAATGGCGTCTTCATAGTTTGATCCAGACCAAGAAAGGAAAGCAATCAAAATATTTTGACCCAAAGCCATTTCTCCTTGGACGGAGGTCAGAGTATCGGCTAGACAGTCACCTTTTTTAATTTTGTCTCCAATACTTACAATTGGTCTTTGATGGAAACAAGTAGCGCCGTTGGTTTTGGCAAAGTTGACGAGGTCATATTGAGTCTTAACCCCTTTGCTATCTATAGTTTCAATGGAGCTTCCGTCTATTTTGGAAACGACACCTTCGTGTTTGGCTATAACCAATCTACCGGTGTCTCTCATAGCTGAACCTTCTATACCGGTGGCGACGAGAGCTGCTTCTGGTTCAACGCAAGGAGTAGCTTGTTTCTGCATGTTTGAACCCATGAGGGCACGATTAGCATCGTCGTGGTTTAAGAATGGGATAAGTGAAGTGGCGATAGAGAAAGCTTGGTTAGTAGCGACGTCCATATAATCTACTTTGTTTTTGTGAACCAAAGTAGGACTGCCATTAAGACGAGCTTCAACCATTTCTTCAATGATGTGACCTTCTTCGTCTCTTGGAATAGCAGCGTGAGTGATAGTGAACTTCTCTTCTTCAAGAGCATTCAAATATTCAATATCAGTAGTCACTTTACCGTTCTTGATCTTTATATAAGGAGTCTCAATCATACCGAATTCGTTGATACGAGCATAAAGGGCTAAGTGAAGGATAAGACCAATGTTTGGGCCTTCAGGAGTGTGGATTGGACAGAGTCTGCCGTAGTGTGAAGGATGCACGTCGCGAACTTCAAATCCAGCACGGCTTCTGTTGAGACCTCCGGGCCCGAGAGCAGAAAGAGTACGTAAGTGTTCGATTTCTGCCAAAGCGTTTTCTTGCGCCATGAACTGGGAGAGTTGGTTAGTGGTGAAAAATTCTTTCAGTCTGGCTTGCAAAGGTTTTGGTATTATAAATTGAATAGGTAAAGTCACGTCGGTATCTACAGTAGACATTCTGTTTTGCATGTTTCTCTTAATTTGAGCCATACCGATACGGAATTTTTGTTGCAAAAGCTCTCCAACGTATCTTACTCTTCTTGAACCGAGATGGTCGATGTCATCTTCTACGGCGTTTGGAGTGTTGTTTAAATTTATGATGTGGTTGACAACGAGTCTCAAATCTTCAATGTTCAAAGTCCTTCTGTCAGAATCTTTGCCCGTAGTTGGCAAATTGAATCTTTGGTTGAATCTGAATCTACCAACCTTTTGGAGGTCGTATCTGTCAGTATCAAACAAGCTTTTGAAAAATTCTTTAGCATTGTCAGCAGTAGCGAGGTCGCCATCGCGAAGTCTGCGGTAAATTTCGACATAAGCCTCTTCAGCAGTCTTAGCGTGGTCTTTGGCGAAGGATTTTTCTAAATATTCTTTAGCGAGTTCATTGTCTTTGAAAAGATCAAAAATTTCTGAGTCGGTTTCGGCACCAAAAGCTCTAAGGAGTGAGGTGATAGGAAATTTCCTCTTTCTGTCAATGCGTACATATATAGCTTTGTCTACATCGGTCTCAATTTCAATCCAAGCCCCGCGAGCTGGGATGATTTTTACACCAAAAAGAGACTTGCCTTTTAATTCAAGTTTAGTGAAAAATACTCCGAAAGATCTGGCGAGTTGAGGGACAATGACTCTTTCTACACCACTGATAATAAAGGTGCCGTGAGGGGTCATAATAGGAATATCAGTCATGAAAAGTTCTTGTTCTTTTTCGGTATTTAAAGTTTTGTTGGTGAGTTTGACACGGACTTTCATCGGTACTTCATAAGAAAGCTTTTTTTCTTTGGCGAAGTATTCATCGTATTTTGGTTTTTCTATTTCAAAACTCAAAAATTCAAACTTGAATTTTTTGCCTGAAGAGTCGCTCACCGAAGTGAACTCATCAAATACTTCTTTGATGCCTTTTTCCAAGAACCAATTGAAAGATTCTACCTGATCTTTGGCTAGATTTGGTATTTGGACAATAGATTTCTTGAATTTACTGAAATATTTCTTAGGCAGTACTTTCCCTTTTTCTTCCGTCTCTTTTATCATGGTTGTTGTCATAATTAATAAATTAAATTAAATAAAATTAAACCAAACCCATCTAAACACGCAAAACACCCCAACTGCTTGGGGATCTTCAATTCCTCTTTTTAACTATAATATTGTTTTGTAAGTCAAACTCGAGAATTTGCTTGTAATCAAACGCTGTTTTTGATATCAACAGCCACACCATTGACAAGCCACAACTCAATCGATCAATAGTAAGCTGTAGTATATACCCACATTTTATTTTGTCAAGCTTGTCAACCTCACCTGTGGATAGCGCTTTTTTGACTTTATTTTGATATCTTTTCTGCCATGTGTTTAGTCGAATGGTATAAACTTTCTGGTGTACCGGCATCTGACCAAAAACAATCTAATATTATATGATTCATTAATTTATTCTTTATATACCAATTGTTGACCGAGGTTATTTCCAGTTCATTTCGAGCTGATGGAGTGAGACCATCTATAATTTTCCAAACTGCGGAATTATAAAGATAAAGTCCGGTAACAGCCAAATCTGATTTTGGTTCTTTTGGTTTTTCTTCAATTTCTACAATCTCGCTATCTTTAATCGTCGCTACACCAAACCTTTCTGGGTCAAGAACTTGTTTTAAAAAGATACAAGCTTTATCATGTGAATTTTCAAATTGTTGAATATTCTTTTTTATTACATCAGAATCATCAAAAATATTGTCTCCCAAAATCACCGCGACAGGTTCTTCTTTGACAAAATCTCTACAAAGTCCAAGGGCCTGAGCGATTCCCCCAGCTCCTTTTTGAGGTCTATAAGTAAAATTTACTCCAAATTCACTACCGTCTCCCAATAAATTTATAAAATCTCCAGCATGGTCATTGCCGGTGAGTATCATAATATTTTTGATTCCTGACGATACTAAAGTGTTTATGGGGTAATAAATCATCGGTTTATCATAAACTGGTAACAGATGTTTGTTGGTGACTCTAGTCATCGGTTGCAGTCTTGTTCCAAACCCTCCCGCTAAAATTATACCTTTCATTTTTCTAAATTAAACTTTTGCTTATACCAATTTACAGTTTTTATTAAACTTTCTTCAAAATTACATTTTGGTTTCCAACCTAATTCTCTATGAATCTTACTCCAATCCACTGCATACCGTCTATCATGTCCTATCCTATCAGGGACAAATTCAAAAAGATTTTGTATAGAATCTTGTTTCAAAATATCGGCGACCATATTCAAAATTGTTAGGTTGTTGTAGTCAGCCAATAACCCTCCAATACAATAAGTTTCTCCGATGACTCCATTATGAATTATCAAATCAATGGCGGAACAATGGTCTTCAACAAAAATCCAATCTCGGACATTCAAACCGTCCCCATAGACCGGCACTTTTTGGCCACTAAGGATATTGAGAATAACTTTTGGCAAAAAGCTCCCTTTGTTTTGGTAAGGTCCATAGTTGTTTGAACAATTACTTATCGTCACCGGTAATCCATAAGTTTCAAAATAACATCTGACTAGATGGTCTGCTGATGCCTTTGATGCTGAGTATGGATTTCGGGGATTATATCTTGTTGTCTCATTAAATTTTTTCTTTGAATCTAGAGGAAGGCTTCCAAAAACTTCATCAGTAGAAATATGATGGAATCTCTTTTTATATTTCAGAGCGTATTTCAAAAGGTTGTAAGTGCCATTTACATTAGTTTTTATAAACTCATCGGCAGAGAGAATCGAATTATCTACATGAGATTCAGCTGCAAAATGGACGATCGTGTCACATTCTTTGATGAAATTTTCAACTTTTTCATCATTAATATCCATCAATACCAATTTGTATCTTGGATTATTTTCCCAAATTTCAAGATTTTCCGGATGACCTGCATAAGTGATTTTATCGATATTGATTACACTATAATCCGGATATTTATTAAGAATATAATGAATAAAGTTTGTCCCTATAAAACCACATCCTCCCGTAACAACTAATTTCATATTTTTTATTTTGTGAATTATTTCCCTGCTTTGAGAAGAGCGACAACAAACAAAGATTCAGCCCAACCCAATGGTGTATTTTCGTTAGGTTTATCGGAATCTGAATAATAAAGTTCGGGGATTTGGTCTTGGTAAATGGTTTTGAAAGATTTTTTTAAATATTCTTGCGCTTTCGATGGATTACCGAGCTGACTGTAAATAATAGAAAGCCATGGAAAACCAAAACACCATTCCGCTTCTTCACTCACCTCGTCTTCATTTTTATTGTAGTATCGATCACTTTTATATCTTATAATTCCTTTCTCTTTTTCTAAATGATATTCCATGTGTCTTATGATTTCGCGAGCCGTCTTTTCCGGGACGATATTGAAAGGGTAAATAAGCGAAAGAAGAGCCAAATCTATAAATTTACTTTTAGATTCTCTTGGCAAAAGTTGTTGCAAAGCTTCTTCACCTTTTTCTATAAGATGTGAAGGAACTTTGATAAATTCAAGTTTAGCAATGGTTTTGAGCCCGGCGACACAAGCGCCGACAGAAGAAGCATGCACTTCTTCATATTCTTCCCAGATACCATTGTCTGGGTCACGCCAATATTCTATGGAATTTAAATAATCAACCAAAATTTGCAAAATTTCTTTTTCTTCTTCAGTTTCAATTATTTTTATTCCTTTATTTTCCAAATCCCCTATTTTAAAAAGGATGGCCCCGATGGCGTCATTTTGTTTGTTGCCCCATTCATCCCAAAATTCTTCAAAAGTTTCTGGATTGTATCTGGCATGGATGTATTGGAAAGTTTGGTAAGGCTTGTTTTTGACTGCCCAATCAATTTTGCTTTTATGTTTTACGAATATTTGAAGAAGCGCTTTCCAAACTTTTTTTACTATTGCCCAATCTTCTATTTCTTCAAAAGCCAAACAAGTATAAAAATTATCTCGAAGCCAAGCTTTGTTGTAGCCGGTAGAAACATCACTTCTTGAAGCTAAAAAAAGCCCTTTTTCTGTTTGTAAGGCGCGGATATTATCAAGATGTTTGTCCAGTATGTCTTTATTTATTATATCTTTTTCTTCTTCTTGCATGATTTTTAAATTCCTAAGGTGTCCCCTTAGGATTATTTCCCTAAAATATCTTTTTTATAAAGTTTTTTCGCTTCTTCTAATAATTCTCTCAAATAAGGTCTTTTGTTTTCCATTAATTCAGCCAATAAAGGATAATTTTTCTTGGCTTCGGCATATAAAGCAATAACTTTTTCTTCTTCTTTGAAAAATTCAAGCATTTTGAGGGCCAGTTTTTCTTCATAATAGTTTTTATCATCATCAATACCTTTACCACGGATACTTTCTACGATTTCTTTAGCGATATCTGTCTCAGCTTGCGCCTGAGCTATCAAAAAATCCATTTCGTCTTTAATTGGATATTTCATGTATGAAAATTATGCGAAAGATTCTGAAATATTTTTAAAAACAGGGTATTCTTTAACTTTTTCTCTTCCCATTTCTGAAAATATTTCTTCTGTAAGTGGTCGAAACATTTCTGCCACTGATTTTTCTACATTTTCTTTTCCTGATTCTTGTTCAACAGCAGGAATTATTTTTTCTTGCATATCAAATGATTCAAATCCCATGTTTTTAAAAATTATGAGTAATAATATAATTTTACTCTCATATTTTGAAAAAGCATCCACAGGTGTGTATGGCGAGTAACAAATTTTATGCTAAAATTAAAAGCGGTCTGTTCTTTCCTAAACCAAAAGAGAAGTCCATCTAAGGGCTCACTTCAATGTGCGCGCTTCTAACGTATTTCTCCTTTGGCTTAACTCAATTCTTATAAAAGAACATTACGCGTTTTGCTTTTTAGAATTGGTTGAGTCGTAAAAACCATGCCGTGGAGGCATGGTTTTTATGTTTTTATTGGAATTATAAGTAAATTATTTTTGTTTTATCCGCCACTCTTCAATTTTTTTGTGGTTGCCAGAGAGTAAAATCTTTGGCACTTTGTATTTTTTGCCTTTGTATTCTAAAACTTCCGGCCTAGTATAGTGCGGATATTCCAAGCCACTCTCCCCAAGTTTGCCATCCTTTTCATTTTTGAGTAAAAGATTCCAATGAGATTCTTCTTCTAAAGATTCTAGACGGATAACTCCAGGCACTAGTCTGGCTACGGCTGAGTAAGCTACCATCGCAGCAATATCACCATCGGTCAAGACATAAGAGCCGATAGAAATTTCCTCGGCTTTTAGAGCTTTCCTCACTCTTTCATCTATGCCTTCATAACGACCAGTTATAAATATGATTTCTTCGTATTTTTTTGCCCAATCGTAAGCCATTTTTTGATTGAAAGGTTTGCCTTTGGCTGAAAATATCACTATTTTTTTCTTTTTGTTTTTTATATTTTTTTCTATTTTATTAAAAGCTTTCAAAATAGGCTCGGCTTGAAGTACCATCCCAGCGCCACCACCATAAGGTTTGGCGTCTACTCGAGTGTAAGGTTTTTCATTTTTAGATTGAGTTTTGGTCGGTTTTACAAAATCACGAGGATTATAAAATTTTACTTTTACTTTTTTATTTTTTTGGGCACGACCTAAAATAGATTCGCTCAAATACGAATCAAATATATGTGGAAACAAAGTTATTATATGAAAATTCATCCCTTTATAATAACACAAAAATAAAACTGCGTCCATCAGAACGCAGTTTTATTTTAAAAATTTTTTATCTGCCTCTTCGGCAGACCGCCGAGGAGGCGGTTACATTTTCAAATCTTCCAAAGCGTCATCAACTGATTTCATATCAGCTGAGCTAACAGGGGCGTTCTTACGGCCACCTTCTGGTTCGTTTATCTTGAGGTTTACTCTGGCGTTGTTTTTCATACCAACGACACGGAGCAAAATTCTCATAGCTTTGGCAGTGTTGCCTGAGCGGCCGATAATTTTACCCATATCATCTGGGTGGCAATCAAGTGAGAGCAATACTCCCATTTCATCAACTGTTCTGTTGATCTTAACTGACTCTGGGTGATCTACTAAACCCTTCACGACGAAATCCAAAAATTCAGCGTCTTTTTCCATTTAAGTTTTGCTAAACTAATAAGTAACTAACTTTTCCGACTATCTGATTATATTATATATTTTTTTCTTCAACAACTTCAGCTGTGATTTCGGTTTCCGGTGCTGTTTCTACTGGAGTTTCCTCTGCTTTTATTTCTTCCTTTGGCTCGACGGAGCTTTCAGCGGAGTCGGCTTTGGGAGCTTTTGCGGTTTCTGCTTCAGCTTTTTTGACTTCTTCTGAAATTACAGGGGTCTTTTTAGGTAAAACATTCAGTTTTTTGCCTTCTATAATTTTTCTTTCAACTAGAAGGTTGTGGACGGTGCCTGACAGTTTGGCGCCTTTGCTCATCCAATACAAAACTCTATCGTTTTTGAATTCAGCTTTTTCACTTCTTCGTGCGTCAAAGTTACCAAGTATTTCTTGGAATTTACCACTTTTCGGGCCGTTTTTTGAATCAGTCAAAACAAGCCTGAATACAGGCTCGTGTTTCCTTCCTACTCTTTGAAGTCTTACCATTAACATATGTAGAGCTAGATTAGCAGATTATTAAAATAAGGTCAAATTTGGTCGGGGTACCCGGAATCGAACCGGAGCTTCACGCACCCGAAGCGTGTATACTACCACTATACGATACCCCGCCTCCGCTAAAGCTACGGCGGGCAAAGCCCGTCTCGCAAAGGCTGTGGGCACGAGAGGATTTGAACCTCCAAGGATTGCTCCATACGCTCCTGAAGCGTACGCGTATACCAATTCCGCCACGTGCCCGTGAATCTCAATATAACACTTAAAAATGAGCATTAAAAGTCTTGAAACGTTGTTTTTCGCGAGCATTTTGCTATATTGAGGTCAATGGAGGATTGAGTCATGAAGACTAGTCTGAATGTTGTTCTTTTAGTGCTTTTGATGTGTTCTTTGACTTTTGCTCAGGAGTCTCCTGGCTCTGAATCGGCAGAATCGACACCAACAGTTGTTAAAAAAGGTGATTTTGCTGTCAGTATAAAAGTTGACAAAAATATTGCATCCAACCAAGAACTCGCAGATTTGGCAGGAAAAATTGTTACCAGATTTCAAGAGAAAGTGAAAGACAATGCCACTGTCTTGGGATGCAATCTATTCGTTTCTGTTAATTCTATAAACAACGAAACAACTGGAAAACCAAGGAAAGCTCTTGATGTTAGTGTTTACACTCCAAATAATCGTTCCATGCCTATTTATAGGGTAGGAAAATTGCCCAAATTTTTTACTGAGAAAGATCAAGCAGATGCTATAGATCAAGTTTTGATCAAAGTATTAGAACTTGAGTGTCCGCCACCAAAATAGGAATTTGATTACACAATGCGAAATAAACACAAAAAGCCGTACCGACAATCATCATCGGACGGCTTTTTTATTTGCTCTAAAAGTTTTCCACGATTAATGTGGAGTGTTTTTTGTACATAATGTTAAAATAAAAAGCACGATGTCTATTATTTTAAACCGAGAAGAACTTTTAGAATCAAACGCAGAATTGCGCGGGCAAGCTTTGGATATTTTGGAAGCAGGGCTGGACGCGATTGATACCGAAAAGATTTTGAAAAGGAAGATTTCTATTAAAGATTGTGTTTTAAATATTGATGGATATTTTTTTGATCTCAAATCTTACGAAAGAGTATTTTTTGTCGGTATTGGTAAATGCGCTTTGAAGGGTGCTCAGATTATAGAGGATATTTTTGGAAATAATTTAACCGAAGGCATAGTGATTGATGTCAAATCTGGCTCCGAAGCTTCTGATTTAAAGAAAATAAAATATTTTGAAGGCACTCACCCACTGCCATCAGAGCAAAATATTGAAGCAACAAAAGAAATTTTGAAAATGGTAGAAAATGTGACTGAAAAAGATTTGATTATCAATCTGATTTCCGGCGGCGGCTCTGCTCTTTTTGACTTGCCTGACGAAGCTGGTACAGCGAAGTTGGGATTGCCAGGCGAAACTAGTTTGGAAACAATAATAAGAATTACTCAAGAATTCACAGCGCGAGGTGCTGATATTTATGAATTAAATAGTGTAAGGAAACAAATGTCACAAGTGAAAGGTGGCAAATTCGCAGAGCTCTGTGATCCGGCTCATATGGTCTCTCTGATTTTTTCGGATGTGCCGGGGAATAATGTTTCTGTTATTGCTTCTGGTCCAACAGTTTTGGATGCACCAAGTAAAAGAGTGAAAAATATTATAATCGTCAGCAACACTGATGCACTCGAAGCGATGGAAAGCAAAGCTGAAGAATTTGGTTTTTATGTGACGACTGAAACTGATAGATTTTCTGGAGACGCTCGGAAATCCGGTGAAGATTTGGCGAAGAGAGAACCAAAATCAAAAACTTGTATTTTGTTTGGGGGTGAGACAACGACAATCATTTCTGATAGTCATGGGATTGGTGGTAGGAACCAAACTATGGCTTTATCTGCCCTTCCTTTTATGAAGCCTGATTCTGTTTTGATTTGTGCCGCTTCAGATGGTTTCGATAATACCGATCATGCTGGCGCCATAGTTGATGTAGAACTTTTTGAAAAATCAAAATCTTTAAATTTGAATTCAGAAGAATTTTTAGAAAAAAATGATAGTTATAATTTTTTCAAACAAGTTGGCGGTGCGATATACACAGGTAGACTCGGGAGTAATGTCTCAGACTTGTATATAATGTTATATAAGTAGTTACTAAAATTAAATAAAAATTATCAATGGAAAAAGATAAAAAATTTGTTCTTTGGTTTGATCAGGTCAACAATGATGACGTCGCTATGGTAGGGGGCAAAAATGCTTCGCTTGGCGAAATGTACACCACTCTCACTAGCAAAGGCATCAGAGTGCCCAACGGTTTCGTGGTGACGGCTTACGCTTACCGATATTTTATTGAAAAAGCCGGACTCATTGATTTTATTAAAGAACAGCTCGAAGGTTTGGATACCCACGATATTAAAGATTTGCAAAAATCCGGTAAAGCCATCAGAGAGAAAATAATTAAAGCTGATATCCCTGAAGAAATCCAAAGAGAAATCACTGAAGCTTATAGAAATCTTTCCAGCGCTTATGGAGTTGAAGAAACCGACACAGCCGTTCGATCGAGCGCAACCGCTGAAGACTTGCCTGGCGCCTCATTTGCCGGAGAACACGAAACTTATCTCAACATCGTTGGCGATAAAAAAGTTTTTGAAGCGGTCAAGATGGCGATGGCCTCTCTTTGGAACGACCGAGCTATTTCTTATCGTGTAGACCGAGGTTTCAATCATTTTGATATTGCCCTTTCTGTCGGTGTCCAAAAAATGGTGCGCTCTGATAAAGGGGCATCGGGAGTTATGTTTACCATTGATACTGAAAGTGGTTTTAAAGAAGTGGTTGAAATAGACGCTTCGTGGGGACTTGGTGAGATGGTGGTGCAAGGTAAAGTCACTCCAGATGCTTATTTGATTTTTAAAACAACACTTAATCAAGGCTTCCCTGCTATCATCAAAAAATCTCTTGGTTCAAAAGAAAACAAGATGATTTATTCTACTTCTAAAGAAAGTCCGACTAAAGAAGTGGATGTAGCCGAAAAAGATAGAAATATTTTCGTATTAAATAATGAAGAAATTTTAACTTTGTCCCGTTGGGCACTGGAGATTGAAAGACATTATACCGAGCGTGCCAAGAAGCCTACCCCGATGGATATGGAATGGGCCAAAGACGGCATCACTAACGAACTTTTCATTGTTCAAGCTAGACCAGAGACCGTGCAATCAGAAAAAAAGCACAACACTATCACTGAATACAAACTTGTGACTCATAATGAACAGCCTCTGACGGTCGGCATCGCAGTTGGTACCAAAATCGCTTCCGGCAAAGTCCGTATCATTACTGATGTCAAAAAATTGGATGAATTTGAAAAAGGCGAAATTTTGGTGACTGAAATCACTGACCCTGATTGGGAGCCAATTATGAAAATCGCTTCAGCTATCATCACCGAAAAAGGTGGACGCACAAGCCACGCTGCTATCGTCTCTCGTGAGCTCGGTATCCCTGCCGTAGTTGGCACTGGCAACGCACTTTCCAAACTTAAAACTGGACAACTTGTGACTGTAGATACTTCAAGCGGTACCGCAGGCAATGTTTTTGAAGGCAAATTGGAATGGACCGAAGAGGCTCATGATATTACCAATATTCCGGAAACTAGAACTAAAGTTTGCATGAACATTGGCTCACCTGAAAGCGCCTTTATGTATTCTTTTATTCCAAACAAAGGTGTCGGTCTCGCTCGTGAAGAGTTTATTATCGTTTCTAACATCAAAGTTCACCCAAATGCCCTTTTGAATTTTGATAGTTTAAATAAAACCCTTCAACATAAGATTGAAAAAATCACTGCTGGTTATGATGACAAAATAAGTTATTACGTTGATAAACTCGCTGAAGGTATCGGTCAAATCTGTGCCGCTTTTTATCCCAACGATGTGGTGGTGAGATTTTCTGATTTCAAAACTAACGAATATTCTACTTTACTCGGCGGTGAAGATTTTGAACCAAAAGAAGAAAACCCAATGATTGGTTGGCGTGGCGCTTCCAGATATTATGATCCAAAGTTTAAAGAGGCTTTCAAGCTTGAATGCCGAGCTTTCAAAAAAGTCCGCGAACAATTTGGTCTCAAAAATGTCGTCGCTCTAGTTCCTTTCTGCCGTACTCCCGAGGAAGGTCAAAAAGTTTTGGATATTATGAAAGAAGAAGGTCTGGAGAAAGGTGTCGATGGTTTCAAAGTCTATGTGATGTGTGAAATCCCTGCTAACGTCTTAAGAGCGGATGAATTCTTGGATATTTTTGATGGTTTCTCTATCGGTTCAAACGATTTAGCGCAACTTACTCTTGGTTTGGACAGAGATTCTGGAGTCGTTGCTCATATTTCTAACGAAAATGATCCGGCAGTCAAAACTTTGGTGGCTATGGCTATCAAAAAATGTCGTGAACGTGGCAAATACATCGGCTTCTGTGGCCAAGCACCATCGGATTATCCTGATTTCACTCGTTTTCTTGTTTCCAATAACATTGAAGCCATCTCTCTCAACCCCGACTCCATCATCCCAATGATCCTCGCTATTTCCGAAGAAGAAAAGAAACAAAATTGAAATTATTATTAGTAAATTTATTATGACCAATTTAGCTTATTTCCTAATCAATTTTTTAGTACCTTCTTTACTGCGTTCTTTATGGACTCTTATTTTTTCATGGAGTATTCCTATATTAATAATAACTTGTCTGTTGTATTTCATTATAAAAGCGTTTGTTGAAAAAACGGGAGAATTACAAATTAGATTTGGAAGTTTGTTAAAACTGGTTATTTTAAATTCTATCATTACTTTTCCTGCAGGTTATGTATTATTAGATATAACATTGTTATATTTCACAATGGGTTTTCCTCAAGAATCTCTCCCAAATATCTTGGGATCATCACGCCTTTTTGGACTATTCTTTGTTTTGATACTATGTTTTATAAATTGGTTTGTATTCAGGAGTTTATTTAAAAAATATATTGGTCAAATAAATAATAAAAAAATTGTATTATTTTATATATTTTTTATTATCTTAGCGTATATTTTTTATTATTTTGGTTTTCTGGCTCGCATACATTCCTTATTGTTTTATCAAACGTGGTGAATTTTGTTGTTTTTTTAATCCACTTCCCTAAAATTTGCAAAGTTTGTTCTATGTTGTTCAAAAAATCGCGGTCGCGAATAATTGACCAATTATATTAATTATTTAGTTTAAAATTTTCTAAAAGCCATTCATCATTCTCAATAGAATTTACATTCATATAAATAACCTCATCGCCTAGTTCAAGATATTTTTTTAATAAAGCAATAATCTCTTGACAAGGATAAGGATAAACCCAAACACTTCCCTGTAACTGAATAAAACCAAATAAACGCAAAGTATTCCGAAGATTGTCCCTAATCTTTTTTCTCTGTTCTGATATATCAAAAATAACAACTCTATATTTTCCATCCCATTTTTCTGGTTTTTCTTTTGCCAAACTTTCTAATTGATATTTGAGGAGTAGTTTACTGCCTTTTTCTGTAACTTTTAAATATTTGTTATATTTGTCCTCAGTTATTTCAAGTAATCCTCTGTTTAACAAACTTTTCACACTTTTATCTATCTGATAAGTTTTATACTTTGTCTTTTTGCCACCCAAAGAAGTGTATTTCAGCAACTGGACTGCATTGCCCATACCAACAGCAATTGTCGCAACTCCCAAGACTCCAATACTTAGTAAAATATCTTTGCCTATAGAAATGGCTTTTTCTTTAGTTTCTTTTTTCATTAATAAAATTATACATTGTTCAAAAATTCGCGACCGCGAAAAAGTGGATAATGAGTTAAAAATAAAATATAAAAAGCTAGAGCGACCGAGAGGTCGCTCTTTGATGATGTACTATCTTGAGTTTCGTATTTTCAAGAGTGAATGGATTCGCTCTATGAAGAATTTATTCTCGAAGGTGTTGAG
This sequence comes from Patescibacteria group bacterium, assembly GCA_038064735.1. Classification (GTDB taxonomy): domain Bacteria; phylum Patescibacteriota; class Minisyncoccia; order Phycocordibacterales; family WO2-35-19; genus WO2-35-19. The sequence goes on along the minus strand of JBBTSI010000007.1, from coordinate 4,861 downwards.
ATATAAATCTCTGTTAATTTTTAAAACTTCTTTGTCTATTTCATCATTCGTCATATCCGAAGGATCTCTCTGAGTTACGTGTCCGCAAAATGGCTCGATTTTTTCGTAACATTGTTGAGTTTCCTTAAATACTGCTGCTTGAGCCAGAGCCTTTTCAAGATCAGTGCAATAATAAACATCTTGTCCACCAAGAACGAAATGATGTTTATGACAATTACTGCATGCAATACTGATTATATTTGTTGCTAAATCTGTCATCACAACGAAACCCATATTTCCTCCTTGACCAATCAAGGTCTAGAATTTTAATTTACTTCTGCCAACATTTAACCACTTTCACCAAAAATTGCAAGATAAGACGAAGGCCAACAACTCTAGAGTTGTTGGCCGACATATTTAGGAAAGCTAACGAAATCTTCTTTTTCGAGTTGGTATACTCGCGACCTCTGCAAGTTCTCGTATCGAGAGACTCCCAGGATAAATGATTTTCAAAGTCTCGACCGACAGTTCGCAGTTGGGAGACATTTCCTTATGGGATTCTTTAATTTTATCGAGAATTTTTGATGCCCCGCTATTGGGCCAAAATTTCACGAATCCCCTTTTATTGCATTTTTTGCAAATCCAAACTCTCGTATCCATTCTTCTAATCATGGTGTATTCCTTTCAAATGATTCCTTCAATAATATACCACTACTAAACAAAAATTGCAAGGTTTTTTATTTTTCTTTGAATCTTTCTAACCCCCTTAATCCCCCTTACCTTAAGGGGGAAATCGCGCAACTAGTATTGCGTAAAGATTTTTAATTAGAGTTTAAAACGAAGTCACCCCTCCCTTAAAGTAAGGGAGGGTGGGGGTAGGTTAGAAAAAAAGTATTGGATGCGTTATAATTTACTTATGTCCAAAATAACTAAAATTGAAGCGCGAGAAATATTGGATTCGAGGGGCAATCCTACATTGGAAGTTGATACTTATTTAGAAGGTGCGTCTACTGGTGAATTTGGTAGATTTAGTGTGCCTAGTGGAGCTTCTACAGGCAAATACGAGGCATTAGAAAAGCGTGATGGCGATATGGAACACTTTGCCGGCCTTGGTGAAAAAAAGGTAGCTGAAAGAATTGAAAATGAGATTGCTCCCCTTTTGTACGGTAAAGATTTTGATCAACGCACTTTGGATAACTTTTTGATAGAAAAAGACGGTACCGAAAACAAATCAAACTTTGGTGCTAACAGTATCTTGGGTATCTCAATGTCTTTTGCTAAAGCAGAAAGCTTGAAACTTGGAGTTCCTTTTTTTAGACATATCGCGCAAATTTCAAACAACAAAACAAGCATGCCTATCCCAATGCTCAACATTATAAATGGCGGCAGACACGCCGACAGTGGTTTGGATATTCAAGAGTTTATGATTGTGCCACTTTGGCCAAAACCTTTTTTTGAGATTTTGGAAGATTGTGATGAAATTTTTATGCACTTGAAAAGTATTTTGGAAGAAAAAGGTTTAAGCACAGAAGTCGGTGATGAAGGTGGCTTCGCTCCTAAAATAGGCTCTCACAGGCAAGCGCTAGATTTCATCATGCAAGCTATCGAAAAAGCCGGCTTCAAACCTGATGCCGATTTTGGTATTGCGCTCGATGCCGCTTCTTCTGAATTTTATAAAGATGGAAAATATATTTTAAAATCTGAAAATAAAGAATTCACTAGCTCTGAACTTGCAGATTATTATAAAAATTTAATAAAAGATTACCCGATAGTCTCAATAGAAGATCCTTTCTCGGAAGATGATTGGGAAGCCAGCTCCTCTTTCACCAGAGAATTTGGCGATGACATTATGATAGTTGGGGACGATTTGTTCGTGACTAATATGAAAAAATTGGAAGAAGGTATTGAGAAAAAAGCTGCCAATAGTATTTTGATAAAACTAAACCAAGTCGGCTCACTTTCTGAAACACTGGATGTTATTGCAAGAGCCAAAGATGCCCATTGGAGCACGATTATTTCTCACCGCAGTGGCGAAACTGAAGACACTTCTATTTCTCATCTTGCAGTTGGCACAAATGCAGGTCATATCAAAACCGGCTCGCTCTCCCGCTCTGAGCGCACCGCTAAATATAATGAACTTCTTCGTATAGAAGAAGAATTGAATAATCAGTGAGCGTAGTTGTATAAAAATTTTAGTTTTGCCAATCCTCGGTGTAGTTGCACTGCGATAGCGTTTTTGGTTTCGCCGGTAATGAGCGACATTTCTTGAAGTGATAAAAGTTGCACGTATTTCATACGCATTACCTTTCTATATTTTTCAGGTAAACGTTCAATCAGAATGAGTGCTGCCTTGCCATCTAATACATTTAAAAGTCTATCTGAATCATCAACACTTGGTTCATAACCTTTTTCAATAAGAGTATCGAGTGATGTTGCTTTGTGTTTTCTGTATTCATCTATAATGAGACCGTTGAGCACATGATAAAGGAAAGCTTTCATCAAATGTATTTTGCCGTTTCGGACTAGATAACGCCAAGTTTTTATAAAAGTATCTTGCACCAGATCATCTCCAGTCGAATGGTTATGCACTTTTGAAAAAGCATAAAGGTTTAATCCTTTTTCGTAGTCCTTGTAGGCTGAAGTCAATTCGCCTTCTCTTTCTTTTTCTTCTTGTGTAGTCATAACATCTTAGAGCCGAGTGTATCGGCTTTTTATTACATAAATATTACAGTAATGATCTTGTTGTGGAGAAATGTCTATATTTCTGCGTAGACAGTACACAGTGTATGACTATTTTATATTACATAAACGTTACAAATGGAATAGCACTATCCAATTAGTTTGATCATAGCATTATAGGTAGTTAATAGCGAACCTTAATTTGTAATAGTTTTTTCATTGCAACGGCTTTGCTAATGCAGAAAAAATTAAAATTAATAAGAATAATAAAATGACAAATCAAAATATTGAACTTGTTGGTACGGATTTCTTTGATAGTTTGTGGAAAGTAAGTTGGACTTATATTAGGACTGTGGTAGATATCGTACGGGAACCAATTTTGATTCTTGATAAAGATTTAAATGTTATGGCTGCCAATGAGTCTTTCTATAAAACATTTCAGGTTGAATCTAAAGATACTGAAAATAAAATGGTGTATGAACTTGGTAATGGACAGTGGAATATTCCAGCTTTGCGCAAATTACTTGAAGACATTCTACCCAAAAATACATTTTTTAATGGCTTTGAAGTGACTCACAACTTCCCTTTTGTCGGACGTAAAGTAATTATTTTGAATGCTCGTCAAATTTATCTCAAAAGCGATGAGCATTCAAAAGAGTTTCCCCCGATCATACTTCTCGCGATGGAAGATGTCACCGATATGATGATGGTGGCTGAGACTTTAGCTAGTCATGCTAATCAATTGGAATCCAAGCATACAGAAAATACCAAAAAATTGGAAACTAATATAAGCAAATTGGAAAAAGAGATTAAAAAATTACAAAAGGAAGTAGCAAAAAAATAAATAAATAAAATTAATAATTAATCAAAAATATATGGGAATTATTCTTTGGATTATCTTCGGTGCTTTGGTTGGTTGGATTGCTTCCATTATTATGAAAACCAATGCTGAACAAGGAGCTGTGCTCAATATCATCGTTGGTATTGTTGGTGCGGTTTTGGGTGGGTGGCTCATGAGTTTTTTCGGAGAAAGCGGAGTGAGTGGTTTTAATTTGTATAGTTTTCTTGTAGCGTTACTTGGCGCCATGGCCCTTATTTTCGTAGTTAAAGTCTTACGTAGGGTGTAAATCTCATCTTGTAATATTCTTGTAATATGTCCGGACTTGAAACGGCATTAGCGGTGGAAGGACACAAAATAGTGGTGTAAATCAATAGGTTGGTCGACTATATGAGTAATCCACTAACCTTAAATTTAGTAAAAATAAAATTAAAAATAACATGAAAAAAACAATCGTAATGTCAGCAGTCGTATTGACTTTCCTTTTGGGAGCTCAAAGCGTTTTTGCTGCAATAACTAGCTCGTTGGACTTCGGTTCAACTGGTTCAAATGTTACCGAACTTCAAACATACCTTGCCAAAGATTCTAGTATTTATCCTGAAGGTTTGGTTACCGGATACTTCGGTTCTCTAACTCAAGCAGCTGTACAAAGATTTCAAGTTGCTCAAGGCATAGTCTCTGCTGGTACTCCTGCAACTACAGGTTATGGCCGAGTTGGACCCGCAACTATGGCGAGAATCAATAGTCTCTTGGGTGGTCAAGTTTCTTGGGATGCGTCACCAATTTTGAGTGTAGCTTCAGTTCAAGTACATAGCACAAGTGCTACTTTCAACTGGACAACTAACGAACCTACTCAAGGTCAAGTCTATTATAGTAACTTACCCTTAGTGTTCAATGAAGCTACCGGTCCTCGCCAACAGCCTTATGTCAGCGGTGTTTTCTCTAACGATAATGGTGGAATTTACAATCACTCCATTACTATCCAGAATCTGCAACCAAACACTACTTATTATTACTTGACACGAGCTGTTGATAGCGTAGGCAATATGAGTATGGTCTGGCCTAGCAGTTTCAAAACCAATCAATAAACTAAGAAAGATATTTGATTGAGTTAAGAAAACAAAAAATCACCCGAGGGTGATTTTTTGTTTGCTTGTGGTCAGGAATAATTTCGTTTTCGTCAAAACGAAATTTTCCCGACCCGGACTCGGCTGTTTTTTCTGATGAAAAAACATGCTTCCGTCTCGCACAGCTAAAAAACCTGCAGCAGTGCAGGTTTTTCTTAACGCTGTGCGCGTGCCAGGGTTCGAACCTGGGACCCCACGAGTATCAGTCGAGTGCTCTACCAACTGAGCTACACGCGCG
>JBBTSI010000006.1:0-34430 GCA_038064735.1 Patescibacteria group bacterium | reverse complement strand
ACAATAAACAAAATAGTGAGATTAAAATCTCGCATATTCATTAATTTAATTAAAATATATGACATCAACATCAGATTATGGAATGTGGGGATTAGTAATATTAAATACGGCGATTTTCGTTATATTCGCATTCAGTTTTACTCATCCAAAAACAAAAAGAGATTGGCGATCATTCGGTGCATTCTCGGCATTCATGGTTGCTCTTTTTACGGAAATGTATGGCTTTCCTCTCACTATTTATCTTTTTTCCGGCTGGCTTTCAAAGAAACTTCCGGGGCTCGATTTACTTTCCCATAACTCCGGGCACCTCTTGGAGGACTTCATTGGCTGGGGAGGAGATCCGCATTTCGGGCCATTTCATATTCTGAGTTATGCGTTTATTGTTGTTGGGTTTATGATTCTCTCAAAATCGTGGCAAGTTCTATATAAAGCGCAGCAAGAACACACGCTTGCCATAACCGGTCCTTATGCCAAGGTTCGCCATCCGCAATACATAGGTTTCGTTTTCATTATGTTCGGATTCCTCTTGCAATGGCCGACATTACTGACAGTGCTCATGTTTCCAATTTTGGTTTTTATGTATACTCGCCTTGCTTACAGAGAAGAAAGAGAAATGCAAAAAGAATTTGGCGATGTTTACAAAAAATATTATGAACAGGTACCCGCTTTTATTCCTAGGTTAAAAAAGTAAAGTATGCTATACTTCTAGCAACCAAATATGAAATACATTGCAACGTTGATTTTCATAAGTTTTTTGGGATTAGCCATATTTAGCACTATGGCTCTTAACCATAATATGAAAGATTCTGTGGACAACTGCATTGGTTCTAAGATTGATAATACTCCATGTCCTACTAATCTATTGGCTGCTACCATCCACCACATTTCCGTTTACCAAGCGATTTTCAATACATTTATACCTTCAGCTAATAACTCTGCTGTTTTCTTAGCATTGCTGCTCTTTGCTCTAGCATTTATATCTTGGTCTGCCAAAGATCTTATCAGCGAGAGCGCCCAACTTAAATTTTTACATCAAAGATTAAAAGATTTTGAATTAGTAATACATAAAGCTAGACAAAGATTTGTCTCTTGGCTTTCTCTTTTAGAACATAGCCCGTCTTTTTAGATAACCGGCACATAGAAGCAAGGTCTTCTTTTGTGCTGTATAGAATCCCGAAAGGATTCTTTTTACTAGTTATCTAAAAACTCATGGAAATACTTGTAGGAACATCGCTTGTGGCGGCGTTCGTAGCCGGAGTGGCTGCGCTCTTTGCCCCTTGCTGTATCACCGTCTTGCTTCCGTCATACCTGGCAAACATATTCAAGGAGAAATATAAAATTTTCTTTATGACTTTTATATTTTTCTTGGGGATTCTGACAGTTTTTCTGCCGATCGGATTGGGAGCCTCGTTTCTGTCGCAGTTGTTCAGCAAATACCACAACATTATCTTTACTGTTGGCGGTATTTTCCTGATGATCTTAGGATTCTCAATGTTCTTCGGCAAGAGAATGACCACAATGACCACTCCGACTTCTGTCCGCGATAATATGAAAAAGCATGTCTCATCCATTTATGTCCTCGGAATATTCTCGGCTATTGCCACTACCTGCTGCGCACCGGTTTTGGCTGGAGTATTGGCTCTTTCGGTTACAAGCGGCAGTATCTTTTTGGGGGTATTTTACACCTTGGCCTATGTTGTAGGAATGACATTGCCTTTGTTTGTGATTGCCGCCTTTCTGGATAAGGCGAACCTGACCGAAAAGTTCACTGGAGTAAAAAAGATGGTCAAAATGAAAATGGCAGGTTTGGAGTGGCGAATTACCATTTCTGAACTGATTTCGTCCACCATCTTTATTCTCATGGGCGGTTACATAACTTATTTGGCTTTCAAAAATAAGTTGTTTACCCACTCTGATTATCAGTTAGACATGAATATATGGAATGCTAAATTCATGAGTTCCATTAATGGATTTGTTTCTCTCGTTCCTGAATATGTCTGGGCGACCTTATTCGCCACAATAATTATTCTTGTCTCTTATGTGTTTATCAAACAATTAAAAAAACAAAAATATGAAAAAAATTAAAGACTTATTGCCCGCTATCACTATAATAGGAATTATAGCTGGCGTGTTTGCTCTGGGGTACTACACCTCGAATGTTTCCTCCAAAAATCCAACCAGTTCTACTGGCAATGTTGCTCAGACTAATAATGTGGACAGTCACCACGGGGGTGGAACGGCTGTTACAAACAGCGAAGCGTTAAATTCACTTGTAGGAAAATCCATGCCAGATATTCAGCTATTGGATAAAGATGGAAAGACATACACTGCCGCTGATTTCAAAGGCAAAAATACTGTCCTGTTCTTTAACGAAGGACTCATGTGTTATCCGGCTTGTTGGAATCAGATTGCGGCCTTTGGTAGCGATACAAGATTTAACAGTCCTGAAATCCAAGCTATATCGGTAGTGGTCGATTCAGCAAAAGATTGGAAAACAGCGATAGCTAAGATGCCTCAGCTTGCTAAAGCGACAACCATGTTTGACGTAGGTGCCAATACATCCAAACAGCTTGGTGTATTAACCACGGCCTCTTCAATGCACAAAGGGTCTCTACCCGGACACACATACATACTGATTGATAAAGAAGGAATTGTGAGATATGTGTTTGACGATCCAAATATGGCTATAGCAAACGATATGCTTTTCAGCAAAATCGGAGGATTAAACTAACTGAAAAATACTATGGACAAAAAACCAACAATGGAGGAGCTTGTGGAGAAAATAAATAAGCTCAAAGCCACAGGTGAACTTGATCTCTCTATGGAGGAAGATTTGAGCATAGCCATTATGAATCTGATTAGTCTGGAAGAGCATTTCTACTTCACCGGCCAAAAAACCGGTAAAAGCGAATATTTTGATTTGCTGGGCGAAACCAGGGAAATCAGAAAACAGCTTCTGGCTAAGATGATTGATAAAAACGAGGGAGAGACTTGGTGTATTACCAAACACTTACTAGCCACAACAATGAGGCTTATAGAGGTCGGTACCAAGCTTCAATCGTCCGGCAAAAAAGATGAATCACAAGATATGTTTAAAAAAGCCTACCAAATTTACTCTCTTTTTTGGGGACTTAGGCTTAAACTCATAGATTTACCTGAATTGAAAAATATGTCAGGCGAGCCGATGACAAAAGAAGATATTATTAGCAAATTAGTAGATTGTTGTAAGGAATAAAATTATGGAAAATAAAAATCTTGAAAGTGAAATACCTAAAAAAAGTGGTTCGAACGGAATACCACTGCCAATAGCCATTATCATCGCTGGGGCCTTGCTCGCTGGTGCGTGGGTGTACAACACAAGGTTAGGAGTAAATGCTCCTACTTCTACCAAGCAGGTAAGAACAAACGTAACAACATCTCAAAAAATTCCTAAAACGATATTAGAAGAAAAAGTGTTGCCTAGCAATGGAGTCGAATTACCTGTCACTTGGGGCGATCTTGGTAAAAAACTTGTAAGCTCGGGAGCTATTGATGAAGAGAAATTTAGAGCTCTCTATGCAGGCCGTGGATTTACGGATGAATATGAAAAATTACTGACTGGAGACAATAATGGCAAAATAGTAATTAATGAAGACAATGCGGGATACATTCTAAACTTATTCTGGGCCCTGGGGCTTTCAAATGCCAATCCTGTTTTGACTGACTCAAAAGAAATGATGAATCCTAGTTATGGCGGAGCTGCCAACTTTGCCTCAACTGGTGGCTGGACTGTAGCTGTGGGCAGCGCAATGGATCATTATAACCGTCACATATACTTCAACTTAACCCCAGAACAGCAAGCTCTGGTAGATAAAGTGTCTCGGGGCATATACAGACCTTGTTGTGGTAATTCAACCCATTTTCCGGATTGTAACCATGGTATGGCCATGCTTGGATTCTTGGAGCTTATGGCCTCCCAAGGCGTCAGTGAGCAAGATATGTGGAAAGCGGCTCTAGCAGTTAATTCGTATTGGTTTCAGGACACTTACATCACCATTGCCACTTATATGAAAGAGAAAAAAGGAGTTGAGTGGTCAGATGTAAACCCTCAAGAAATGCTTGGAAATAGTTATTCTAGCGGCTCTGGTTTTAGGAATATATCATCACAAGTTACAGCTCCAAGCAGTTCTAGAAGCGCAGGCGGATGTGGTGTAGATGCCGGACCATCCTCTGAGTCAATCTCTCCTCAGCCACAAAGACAGCAAAGCGGTTGCGGAATATAAATTCAAATTTATAAAAATAATATTTAAAAAATCAATTAAAAAGAAATAAAATTATGGACATCACACATAGGGATGAGGAACTGAAATCATCCAAATCTAAAGGATCAAGATATATCATTATTGCTATTAGTATCGCAGTAGTAATTTTCCTTGCGAGCCTTCAATATTCAAAAGGCTTGCTTGTGGCGGCTACCGTTAATGGTAGCCCCATAAGCAGATGGGCGGTAATAGGAAATTTGGAAAAGCAAGCTGGCAAACAGGCACTTGATTCTTTGATCACTGAAAAATTAATTGAAAGCAAACTGGGTGAAATATCTGTTTCTAAAGAAGAAATAGACGGCGAAATTAAAAAAATTGAGCAACAAGTTACTTCTCAAGGAGCAACCATGGATGCGGCTCTAAAGCAGCAAGGTATGACAATGGAACAGCTACAAGACCAGATAACGATGCGAAAAAAGCTTGAAAAATTGCTGGCTGATAAAGCCCAGATATCGGATGAAGAAGTGAACACCTACATTAAAGATAACAAAGTTACACCCAAAAATGGCGAAAAGCCGGAAGATTTCAAGGTTCAAGTTAAACTGGAATTACAACAGCAGAAGTATGACCAAGTAGCTGGGCAATGGATGAGTGATTTAAAAACTAACGCAAAAATAAATTATTACGTAAAATATTAAAAATAAACGCCTTTTAAAGAAGCAATGCAATGTTTACTAAATAGAAGGAACATATTACTATATAAATACAACTAAATAGTCCGAAAGACCTAAACCAGTAGCATTTGCTCTGGCATGGTTGAAAATCGTTGAGAACAAACAACCCGTCATTCAGGGCGTTCTCAACGTTGTAGGGGGAAACTCCTATAGTCCCGCAAGGGATCCTGGTGGCGGGCTTTTTGTGGCTCGTACTCCAGTTTTATCAGTTATTTATAAAACATGGAGTTCATATATTTGTTCGTGGCTTTTCTCAGCGGCTTTTTTACTATGGCGGTTGCTGATAAAAACGGCTGGAATAAAGTTTTTGGTTTTCTTGCTGGTCCAATGATTGTTGGGTTGCTTATTTTTGTATTTTTGGGATTTCCCGAAGATAAAAAGCAATCTGATACTGACCAAACATTAACAAGCGATAATGTAGACACAAAAAATGGTGCAGAGGTAGATTCTGAGTATGGTTCAACTTTGACTGAATGTCTACAGAAAGCAGATGCTTGGCTTGCCGATGCAAAGCAAACAGCTAAAAGCGTTTTGGCAGAAGAAAAAACAAAAAATAATCGCTATCAAGGTTATATTGACCAAAACGCACTATCGGAAAACGAGATCATGGCTTCTCTTGAAACAGAATGGAGAGACTATCAGACCGAGTGTCGGTCGCATTTCAGGTAGCTTCTTTTTGAACCTCACTCGTTTCGGATAAAAAATACAGAATCTTATATAAATGGGCACTCTTTTAATTTCTTATATCCCTCGCAGGGCAAGATAAGGAGTAGGAGTACATTTCTGTTGCGCTTTCGGTGCGCACTTTATTCTTTTTCCTTTTTTCATACATAAATATTAGAGATGGGTACCGCTTTGCTCTGCTACATACTTTCTGGGCTTTGACTAGGGGAGGTAGGACATTTCAGCCATTCTTGCGTGCACCACGATGTCCGTGGAGGCATTTTTAGGCAAAAGTTGGTGGTCTATATATCATGTTGTTTTTTCTTGAAAAACAAGGCAAAACAGGTAGAATTAAAAGTATTGTGAAAAAGCTACCATTTGAAATAACGCCTCAGATCAAACGATATCTCAAGGAATTGTTAGTATTTCATGAACAATTCTGTGTTAAAACTGACAGAACATTTATCTTGCATACATATACAAATAAAGAAACACCAACAGAAAAGAACGACAATAATATATTTGATTTCTTTGAATATTTTTTTGAAATAGGATCACTTGAAGACGCGGGAAACTCTGAATTCGGAACATTGTCAGAAGAAAAAAGTGGATTGGAGGGAGGTTTTAAATATGTAACATCTTATACAGTCAAGATATTGAATATAAAACCAATAAAAACATTATTAAAAAAAGTTGAATCAGCGGCAAAAAAAGAGGTTGAGAAACCAGACGTGCTCAATAAGAGTGATATTAAGCGATTAATATCAATGGATACAGAAGGGGACTTTTTTCGTGGAAAACAAAAAGACATTCTTCCTGTCAGAACTAAAGAAGATGATGCTTATCGTATTTTTGTATCTATTTATAGACTTACGGATGGGGCTGGTGGGCAGATAATGTATCAGAATATTTCGGGATATATGAAAGCAAATTATAAAAAGGAGGTTAGTGTTAAAAAAATATCAAATGCGATTGATAATACTATAATACGGAAATATTTTAGCAGGATTAATGCTACACCAGATGGTAGGAAAATATTAAGGAGGGATGGCGTAGGAAAATCTATATATTTTTATAATCCAGTCATAGAATAAAAACTAAAAATTTTTGTTTGCGGGACACCTGACCATCGGGTGTTTTTTGCTGCTTATTCGTAGCTTGTGGATGCTTAAAAAATAAGCGTTCACTTTTTGATTATGTGCTTTTAAATAAAGCTATTTCTGAATATGTAAGCAAACGTAAGATCCTCAAAAGCGAGTTCAAATCTTGAAATAATGTATGTATGACGGAGAGCAAAAAAGAAGGGTCATATTTGGTCGAAAGCAAGGATCTAAACTTAAATGCTTGGTATGGCCTTTTTACTCTCCTACTTAATAGAAAACCGATTGTCGGCATTAATAAAAACAACAATGACAACAAAACCAAAAAATCTAGAGTACGAAGAATTCAAAAAAATACTCCCGAAACATTGTAAGTACCTGAGGGATACGCTGTGCGAAACGGCATCCAAACTTTTCAAAAAGATGTGCAATCGCGGCCTATATCACTATGCAAAGAGACCTTCTCCTAAAGAGATTGGAATAGCAATAGATCTTAAATCAAAGGAATCCAACAATTTGCACATATGGGTGAGGGTGGGCAAGAACACATATCAGATGAAAACCGGCGCCAGATCACCACATATTCCTTGGTTTGATAACAAAACAACTGGATCTGGTTTTGAGTCGAAAGCCAAAGCCAATAAAAATTATAAGAATAACAAGAAATGATCATGCAAAAAAGAAAAGTGCAAATACCAAAGATTAGAAATCTGTGGGACATGCCAAAGAAGTACGAATATCTCAAAGAGCTTGTTTCTGACATCGTCTGGAACATTGCGGAAAAGCTTGAAGAAAAAGAGGTTGGTGCAGGAGGCGGAACCATACCTCGCAGAATCACTCTGGAAATCAATTTGGAACCAAATCCACACGATCTTCCTATAGTTATAAGAGAAAAGTTCGAATTTGGTTGCGCCTACCAAGAGCAGATGGAGTCTGTCTTTTCTAGCGGACCGGCGTCCATGGGTATGCCGTCATGGTATACCTCCGATCCGTATCTTATCGTTGGCAGAAAAATCTTTGATCAAATGCTTTACGAAATGACGGGAAGGACCCTTACTAAAGCAAAAAATCAGCTAAAGAAGATAGGCAAAAAATAGTTCAAAAAATTATAAGTTCTAAGTTAAAAGTTATGTATAAAGATAAATCAATCACTATTAAAAATCCGATGAATTGTCCCGAAGACGATAAAGTGTTAACTGTTGAACAAATGTTGCAAAATGCCCTTTTCCACATGGCACATAACATTAAAGATGAACTTGAGGACAAAAACAAAACTGACGAAACAAAAGAAAAACGTATATGGCCAAGGAAATGGAGAGTTTTATTGAGTAATGGTAAAAATCAAGCTGCAGCAGTTAAACTCTTCTTTGAAAAATTCGATGATGTCGAAAATAATGATAGGAGATTAGGAGAGTTTCTTGAAATGTACACAGATATGACAGGATTTGAGGTCGATGAAGAAGGAAAGGGGGTTAAGCAGTTCTCCTACGCAAACGATAAGCTGGGATATTATGGTTATGGTGAGAGTCTAGTGAGGGAAGAGAGTGGGGGTGATAATATTGTAGCTTCTAATTCCGCTTCAATTGGCAACGATTTGCTGATTGGCGACGATGAATCTAAATAAACCACGACTTATTATGGACTTTGAAAATGGGACAAAATTTCCAGGTTTTCCGCCAAAACGAGCACCAGGCAACTTTTGGTGCTACCCCCAAATAGTATGCCTATATTGGCATGATCTGGTGGGTTCAGAACAAAAGGTGCTCGATTGTATTCTCAGGCACACGTGGGGCTTCGATAAAGCGAAAGACAGGATAAGCCTCAGTCAGCTTGAGCATGGCGTAGGTCAGATTCATCACGGATCGGGGCTTAGCAAGAAGCAAATCATTAGGGCTTTACGCCTACTGGAAGCTAAAGGATTCATTAAGTCTGTAAAAAGTAGCCGTACGAATGAATACTCTCTGGTCATAGAAGAGCATAAGAAGCAGGGGACAAAAGTAAACAAAAGTAGTTTACAAATGTCCCCTGAGACTGGTGACGAAAGTATACACATCACTGGGGACAAAAGTGTACATACTATAAAAAGCTTATCTATAGAAGGAACTATAGAAAAGATATACGAACTTTATCTCCAAAAAATCTTTCCTGGATCCAGTGAGGTTTCAGAAGACGAGAAGCCGAGACTTACAAAGAAAGCAAAAAATAAAATTCGTGATCGTCTCAGAGAATTTAAACCAAACCAGATTTCAAAGGCCATACGCAATTTTGCAGACAATGATTGGCAGATGAGAAACAACGGTACTCGCGGTATTGCATGGCTATTTGATTCAGAGGATAGGGTTGAGCAGTTTCTAAATCTGGGCAAGTTAGATGACTTCTCAACAGAGAATTATTAGTCGATTTAGTAATTTAATTTAAATTTATGAAAGCTAAAAAAGAAATAATAAAAAAGCTTGAAAAATATCGAATGAATCAAGAGTCTCGTGGCCAGTCACAAGGAGAGTATTTTTATTATAAGTTGATAAATTTTTACGAGAGTAAACGAAAAGAATCTTACGAAAAGTATAAACAGAATAGCGGCGATAAATCTGAAGTTGGTGTGTACCATAAAGATTCCAACGGAGAATATGTGCATATGCCAGATGAACTCGGAGGACAAAGTTTATTGGAACTCATAGAGCATTGGGGTTACGAAGTTGGAGCCATAGATGCTTTGTTGTGGACGATAAAAGATAAACCGCGTTATTACTTCATCCCTGATGCCAGCGACAAGTATGAAAAGGAATTTGAAACAGAAGACAGCGAGATACAAGATGATGAGATATGGGATAACGAATAAAGTTTATAAAGTTTGTCCAATTACAACTCTAAAATAAAAATTATTATGACAACACAAAATATTGCAAATATGGATAACACAGTCATGTACCTTTGTGAGTGGTTATGTGAATACCCAAATGAAGATGATTTTCATCCGGTAGAACTCATCGATCAAATGCTTGAGTGTCAGAAGTTTTGCCAAGATAACGGCTTTGAGATAAAGGATGAAAATATCTACTATGACACCGCATCAGATTTCCTGTCATCAAATCCAGATGAAAGACCAGGACTCAATTCATTATTTGAAGCAGTTATTAGGAATGAAAAAATTACGAATATCATAGTTTACAGGATAGACAGGTTGACGCGAAGTCTAAACAAATTTTTGCGGATAGTGCAAGAGCTAAGCAACCTCGGTGTCACTGTTTACTCTGTCACCGAACCATTTAACACCGAGACATTCATTGATGATTTTCCTAATCTGGAGATGCTTCACATTTTCGCTAGAATGGAACGAGATTCCGAAAGAGATCGTTGGTCATCTATGATGAGACTGGAAAAACAAAAAACAGAAGTTGCTTAGTGTGAGGAATCCAACCCATTATTTTTACAGGCGAAACAATTAAAGTGCGTCTTAATCGCAGAGGTTGTTAACAGGTGAAATATAGAAACATATGTACAAATATGTCAATACCTATAACAATAGTATAAGGAAACCTTTATTTAGAGCTACATTATTAGAAATAACAGATAGAGATTTCCCAAAACCATGCAAGATGTTGAACAAATTAGAGATTATTTGCTGGCTGACTTGATTAAAGAAATCGAATCGCTCAGCAAAAAAGAACTTATAAGTCAGTTGGTCGAAATAAAATCTAAAGAGATAGAGTTTGCTAGTCCTGAAAAGATATTGAAACTTTGCCAGCAAAAAAATCATGATAGAGATAACTAAAAAAGAAGAAAAGAAATTGAAAGCCGCTCTTTATGTCCGTGTCTCTACGACAGGCCAAGACGATGAAGAACACTTTGGTCCAGAAGTACAGCTTGAAAGAGGACAAAGCTACTGTAAATCGCAAGGATTCGAACTTGCAGGATCACATATCTACAAAGACACCATTTCTGGCAGTACTCATCCCGAAAAAAGACCAGGGCTAACACAACTTCTTAAAGATGCTGAGAATAAAGAATTTGATGTGGTTCTCGTTTATAAAATTGACCGTCTCGCCAGAAACTTAAAAGTATTTTTAGGAATCATTGAACACTTTGAAGCGCTAAAAGTTATTTTCCGATCTGTGACAGAGCCAATCGACACATCAACTCCTGTTGGACAAATGGTTATGCAAATACTAGCTATGTTCGCCCAGTTTGAAAGGGGAATGATTCGTGAGAGAACTCTGGGTGGCAAACTCCAAGCGGCAAAAGAAGGCCGATTTGTGACAGGTGTCGCTACTTACGGCTACAGAGTAGATAAAGCCACAAAAAGACTTGTTATTGAACCCGAACAAGCTAAAATCGTCAAAAAACTTTTTCACTGGGCTGTTGATGAAAAGCTCCCTTTGAGAGAAATTGAAAAGAGAATGAATCAACTCAAAGTTCCTGCTCCATACAATGCTAAGTATAAAAAAAGAAAAACCTTAGACTACTGGCACAGACGAACTATTGCGAGAATTCTGACCAACGAGACTTACACGGGCAAATTTTTTTTCAGGAAATATAAAAGGCCTTTCAATAATCTGACCAGCGTAACCGATAAAAGGATGCTAAGACCAAAAGAGGACTGGATACCCATGGAGACACAACCCATTATTACCAGAGAAATGTTTGAGGCCGCAAAACAGCAACTTCTCAAAAACAGAGAAATGGCAAGCAGAAATCAAAAAAGGAAATATCTCTATGCGAAGCTTATATACTGCGGAATTTGCGGATACAAAATGTTTAGCGGCTATCAACCTCCAACTAAAAAGTGGCCTATGGCTGGAGGCAGGTACTACCACGGCACTTACCACAACGACAAGCCAGTTGGAAATTCAAAACGTTGCAAGTGGTGTCCGATTTACGCCGAATCAAGGCTTGAGCCGATTTGGGAATGCCTAAAAGAAATCCTTAAGAATCCGAAAAATATGTTTGACCCTTTGGAGAAATATATCTATCGCGAAGAAAGCCCAGAGAATGTCAAAGAGAGGCTCGAGCAAATAGCTACAGAGCTATCGTCTGTGCAGGAAAGACAGAGCAGGGTTGACGACCTCTACATTAACGGCCAGATTGATAAATCAAAATACAGCGAGCATAGCAACTCAAACGGAGCCGAAGAAAAGAAATTAAATGACGAAGCTAACAGATTGAGGCAGTCGCTTCTCACTAAGAAAGAGAAAGCCGAAAGAGAAACGGCCATCGGGGAAGCTTACGAAAAAATCAAAGTGAGGTTAGATAATGTCACTTACGAAGAAAAAATTGAGATTGTCAGACTTTTCATAGAAAGGATAACGCTGTATGCTAAAGATGATTATGCTTCTGTGGTATTCCGTTTTCCAAGTTCAACAGAGACGGCTACGGTCAAGCTTGGCTCCAAAGTTTCAGAGGACAAAAAAGGATTTCCGCTTGTCTTGAACATCAAAACGATGACGCTGGCCGAGAGACAGGCAGATATACTCCGAGCCAACCCGTTAATGTATTTTCCTAGAACTTTAGTTTAAAGATAATGGATACCATTAAAAACATAAACGCTAATCATGGCGATGATCGTGAGAACCCGCAACAGGCTTCTGGCGGTCATTCTCGCAAATATTACACGGGGCATCAGGTTTATTTAGAGAATAAAATCTACTGGATTAAAAGTTATAAAGCCGTATTGAAATACATGCGAAAATATGAACATATTCTAAAACCAATTAAAACAGGTGGTGGTTCTGGTATTAGATATAGAGTTTCGGAAGAAAATCTGAAAAATTTTATCTGGATGTTTGAGAATAATAAACTCTGCTGATATATTTCACATCAACAAGAAATAGCCTAATGGCATTTTTAATACGTTGTCTTCTTTGGAGAGAATAAGATCGGTTGGACACACAACAACGCCAAAATCCATTTTGAAGTTTTTCATTGTGATTTTTACTTGCTCAAAATTTTTTCGTCCAAGACCCACTTCAAAAGCGATTTGTTTTTTATCTGCTATTTGAATAATAAAATCTGCACTACCTTGAGATGGATCATGAGTAAGAGACCCAATGTGCGGAGCAACAAATTCTCGGTAAAAATGAAGTGCCGCGATATCTTCCAGATATTTTCCTTTCCTTGTGAGATAGG
This sequence comes from Patescibacteria group bacterium, assembly GCA_038064735.1. Classification (GTDB taxonomy): domain Bacteria; phylum Patescibacteriota; class Minisyncoccia; order Phycocordibacterales; family WO2-35-19; genus WO2-35-19. The sequence continues at coordinate 21,569 of JBBTSI010000006.1, read as the reverse complement.
TATTTTCTACTCCGCTAACGCTAAGCAGGGCAGAACGTAAAGCTGGACTCATAAACAAATATTTCGCTGGTTTACGCGCTTGGCTTGCTTTAGATCCTTGAGCGGGAACTCTTATCATAAGTTCAGCTTTTTCTAATGCATCAAGAACAGCCATTACGGTGTTGTAGCTAAGTTGCACCAAACTACTCACCTTATTAACACTCATTACATCACTATCAGCCAAAATAAAAAGGAGTCTTTTTATTGCGCTTAATGTCGCCGTATCAAACTGTCCGAGCTCTTTAATATCTTTATCAATAATGCGATCAAGTAAAATGTTTATATTGTCATATGTATTGGGAGTAATCGCTTTAAGTGTAAATGGTAGTGTCCCATTTAAAAGATACTCATCTATATCTGCTCGATCAAAACGGCTCCATTGAGAATTAACATTTGGTTCGAGCGGTTTCAGTCTAGTGTAAGCGTCCTCTGCATCTTTTGCGCCATATAAAGCATCTTTTATTTTTTCTTTCAAACCAGATTGAGGAAAAATATTATTTTTTATCATTTCATATTCTCCAAAACTAAGTGGATATAGTTTTTCAAATTGCGCTCGTCTTGCCACATCAGGATTTGATTGAAGCGATAATGCTGACGACCCAGTGCAAAAAATAAATACGCTATTTTTTGCGCGGTCATGAAGCGATTTTAGTATGGCAGCCCAATTTTTATCTTGCTGAACCTCGTCAATGAAAAAGAGTATTGGAAAATCCAGTTTTTCAAACGGCTTACCAAGTATTGATTCATACGCATCTATTGCATCGTTTAATGAAAGTCCGCGAGTCACAAGATCGTCAACAGACATATACAAAAAACTATTTTTGAGATGAGTGCTTCGTTTCATCGAAAGAAAAACTTGTGCCATCACTGTTGTTTTTCCAACACCACGAAGTCCTGGTACAACTACCCAACGAAAATCTCTTTGTCCAGAAAGAAAATCTTTTACATATTTTTTTATACGGATGACCGCATGACGTTCGGGGTAGGTGAATGTTGGTGTCGCAAATACATAAGGACGCAAACGATCGTCGCTTCTATTTAACTGGTTTTGAATGTATTCAATGGCTTCCTTGTTCATTTTTTTGTTTTATTTGGTTAATAAAGTAGACTATGCTACTTAATCATTCTATTGAATAAGAAGGAAAAGTCAAGCAGATATGTTGATAACTATGGCTATTAGGGTCAGTTTACTTTCTTGTCCACATATCCCCAATTTCCCTTAGAAATAAGCGTTTTATATCGTAATCAGTCGTGCGAAGCAGAGTGTTAATTCACGCATACGAGCGCGCATGACGACAGAATAAAAACCGCTTCTTTGAGAGTAGGGGATTTCTTGTTCGTAGAGAACTTATGCAAAATTTGCAGAACTTGTTAAACTTATAAAAGTAGGGGATAGGTTGGCTCTTTAAAATAAAAAAGTGTTGTGCAGCTTAATGAAAAAGTTCATTTGCAAACCGAACGTCCTAAAAGTCGGCTTGGAAAGAGGGGTAGGAGCTGTTTAGCGGTACGAACAAATTGGATGAATTTCCGGAATTTGAAAATAAAGCCATTGAATCTTTACGCGAACCATTGGAAGAAAGAGTGGTCTCGGTTTCGCGTGCTAGAGGTACAGTGAAATTTCCGGCGCATTTTATTTTGGTGGCCGCTATGAACCCATGCCCTTGCGGAAACTTTGGTATCAAAGGCAAACCTTGCACCTGCTCACCACTTCAAATCGAAAGATATAAGAGGAAAATTTCCGGGCCCATCATTGACCGTATTGATATTTGGACTGAAGTTTCTAAAGTTGACCACGATAAATTGACTGAAAAGGCAGGACAAAGTGAAAGTATTCCGGCCAGAGAAAGAATAATTAAGGCTCGTGGTATTCAAGCTAAAAGATTTCGTGATGCTGGCCGAAAAATTAGCACTAATTCTGAAATGAGTGCTCGTGATATCACTGTGATTTTGAAAATTTCTGATGAAGTTAAAGAGATTTTAAATAAATCAGCTCGCACATTAGACCTCTCTGCTCGTAGTTATCACAAAATAATTAAACTGGCCCGTACTATTGCCGACCTCCGCTCTTCGTTGGAGATAACTTCAGATGATATCCTCGAAGCCATCTCTTACCGCCCCAAACAAAAGCAGTATTGAAATTAATATGAAAAAAATTTTTATAGCTATTTTTGTTTCTATAATTGTTATTGGGGGTTTAGTTTTTATATATCAACAAGAAAACAGGGAAGCGAAAATTTTGTTTGTGGGGGATATGATGTTTGATAGGTATATTAGGCAAGTAGGGTATAACAAAGGTGAGGATTTTATTTTTTCTTGCTTGGGAGATTTTTTGAAAAATGTCGATTTGGTGGTTGGTAATCTTGAGGGTCCGATTACCGAAAACCCATCAAAGAGTATGTTTACTACTCCGGGAGGCGAGGGGAATTATACTTTCACTTTCCCAACCAACACCGCTAAACTTTTGGCCAAAAATAATATTAAACTGGTAAATTTAGGTAACAATCATATCGGCAATTTTGGTAAAGCTGGGGTTGAATCAACTAAAAAATATTTAGATGAAGCCGGGGTGGATTACATAGACAGTGATTATGTTTACAGAACAAAAATAGGAAGCGCAGAAATTTCTTTTATTTCTTACAACGAATTTGCTTTGCCCGCCGAAGCTTCAGCGAAGGCGGGGGGAGATTCGGTGGAAAAAATAGCTAAAAAAATAAAAGAGGAAAAAGAAAATAAACAAACTGTTATAGTTTACGCTCACTGGGGAGATGAGTATGTAGCGCCTCCACAGAGAGTGAAAAATGTCGCCAAAAAATTTGCCGATAGCGGGGCAGATTTTATTATTGGCTCACATCCGCACGTGATTTTGGGTCATGAATCCTTCGACTACGCTCAAGATAAAAAAACTGTAGTTTATTATTCTCTTGGCAATTTCATTTTTGATCAATATTTTAGTAAAGAAGTTTCCACTGGTTTGATTTTGGAATTAAATATTAAAAACAAAAAAATAAAAACAATTGAACACAAAGTCTCAATCGGCCGTGATGGCAGAACTTGTTTAGTAAATTAAATTTTTTAGGGGTCGGAATATTGTTCCGACCCCTTAGGTTGTTTTTCATTTGCTTACAACCATAAACGTGGCTGATGGAAAAACGTGAGTTTGTGTAAGAACAGTTTCGGGACCTGTCAATCCCATTATGTGTTGAGCCATCTGGTTTCCGCTGGAAGCATGTCCACGAAGCCAGACTTTTTCATTTGAAAAAGAGCCTTTTTGTTTGATTTCTCGACCTACAATTTCTTCTCCTTCAAAAAATTTCGGCATAGGCACCTCCATATACAGGATATGTCTATATTTATATGGAAGCAACAAATTTTTCTGGATAACTTTTTTAAAAAATTTATGCTAAATTGTTAAACATGGAACACGAGACATTTTGGACACTTCTATCAGATCCGGCACATTGGATGTTTGAGATTTTTCTTATTGCCTTATTTGATGGGCTCATCGGGCTCATCCTTTGGCCAAAAATCAAAAAATTCATGCAACACTACAAATCTGACGATAAGATCATCCATGATCTGGAAGAAAAACACGAATTAGAACAAAAAATGAAATAAAATAATGAGCTGTTTCGATAACTATCGAAACAGCTCATTTAGGTTTGCGTAATCCATTTTTAAAAGAAACATATAATCGACGTGCTTGATATAACAAGTAGTCGTATATTTTCCAGAGAAAAACATTGCTCAGATTTTGGATCGCTAAAGCAAGTAATATTTTTACCCAACCATTCTGGTCGAGCAAGATTCCTGAAATTACTGCTCCAACAATATAAAAAAATGAGCCGAAAAAACAAAGAGCAAGGATAGCTGCTTTCTTGGGTTTAAAGTATCTCTTTAGATAGTCATCTAATTTTCCACATAAAAAAGAAAATGGAAAACGCGATGCATAAACCAAGTGAACTAAACCCAATTGGGTCCAAGTGAAATCAAGAACAAATTTTTCGAAAAGTGATGACCCGATACCACTTGCACAGTAAATTATATAAGCTATCGTATCCGGTATAAATCCTGCCGGGTATTTTTCTTTTTGTGTCATTTCAGACCTCCGCGAATTTCTGTTGCAAATACTACCCCAGCATTAATCAAAAAGCTAATTATTGTGGAGATGCCGATATTGAAACCGGATGCAAATAAGTTTTGATAATGTTTCTACGCGATGTAGTTGATTTTATTCTGTCTTACGACAGAAATTCGATATTTGTTCTATAAAATTAACAAAATAAACAAATATCTAGTTTCTTAATTTCGAAAATAAAACGAAACGGTTTTTATTTTCTGAGTCCGGAGTTATTACAATTCCTTTCTCTAACAGACTTCGAGAGGGAACCGTCGCTCAGGAGAGTTTAATAAATTAAGCTCTGACGTAAGCGAAAGCGAAATCGTTGACCCCAAAATATGGAGAAACAACAGACTTGGCTTGTGCAACAATGTTTTTAGCATTTATGCTTTGGAAACTTTTTGAGAGTTTTTCCAGCTCTATCGCGCGCATTGTCAAAGAATCTCATTTGTCGAAACCTATCATCCCCGCCAAATTTGCCTGCGCATAGTGCAGCTGCAAATTTGAGCGTCCCGCCGAAGCTCCGAGTATAACGAGGAGCGAAGGAGGACTAGACAAACTTGGCGTGAATTTCTGGTTTTTTCCTAACTACTTAAGTTCTCTTCTTATTTCTCTATCGGTATCCCTTTTCTTGATAGTCTCGCGTTTGTCGAACTTCTTTTTACCGCGAACGATAGCAATCTCCAATTTCAGTTTCTTACCCTTATTATACACCGAAAGAGGCACAATTGTCAATCCTTTGGTTGATTCCTCTTTTAAAAGCCGTTCTATCTCTTTTTTGGTTACCAAAAGGCGGCGATTGCGGGTCGGGTCGTAATCTTTTGGGGTATTTGCCGGCTGATAGGGTGGTATTTGCATATTGATCACAAAGGCTTCATTTCCTCTTATGGTTATGTGGGAACCTTCGAGTGTCCCTTGGCCTTTTTTTAAGGATTTAACTTCAAAACCAAGCAATTCAATACCAGCCTCAATTTTTTCGAGGATTTCGTAGTTAAAATATGCTTTTTTATTTTGAATCAAAGGCATAGTAGTAATAATAGCATTTTTCTGTTATAATGCTCTAAATATATGACAAATCTAAAAAATAATCTGCCTGTAGGTGGGAAAAAAGATAATCGCAAAAAAATACCTTTGAATAAGATTCCAAGTAATGGAATTAAAGGTTCATTTTTCAGTAATTTTATAATAGGTGTTTTGATTTTATTTTTTGTAATTTCAATTTATTCATTGATTTCTGGTGGTAGTAGTAAATTAGAAATAAGTATTTCTGATTTAGCCTTGGCGGCAAAAACCGGTCAGATAAAAGAAATAAAGATTTCTGGCGGATCAATCGACGCTACTTTTCAAGATGGCACAGTGAAAACTTCCAAAAAAGAGGATACTTCAAGTATTACCGAAACTTTGGCGGGCTATGGAGTGACCACTGACCAGATGGATAAAATAAAAGTCACCGTAAGCCAAGAGAGCGGATTTCTTTATTGGCTCATCAATTTGTCTCCGATACTTTTCCCAATTCTTTTTATTGCGGTATTTATTTGGATAATGACTCGTCAGATGAAGGGGGCGGGTATGCAAGCATTTTCATTTGGTAAATCTAGAGCTAGACTGACAGAGCCGGATGATCAAAAACAAAGAGTGACTTTCAAAGATGTGGCTGGCTGTCGTGAAGCCAAAGAAGAACTTTCAGAAATCGTAGATTTCCTCAAAAATCCAAAAAAGTTTTTTGAAATTGGAGCTAGGATTCCCAAAGGGATATTGCTTATGGGTGCTCCTGGAACAGGCAAAACCCTTTTGGCTAGAGCAGTAGCAGGGGAGGCAGGGGTAGCTTTCTTCTCGATTTCTGGTTCAGAATTCGTTGAAATGTTCGTCGGTGTCGGCGCTTCACGTGTGCGAGACCTTTTTCAAATAGCCAAAAAAGCGGCTCCAGCTATTATTTTCATGGATGAGATTGATGCGGTGGGCAGAGTGAGAGGTGGGGGCCTCGGTGGTGGCAATGATGAAAGAGAGCAAACTTTAAATCAGATTTTAGTTGAGATGGATGGCTTTGAACCAGCGGAGAAAGTGGTGGTGATGGCCGCGACTAACAGACCAGATGTGCTTGATCCTGCACTCCTCCGTCCGGGCAGATTTGATCGCCGAGTGACTATTGATTTGCCGGACAGAAATGATAGAGAGGAAATATTGAAGATACATTCAAAAACCAAACCATTTGCTGAAGATGTGAATTTAGTGGTTATTGCTGAACGTACCCCGGGATTTTCGGGTGCTGATTTGTATTCTCTTATGAACGAAGCAGCTATTTTGGCTGCCAGGGAAAACAGAACTAAAGTGGCTCAATTTGATTTGGTGCGTTCGATTGAAAAAGTAATGCTTGGACCTGAGCGCAGAAGCCATATTCTTTCCAAAAAAGAAAAAGAAATTACTGCTTATCACGAAGCTGGTCACGCTTTGGTTGCTAGTCTTTTGCCAAATGCTGACCCGATTCACAAAATTTCAATCATCAGTCGTGGGCGCGCCGCGGGTTATACTCTCAAATTGCCATTTGAAGACAGGAAATTACAATCTAAGAATGAATTTTTGGATGATATTGCCATGTCTCTCGGCGGTTATGTGGCTGAAAAAATAGTTTTCGGAGATTTGACGACTGGCCCTTCAAACGATTTACAAGTTTCTACCGCACTCGCTCGCGATATGGTAACCAAATATGGCATGTCTGAAAACTTGGGACCAGTGGCTCTCGAAGGAGCCGGTGGCAAAGCTTTATTCGGTAGAGGAGTGAATGAAAAAGAATATTCCGAAGAAGTCGGTTCTATGATAGACAAAGAAGTTTCCAAAATAATGAAAGATGCTCATGATAAGGCTGAGAAAATAGTTATAGAACACCGAGCACTTCTTAATATTATTGCCAAAAGACTTATTGAAACAGAATCCATTGAACATGATGAATTTGATTCAATATTGATAGCTAATGGTATCCAAACTAAAAAGAAAGAAGAATTAGCTTAAATTTGTGCGCGGTGAGGGATTCGAACCCCCGACCAATCCGGTATAAGCGGAGCGCTCTACCAACTGAGCTAACCGCGCATTAGCTTAGGATAATACAAATCTGGCCAAACTTCAATTTTATTCCATATGCACGGCTTGTTTTTTAGTGATGTGTTTTACAAGAAGCGGATATTTTTTAAGTTCCAAATCTTCTTCGATAAGACGTTTGGCTTCAGTGCGGGCAGCTTCTACCATTTTAATATTACGGAGGGCTTCCATAGCGAGGTCGGAGATACCCCATTGTTTGGCACCAGCTAAGTCGCCCGTACCCCTTTGTTGCAAATCAGATTCAGCTAATTCAAAACCATTGCTTGATTTTGCAAAAGATTTTAATCGGCTGATGGTTTTTTGAGATTTGGTTTCAGCAAAGACAAAACAGTAAGGTTTGAAAGAGCTTCGCAAAACTCGGCCCCTAAGTTGGTGTAGTTGAGCTAGGCCGAACCTCTCGGCATTTTCAATAATGATGACCGTAGCGTTTGGGACATTGACCCCCACTTCCACAACAGAAGTAGCTACCAAAATATTGGCTCCGCCATTTTTAAAATTTTTCATAGTGGCTTCTTTTTCTTTTGGAGACATTTTGCCGGTGATACTGGAAACTTTGTATTCGGGAAATATTTTCTCCTGCAATCTTTTGGTTTCTGAAATTACCGATTTGGCATTGATGGTATTTTCTTTATCCGGATCTGGATCATTGATACGTGGGCAAATAACGAAAACTTGCCGGCCGTCTTTGAGTTCGTTTCTGACTTTTTCGTAAACATTTTCTCTTTCGTGAGGTAAAACTATTTTGGTTTCGGGGATTTGTCGTCCTGGTGGCAATTCATCAAGCAAAGATAAATCCAAGTCCCCAAAAATCGTCAGCGCCAAAGTGCGGGGGATGGGGGTCGCAGTCATTGAGAGAAGATGCGGAGCGATATCGTGTTTACGGCGCAATTGCATTCTTTGTTTGACTCCGAAACGATGTTGTTCATCTATAACAATAAAGGCCAAATTTTTGAATTTAACAGTTTTTTGGATGAGAGAGTGGGTACCTATTAAAATAGGGATTTCTCCGTTTGCCACCCACTTTAAAAGTTGAGGTTTGGAAATACTCGTCCATTTATTTGTATCTGTTTTAGACGGGAATTTTTTGGCGCCACTGCCGGTGATGAGTCCAATTTTGATTTTGTATTTCAGAAAAAAATTGATAAAAGATTCAAAATGTTGCTCGGCCAAGATTTCGGTCGGCGCCATATAAGCGACTTGTAAATTGCCGAACTCTCGGCCCTCAGGTGGAGTACTGACCACGGCGAAGCTAGCAGTAGCAGCGACTGCGGTTTTGCCCGAACCCACATCTCCCTCTAAAAGTCTCGACATTGGATGACCAGTTTGGAAATCATTCAAAATTGCTTCAATGGATTTGTTTTGGGCGTTAGTTAAAGGGAAAGGGAAAGTATCAATAAATTCTTTTATTTCTTTATTGTTTTTAGTTATAGCAAAAGATTTTTCTCTTTGGGCGATATATTTTTCTTTTTGTCGGTCAAGCTGAATTAAAAATATTTCTTCGAAAGCAAATCTTTTCCTGGCGATTTCCGCATCCTCTTTTTTTCTGGGTGAATGGATCCAAACTACCGCTGTTTTGAGAGAAGGTAAGTGATATTTTTCTAAAATATCTTGAGGTATTGGGTCTTCTAAATTTTCTAAAATACCACTGCGAAAAATTTTTTGCAGGCCATGATAAATCCAATTGGAAGAAATACTTTTGCTTTCAGGATAAACAGGGGAGAGATTATGGTTCTCTTCTCCTGGGAAAAGGGATTCACTGGTGCCTTCGGGCACTTCTGAAACTTTTTCTATTTTTGGGTTAAGCATGCTGAGCTCACCATTTCTCTCAGAGATTTTACCTTCCAATCTCACCAAATTTCCTTCAAAAAACATTTTGGCAATATAAGGCTGGCTAAACCACATAAGTTTTATTTTACCCGTTGAGTCTTCCACTTCTGCGGTTGAGATAGCCACTTTTGATTTGAAAGTTTTGCCGGTTTTTAATTTTGAAATTTTACCAAATATGACAGCTTCTTCTCCGGCTGTTAAATATTCTATGGATTTGACCGCGCCAGCTTCGCCATAACGGGTTGGAAAATGCCGGAGCAAGTCTTCTACTTTTTTGAGGCGCATTTTTGAAAGCGCTTTTTTTTGAAAGAGCGAAAGCCTGAAAATTGTTTCCAGAGGAGTGTCTGTTTTGATTATCATTGAGGTGTTGTAGAGCTCGTGTTCAATGTGCCGTCTTCAAATATTGCGTCTTTGGGTATTGGACAGTCCGTAAATTCACAGTTTGGTCCGGTTCGGCCAACGTATGAGCCATCAGGGCAAAGCCGAGCTTCCATGGTGCAAGCCACCGGTTCTTTTTCGTTGGGGTTTTTGTATTCGGTAGGACTGGGATTATAAATATAAAGCAGACCTCCTAAAATGAAGACGGCAATTATAAATATAAGAAGAAGGGTTTTGTTCATACTCTAATGCTAAGTTTAATTTAGTATTTTTGCAACTGTAAAAATAAGGAGCATCCGTTTGTGTGAATGCTCCTTAAAAATTTTCATTGCTCATAAACTTCTTATCATATTATTGAATTCTTGCCATGAACCAATTCGTTTTGCAATTGATCCTGTTTTGATGTGGCTGTTATAACCCCATGAAAATAAAAAACGATATGGAACAATATCGACAAGTGGTTCGAGTTTATCCAAGTCATCATCGATATAGACATCAAGTCCAGTACAAGATTCAGCCTTACTTGAGCCAGAGCCAACACCAATGAAGTTTAGAGCAAGACCTTGCTTAATACTCCATTCTTTAGCGATTTCTAATTCAATTTCACCACGCGAGGTGATGACAATGATGTCATGTCCCAAATCAAACAATTGTTTTATGGATTCAATCATACCTGCAACTGGTTCCATAAGAAGACCGATTTCTCGTGTTCCATAAATAATTCTTTGGAGATCGCGATATTGGCCTGCAGTTAGATATCCTTCGTTAATCACGATCTCCTTTTTGAATTTTTCAGGAGGAATATCTAATCCATGAATTTTTTTAGCTGCATCCGATTTGAGTTTTCCACAATCGGATATTACGCCATCAAAATCAAGTCCGATTTTCATTTGATTTCCTTTCTTTTATGACTTAGTTTTTCTGGATGTATTAAAACATAAAATGATTTTTAATAAAAGCTCTGCCGGAGCCAGATTTTAAATATTTTTCAAATTTGAAAGCCAAATATTTATCTTTAAATGCTAAATAATTGGCTAATTTTATAGGCCTCCTGTTTTTTGTTGCTGGGACAAAACCTTTTGTATGTCTCTCAATCCGTTCTTTTAGATTATCAGTACAACCTGTGTAGAAACCATCTTTACAGGATAAAGTATAAACGTAGAAAAATTTTGTCATATTTTTGAAGCGGACTTTGTCACGCCGTAGCCTTGGCGAAGCCCGCCTCCGCTCCTAAGGCGGAGCTTCGGCGAGGCGAAGGCGGCCCGTATCGGGATAGACTTCGAACATTTGGTAAATTAATTGATAATCTCACAGAGTGGTTCAATAAAAACCCACAGGTGACTATTCCGGCACGTTCAATGGATTCATTTTAATTTGTCATATTAAAAATAGCAAATTTTGAGCGAACCAAAAAAGAGGGAGCGATATTCTGGAATTACAAAAATATATTACTTTCCTTATAAAATACGGACAGCATGTTTGTTGCCCTGCAACAATTACTTGGAATTCCAGACCAAAGTAACTTCATGGTCGAGGAACTGTGGATGCTTCAGTTTAAAAGAGGTTGTTCCGACCGGAATAGGAAAGAATGTTAATTGCCATCTATAGACTTCACCTCCAGTAATCAATCTTTCGCCTCTGAAAAAGCTATATTCTCCATAATCTTTCATAAGGTTATATTTATAACCATTTTGATCAATTATGTATTTCTCATCACTCGATCCACTAGTTAGTGTTTCTGAATCATAATTGCCCCATGTTTTACAGGCCATATAGATAGTTGTTGCTTCGTTGCTTACATGAACAGATTCAATCCATAAATTAAGCTTAATATCTCTTGGCCACGCTGGACTGGGCTTTGAAAACTTTATCTGTGGCCAAGCAACATACGCAGTTTTATATAAGGATGTTTTTGTGTGTTTGACGCCAGAGGACTGATCGCTTCGTACACCATTCCGATAAATTTCTTTAATAGTCTCAGGAAAATGTTGAGTAGCTTTTAGAATGGGGGAATTAAACTCGTAAGCCACCAGCATTGTAAATAGAACTGCAATAATTGTGGCAAATAAGCTCCCAATCCATATGTAGCGTGATTCTGGTGGAGCAGTCTCTGTATCTACAAATGCCGTAATTAGAGCCCAAATAATCAAGCCGGCTGCCAAAATAATTATCAACCAGCCAATTCCATGTAAAAGCCATGCCGTTGAATAACGAATTTCCCATCCAGCTCCGATCAGGAAAATAAATGGGACAAATATAATTATAGATTTAAATGCGTTTACGACATCTAATATTCTATTCCACATCCAACGTGCTAATCGTCTAGCAGTATGACTCATTGCTGCGGCTAATTCATCGTGAACATCGTCAAGAAATGTCACTTAGTATTCTCCTTCGATATGCCAGACTTTTATAATTTAAAAACCGCCAACAGATACAATGTTCTGTCGACGGTTTGAAAGCGCAGGGCTTTAATGTTTAATTAAAGCTCGCATATGGATTCTCAGAGCTCCTGCTAACACTCGATTACTATAATGAAGCCCACGCCAAACGAAATAGCCAAGCCTGGCCAAATAATTGATCATTTCAAACCCCTCCTGAACAGAATGGAAAGACCTTTAGGGAAAGATACTTCCTACTGTTCAGGAGAGATTGTTGACGTTTCTGAGGTTATTATACAAAAGATTATTAATCTGTCAAGTTATAGATAGATCACAACTTATGGAGTTGTATGCATGCAGAACTATATGCCTATGAGATATGACTAATCGCTAAACAAAAAGTTCGAATTCTCTTACGGGGTTGGATTTTTATATGAGTCTGATTTTGGGTAAAACAAATAACGCCTTATAATATGGCGTTATTTGAGGTGAGAAATTTGCACTTTTGGCAACTTTTTTGCGGAGAGTGTGGGATTCGAACCCACGAAGGGCTTTAAGACCCTTACCTCGTTAGCAGTGAGGCGCTTTCGACCACTCAGCCAACTCTCCAAATATATTCATTTTACTCTAACACTTGTCTATTCTTACACGAAACGAAGCTTTTTTCAAAGATTTAAATAAAAAATAAACTGCCTTTTGACTATAAAATAAAAATCAAAAGGCAGTCGTGTGGTGAAAGGTCGTTTATTAACTTTACCGATTCAGTTTCCAGTATTCTTGCGAACACCGCAAAGATCTGTTCGCACTCTAAGGTGCGCTAATAACAATAATGTACTCTAATTTAGTTTTAATTTCAAGCTTTTGTAGAAATGCACACGCGCATTATCTTACAAGGTTGACACTATTTTCTAATATGTTAGTATCTCCGCAGGCTATTCGAGAGCTAGAACCCGGCACTTTGACCCCCTGTTTTTTAGGAGGTAAGAAGTGCCGGGGGATTTTTTTATCTGTAATGTACAGATTTGACTATTTTCCGGCTATTTGTTAGCTTTAAGAGTGCCCGAAAGGGCATTTAATAGATATGGCAAAAACTTCAGTAAAAGCAAGAGCACTCAAAAAACCGAAATTTAGCACTCGGGCAACTAACCGATGTTTTAAATGCGGCCGAGGCAGAGGCTATATGGGAGATTTTGGCCTTTGCAGGATCTGTTTTAGAGAACTTGCAAATGAAGGAAGAATTCCGGGAGTTAAGAAATCATCTTGGTAAGTCTGCTAAAAGCGGATACTGCTTAGAAAAAACATGAATGACCCAATAGGAGATTTTATAATAAGAATTAAAAATGCCGGAGCTGTTAAAAAAGACAGCATTTTGGTGCCTTTTTCAAAAATGAAGCTAGCTATAGCCGAATTGCTTTGTGCTAAGGGTTATATTGGTGCTGTTTCTGATAAAAACAAAGGCAAAGCCAAATATTTGCATATCAAACTGCTTTATACGAAAAATGGCAGCCCAGTGATTTCTGATGTCAGAAGAATGTCCAAACCTTCCAGAAGACTTTACGAAAGTGCTAAAAATATCAAAAGTTTCCGCAGAGGTTTTGGTTTATCAGTCTTTTCCACTCCAATGGGTATCATGGGAGATATGGATGCCAGAAAGAATAATGTAGGCGGGGAATTTTTGTTTAATATTTGGTAATAATTAAAATGAGTAGAATTGGTAAAAAAGGAATAGTGATACCAGACAAAACAGAAGTCAAAATGGACTCCGGGGTTGTTTCTGTCAAAGGTCCAAAGGGCTCACTCCAAAGAAACTTCCGCCCGGATGTTGCTATTGTTATAGACGGAAATCAGATTTCACTTTCTATTTCCAAAAATAACAAGCAAATCAACGCTCTTTGGGGTACTTACGCTTCTCATATTAAAAATATGGTCAAAGGTGTAAATGAAGGTTTTGAGAAGAAACTTATTTTGGAAGGGGTGGGTTACAAGTCTCAAGTGAATGGTAACAAATTGGTTTTGGCTCTCGGTTTTTCTCATCCAGTTGAAGTGGAAATTCCGGCTGGGCTGACAGTGAAGGCTGAAAAAAATATCGTATCAATATCGGGTATTGATAAAGAATCAGTAGGTTCTTTTGCAGCCAAGGTTAGAGATTTGAAAAAACCAGAACCTTACAAAGGTAAAGGATTTAGATACAGCGATGAGGTTATTAGAAGAAAACAAGGTAAGAAATCGGTATAATAAAAAAATGGATACAAAAATTAAAAAAATACAAAGAGAAAGAAGAAAAAAGCGTATCAGAGCTAAGATTTTTGGTTTATCCGATAAACCCCGTCTTTCTGTTTTCAGATCAAACAAATATATCACTGCTCAATTGATAGATGATTCAAAAGGTGTCACTTTGGCCGCAGCTACTAGTCAAAATGTTAAAGGTAAGAGTGTTTTGGAAAAAGCTAAAGCTGTTGGGGTATCAATTGCCGAGCAAGCTAAAGCCAAAAAAGTTTCCAAAGCGGTGTTTGATAGAGGGGGTTATCTTTATACTGGATCTGTGGCTGCGATAGCAGATGGAGCAAGAGAAGCCGGATTAAAGTTTTAATTAAAATAAATTATGGCAGATAAAGAAGAAAAAATAATAGAAGAAGAAATCGTTCCTGCGGAAGTGGCAGAAACTGTTCCTGTCGTGCCTATTTCTCCAACTGCCCCTGCTGGTGGTTTTCGAGACAACAGAGACAAACGCAAAAATGAACGCAGACCTTCTCGTAGACCTGAAAGAGTCAGACAAGAATTTGATAACAAAATCATCAGTGTCAGAAGAGTGACTCGCGTGGTTTCTGGAGGTCGCAGATTTAGTTTTAGTATTGCTGTAGTTGTTGGTGATAAAAAAGGTAAAGTCGGTGTTGGTATTGGGAAAGCCGGAGATACACCTATCGCTATTGAAAAAGCTACCCGTGATGCTAAGAAGCATATAGTTAAAGTATCTTTAACTCCAAAAGGTTCAATAGCCCACCCGGTAGAAACTAAATATTCAAGTGCTAGAGTTTCTATTTTACCGGCACCAGGCAAAGGTATTATCGCCGGTAGTGCCGTCCGTGTTGTGCTCGAAATGGCTGGTATCAAAGAAGTTTCTTCAAAAATTCTTTCTAGATCTAAAAACAAACTCAACATCGCTAGAGCTACTATTAAAGCTTTGGAACAATTAAAAACTGAAAGAGTTAAAAGCAATAGATAATTAGGATAAAAATTTAATCATGCAGTTTCATAATTTAAAAAAGAATACATCTAACAGAAAAGCCAAACAGGTTGGTCGTGGAGGTACTCGTGGTAAAACTTCAGGGCGTGGTACTAAAGGTCAAAACGCAAGAGCTGGTAGAAAGAAAAGACCAGAAATGCGAGATATTATTAAAAGATTGCCAAAACTTCGCGGTAGAGGTAAAAATTTCTTGAAATCCAGAAAAGTTAAACCTCTGGCAATCAACATTTCTCGAGTGAAAGAACATTTCAAAGAAGGCGAAGAAATCAATGCAAAAAATCTTTTGGCTAAAGGTCTCATACAGACTCGAAGCGGAAGAATTCCGAAGATAAAAGTTTTAAATGGCTAACTTTATTCACAAAATCAAATTGGTATTAGGAGACAGGGTTTTGAGAAACAGAATCTTGTTCACCTTGTCTGTTTTGGTTTTGTTCCGCCTCATGGCCGTCATTCCGATTCCAGGCATTGATACTTTGAAACTTCAACAATTTTTGACCGGTAATGACTTTTTTGGCCTTCTCAATATCTTTTCGGGCGGTGGACTTTCAAATCTTTCTATCATCATGCTCGGAGTTTCTCCTTACATCACTTCTTCTATCATAATGCAATTAATGACTGTGATGTTTCCGAAACTCAAAGCTATGTATCAGGAAGAAGGGGATGCTGGCAGAAAAAGATTTGCTCAATATTCAAGACTCATCACAGTGCCTTTGGCCTTTGCTCAAGGTTACGCTTTCATTGCTCTTCTTAAAAGCCAAGGTATTTTAGGAGAGCTTACAGGTTTTGAACTTGCAGTTGACCTCATAGTTATCACCGCCGGTTCTCTGCTTCTTATGTGGCTTGGTGAGCTTATTTCCGAATTTGGTATTGGTAATGGAGTCTCCCTTATTATCTTTGCTGGTATCGTTTCGGTTTTGCCAGGGGCTTTGGGTAAGCTCCTTATCTCTTTTGATCCTTCGCAGATTCCTGCTTATGTCGGTTTCATTATTGCTGCTGCTGCGGTTATCTGGGGTGTGGTGGTTATTACCGAAGCCGAAAGACCGATACCGGTCACTTATGCTAAACAAGTTAGAGGTAACAAAGTATATGGTGGTGTTTCCACTTATCTGCCACTTAGAGTCAACCAAGCTGGAGTGATTCCAATAATCTTCGCTCTTTCTATTTTGCTTTTTCCTCAGATGATAGTGCGTTTTCTTGCCAATGTTAATAATACTATCGTTCAAAAAATTTCCGAGGGCATTCTTGCTTTCTTAGCTAATCAACTTTTCTATGGCATCGCCTATTTCCTTTTGGTTTTCATTTTTACTTATTTTTACACAGCTATTACTTTTGATCCGGATTCAATTTCTAAAAACTTGCAAAGAAGCGGAGCTTTCATTCCTGGAGTCCGTCCCGGAGTCTCCACTTCAGAGCATATTGCCAAGATACTTTTCCGTTTGACTATGATTGGGGCACTTTTCCTCAGTATCATTGCTGTTCTTCCGCTTATCGTCAAAGCCGCAACCGGCATCAGTGCTGTCGCTGTCGGTGGTACTTCTCTTCTCATCGTCGTCTCTGTTGTCATTGACCTCATTAAAAAAGTCGAAGCTCAAATCTCCGCGAGGGAATATTAAACGACCCCACCCCGTCGCTTAACAGCGACTGCCCCTCACCTTGTGAAGGTGAGGGGAGAAATAAAAACACAAAAGAAAAAGCGCTTTCAGGTTCCTAGGACTGAAAGCGCTTGGTTGGTGAAGATTTAGGAGGTATATCTCCGCCTGAGCTTAGACTTTTGGCCACCAGTTACTAAACCCAGTAACTCTAAGCATGTACATATTTTAACAAATTGTTTTATTTATGTCAAGCAAAATGAAAATATGTTGAAAGATAAGGAGATTTTGTTTATAGCCCCTCACCTTCGCAAGGTGAGGGGCAGGACGCCGTAGGTGGACGGGGTGGGGTCGAAAATTAAGGAGAAGAGTTGGGAATGAGGTTTTTATTTGCTATACTATACATATGACACCACAAACATTTATATTTTTTGGTCCATCTGGCTGCGGTAAGGGGACCCAGGCTAAGCTTTTACAAGAAGAACTTGCTAAAAAAGATCCAACAAGGAAAATCCTTTATATAGAAACTGGTCAAAAACTGAGAGAATTAGCTGAAAAGGATACTTACACTGGAAAAGAAACCAAAAAAATTTTGGAAAATGGAAGGTTGGTACCGGTATTTTTGCCAATATGGATTTGGACAGAAATTCTTATGGAGAATATAACAGGGGATGAGCATATCTTTATGGATGGTATATCCAGAAGAATTGAAGAAGCCAATGTCCTTGATTCAGCTTTGCAATTTTATAAAAGGGAAAATCCAATCGTGGTCTCAATAGAAGTTTCTGATAAATGGGCTACGGAGAGACTTTTGGGTAGAGGCCGAAGCGATGATACAGAAGAAGAAATAAAAAATAGACTAAGTTTTTATCATAAAGATGTGGTTCCGGTTTTGGAATATTTTAAAAATAATTCTTATTACAAATTTATTTCCATAAACGGCGAACGCAGTATCGAAGAAGTACATCAGGATTTGGTCGGTAAGATATTTGGTTAGTTCGTTAGAAACGAAAATTTGCAAAAGTCCTCGGGTCTCCTTGTTACACAGGCCAGACTTTTGAAATTTTGTTTCTAACTCACAATAATATGATTAAATACAAAACAGAAGAAGAAATAGCCATAATGCGGGAGGGGGGCAAGATTCACGCAAAAATTTTGAAAGAAGTGGCCAAGAAAGTTAAACCCGGAGTCAAAACCAGTGAACTCAACAGTTATGCCGAACAACTCATAGATGAAGCCGGTTGCACTGCTTCTTTTTTAGGTTATGCACCAAAAGGTGCGCGCGAAGCTTTCCCGGCGGCGCTTTGTGTTTCTATTAATGAAGAAATTGTGCACGGCATCCCAAATGGTGATGAAGACCGTATTTTATTTGAAGGTGATATAGTCTCTCTCGACCTTGGAGTGACTTATCAAGGTTTGATAACTGATGCCGCCGTGACTGTACCAGTGGGAAAAGTAAGCGATGATGCCGCTACTCTTATCAGAGCTACTCATGAAGCTTTGGAAGCAGCCATAAAAGCTATGCGTCCGCGTGGTCATATTGGCGATATAGGCGATGCTGTGATGCGTATAGCCATGAAATATGGTTTCGGTATCATAGAGGGCTTGTCGGGCCACGGAGTGGGCTACAGTGTGCATGAGGAGCCTTTTGTTCCTAACAAAGCCAAGCGAGGCGAGGGTCCAGAGCTCAAAGCTGGTCTCGTCATCGCTATTGAACCAATGCTCTCGGCTGGCAGTCGTGATATTAAACTTCTCAAAAATGGTTACACTTTCATTACCCGCGATAAATCGCTTTCGGCGCATTTTGAACATACGGTGGTTGTAGGTTATGATGGTAAAATTGAAGTATTAACAAAATTATAATTATAAGTTCGTCATAAACAAAATAGCTTCTTTCGCTCGATACAGAAATTTTTTGCTAAAAATTTCTTTGTCCTCACCTTTTCACAGGTTCCGGAATCTCGCTTAAGAACTATTTTGTTTCTGACTCACAAAAACAAATATGGATCATCCAAAACAAGAAAGAACATTAGTAGTGGTCAAGCCGGATGGAGTACAGAGGTCGCTCATCGGTGAAATTATAGGCAGATTTGAAAAAGTAGGTTTAAAATTGGTGGCTATGAAAATGTGTTTGCCAACTGAAGAACATATCGAAAAACATTATACTTTAGATCCACAGTGGCGTAGACTGACTGGCGAAAAAACTATTGCTAGCTATACTAAAAAAGGGGAAAAATGCTGGACTGATGACCCTCTTGAAGTGACAGAAGAATTGCTCAAAAAATTGAAAAAATATATGACTTCTGGGCCGGTAGTGGCTATGGTTTGGCAAGGAGCACATGCGACGGAGTTGGTGCGCAAAATTGTCGGTGGCACCGAACCTCGCACATCAGATGTAGGCACCATAAGAGGGGATTATGTTTTGGATTCTTACATTATGTCTGATACGGATGGACGAGCAGTGAGAAATTTGATTCATGCTTCAGGGACAGCTAAGGAATCAGAAGCCGAAATCAATCATTGGTTTAAAGAAAATGAACTCGTTAATTACAAACTCATTGCTGAACAAATTTTGTATGATGTAAATCTAGACGGGATTTTGGAATAGCATATAATTTAAGACAGGGTTGCTTGGATATTTTCTAACTTAAGAATATTCAGGGAGGCTAACTTTCTGTAACAGGTGAATGTTTACTCATTCTAATAGTTACAGTCGAGGCCACCCACCTAATTTTTATCTATTAGGGAATTATCCCGGCAATCCTATCAAAAATCCGCCTCTTCGGCGGATTTTTGATATAATAGTTGTATGTTTAAAAAACCGCTTTTTCTTGAGGCACTTATTTTTTTTGCAATCGTCGCAGGGCTTCATCTTGTCGCTACAGTCAACCATTTTTATTGGTCTATTTACGAATTTGACAGTATGGTTCATTTTTTGGCTGGCACAGCTCTGGCTTTGTTTTTTTCTTGGTTTTACTTTTTTTCCGGATTTTTTGATCCTCAAAAAAGAAATTTGAGAAAGTTTTTATTGATTTCTATTCTTGGAGCGATGCTAGTAGGGGTGTTTTGGGAAACTTATGAAATTATTTTCAAACAAACTATGGTTTCCAAAATAGATTATCCTTATGACCTTACTATGGATTTGATAATGGACTTTTTAGGTGCGCTTGCCGGATGTTTTTATGCTTATATAAAAGAATATAATAGACAAGTGGTTATCAAAAATAATAATGAATTTAAAAGTGAATAATTTGAAGCTCACGTTTTATGGTGGAGTAGGTTCTACAACCGGAGCAAACATAATGCTGGAATTTTCTAATAGAAAGATTTTGGTTGATTGTGGATTGCTTCAAGGGGCAAGGTTTGCGGAAGAAAAAAATTTTGAATCTTTCAAATATAATCCGGCCAGTGTGGATTATCTTTTGATTACCCATGCTCACATGGACCACATCGGCAAAGTACCAAAACTTGTAAGAGACGGTTTCAAAGGCAAAATAATTTCTACCAAAGCAACTTTTGAGCTTGCGGGACCAATGCTTGCTGACGCTCTGAAAGTTATGCGAGTCAAACATCCTAACCAGATTATTTTTGAAGAAAGCGATGTTGCTAAAGCCCTTTCTCTTTGGGAGGGCAAAAATTATGAAGGGAAAATAGAACTTTTCGAAAACTGCTTTTTGGAAATGCAGGATGCGGGGCATGTTTTGGGCTCGGCTATTTGTAATGTGACTTGTGGAACAGGAGATAGTATGAGAAAAATAACTTTTACCGGTGATCTAGGTAACTCACCATCACCACTTTTACCTGATACCGAATTTCCAAAAGATGTGGATTATTTAGTAATGGAAAGTGTTTATGGAGACCGTAATCATGAAAGTAAGACAGAAAGGCGAGAAAAATTAAAACAATATATTTTGGAGGGAATAAAGAAACAGGGGACGATAGTGATACCAGCTTTTTCCATAGAGAGGACACAGGTTTTGCTTTATGAAATAAACAATATGATTGAGAGCAAAGAAATTCCCCAAATCCCCGTATTTTTGGATTCGCCTCTTGCAGAGAAGGTGACTGATATTTATAAAAATTATGAAAAAGATTTCAAAAAATCGGTGCAGGATGAAATAAATGCTGGGGACGATATTTTTGATTTTCCAGGTTTGCATATCGTGGGTCGTTCTTCTGAATCGGCTGGGATTGAAAAAGTGCCGGGTGCCAAAATAATAATGGCTGGTTCGGGTATGTCTGAAGGAGGTAGAATAGTAAATCACGAAGCGCATTATCTGCCTGATCCCAAAGCCACTGTTATTTTGGTGGGTTATCAGTCAGTCGGTTCGTTAGGGAGACTGCTTCAAGATGGAGCTAAAGAAGTTTTCATGGATGCTAATGGTGATAAAAAGAAAGAAAAAGTAAAAGTTAAAGCAACTGTTGAAAATATCACGGGTTATTCTTCACATAAAGATTCGGAGCATCTGCAAGAATTTGTGGAAAAAATAAATGAATCAAAAAAACTCAAAAAAGTTTTTGTGATAATGGGTGAGCCGAAATCCTCACTTTTCCTTACTCAACGCATTCGTGATTATCTTGATATTGATGCAGTGTACCCAGAAGAGGGGAAAGAATACGAATTGAAATAAAAAGAAACACCCACTCACCGAAGTAGTAGATGTTTCTACTGTATGGTGGTGGGCATTAATGTTTAATCCTTATATCTTTTTTGAAATAAGGAATAGATAGGACTACAACAACAATCAATAGAGCGAGTGTTATCAAACACTCGATGTTAGCAGAGTTTAGCAGTTTCATGAGCAGAGTCCTCCCTCTGTGTGGTGTGCTTCTGTATTTAATTTACTACTTTTTATTTATCTTGCAAATTCAATAGTGCGGGATTCGCGGATGACAACCAC
>JBBTSI010000005.1:0-13286 GCA_038064735.1 Patescibacteria group bacterium | reverse complement strand
TTTTGCGAAATTTTATATAGTTTTTTATATAATTCTGTTATTTTATGAACAATAACGACGTCAAAATTGTTGCGGGGATATGCGGGGGGGGGGTCTTCATGGTATTTTTGATCATATTATTTCTTTTGAAAATTTATTAGACGCTTGGCAAGAATTTAAAAGAGGAAAAATGAAAAAAGCAGATGTGCAAGAATTTCATTTTAATTTAGAAAACAATATTTTTGAATTGCACAACAGGTTGCAAAATAAAACATGGCAACCTGATAAATATACATCATTTTACGTTCGAGATCCAAAATTGCGTCATATACACAAAGCCACAGTAAGGGATAGGGTATTTAATCAGGCGTTGTTTCGGGTATTGTACCCTATTTTTGATAGAAATTTTATTTTTGATTCTTTTTCGTGTCGTGACAAAAAAGGGACTCATAAAGGAGTGTTAAGATTAGAAGAATTTTTGGGAAAAATTACTAACAATCATAAATGTTACACTTTTGCTTTGAAATGCGATGTAAGAAAGTTTTTTGATCATATTTCACATGAAATACTTTTAGATTTAATTGAAAAACAAATAAAGGATAAAGATGTTTTGGAAATTATTAAGAAAATAATAAAAAGTTTTGAAACAAGCTTAAGTAAAGGATTACCATTGGGAAATGTAACCAGTCAGTTATTTGCTAACATTTATTTAAACGAATTGGATCAATTCGTAAAACATAAACTCAAAATCAAATATTATTTGAGATATTGTGATGATTTCATCATTTTAAACAATAACAGAGATTTTTTAATCAAGCTGATACCGCAAATTAGTAAGTTTTTGTTTGAAGAACTTGGTTTAGAGTTACATCCAAAAAAAGTAGAAATAAGAAAAAACATTTGGGGAATTGATTTTTTAGGGTTTATAGTTTTGCCTCATTATAAAGTAATTCGAACTAAGACTAGAAAAAGAATGATAAAGAAAATCATAATAGCTAAAAAACAATTGGATGATAAATTAATAACCACTGATTATTTTCAAAGGCTCGTAGATTCATATTCGGGAATGTTGAAGTGGGGGAATGGGTGGAATTTAGAAAATACAATAAAAAATGGTATATTTTAACCATGGTGAAGATTTTATATGGGGCTCCGGTTAAGGAGGAAATAAAAAAAGAACTTGTAGAAAGGATAAAAAGGCTTAAAACAAAGCTTTTTTTGGCTATTGTCCAAGTTGGAGATAGGGCGGATTCAAATGTGTATGTGAAAAATAAGCAGAAATTTGGAGAAGAAATAGGGGCTGGTGTTTCAATAAACAAGTTTGCCGAAAATATTTCAGAAGAAGAATTGATTGGAGAAATAGAAAATTTAAATAAAGATGAAAAAATAAATGGGATTATTGTGCAGTTGCCGTTATCAGTGGGTTTGGATTCAGAAAAGATTTTGAATAATATTGCAAAAGAAAAAGATGCGGATGGGTTAACCTCACCCCCGGCCCCTCTCCTAGAAGCAGGAGAGGGGAGAAAGAAAAAAACTACACCAGCTACTGCTCGTGCAGTTTTGGCACTTTTGGATTTTTATCAAATTCCTATGGCTGGCAAAAACGTGGCTGTTATTGGAAGGTCAAAATTGGCTGGCGCGCCGATTGCCGAAGTTTTAAAAAGTCGTGGAGCCAACGTGACTGTTTGTAACAAAAGTACCCCAAATACGGCTCAAATATGCAGAGAAGCTGATATTTTGATTTCAGCGGCTGGTCAGGCGGGTTTGGTGACCAAAGATTTCGTAAAAACAGGGCAAGTGGTGGTGGATGTGGGAATAAATCAAAGCTGTAAAGAAGCTTTTCTGGACGGCTCGCAAAAAACAAAATTGGTTGGAGATGTGGCATTTAATGAAGTAGAACCTATTGTATTTGCAATCACACCAGTCCCCGGTGGTGTAGGTCCTCTGACGGTGGCTTGTTTGTTTCAAAACTTGATTGATTTGTGTGAGTGAAAAATGATACTATTTATTTATAATTTACTAATAATTTAACTATCATGTTAAACAATTTTTTAGGCGAAGATGGAGCCAAAAGAGTAACTCAATGGATTGTGTTTACTTTAGTTTTCCTTTCTTTATTTTTAGTAGTGAAAGTGCTTGGTGATTTCAAAAGATTACCAAATATAGGCAAAGAAGTTTATCCACAATCAACCATTATGGTTTCTGGTACCGGAGAAGCGTTAGCTATTCCTGATATTGCCACTTTTAGTTTTTCGGTGACTGAAACTGCTGTTACAGTCAAGGGTGCTCAAGAAAAAGCTACTCAGAAAATAAACGCAGCTCTTGCTGTTGTTAAAGAAGCTGGTGTAGAAGACAAAGACATTCAAACTTCAAACTACAATGTTTATCCGAAATACGAATATTCAAGTGCTGTCTGTCCAAGACCTCTGAGCCCTACTATTAGCAGTGACGGATCCATAAGTAGTAGCGTTGCTATGTATTGCCCTCCCGGTAAACAAATTTTGACTGGTTATGAAGTTGATCAGACTATCACTGTTAAAGTACGCAAAATAGAAATAGTAGGGGATTTGGTTACCAAGGTTGGTGTAGCGAAAGTTTCCAACATAAGTGGAGTGCAATTTGAAGTTGATAAACGCGAACAATTTATTTCAGAAGCTAGAAATAAAGCTATCAAAGATGCTAGAGAAAAAGCCAAAGAACTCGCCAAACAACTTGGGGTAAGACTTGGCGATATTATTTCTTACAACGATAATGGCAATTACCCCGTATTTTACGGGGCTATGGGCAAAGGTGGCGATATGATGTCTGCCTCTTCTGCTCCAGCACCAGTTCAATTGCCTCAAGGTGAGACTAAGATTACTTCAAATGTTAGTATTACTTATGAAATTAAATGATTTGACAAGGATTTTGTTTCCTGTATAATAGGGGTACAACTTAATAAAGAAAAACCCCGCAAGGGGTTTTTTAAAATACGAATATATGTCAATAACAAATTATTTGAAAGAAACCAAAGTAGAGCTCTCACACGTCAATTGGCCAAGTAGAAAACAGTCCATTATTTTTTCGCTTATCGTTATTGTTATTTCTGTTTTAGTAGCTTTTTTCTTAGGTCTATTTGATTTTATTTTTTCTAGAATTTTAAATCTATTTATATAAAACAATAGAAATAACCCCACCCTAACCCTCCCCTTACATTAAGGGGAGGGAAAAAGGAAGGGATAATTCATAAAAACAATGAGTAAACAACAAATGCAAGAGGGTAGGAATTGGTACGCCATTCACACCTACTCTGGATATGAAAATGCTGTCTTAAGAAATCTCAAACAACGTATTGAGTCTTTGGGTATGGAAGAAAAGATTTTTAATGTCATCATTCCAACCGAGAAAAAAATAAAAATAAAGGGAAATAAGAGAGTAGAAGAGGAGGAAAAAATTTACCCGGGTTACGTTTTGGTAGATATGATCGTTACTGATGATTCTTGGTATGTGGTCAGAAATACTCCGAGAGTGACCGGTTTCGTTGGTGCCGGAGTTTTCCCTGTGCCTCTCGACCAAAAAGAAGTTGATGATTTGTTCAAGAGAATGAGTTCCGAAAAAATTAAACACAACATTGATCTGTCTCTCGATGAAGCAGTCAAGATTGTAGATGGGCCATTCAAAGATTTGGAAGGCAAAGTTGGAGAAGTAGATGAAGAAAGAGGTAAAGTCAAAGTGCTGGTGCCGATGTTTGGCCGAGAAACTCCAGTAGAATTGGATTTCTTGCAGGTCAAAAAGATATAAGGAGCGTAGCGACTATAAATCTTAAGATGCAGGTTTTTTAAAGTTCAAAAACCTGCCAAAAAAATTTAAGGTTGCAAATGTTTAATTATTGTGTAATATAAGCGTGAAATGGCAAAAAAAATAACCAAAAAAATAAAGATAGTTATCGCAGCAGGCAAAGCTACTCCAGCGCCTCCTGTCGGTACCGCCCTTGGCCCAGCCGGTATTAACATCGGTGAATTCGTCAAGCAATTTAATGACGCTACCAGAGGTATGGACGGAGTCGTCCCGGCAGAAATTAACGTTTACGAAGATCGTACTTTCGATTTCGTACTAAAAACTCCCCCGGCTTCAAGTCTTATCATGAAAGCTCTTGGTATTGAAAAAGGTGCCGGTAAAACTCCGGTTGAAAAAGTAGGTACCATCACCAGAAAACAACTTGAAGATATCGCTAAGATTAAAATGGTTGATCTTAATGCTAACGACTTAGAAGCTGCTGTCAAAATCATCGCAGGAACTTGTCGTTCAATGGGCGTGGACGTTAAGTAGAAGTGAAATAGGAAATTTTTTCAAATAATTACAAAACAAAAGGACTTTTAAACAAGTCTTTTTGTTTTGATTTTATTATGGTAAAACTGCGTTCAGATTAGCAGTCATTTTGAAATTAAAATAGAGAGGGGGATAAACACAAATGTCTAGAATTAGCTGGGACAAGCTTTTTATGAGAGTAGCTGAACTCTATTCTCAAAGATCAACCTGCAAGTATTACAAAGTAGGTGTGGTTTTTGTCAGAGACAACAGGATTTTGACAGCCGGTTACAATGGTCCACCTAAAGGTGAGTCTCATTGTGACGAAGTTGGTTGTCAAAAGGAAGATAAATTTGGCAACAAATTACCCGCTGGCTCAGGTCTTTGTAGAGGCGCACATGCTGAGACAAATGGCATCGCCAACGCTTCAACTGAAGGGGTGAATCTTTCCGGTTCTGTGGTTTATTGTACATATTCGCCGTGTTTTGATTGTTCTAAAGTTTTGGTAAATCTTGGTGTTTTAGGTTTTGTTTTTTCTGGCGACTATCCGGAAAAGGAAAATCCTATGGCAGTAGAACTTTTCAAAAGAAGAGGAATCTGGATAAAAAAGTTTGAAAATAAAGAAAGAGGGGAATAATGAAAGATAAATGGAAACCTTTGCGAGAAAATCTTTTTAGATCAGTTGAGCCAAAAGTTGAATTGGTAGCTATCACACAACCAGTCGGAAGATATAAAGAACTTTGCACATCCGATAGTCTTCCTGGATATGTTGCTCGTCAGAGTCATGAATCAAAAGGAACAATTGAAGATGATTTACGGCTTGATAATGATTTGGTTGGTTGGGATCACACTACTCCATATCAAGCTACAGAATTTGTTTTTGATGTGACAAATACTTCAAAATCATTGCAGGCACAGTGGACTCGCCATAAAATTGGTGTTGGTTGGATTTATCGAAGTACTCGTTATGTATCCGCCAGCGGAAACAGTTTTGTCTACTGTACTTATGATTATCTTGATGATGAAGAAAAAGTGAAAGCTCTTTTAGTAATCGATGAACAAATTGCAAAGGGCGCCATTGAAGCATTTGATAAAAAACGTGAAATTGGTGCTAGTAAAGAAGATTCACGCAAAGTAATGCCGGTCGCTTTTGCTACCAATTGTTATTACTTCACCAATGCTCGGGCTTTACGTCATCTTTTCAAACTTCGTTTGGATAAACATGCAGAATGGGAAATTCGGCGAATGACTAAAATGATTTGGGATGTTTGTACAGAGTGGACTCCATCTCTCTTTGAGGATTTTCGCGAGTTGCGAGAATCTGAATTTTGATTTTTTTAAAAAAGGTCCCGAATGCATAATTGCAATCGGGGCCTTGTTTTTTCAAGACTTTTTCCGTTTTCTCTTGAAAATGTAATACCATGTTCGGAGTGTGTCTTTTGGGGTTTCTTTCTGTCCAGGATTGAAAAATTCTATATGGATTTGTTTCCAATATTTTTCCAATATGGGGTCAGGAAAGAAAATATTTCCCTCAAGCTCAAGTGGTTCGTCAACCCTTGTTTGGTGAATGAAATCAGCATACGGTAGAGCCAGAGCAAAAATTTCTGCACCGCCGATGACCCAAACAGTTTTGGTGATTGCCACCGAAATAGCTCTTTCGAATGAATCAACCACAATCATGTTATACGAAAACCCTTTTGCAGTGATCGCTTGTGGATTTCGACTAATGATTATGTTTTGACAATGTGAAAGAGGTTTTCGGCCTATAGAATCCCATGTCTTGCGACCTATAATGACCGAATGGGACAAAGTGAGGTCTTTAAACCTTTTTAAGTCAGAGGGCACTAGATCTTTCCCTGGGATTCTGTCTTTGTTACTTATCACGAACCCTTCTTTGCCGAAATAAGCTGAAGAGATAAAAATAAGTTTAATTGTCTTTTCTTTGAACACGGAGTCTCCTTTCAAATAAACAAATAGTAGTCCGCCTTGTATTCTCCACTAAAATAGAAAAAAATCAAATAAACGCAATTTTAATATGGGAGTTGCTTTATTTGGTTACTTTTTATAGCATCAAGACAGAGGAGGGTAGAACATTGAGAGACTTTAAAATGATCAGATATGACACTATTCCTTGTTGGTATGAGCTTTCTTGGCGCGAACCACAGGGTATCATTTTGCGAATTCACTCTGATTTTGTGAACAAAAAAGGTTCTATTTCGACAAATGCTCCGATTGTTGGGCATTATGCTAAGGAATTTAAATTCACAAAATTCAGTGGAGAATTTGGCAAAAACTTCGGATTCGAGGATTCTCTGCAATTCTTAGGGGAGTCAGATGGATTTATTGAATATCTAGTTCCAACACCGTTGGTCAGGAAACTCGGTGGTAAATGCAAAAATTGTGGAGGTTCTGGTAAAGATGAAGAGAATTGGAATTGTGTGTGTCTACATTGTGGAGGCGAAGGTAAAAACATTAGATTCGATTATACCGAAGCTTATGCGGTGTCGGCTACGCTTACAACTCTTTTTGAATTTATGACATTTCCACAATTTGAAACGAGTTGCCATTTGCCTCAGCTCATAACCGTCAAAACTGTTACTATTCGTGATTCGCATGGCGGTTCGGTTGGTGGTGAGTATAGCAAGGAAGCCGTCAATTGGATGAAAAGACACGGGCCGGGGGAAATTCCAGAAATGATTTCGGTTATGAGGTCAGTCTGGACTAAAATGGACGGAGAAATGAGAGACTATTATGATCATTCTTTCCATGCCTGGCTTGGAGACAGCGACGGCTGGCTTTGCACCGATTGTCCAGGAGATGCTTGCGGGTTACACCCTGATCATAACGCAAGTTATGATATGCGAGAAGGGTTGGGTTTTGGATTTGGTAGCCACAATACTGATACTCCTCAACAACAGCTTACTTTGCTGGCCTCGCTTGCAACTCTTCATGATTTGATGAGGAAAGATTGAAGTTTCTATGAATCCCGCTAACGACAAATTCGTCGTGAGGCGGGTTTGTTGTTTAAGGATTTTAAAATTAAAAATGGTAAGATTATATTTATGCAACTAAAAGTTAAAAAAGTAGATTCAGAGGCCAAATTGCCCCAATACGCGCATCCGTATGATGCGGGGATGGATTTGTTTGCACTTGAAGAAGTGAAGATAAAATCAGGCGAGACAGCAAGAATAAGAAGCGGCATAGCGTTAGAAATTCCGGAAGGTTTCGTGGGGCTTTGTTGGGACAAAAGCGGTTTGTCGATGAAAAGTGGTATCAAAGTTTTGGCTGGGGTGATTGATGCTGGATTTAGAGGTGAGCTTGTGATGGGAGTTATAAATTTAGGTAAAGAAGAATATGTTTTTGAAAAAGGTCACAAGGTGATGCAGATGCTTGTTCAACCGGTTGAAATTTTGGATATAATAGAAGTGGAAGAACTTTCTGAAGCTGAAAGGGGAGAAAACGGGTTTGGTAGCACAGGAAAATAAAAATAAGATGAATCCCGTTAGAAATAGCGGTAAAATTAAAACAAATATTAATTAAAAATAAATTTCTAACGGGATGAATATTCACGAAAAATTAAAAAATTGGATAAAGGAGACAGTGAAAGTTGAGAGGGACTTTACGTTACTGCACCCAAGAGATATCAAAAATGGCGACTATGCTTTTTTCCATTCGCCATTTACAGCGAATGATTTCGGCAAAGCGCTGGAGAAAAACAAAATTCCAGAAGTGGAAAAAGTAGAAGTGGCCGGAGGCTTCTTGAATTTTTATTTATCCAAAAACTTTTTTGCCAAATCAGTTGAAGAAATTTTGGAAAAAGGTGAGAAATACGGGCAAAATGATTTGTTTAATGGAGCAAAAACGATTGTTGAGTATACGAACACTAATGTTTTAAAACCGATGCACATAGGGCATTTGATGGGTAATGTGGTTGGTGAATCAATCTCTAGGATTATTGAATGCAGTGGTGCTGAAATAAAACGCAATACTTACGAGGGCGATGTAGGGCTTCATATTGCCAAAGCTTTGTGGGGTATACAAAAACTCGGTGGTATCAAAGAGGGAAGTATAAGTGAAAAGGCCAAATACATCGGGGAAGCTTATGCTGTTGGTTCTGATGCTTACGAAGATGAATCTGAGGTGCAAAAAGAAATTCAAAATTTGAATCAATCCGTGTATGAAGGTAAAGATGAAAAGTTGAAAGAAATTTATAAATGGGGAAGGAAGGCGTCACTTGAACATTTTGAAGAATTATATAAAAAACTTGGCACCAAATTTGATTTCTACTTTTTTGAAAGTGAAATTGCCGGTGACTCTCTAAAAATCGTGAGAGAATTTTTGAAGAAAGGGGTTTTTGAAGAAAGCGATGGTGCGGTCGTTTTCAAAGGAGAAAAGTTTGATTCGAAACTGCACACTAGAGTTTTCGTGACCAAACAAGGGTTGCCAACGTACGAAGCCAAAGATATCGCTCACGCTATAAGAAAATATAAAGAATACAAATCGGATAAATCAATAATAATCACCGCCAACGAACAAAGTGATTATTTCAAAGTGATGCTGCGGGCGCTCAAAGAAATAGCACCAGAGATTGCTAACCAAACTACACACTTAGCGCACGGAATGTTGAAACTCACTACCGGCAAAATGTCTTCTAGGAAAGGAAATATAATAACAGGTGAAGCTTTGATTGATGATGTCGAAAATCTTATTTTAGAAAAAATTGCCGATAGGGATTTTGATGAGAAAGAAAAAAAAGAAATAGCGGAAATGGTAGCGATTGGGGCAATCAAATATTCGATATTGAGGCAGGCGATAGGAGGGGATATTATTTTTGATTTTGATAAATCCATTTCTTTTGAAGGCGACTCGGGGCCGTATTTGCAATATGCTTGCGTACGAGCTAATTCGGTTTTGGAAAAAGTGCCAAAGAGCGTCTTTTGGGATCGGGGCATTTCAAAGACGCTCTTTGGCACTTTAAAAAGGCCGGAAAATTTTGAAATTACAGAATTAGAAAGACATTTATATAGATTTTCTGGAGTGGTGAAGAGATCTGGTAGAGAGTATGCTCCGCATTACATTGTCACTTATCTCACCGAGCTTGCTTCTGTATTTAACGCTTTTTACGCCAATAATAAAATCTTAGATGAAAATGACCCAGCTTCTTCTTACAAAATTGCTCTCACTACTGCTACTTCCTTCATTCTCAAATCCGGCCTCAATCTTCTCGGTATCAAAGTGCCAGAAAAAATGTAAAATTTTACAAACTCTTTGTATTGTAAAACTATTTTTTAGTGTTATAATACTACACTAGAAATATGGAGGGTACATGAAATGTAAATTTTGCGGTAATGAAAATATGAGTGTTATGGCATTGGTTCCGGCTCGTTCACCTGATGGCGCCTTAACAGCATTTGCTTGTTTGCCATGTGCAAAGAAAAAAGGTCTTTATTGTGAAAAACACGACAGACCTTTTACCGGTTTTGATGATGAGACATCGGTATGCATAATGTGTGTTGAAGAATTTATCAAACAAGAAAAATATCGGATACATGAAGTGGCCAAAAGAATTTTTGATGTTATACCGTATGAAGAGAAGGAGAGACTTCTTTTTGCTGCTGAAATAGCTGCTGAACTGACAGATAGAAACAGAGATGTTGCGATTTTTCGTTTTGTAGCTAGCCGAGCAAAGAGAAGCGGTCTTTTGATAGACGACATTATTGACGAACATATCGCCAAGACTAAATCAGTAAGTTTTATTCTGGGTGAGCATTTTCATTGTTTTCCGTAGGTTCTTGTTAGTAAACTGTTCGGTCTTGCATATGCGAGGCCGGCAGTTTTTTTATTTTTCAAACTATTCGTCAAATAATAATTCGACACGGGAGTTATTTTATGCTATTTTTTATGAGGATTTTTTGTACCTAATCTTCTTTACGGAAAGGGATCTGATATGGAAATGTGTGGTGAGCTGGGTTGTGGAGGTTTAATTCCAGTCAATTTGCATCGGGTTAATATAGGTCATGTTAAGATTTTATATGCCCGTGCACGTGTTTGTGATAAATGCAGTAGAGTGCACTGGTCTGATGGCAAACCGGTATTTAGTAAACGAGGCAGTTCGATTTTTTTGAAAAATGGCAAAGTCATTATCAGAAATAAAACCGTAAGGGAAATGAGCATGACGTAGACTGTTACTGGGGGTGTTATGTCAAAAGCTAGACTTTTGTGGGTCGCGTTCTTTCTGGCTTTGGTCGTTTTCGTGTGCCTTTTCCATAGTGTAATTAGTGAGATAAAGGCAGGGACTCAGACTGTAGAATTATTTCTTCTGAAGATAGGCGTGGCAGATATTATAGGGCTTTTGATGGTGATGATTCTTTACTCAAAATTATCATCTAAAGAATAAATTACTCCATGTTTTTTAAAGGTGCGCTGAAACTGGCGCACCTTTTTGTTTGAAAAATAGAATTGAAAGGAGTAGAGTAGAAAAAGGAGGGAGGCTTGCCATGGGCTGGTTTCAGGAATTTTTGGAAGTTGACAAACAGACTGCTTTCAACTTTTTCTTGTCGGGTTTGAGAGATGTGTCAGATGAAAAATCAGACGATGAAGTTTTGTATGTTGCGAGTGTCTTGGCTCATTATGCTCAGACTTCGCGATATGAAATCTTCGATATGCCTTTGCTTGATGGTTTGTCCGAAGTATTTGATCAGTTTGTTATGAACAAGATAGACGATCCGAATATTTTGGAAACTGCCGGAGCACAAACCTTATTTTTTGCCGGGTTCTTTCGTGACCATATGCAAAGGAGGCACAACGTCAAATGGTATGACTCTATCGGTTCCTCGTTTTATGTTCTTGCTGGTTCAAATTCAAAACAGATAAACAAACGAATTCTTTTCCAAAACATGTCTAAGTCTTTTCCAAAATGGACTTTGACCTGTCGCGACCTTAATCGGTACTTTCGTGAAAAACGTTTTCTTTTGAAGTTAAACTAGAATATTTGTTTTTTCTGCCAGCCAAACGGCTCGACGATAGGTATCGTCGAGCCGTTTATGCAGTTTTTTAAAAGTTTTATCTTTGAAATAATAAAAACAAAATTGGCCGCCGTGCATGAAGTGCACAGCGGCCATTTTATTTGTACAAATTTTTTAAAATCTAATGTTTGGTTTTCGAAAGAACATAGTAAAGACCAAACGTCATATCCCAAACTTGAGGTTTTTCTACGAATTCTTTCAAGAAATCGGGAACATCAATCTTGTTTCGATGAAGTTCGTAGCCAACATTGAAAAGTACGCCTGTCCCATGTCCGAGTCCGACTTTGAACCCGACATAAGGTAAGTTGTAACTTTTTTTATCTATAGTGTGAAAAGAGTATGTCTCTAGCGAATTGTAACGATCATAACCGTTTTGCACGTATATAGCTCTCTGTCGCTTGGCGAAGCCTATCAAAAATCCGGACCTTTCACCGATGCGCAACTCCAATTCTCCAAATGGAGAAATTGTTCTGGAAAATTTTGAACCCAGAGAGTAGTACATTATGCTGCTGCCTTCTTCTCTACCGTATCCATTTATACTTTCGGAAACAGTATTGTCACTCATACCCTGAGTGGGTCCTTTCATACTGCGACTGAAAGTATTGAATTGTGCTCCACCACGGATAATCATTCTTGAAGCAAAAGAATATTGTCCAGCAACCGAAAGTCCGAAATTATATGAAGAAGCCGAAGCTTCTAGGGTTGAATCGGACAACGTTACAGGTGTGCCTGGTGTGCCAAGCCATCCGTCATCTTTGTGTATGGGTATAGTCCTTGCTTCAGCCGGAATATTGTAATATTGTTCCAGATTTTTACCCGTAGCAAAATCAGTGGTAAAACGAAATTCCAGCCCGAAACCGGTCGGGTACCCGCCTTTGTCGTTGTTTTGGGAATAGATTTTCAAAGGACTGAAAACCAACATGAAGAGCATAAGCAATTTAAGTTTGCTCATAAACCACACATCCTTTCTTTATACTTATATAGTTTAAATCCGTTCAGATTCTAGATTATTTTATTAAATCTGTCAATTTAAAAATATTTGGGAGTTAAGCCGTTATTTTATGTTGAAAAATAGAGGATCAAATGATAGGGTAGGGATAGAAGTTATTATATGAAAGGAGTCTATTATGTCATGGGGAGTTGCTTGTAAAGACTGCGGGTGGCAGGAGACCGATCATTTCAATCAGTTGTATCTTTCAGAAGAAGAAAAAGAGCTTGGGAAAATTGTTGTTTCCGGATACAAGGTTTCTTTGAATAGTTGTCTGAAATTTGAATTTTCGAACGAAGGACTGATGGAAGCTTACGATAGGGTAATGATCGAAACAGATAAGTATTCCCAAGAAAGAGAGACAGAGCTGGAATGGATTGCAGAAGAATTTATTAATAGAAACCTGCCTTTGCCTGAAGGTTTGAAATTATTAATGGAAGAATGAAATCTTGGGGCACATCTATTTCTACGGGTCACTTTTTTAAGGCCGCGATATCAACGCGGCCTTTTTCTTAAACACCTAAACGACAGGGGTCGTTTAGGCGTTCTTATGTTGAAAAATAGAGGATCAAATGATAGGGTGAGAGAGGAAAGAGAGGTGAAAAAATGGATTGTGAATGGATTGCGATTTTAAAAAGAGGCGGGAAAGAAGTAAAACGCAGTGAATTCCATGAAGCTGACGAAAAAGATGCAATTCAAAGAGTTGAAGTAATGATTAAAATAGAATTGCAAGAAAGACAAAGAGAATTTCCATTTACTCAAGAACATCCCGCGAGAGCGATTCTTTATCGAGGATTTCGTGAATGGTGAAGTGTTTCTCATCGAAAACTAAGGCGGCTTACCGGAGCCGCCTTTTTCTTTATCTCTAACGGGATTGAAAAATAAGGATAAAATGAGTAGGGTTTTGAATAGCGTGAAAAGGCACTGTTTTTTGGAGTTTTTCACGATTATGTTGACAAAAGCGTTAAAATGACTATACTTAATATATGGCTAAAACATCCGCCGTG
>JBBTSI010000004.1:0-49920 GCA_038064735.1 Patescibacteria group bacterium | reverse complement strand
GTCGCCACGCCACGTCCTTCATCGCTATTTCTAGCCAAGGCATCCACCATACGCTCTTAAATTTCCTATTAGGAAATTCAAAAACCACCTCCGTCATTGAAGTGACAGAGCTCAGCATTACTGCTGAGATTTTTCTTTTTAATTTTCTCCTGCCGCATAAAACTATTGTCTCATACGGCGCTTTTTCCACTTCCAACAAACAAAGACCCCTTCCTTTCGGCTTACAACAGCCTAAGGAAAAGCGATGTTAGAGTGGCTTTAAATTGTCAAAGTACCCGTATTTTTAAAAGAAAAACCGCTTCTTTTGGAAGCGGGCTCACAACAAGCCAGAGGGCATCTTACCCTCTCTTACGCTTCACGGTTAAATACTTCAAAAACATACGTATCAACAGTATACACAACCCTAAAACCCTGTCAAATCAATACTAAATTTAGATGTGGAAAGGTTGTGAATAACAAAAAATGCACCCCTTTTGGGGATGCATTTTTCTTTACAAACTTTAAAATTTTTTACAAAATTATTTTTTGTTTGATATTTCTTTGCTCATTTTTTCAATGACTTTTCCAGCTGCTTCTTGGCCACCGAGACCAAAAGACAAACCGAGAGCCAAAGAAAGAGCTACTACCAAACCAGTAAATATAGTCTGAATGAATCCTGAAGCTATACCGAGTTGAGAAAGAGCAACGAGGATTGCAAAGATCCAGATAGCCCATTTGGTAGCGGTAGCTACGAAACCAGCAGAAGAAATCTCAGCAGTCATAGCGGAAGTAAGCACTACTTTCTTCATAGCATCAGATACCAAACCAGCTGCGATGAGGATAAGGACAGCTACGATAACCTGAGGCAGGTAATTAAGGATTTCTTGCAAAAACATAGTCACTTGAGAAAGTTTCAAGACATCAAGAGCTCCTACCAAGAACACCAATATGATAAACCAACGTACGAGGCCTCCTAAGAAATTGCCAGCATTGAGATTCATTCCTCCTTTGTTGAGGAAAGTTTCTACTCCGGCTCTTTTTAGAGCTTCATCAATTTTGATAGCCTTTATAATTTGAGAAACTACTCTGCCAAAAAGAACTCCTATGCCCCAACCCAAAAGTACTATCACGATAGCCACAATCAGATTTGGAACAAAACCGATTACACCCACCCACAAATTTGTGAATGACAGCGAAAGGATATTACTCCATGTATTTATTGCCATATATTACTTGTTAAATTATTAATAATAACTTTCAATTACAACATAAAATATACACCTATTAAACCCTTAAGCAATAGGTATTGTGGATAATTACATCCCCAGCCTATTAATGATTTTTTCGTGAGGATAATCCAAAATATCGCGGATGAGTTTATCAAACATGGAATGGCGGTATTTAAACTCGGAAGTTTCAAAGACGGCATAACGGATTTCCCTGCCAATCTCGGATTCAATAGTTTTGATGATGTTATCGAGCTGACCTTGTTTCAAATTGTCCCCTACCACGAGCAAATCTGCTCTACTATCAGGATCTTTTATAAAAATACCAGAAATAATAAGGAGTTGAATTTTGCCGGCACGGGAAATTTTATCAACAATATCTTTGTGTTTGAAAGGATTTATGTTTGAAAGGAAAGCTTTTATGTCTTCTATATATGGAAATTTTGGGTCTAATGTGAAGCCATTTACTCTTTTACGAAAAATTTGAATGCTTCTATTTTTTTGCCTTTTTACTTCTTTTACATAAGATCTTGATTTAAGGAAACCAATATCCAAAAGATTGTTTATCTCCTTCCTGGCGATCTCGACAGATATTTTGCTTCTTTCAGCTGTCTGAGCAGAATCAAAAGCAGATTCCGGATTAAATAGAAATAGTTTTATGACTTTGACTTTTGAGGCGCTTCCAAAAAGTTTTTCCAGTATGTCCATCCCGTTAGAAATTAAAAAGTTAATAATATAATCCTGTGTAAATTAGAAGGTTCTGATTTCTAACGGGATCCATAAAAGGCATTCTACCCAAAACAAAAAGTCCCCGCAAGGGGACTTTTTGTTATTTTAATGTTACTTTGCCACCTGCTTCTTCAATTTGTTTCTTGAGATTTTCAGCATCTTCTTTCTTCATGTTTTCAGCAAGCACGGTAGGAGCAGCATCAACTTTATCTTTGGCATCTTTAAGACCCAAAGCTAAAGCTTCTTTGACTACTTTGATAACTGCGATTTTGGTAGCACCACTGTCTGAAAGTTCAACAGTAAAGGTTGATTTCTCTTCAGCAGCAGGACCAGCTGCGACTGCAGGACCAGAAGCTACGGCAGTAGCTGAAACACCAAACTTTTTCTCAAATACTTTTACAAGTTCGTTGAGATCCAAAACGGACATTTTTTCCACTTCTTCCACGATTTTAGCAAATTTAGCAGGAACTTCTACCACTTCTGCTTCTATTTTTGTTTCTTCTGACATAATATTTTAATTAATTTTTTAATTTTTAAGAAAATATTTGAGTATGTGTTTTGAAATGCCTTGCGAGCTTGACTGAGCCTGCTACGTCGGAATTTTTCAGCAGAAAAATATCCGTGCATTTCAAAATATATACGAAAAATATTTTCAAATAACGATTAAGACTTCTTTTCTGATATCTGACCAAGCGCTACGGCAAATCTCTGTATTGGTGAGTTCAAAATATTGACGAACATACCACGCAAGACATCAAGTGATGGGATGGAAGCAATGCTTACCATTTCTTCTTTAGATTTGTATTCTCCATCAAAAATACCTCCCATTATTGAGACTTTACCATCAAGCTTCTTTTGAAATTCATAAATACTGCGAGATGGAGCAAGTGTATCTTCTCCGTATGTAACAGCGAGTTCCCCTTCTAAGTTTGGAGCTGTGCCTTTGATACCGCTGGCTGCCAAAACTCTTTTGAAAAGAGACTTTTTGGCTACCACGTAACCAACACCCTCTTCTTTCAAAGACCTTCTAATAACAGAAACATCTTTGACGAGCAGTTTGTTGAATTGCACAAAGACTACCGATTTGGATTTGGCCAAAACCTTTTCCAAATCAGCGATAATTTCTTTCTTTTTTTCTTTTGTAATTGCCATTTTGATAATTAATTTAATTTAATATCACCCCCTTGCCCCCTCTTACTTTAAGAGGGGGAGGAAATAAAAAATTCGACCAAACGGCCCCCGCCTTCGCTAAAGCTACGGCTGGGCAAGGAATGAGTAATTAAACTCCTAACACAGGACTTATGGTTGCCTATGGTCTTCGAAGCCGTTATTTACATCATACCCGAATTTAAAATTTAGTCAAATAGACCAGCAATAAAACCCCAAGCCCGCTTGAAAAAACCTTCTTCTTTGGGCACTTCATAAATAACATTATCAATACTAGTCGTGGCTTCCAATAAGTTATTTATAACCACTTCTGTATTTTTGACCTCTATTTTCGGGGTTGGCAACTTAGCTTGTATCGCCAAAGCCTGTTGTTTTATATTATCAACATTTTTAGCCACTTCACTCCAATCCTTCTTTTCAATCGGCGCAATCGCAAAAACTTCTTCTTTCAAACAATTTTTGAGAGAAGTTCCCATACTATTATCAAAACCTTTCATTGTTAAAAGACTCTTATCTAGTTTTATAGAAGAATGAGGCAATATTATAGTGTTAGGTTGAAAAACGAATCCTTTGCCTTGATTTTCTATTTTCCAATTAAAAAGATTTATTTCCGAACTGCCATTGTTTACAATTTCTAAATATTCACCCTTATCCACCACTGAAATATTTGACTTGGCTACTTTGACTTTGAGTCTACTGACCGAAAACATATCCCCCGCCCTACTACTCAAAACCACGGCATAATCCCCGGGATATTTATATTCGTGGCTCACCAAAGGGCCGGTCCCGACATGACCATCACCAAAAGACCAGCTCAAATCCGGACTCAATCCTGTTGTGTTTTTCTTGATAGTTGCTTGAAACCAAATCGGACTGCCAGGTGTTGTTGCTCTGTCATTTCCCGCCTGAATATCCAGTTGAGAATTTAAAGAAGAAACTCTGGTGGTATTGCCCCCACCCGAAGAAGACGAACTACCAGATAAGGAAGTCTCACTTGAAGTTCCTAAAACTTCTCCTTGAGGATTTTGAGAGCTCTGAGGGGTACCTGAAGAAACAGTGACTTGTTGACTAGTATTTAATTCCACCCCAGTATCTCTGCCTCTTACATTTATTGTAATAGTAAAAACGCCTTCAGTGACGTCTTTGTAATAAAAAGTTTTGTTGGCAGTATTTTTGCTCATATAAGTAGTCGCTGGATTACCGGTACTGCCCAAAAATTCTCCTGTGGCGGAAGTGGAAATATACTGAATATCCAAAGTTTCCGGAGTTTGAAAAGAATTACCCCCCAAATCTTGAGTTTGGATGGTTATCGCTCCTGAAAGTTCATTTGGTTTAATAGTTTGAGGCTCAGTGGTAAAAACAATTTTATCTACTCCAACAGCATAAGCGGAAGCGGCATACATTATGAGTAAACTCACCGCAACAATAACCAAAAATCCTAATGTAAATTTAAAAAAAGTTTTATCGAAATACCGCATATATAAATGATATCAAAAGCTATAAATACAGCAACTTTAAATACTGCGTTTTAATCCATATTATTCCGCTTTTTAGGAACAATACTGTATTTTATCACCTATTCCAAGGACAGTCCTTGGAATTTATACCCTATTTTTGAAAGTTAACCAAAAATTTATAAAATCATCAAAAACCTTAGGTTCTTCGAAATATTCTGGAAACACCGCTTTATTTAAAATATTTGCCTCTTGTCTACCCCCTACCAAATAATCTATATAACTTGAGTGTTTATACAAGTTTAAATAATTTTTTGATTCTGACATATCCGCTATACCATTTTCTTTCCATTCTGGATCAATAATTTTTATTGGATTCAAATGTATATAAGCAAAAAGATATTTTAAATATTCGTCTCTACCAACATGTTCTGCTTTAAAAGGGCCCTGAAACAAAGACCCGTTTCTTTCATATTTTTTATTAAAGTACATAGAATAAGACGTCTGCAATTTTTTCATAAAAGAACTGACTCCTTCATCATTTTTAGCTCTTACGAGTAAGTGAAAATGATTGGACATCAAACAATATGCTCCAATATCAACTAGTGTTTCTTCTCTTTCATAAGAAAAACGATCCTTTTTTGAAATCATTTTTAAAACAATTCGTTCTTCCGAATTAAATAGATACAAAGACTGTATAAATCTTTCATAATCTTTTTCATTAGTAAAAATTTCTCTTTTATCAGTAC
This sequence comes from Patescibacteria group bacterium, assembly GCA_038064735.1. Lineage (GTDB taxonomy): Bacteria > Patescibacteriota > Minisyncoccia > Phycocordibacterales > WO2-35-19 > WO2-35-19. The sequence goes on along the minus strand of JBBTSI010000004.1, from coordinate 44,616 downwards.
CTCTGTTATAAATATGATAATACTCTTCTGGAGCAAATTTGAATTCTCTATACATAAAATAATAATAACATAATTCCAAGGACAGTCCTTGGAATTATGGGTAAAGACAAAAAATAGGCAAAGCAAAAGCCCCGCTTGCGCGGGGCTTTTGTGAGCATTATCGCTAGCCGAAGCTTTTGATAATCACAAGTGCTCTTAAGTCCTTAGATTAAGGGAAGCTTACTTCATTAGTTCTCCAAGCAAGTTCACCAGCCATAAAGGTTGATGTTTGATGAGTGACACCCCATGTAGCTCCTTCAAGTGCTACAGAGTAGATACCTGATGCAATAGCAGCTTGTGCAGCTGTTCTGCCAGGAATCTGGAAGGTAACTGGGATAGTAACTTCTGATCCTTCTGCCAAAGTACAGCTGTCTTGACCAACAATGGTTGTACAAGCTGAAGGAATAGTGAATGAAGTAGATGTAGCAACGCTAGCTACAGCTTTGACACCATTTCTGTACAATACAAAGTTATTTGCAGAGAACAGAGGGTTAGTGGTTGAACCAACAGTACCCAAGATAACATCGTTACCAACTGCTTTGATTTTAACATTAAATGTTGCTGTCAAAGTAGAAGTACTTATATCTGTAGAATTACCATTAGTACCAGAAACTGCAGCAGTACCTTTTGAAGACAAAGCGAGTTCTACACCAGAGTCTCTAAGACCCATAGCATAACCAGTAGCAGAACCAGTCTCAACTATAGTATCACCGAGTGAGTTTTCTGGAGTAACATCTGATCCTGCAGTAACTGCGGCCAAAACAGTTCTAATTGTTCCGTCAGCAGTTCTAATATCAGCTTTAACTGTCAAAGTTTTTGTAGAATCTTTTGAAATAGTGTATTCCAAATCAGTGAAACTTGCGCTAGCGGCTGTTGCGCTAGTAGCAGCAACTGAAGCATTATCTAATTCAGTTGAACCTTCATACAAGTAGACAGTAGTAGCGGTTGCTGTTCCGGAACCAGCATAAGTCAATCTAACTGTGAGATCTTGCAAAGTGATCGCATCTTTCTCAGATTTAAGATCAAAGGTTAAGAGGGTCAATTTATCAAGTTCATCATTTTCAGCTCCATCTGCTGCAACAACATCTTGTGCTACAGGTGAAGAATTGTTAAGAGAGATTTTCAAAGCTGCACTATCAGTCAAATCAGCACTGAAAGTTACATTTCTAGCAGACAATGCGGACTCACCATATTGGTCAATACCTGCACCATCAACTCCTCTTACTCCGTTTGCTGGAATAAGTATACCAGCAAGCAAGTTCAAAGCTGTTCTATCAGTAGAATCGATTGAAGACCTAACATCAGCCTTTATAACCAACTGTTTCTTTGCAGCCTTAGGGACAACAAAGTTAAAGCCGGTCAAGGTTATGTAGTAATTACCTCCATCTTTTACAACAGTTGAGGAATTAAGATCAGATGAAGCAAGAACATTTGAACCATCGGTCAAATAAATCTTTGCATAACCTTTGTTGTACAAAGTAGTAGCACTTCCAAGATTAATTTTTACTCTTTGGATAGCAATGTCAGAAGTCTTAGCTTCAACATTGAAACCATAGATAGCTTTTTCACTATCACCTTCGTAAACTGTAGAAACCAATCCTGAGTTGTTTGAAGTGACTGAAAGAGTTCCTTCTACACCAGGAGTAGTGATAACACCAGGGACAGATGGAGTAGTACCAGGGGTAACTACTACAGGAGCTGCGGCGTTGACTTTAGCTCTAGTGATAGGACCAAAGTAACCAGCGGCTGGAGTAATACCAGCTGAAGTTTGGTAAGCAACCAAAGCAGATTTAGTCAAAGGACCAAAAGTACCCATAGCTACGCCTGCTGGCATAGTAAGGAAACCTTTTGATACTAAGAAACTCTGAAGAGCAGAAACTTCTGCTCCTGTTGAACCGACTGTCAAGTCTTTAGTAAAGGTTGTAGCTGCAGCAGAAGATGCACCACCAGCAATTTGTGACTGGAGTTGTGCAATCATAGCGAGCAAGCTATTGATTTGGGCTGTAAGTTCAGCAGCAGTTTGAGCTGAAGCAATCATTGGAGATGCTACACCCAAAACCATTGCAACACCTACTGCGCCTGCGAACAATTTTGATTTTAAATTCATAAATTTGAATTCATTTGAAACTTCATTTTTATTATAAATTTTTTATGAAGTACCAAACGATTATTAAGCAAACTTTTTGTCTTGTGAACACAAAGCTTACTTAAACTAATAATTATTAAACTAATAATCCTTGTTTCAACTGCATTCGGACAAAATGAAAATGAATTTTCATTTTACTCCTCATTTGTTGAAATAAATAACAATTTAAACTAACTCTACGATCTCTGTAATCGACAAGAAATCGCAAATTTAGTAACAAAGGAATTTTACCGCCTTAATCCAAGCTTCTCAAACGAAACATGTGGATAAGGAAGGTATAAGAAAGTATCGCATATTATGAGATTTTGGTCAAACCGACACCCCTTCTATAATTAAGACGCATTTGAGGTGAAAAAATGACTTCTGATCCATACATAATTCCCCTTCTATAATACGGAATACTTGCTCCATCTCCTCTCCCCTGTTTTCTTTATCTTCCTTTCTTCTATGAGGGAAATAAGCTCTCTTTGTATGGTTTTTTCACTGCATCCGGTTATATTTGAAGCTATGTCTTTTATACTGACGTTATTATGTCCTTTAATAAAATCCAAGATTGTGTTCTTCCTCAAGTCTTTTCTCTTGTGTCCGTTACCGTTTTTGAAGCTATTTATTGGTACACTTTTTTGCTCATTTTTATATGCACCATTGTGATTTGTGTAAGTATTTACAGGATTTATTTTTTCTAAATTATTACCAATACTTAACTCCATATTTAAAATGGGAGACTCAGTAAATACTCCCTTGACAGAGATATTTTTATTGCTTTCAAAATTTTCGACAAACTTATTGAGCTCTATTATAAAAGATTGAAATTCGCTTTTGATAACACCGGTATTCATTTTGGAAACCAAATCAGAGGCGCAAGCAATATCGAGCATAGACATAAGTTCTAAAGAATTTTTTTCAATGTCTGTTATTAATTTCTTAACGTCAAGAAAATTTATGTCTTTTAATTTAACAGACAGAGAAACTAGCTCAAGAGACAGATTTTTTATTTTTGTCTTTAATCCCTCATTTTGCTCTATTATATTAGAGACCATAAAAACCGCGGCTGCCAGCCTATGTGATTTAGTATAAATATTTAAAAAATCGTTATTTTTTTGTATATTTTCGGTCATGTTTTTTAATATCGGACAAATCTATTTTGTCTTATATATTTTATATGTCTTTTACATTACACATTATCGGACTTATGCCGTCAAGTAACGACTTATATGTCTTTATAGATAAGAGTATTCTGTCCTTTACAAGAAGTCAAGAAAAGCCAAGGACGAACCTTGGGGACTTTTTAAGGTTCGTCCTTGGCTTTTCATTATGATATTATTTATATATGGTCCCGTTAGAAATTTACTAACGAGATTCATGGGATTATAAATTAACTACGGAAATAGTATTTCCTATTTCTAACGGGATGGCAAAAAAGAATAACAAGAAAGAAAAAAAATCAGACCAACCCAAAATGAAAAGATTAAAAGATGAAACTACTTCATGGATATTTGCTGTCTCATTTTTTGTACTGTTTGTTATATTGGTCCTCGCCCGATTTGGTATGGCCGGAGGTATCAATATTGTTTATGAATTGTTAGAGAAATTTTTTGGTTGGGGCTATTTGTTGCTCCCTATTCTTTCACTTCTGCTTTCTGTATCTTTTGCCAAATCCATAAGACACTCTTTTGGAGCCGTGAGGGCTATCGGGTCCGGCATCTTTTTGCTCTCTTCCCTTGCTTTGTTAGATTTGGCCTTCGCAAACAAAGGCGGTCTGGTGGGCAACTTTATACAAAAACCACTCACTCAATTGTTTGGCTATGGGACTCCGGTCATCTTAGGGGCGCTCGTCGTCATCAGTATTCTTATAATATTTGATACCGCTATCAACTTTTCTTCATTTATTAATATATTTAGAAAGAAGAAAAACGAGAACGAAGAAGATGAGGAAGAAGAAACTGAAGAAAAAGAAGTGACTATATTAGATAGCAGTGAAGCGAAAGAAATTCCCCAACCCAAAATAGCTGTGCCCGCCGTTCAATCTTCAAATAAAAAATCTATCTCTTCAGAAGAAGACAACGAACTTGGTATCCGCCGAAATAGCATATCACTCAAACCCTATACTCCTCCCCCGCTATCACTCCTTGAAAGAGATAGGGGCAGGCCTGAAGTAGGTGATATTAAAGCCAATTCAAATATCATAAAAAGAACTTTGCAGAATTTTGGCATTATTGTAGAAATGGATGAAATATCCATCGGTCCTTCGGTCACCAGATATGCCCTCAAACCAGCCGAAGGAGTCAAACTTTCTAAAATCCTCGGGCTGCAAAATAATTTGGAGTTAGCTTTAGCGGCTCACCCAGTGCGCATAGAAGCTCCTATCCCCGGCAAATCTTTGGTAGGTATTGAAATACCAAACACCGTCAAGACCACCGTAGGTATGGCTTCCATCCTCTCTCAAAGCGGTTATACTGATTCGGACAAAGCTTTGACTGTCGCTTTGGGTAAAGGCATATCCGGCGTTTCCAGTTTTGCCAATATCGCCAAGATGCCTCACTTGCTCATAGCCGGAGCCACCGGTAGTGGTAAATCAGTCGCTATCCACGTCCTGATTAATTCCCTGCTTTTCCGTAATTCACCAGAAAATTTGAAATTTATAATGATAGACCCAAAGAGAGTAGAACTCACTCAATACAATAAAATTCCTCATCTCCTGACTCCGGTCATCACCGACGCCAAAAAAGTCATTATGTCTCTCAAATGGGCAGCCAAAGAAATGGAACGTAGATATGATATTTTGGAAAAAAGCAAAGTCCGAGACATAGAGTCATATCATAAAAATATTGCCTCACCTACCACTGAGATAATGCCTTACATTGTAATTATTATTGATGAACTAGCTGACATTATGCAGGCATACCCCAGAGAACTTGAATCCGCTATTATCCGTCTAGCTCAAATGAGCCGAGCCGTCGGTATTCATCTCATACTTTCCACTCAAAGACCTTCGGTCAATGTCATCACCGGACTCATCAAAGCCAATATACCGGCCCGTATAGCCCTTCAAGTAGCTTCCCAATTTGACTCTCGGACCATCCTTGACACGGCAGGAGCCGAAAAACTGCTTGGCGCCGGCGATATGCTTTATATATCAGGAGAAATGTCCAAACCAGTCAGACTTCAATCCCCTTTTATTTCAGAAACAGAAGTCAAAAAAGTAGTAGAATACTTGGTAAAGAATAGCGAAGACGATATACCAACAGAGATAGATATGGCTGCTGATAACAGCAAAAATGTGCTCTTTGAATCACTGACTGGTGGTGGCGGTAGTGATGAAGATGATTTGTATGATGAAGCCAAAGATATCGTGATAAACGCCGGCAAAGCCTCCACTTCTTTCTTGCAAAGAAAGCTGGGTATTGGCTATGCCAGAGCTGCAAAAATCATAGATATTTTGGAAGAAAATGGAATCGTCGGAGTCGGTAATGGATCCAAACCAAGAGAAGTTCTTATAAAACCGGAAGGCGGGTTTGTAGCGGATAATAATGAAGAAACAGAAAATGAATCCCGTTAGAAATACCATGATATACTCACTATACTTAAACTTAATAACCAAATTTAAAAAAATAGATTTCTAACGGGATGAACCAGTATAAATTTGAAAGAGGATTCAATATAAAACGTTTCGTAATCACTTTATCTGTTTTTTTGTTAGTCGCTTATGGGTTATTCAATTCTAGGAATCTTTTGATTGGACCAACCATAGAAATATTCAGTCCTAATAAAAACATTGAGACACAAGAAAATGTCATCACTATAAATGGAAAAGCAAAAAACATAACGTATATAAGTCTTAACGAAAAACCCATCTTTGTAAACAAAGAAGGCCTGTTTGAAGAAAAATTGCTGCTTTCCCCTGGGTCTAATATAATTGAAATAAAAGCTCATGATCGTTTTAAAAAAGAGACTTTGAGAACAATCCGAGTTTATTACAAGCAAAGCACTACTACTTTAGAAAGTTAAATTAAAATTATGAAGAAGAAAGAAAAAACAAAAAAAGCATCGATGAGTGACTTAGCTAAAAAAGATACCGAATCAGGAGTAGCAGACGCTATCAGAGAAATAAAAACCAAATTTGGTGACGACTCAATCATGATGCTCGGCGACAAACCTCATGTAGATGTAAACACCATTCCTACCGGCTCTATCGGACTAGATGCAGCGCTCGGTGTCGGCGGTGTCCCTCGAGGTAGAATAATAGAAATATTTGGTCCAGAATCAAGTGGTAAAACCACCCTATCCCTGCATATCATAGCCGAAGCTCAAAAAATGGGAGGGGTTTGCGCTTTCATTGATGCCGAGCACGCCATGGACCCGGAATACTCCCAGAGGCTGGGTGTGAAGATAGACCAACTGCTTATTTCCCAGCCTGACAACGGTGAGCAAGCTCTCGATATTGTAGATTCTCTCGTCCGTTCCGGCAAAATCGATGTCATTGTTATCGACTCGGTAGCCGCCCTCACTCCCAAAGATGAAATTGAGGGTGATATGGGAGCTTTTCACGTCGGCAAACAGGCCAGACTTATGTCTCAAGCTCTCCGCAAACTCACCGCCATTGTCGCCAAATCAAAAACTGTCGTCATCTTCATCAACCAAATCAGGATGCAAATCGGCGTGATGTTTGGTAACCCAGAAACTACTCCGGGAGGCAAAGCTTTGAAGTTTTACACATCTGTCAGGTTGGATATAAGAAGAATCGCTCAAATTAAAAAAGGTGATGAGATAATGGGTGGCCGAGTCAGAGTCAAAGTGGTCAAAAATAAAGTCGCCGCTCCGTTCAAACAAACCGAGTTTGACCTCATGTATAACGAAGGAATTTCTCGAGAAGGCGAAATCATCGCCCTCGGTGAAAAAATGGGCATCATTTCAAAATCTGGCGCTTCTTATAAATACGGAGACCTCCCCATCGGCCGTGGTTATGACGCCACTCGCCAATTCCTCAAAGCCAAAGAAAACAAAAAATTGACCGAAGAAATCCTCAAACAAATCCGCAAAAAACTTTTGGAAAACAACGGCTCCATCGTCCCAGTCTCCGAAAAAGCTACTAACGAACCCGACGAAGCTCCAGAAGAATAAAAAACCTAAATATTAACCAGCCTTGATTCAAGCTCGATTTTAAGCTACACTTGTGTTGCTTCGGCATTTTTTATTTACCAATTTTACAGTTTAAAAATCAGTCACATGCTTGAATACAATGAAATCACAATCGGCAAATTTATCATTTACCAAAACGAACCTTGGGAAGTTATCGCTTCCCACGTCTTTCGTAAACAACAAAGAAAACCAGTAAATGCCACCAAACTCCGCAATCTCATTAGTGGCCGAGTGACCGAAAACTCTTTCCATGTATCCGAAAAAGTAGAAGAAGCCGAATTGGAATATAAAGACATAAAATTTATTTACGTTCAAAAAGGTGAATACTGGTTCCATGAAGAAGGTAACCCTGCCAAAAGATTTACTTTAAAAGAAGAGCAAATCGGCTACGGTGTTAAATTCTTAAAAAAAGATGCCATTGCTAAAGCTATGATTTTTGATGAAAAGATTATAGGTATACAAACACCTATCAAAGTAGAACTCAAAGTCGTCGAAGCTCCCCCAAACATGAAAGGCAACACCGCTCAAGGTGGTAACAAAGTCGTCAAAGTAGAAACGGGCGCTTCGGTCAACGCTCCCCTTTTTATAAATGAAGGCGACACCATCGTCGTCAACACCCAAAACGGCGAATACGTTTCGAGAGTTTAATAAAATAAAAAGCCCCGCAAAATGCGGGGCTTTTTATTTTATCTAGAAAGATAGGGCATCAAAGCCATAAAGCGGGCGCGCTTCACAGCCATAGCGAGTTTCTTTTGGTATTCGGTAGAGATACCGGTTCTCTTTTTACCGAGAATACGAGCGTGAGGATTGATAAACTTCTTTAGAAGTTCGGTATCTTTGTAATCAATATATTTGATACCATTTTGCTTAAAGTAACAAGTTTGTTTGTTTGTCATAATATTTTAATTAATTTAATTAGAAAGGAATATCTTCAGAACTAATTTCTTCTTCCGGATATTCTATAACAGGAGCTTCTTCCTTTTTGCTATCAGTTTTTGATGAAGACTGATTATTTTCATAAGAACCACCAGTTGAACTACCTCCCTTAGGACCAAATTGGAATTTATCAACTACAATTTCAGTTCTGTATTTTTTGGTTCCATCTTGAGCATCCCAACTTCTGGTTTGAATACGGCCCTCCAAAAATACTCCACTGCCTTTGTGCAAATATTGCTTGATAAGTTCAGCTTGCTTACCAAAAACCACGATATTGTGGAAATCGGCTGATTCTTGTTTAGCGCCATTTTTATCTTTCCAAACACGGTTAGTAGCTATCCCAAATTCACACACTTGAGAACCTGACGGTAAAGATTTGAGTTCAGGTTCTCTGGTCAAGTTACCGTAAAGAATCGCTTTGTTTATGTACATGTTAGTTAATTTTAAATTTTCAAACAATTTTTAATTAATTTTCATTGATCAAAAGTTCATCGATACTTTTGTCTATATCAGCTTCAGAAATTTCAACTTTTTCTGTTGGTACAAATTCAGGTATTTTCACTTCTTCGGTAGCTCCGGTTTTCATAACCATTGGAGCTTTTGGAGAATGCATAGTATTTTCTCTAACAGTTTTGATTATTATAAATCTCAAAACATCCGGGTTGGTTTCCATTTCTGTTTTTAATTTAGCGACAAAAACTGGCAAAATTTCAAATTTCACCCAGCCAAAATATGCCTTATTGAAGGTTGAATATTTGGTTTCTACGCGCTTTTTTATTTCGTAAGCAAGAACTCTCATTTTGGGAAAATCATCACTGATGATTTCTCCCCCATTTTGAGTTATGGAATCTTTTATTTTTAAAACCAATTCCGGCAACTTTTCTTCAGGAACGGTAGGCAGAATATGAAAACCTACTTCATAAACCTGAACATCATCTAACATTTCGTCTTTTTCTTTCATAATTATTATCGCTCAAATGGGTCCACCCTATGGCAGATAGAGGCAGTTATAGTAATTAGCGCCTCTGATTTGAACTTGCACACTCTAACATTTTTGTCCCAAAAAAGCAAAAACTCGCTTAGCATTAGCTAAAATTGCAGAGTTTAAAGTTTCAAAATCCTCTCCTCGGATTTCCGCCAACTTTTTGATGACCTCAATCACATAGACAGGTTCGTTGCGTTTGCCACGGAAAGGTATCGGAGCAACAAAAGGCGCGTCCGTCTCGGACATTATGGAATTTTGCGGAATATATTTTATAACCTCGTCATAATCATGAGTGAAAGTGATGACTCCAGTGAAAGACATTGTAAAACCTAGATCCAAAAACTTTTTAGCAACATCAATATTACCAGCAAAAAAGTGTACATTGCCCCGCAATGTCTCTCCTGCTTCTTTTTTGTAATTATTTAAAATTTCTAAAGCATCATCATAGGCATCTCTTATATGTAACATAAGTGGCTTGTCGTGTTTAATAGCAAACTCAATATGTTTCTTAAATAATTCTTTTTGGATTTTTTTTAGTTCTTCATTTGATAAGCCTCCTTCGCTAAAGCTTCGGCGCCCAAAGAAGTAATCCAATCCACATTCACCTATGGCGACTACTTTGGGATTGGAAACCAATTTTTCAAATTCTAAAATGTTATTATTCTCAGCCGTTTCTGGACCTGCCCCGTAGGATTTCGGAGAAATTCCTTCGGGGTGCACCCCAATACAAGCCCAAACATTTTCATTGGCTTCAGCAATTTCAACCGCTTTTTTTGAGCTTTGGAAATCCGCACCTATAGCTATGGCTCCAACTTCTTGCTCTTTCATACGTGCCAAAACTGCCTCAAAATCAGGGCCATAATCCTCTCTGTCCAAATGACTATGTATATCGATGTATTTCATCCCGTTAGAAATTTTACTAATATCTATCATGAGTATATTTATAATATGAATGAATTTCTAACGGGATTCATTAATCTTTCCTTACAAAAAGAGGTTTTTCCGGAGTTTTATTGGTTTTAACAAGTTCTTTTATTTTTGCTGAAGTCTCAGGTAAAATTGGTTCTAACACTTTGGCGACAGAATATAGTCTCACAACCAAATCAGAAATCATCTGCTGGCCTTTTTCTTTATCGGTCTTAACCACTTTAAATGGCTGATTTTCTTGGATAAATTTATCCATTTCAGAAATTTCTTTCCAAATAAAATCGCAAGCTTTGTTTATTTCAAATTTATCCAAATAATCAAAAAATTCTTGCGGAATACTTTTTTCCGGAATTTCTACCGGTTTTTCCAAATTATCCTGAGCCATTTTCATTATTCTGCTCACCAAATTTCCTAAACCATTGGCTAGACCAGCATTATAAACTTCTTTAAAACGATCACTCGAAAAAGGGCTATCTTCAAAACTAGAAACCTCTCTCAATAAAAAATATCTCAGAGCGTCTATACCGTACTCCGCAGAAATTTCTTTCGGATCTACTACATTACCCAAAGATTTTGACATCTTCACACCACCTTCAGCAGTTATAAAACCATTCACCACTATCTGGTGGCTATTTGGAACTTCTGCCGCCATAAGCATCGCTTGCCACATTATGGCTTGAAAACGAGTATTGTCTTTGCCACAATACTGAGTTGGATTACCTTCTAACCAAAACTTTTTAAAATTTTCTTCATTATCGGTACCCCAACCTAAAGTGGAAATATAGTTGGTCAAAGCATCAAACCAAACATACATCACATGTTTTTCATCTCCAGGTACCGCTATACCCCAAGACATTTTTGATTTCAATCTGGAAATACTGAAATCTTGAAGACCATTTTTAACAAAAGCAAGAACTTCATTGTATCGAAATTGGGGGACAACAAAATCAGGATGCTTTTCATAAAATTCCAAAAGTGGTTTTTGGAATTTCGAAAAAGCAAAGAAATAATTTTCTTCATTTACCGTTTCCAATTCCCTATCGGTATGTATCGGGCATTTACCATCTACAAGCTGGGATTCGGTTTTTTCCTCTTCACACCCTACACAATATTTCGCCTCGTAATTCTTTTTATAAATAAATCCGTTATCAGAAACTTTTTGCCAAAAATTTTGGGCTGATTTCATATGACCTTCATCGGTTGTACGGATATAATGTGTATCTAGAGACATGCCAAATGATTTGGTTTGTTCTTTAAATCTTTTGAAAGCTTCATCAACAAATACTTGTGGACTTTTACCACTCTCCTGTGCTCTCTCATAAATCTTCATACCATGTTCATCTGTCCCACTATTGAAAAATACTTCGAAACCGCTTAGTTTTTTATATCTGGCGATTGCATCCGCTCTGATAAATTCAAGAGCGTGACCGAGATGCAAATCAGCATTTACGTAAGGCAAAGTGGTTGTTATGTAAAATGTTTTAGACACAAGAGAAGAATATCACTTTTAGTCACTGGTTTTCAAGCGTTCTGATTGAGCGATTTTGTCTTTTTCTACATCATTTAGAAATTCCAAAAACATAGTCGCTACTGGCACCGATATAAGAAGTCCAATAAACCCAGCTAACTGATAACCTACAATAAGAGCTAAAATAGAGATAATAGGAGGTACTCCAACGATTTTTTTGACTACCAAAGGATATATAAGTTGGTTTTCAAATTGCTGGATAATCACATAAAGACCTACCACCAAAAGAGCACTGGTCATACCGTTTGTGACCAAGGCCGACGTCACCGCAGGAATAGCGGCAAGAATCGGACCAAAAATAGGAATGATTTCGAATAATCCGGCTAACACGGCCAGCAAAAGAGCATTTTCTATGCCAAACAAAGTCAAACCCAAAAACACCAGCATAGCGACGATAATAGCCAACACTACCTGACCCTGCATCCAAAGGCCTATTTTATGCTGAGATCTCTTCCATAAACTTAATACGTATTTTTCATTTTTGGCCGGAGTAACTATACGCAAAAAACTTGAAACTCCATCTGATTCAACAGATAAATAGAAAGATAAAACTATAACCAAAAGGAAACTTAAAATACCACCGAAGACCATGCTTGCAGTAGAGAAAAATCCTTCCGAATAACTGGAAACAGCACCGTTAATTTGCTGGACGATTTGTGACAAAGAGAAAGTTTGAGAAAATCCTTGCACAACTGCATTTGAAGAAAGAAGTTGATTATTTTGCAAAGGATTCCAGATCTGAAGTTCTCCCAAATATCCAGGTAAAGTAGAAAGAAACGCTGCAGATTGACTAAGTAAAGGTAAAAACAAGAAATAAAATACCCCCACTAAAACCACCACGGCGGTGAAATAAATCAAAAGCACAGCAAGGATACGAGGCACTTTACGACGTAAAAACCACTGAGTACCCGGCTCTATAGCTGAAGCAATGATAATAGCAAGGATCACCACCAAAACGACGTCTCTCAAATAATAAAAAACTAAAAACAACACACCTATAAGCAGGGATTTTATAATAGTCCCTGAACTTATCTGAATTATTTTGTCAGCGTGACGAGTAGTCATTTATTTGTATTATACCAATTTTTCTTTAAGATAGAAAATTAAATCTTTTTCAGAAACTCTTTCCTGTTTACCGCTATCTCTATCACGCACAGTCACTCCTTCGTTTTTTTCCAAAGTATCAAAATCGACTGTGATGCAAAACGGGGTACCAATTTCATCTTGTCTTCTATATCTCTTTCCAATATTACCGTTGTCATCAAATTCAACTGCTCCAAATTCTTTCTTTAGAGTTTTATAAACTTCTCTAGCTTTTTCTACGAGCTGAGGTTTATTTTTCAAAAGCGGAAATACTGCAACTTTAACCGGCGCTATTTTTGGAACAAATTTTAAATATACTCGTTTTTCACCACCAAGTTCATCTTCGGTATAAGCCGAACTCAAAATTGCCAAAACTGTCCTGTCTAAACCGAAAGATGGTTCTATACAATGTGGTGTTATTTTTTCTTTAGTTTCTTCGTTCAAATAAACCAAATCAACACCACTTGAAGCGCTGTGCCGACTCAAATCATAATCTGTCCTGTAAGCCAAACCGTAAAGTTCGCTTCTTCCAAATGGAAAATCAAATTCAAAATCTATCGTTCTTTTTGAATAAAAAGCTCTGTCTTCGTCACTTATTTCATGCTCATAAACTCCGTCAGTTTTTATGCCGATTTCTTTTATCCATGCCAGCATTTCTTTTCTGAAATGTTCAAAGTTTTCTTTCCAATCTTTCGGATCAACCAAATATTCTATTTCCATCTGTTCAAATTCTCTGGCTCTAAAAGTAAAATCTCTAGGCGCAATTTCATTTCGAAAAGCTTTACCAATCTGAGCCATACCGAAAGGTAATTTTGGATGAAAAGAATCAATAATATTTTTATAATTTACAAACATACCCTGAGCAGTCTCTGGCCGCAGGTACGAAACAGAATTTTCATCCTCCAAAGCGCCGACATGAGTTTTGAAAAGCATGTTGAATTGCCTTTCTTCACCCATTTCACCGTTACATTCGGGACATTTCTTTTTATCAGGTAGTTGGTCAGTTCTAAATCTTTTTTTGCATTTTTTACATTCCGCTAAAGGATCAGAAAAACCACCAACATGACCGGTTGCTTTCCAAACATTTTGATTCATTAAAATAGCTGCATCCATACCGTACATATCTTCCCTATTGGTAACAAATCTCTGCCACCAAGAATCTTTGGCATTTCCTTTAAGAGTTACGCCATAAGGCCCATAATCCCAAGTACCAGCGAGTCCACCATAAATTTCCGAACCTTGAAATATGAATCCCCTTCTTTTACAAAGGGAAATTATTTTTTCCATCTTATTGTTTTCTTCTTTTTCTTTCATATACCCTAAATTACCATTATTGTACCACTCTGTCATCTCCCACTTTAAAATCAGGGTCTCCGGAAAAATTAGTAGTAACTCCAGAAATTTTTGACTCTATTTTAACCCCAGTTATTTTATCTACTCCAGAAATATAAGTGTCGCCAATAAGATTTTGGGCTCTTCCAATTTGGCTAATGCTCGGTAAAAATTCCAACTGAAAGTAAACTTGCTTTGGATTTGAACCGAATCCAGTATTTGGCAAAACCGAACCCACATTCCAAACCATTTCTTTAGTAACTTGATTGAATGATATAATTTCACCCGCCGGACTTTTCAAATTGGTCCATTTCACATAAGCCGGTAAAGTCGCTCTGACCTCAACATTACTTACTTGATTAAAAGTATTACTAATACTCCAAACTACATTATAAGTAGTCGGTGTGTCAGCTTTTGGAGGTACCGGTCCGGAATTTTCAATACTGCCTTGTGACCTAGTGGTTTTTGATGTCAAAACCAAATCTGTTGCGAGAACAATCTTTCTTGTCTCTGTAGCAGAAACCATTTCCGGCGAACCGGATTCCAATATCCTTTCCCCTTTGACAGTTATGGTTATTTCTATATTTGGCTTGGCTCCACTGGCTATTTCAGAATACAAAAGTGGTGACAAACTAAAAGAAAATTGCTTTTCTGAACCTGGGCCCATATCTGTTAGTTCAGACAATGATCTCTTGTCCCACAAAATAGTATTGTTGAATGATTGAAAAAATCCATTTTCTCCGGGTTTAATACTGGATTGATTTAAAGCACCACCTTTAAATGAAACTTCTACAGAAGTATTAAATATCCTGGATGGCAAATTATTTCTGACAATAAAACGAGTTTCTACCCGATTGCCTCCATTAGTAGCATAATCGCCATTTTGACCACCAACCGAAACATTCAAACCTATAAAGGGTTTTTTCACTAAAATTGATTCCATTAGATCGGAAAAAGGTACGGATATCTGTCTCTCATCGTTTTCGCTGGCTTCACCAGAGCTTATTTTGAAAACTTTCTCTTCATTGTCTTGACCAACAATATTTCCTCTTATTGCAATAGTTTTCTTTTCTCCCGAATTTAAATTGGAAAATTGCCAAATATTATTACCAAAAGCGGCACTAGGTGAAGCACTTTCAAAATTAAACCCAAATGGGTATTCGGCCTTAACCAAAAAATTGCTTATCTTATCTTTTGAATTTGAAGCTACTTCTATATTAAAAGATATTTCTTGGCCAGAATTAACTTCCTTAGGGTAAGTCGGAGTGACGATAACTGGAGCCGAACTAATAGAAAGTTCATAAACCTTTTCTTTATAAAACAGAGCACTTGAATTTTCTACTCTGTACTCCAAAGAAAGTTGAATTTGTTTTATTGTATCCTTGTCTCCAAAAAATACCGCTTTAATATTTTGATTGAAACTTGCCCCAGATTTTATGATGTCAAGTTGAAATCTTTCTTGAGTTAGTGCTTTTGAAAGATCCACTGCAGATCGAGTTCCATCAGGATATTCCACCGATAAAGCGGCGGAACTTAAATCAACATTGTTGTTGTTTATGATATTTACATCAAGAGATACTTCCTGCCCGCCCCCTATTGATATTGGGCCAACTACTTTTATATCTACATTTTTTGAAGAAACTAAATTGCTACCACCAAAAAATACATAAGCCGCCACACCAGCAGCCACTATAAAAAATAATAGAGAGAATATAAAAATATTTTTTACAAAATGGTTTTTTTTCTGAGCCATATTTGATACTTTTTTAGCCAATTCATCAAAACTGCTTGCTTTTACCTCTGGCCAACTTTCATTAGTTTGTTCTGTCTCAGCTCTGTTTCCTCCTCTCTCGGATTCTTTAAATTCAGATCTGCCGGGATCGATAATATTAGGAGCATTTCGAGAATAAAGTTTCCTTTCAAGATTATTTAGCTTTTCTTTTTTTTCATCACCATATTGCATTTGTACATTATACCACGAGTAAATTTGATTCAATAATAAATATTTCTAACTTATGTCGCTTTGAGAGATTCGTTGATAAGGTTAACTATTTTAGCCCGACGTGGTGCAATGGTTTCCAGATCAGCGATTTCTATTTCAGAAGACGAAAGAGGAATGATTAATTCCGAGTCGTGTCTCATATACCCTAGACAATGCAAAATACGGACAAGTGTCAAACATTCAGCTAGAGCAATATCACTCTCTTTAGCTTTCTCCAAAAATTTAAAAAGTTTGGCTATTATATCGAAAAGATTGGTATGAGCCTCTTCTTCAGCAACCAGTTTTTTAATCAAACTTAAAATATTACCGACAATATTTAATTTTTCTGGAGATTTTCGGAAAATTTCAAAAAGATTTTTTTCACTCCTAACACTAACTACTCGCCAACCGCTCTTTCCATGTACCAGCGAAAAATCTCCAAACGAAAAGTCTTGCGAACCAGCGCGCAATTTGGAGTGAAGATTTCTAGCCCCCTGCACCCGAGCATTTATTAAACCAAAATTTTCAGTGAAAATATTGGCCCGCCGGCTATCACTGCTTTCAATTTTGCTCCAGATAATAATACCTCTTGTATGATGTTTTCGGTACACGTTTTTAAATTTTTAATTTAAAATTTCAAATCAATTTTCAATTTCCAATTTCCAATTTCCAATCCAGAACCATCATTTTTTTCAAACCTGATTTCAGAAATATTAGTTGGTTTTTTGATTTCATTTTCAACACTTTGCAAAAAATCTTTACCCTCATCGTCTGTTTCTACCAAAAGTTCTACACTGTCTTGCGGTTTCAGATTTTTGTTCTTGCGAAGTTCTTGCACCGCTCGCACAAATTCTCTCGCATTCCCCTCTTTTTGCAGTTCAGGAGTAATATTGGCATCCAACTCTACTTCTGTTTCCAATTTTTCATTAAAAGAAATATTTTTTATATTCACTTCATCTTTAATAAGTTCCAAATATTCTTCTTTACCTTTTAATTCATCATTCTTAATTCTTAATTCACTCAGCGGTTGTCTGACTTTTATATTAGCGGTCATTCTTTTTTCCAATGCTAGGGATACGATTTTCCGCACTTCTTCCATGTTTTTCAATACATCGCCATCAACTTCTTTCTCTGTAGGCCAATCACAAAGATGCACACTTTCAGGACCATCTCCTAATTTCAATTTCAAATATATTGATTCCGCGAAAAACGGCATAAATGGCGCTATTAATTTTGCCAATTCCATAAGAACAAAATTTGTAGTAGCCAGAGCATTATTTCTATCTTTCACATCTTCAGATTTAAACCTATCCCTAGAACGGCGGATATACCAAGTGGAAAAATCATCAATAAAACCTAAAATCGGCCGAGTGGCGCTATCGATACGGCGCAATTCAAGAGATTCGGTTATAGTTTTTTGAATTTCACCGAGTCTTGTCAGAATCCACTTATCCAAAATATGTTTAGAATTTTCTCCATCTATTTTATTAACTCCGCTATTACCTACGTACATTTCATAAAAAGAAATTACATTTTCAAGTTTAAGAATAACTTTTTTGGAAACTTCATCTACTCCTTTTTCAGAAAAGTTCAAATCTTCCGCTTTCACTGCGGGGGAAGACATGAGGTAATAACGCAAACTGTCAGCTCCGTATTTGTCTATGATGTAAGAAATTTCCGGATAATTTTTCAAACGTTTTGCCATTTTGCGCCCATCTTCGGCCAAAATCATACCGTTCACCATCACACTTTCAAAAGGACTCTTTCCAAAAAGTCCGACTCCTAAAACCAATAAATTGTAAAACCAACCACGAGTTTGATCCAGGCCTTCGGCTATGAAATCAGCAGGAAAAAGCGAACTATGCTTTTCTTCAAATTCTTTTTTATTTTCAAAAGGATAATGGAATTGCGCGTAAGGCATTGAACCCGATTCAAACCAACAATCAAAAACTTCCTGTATTCTTTTCAGTTTGTTTCCGTCTTCATCTAAAAGTTCAATATCATCAATATATGGTCTGTGTAAATCAATTTCATAATTATTGTTGTGAGGCAATGGCACAAAATTTAATTCTTCCAATTCAGAAAAATCAGACCGATGAATTCTATCGTCTTTCATTTGAATTGATTTTTTCAAATCAGCACCTTCAGCTACCATAAACAAAGCCTCAATTGGGCCATCATGACTCACAAACAAAATATTTTTATCTGAATATTCTTTTTCAAGAGAATATAAAAATTCACCCATTCTTTGATTCAAATCAAGCAAAGTTTCTCCACCATCAGGTGCTTTTTCAAATCTATCTTTTGTACTTGTAAATAACTTCCAGTATTCATTCCATTCTCTACCTTCAAAATCAGAACCTTTTTTGAATTCACCGAGTCTTTCGTCTGTTATCAAAAATTCAGCGGATAAACCGATAGCTTTCCTTATTATTTCTGCAGTTTCTTTTGCTCTAACAAAATGAGAAGAAATAATTAAATCTATTTTTTTACTTTTCAGATCTTCTGCTACTATTGTTACTTGCCTTTGTCCTTCCGTCGTTAAATGAAAAACATTTTTAGGGTCAGAATTTATCGTATCCAAAATATTTTGTTCCGCTTCTCCATGTCTTATCGTGAAATATTTGTTGCCGGATTTTTTGGTATGTTTCCTGAGGTTTTCAATACTACCTATAACTACACGTTCTTTCTTTTCATTTTCCCAAACTGGGAGTGGCGCGCCCCAATAACGTGACCGCGAAATAGCCCAATCCCTTGCGCCTTCAAGCCATTTGCCAAAACGCCCTTCCCCTATTTCTTTTGGTGTCCAAGAAATTTTCTCGTTAATTTTGACCAATTTTTCTTTCAAGTCAGTTACCTTAACGAACCACGAAGTTGTCGCATAATTTATAAGCGGAGTTTCGCATCGCCAACAGTGTGGATACGAGTGAGTTATTTTTTCTTTTTCAAAAAGAGTGCTGGCTTTGGCCAAATACTTTATGATTTCTACATCGGCTTTTTGATGGTCATCTTTGGGTTTAACTTTTGTCCCTGCAAAATCAGTGACTTCTTTTTTGAAAGTACCGTCAACATTTACATGCTGAATAAAAGGCAAATTTTCTTTTTGACCCAAATTCAAGTCATCTTCACCAAAAGCCGGCGCAATATGCACGATACCGGTGCCGTCTTCAGTGGTTACAAAATCTCCATGATAAACCTTAAATCCGTTTTTTCTATTCTCCAGCTCATCATTGTTATAATAAGGAAAAAGTGGTTCATAGGATTTACCCAAAAGTTTTTTGCCAAAAAACTCTTCTACAATTTCAAAATTTTCTTTCAAAACTTTTTCTATTAAATCCTTGAACATAATCAAAAATACTCCGTCTTTTTTCACTTTTACATATTCAACATTTTTATTTATTGCAAGCGCTACATTACCAGGTAGTGTCCAAGGGGTCGTCGTCCACGCCAAAAGATAGGTGTTATCTTCATCTACCAATTTAAATTTCACATAAACTGACAAATCAGCTATATCTTTATAACCCTGGTTGACTTCAAAATTTGAGAGTGTGGTTTCGCAACGCGGACAGAGCTGCATTGCTTTGAAACTTTTATAAATCAAATCTTTATCATAAAGATTTTTGAAAGCCCACCAAACTGACTCGGTGTAAGTAGTGTCCATCGTTTTATAATCATCTTCCATATCCACCCACCTGCCGACACGCGGAATAATTTTTTTCCACTCATCTGCATAGCGCATCACGGAATTTCTTGCAGCATTATTAAATTTTTCTATTCCATAAATTTCAATATCTTTTTTTGAAGAAAGTCCAAGTTCCTTTTCAATCAAATTTTCTACCGGCAATCCATGACAATCCCAACCCCACTTGCGAGCCACTTTTTTGCCCCGCATCGTTTCAAATCGAGGAATAACATCCTTTATGGTGCCTGGCAAAATATGGCCATAATGTGGGGTGCCGGTAGCAAAAGGAGGTCCATCATAAAACACAAAGTCACCATTTGGCGATTCTTTTTCCAAACTTTTTTCAAAAATTTTATTATCTTGCCAAAATTTGAGTATCTCCTCTTCTTTTAAAGCCGTTAAGGACTTTCCCCGCGTAGCCTCTGGCGAAGTGGGGTCAATTTTACTTTTAGTATTTTTTTCTTCTGCCATAGGCTCATAATACCAGCTTTTTGGCCATTTTTCAAAAAGAAAAAGCCCCCAGACTTTTTATAAATTCATAAAAAGTCTGGGGGCTCGGAGACTAAAAACTAAAATGTACGAAATGACCTTGGAATAACAAAACGATGTCTGTGTTCTGCAAACCAAAAATTATCATCCGTAAAACGAAAAACATCCGCATACAAATCAAACTCACTGGAAAATTTTACACCCACGACAAAAAAATTATCGTCTATTTTTATCAAGAAAAAAGTGTAGTGACGATATTTGCAAAGTCGTTCTCTGTGGTGTTCAACAAAATCAATAATTTGATCTTGTGTAAGACAGAGATTATCCAGACTTCGACCAAAACTGTTGTAGATGGTTTTAAAATCTCCATCTCTAATTAACTCATAAATATCAACAAAGGTATTTGGTCTACGAGGACTGATATTGAGGTCCCATTCATCAAAATTAGAACTCATTCCTCCAGCAAAAACACTTTCTGTTCTACTGATTATTCTTCTCTGATAAGTTTGTTCAATAAGAATATTATAACCCAGAGTGAGACAATGAGTAAAAACAGGTTTTTTATCTAAAATAACCTTCCCTTCAATCATCGCCTGAAAAGTATCGTTGATCGCTATAGGGTCAAGATTCCCCTCCTTCAATCTGCGAATCAATTCTGGAAATTTGTTTTTATACAGAGTTTCCCATTCGTGAGAATTTGGTACTCTTTTTTCTGTTCCGTCTGCGACAACCAATTTAGTCGTCATGACAGTCTCCTTTTCTTTTTCAAATTTTCAAAAATGTTTGTAAAAACATCTAACTAACCCGCTGTCTTTATACAATAATTAGCTCTCCAACACAACCTTGGCTTCCTCAAATTCTTTTGGTAATGGAGATTCTACTGTGATATCAGTGTTATCTGGCAGTCTGAATTGAATTGAAAAAGCATGCAAAGCCAACCTTTCAAAACCCAGACATTTATTTGGTGTACACTCTTTGGACGAATAAAGTTTATCGCAAACTACCGGATGACTGATTGCTTTGAGATGCACCCTAATTTGATGAGTGCGGCCAGTTTTTGGCCGTGCCTCCAAATATGCAAAATCTTTATTTTGTCCTAATACTTTATATTCCGTCACCGCTTCCCTCATTTCACCTTTAGCGCCATACTCAGCCGACCATCTGCGGAAATCACTGGCGCTTCTACCGATTGGTTTATCAATTACCCCTTCCATTTTGTCTTCAGAAAAATTGTCCCAAACCACTGCATTATAAATTTTCTGCACTTTCCTATTTTGAAATTGCTCTTTTAGAAATTCAAAAGATTCCTTGGTTTTTGCCACAAGAATCACCCCGCTCGTATCTCTATCTAAGCGATGCACAATCCCAGGTCTTTTTATTTTTTCTCCGTTTTGCAAAGTTTGTTCCTCCCCTACTTCTGCAAGCTTTGGATAATTTTCATTTATCCAATCCGAAAGTGTGGGTTCTTTGCTTCGGCCATCAGCATGCACCATAAGCCCCGACGGCTTATCCAGGACCAAAATATAATCATCTTCGTATAAAATTTTAATTTGCATTTAACAAGTATAACATATCCACAGAAACGAACTAGGATAGTTATATATTATGATATAATAGTTATATGAAATTTAAAGAAAAAATAAAAGCTCAAAAACTAAGAAGACAAGGCTTCAGTTATAGAGAAATTTTGAAACAAATGAAAGTTTCCAAATCTAGTTTAAGCATTTGGCTCCGAGAAATAGAATTAACAGAATACCAAAAAAAACGACTTTTCAAAAAAGGAGAGCAGGCTATATACGATGTAGCAAAAAGAAAAGTGGCGGCCAGAATTAAAAAAACTAACGAAATTATGGAATTAGGAATAAAAGAAGTCCAGCTTTTAAAAAATAATCCCCTGTTTTTAGTAGGTATGGCTCTATATTGGGCAGAAGGAGCAAAAAATTCAACCGAATGCGCCAAACTAGCAAATTCAGACGAAAAAATGATTGCTTTGATAATGAAGTGGTTTCGTGAAATTTGCAAAGTTCCAGAGAAAAAATTCCGAATTCATATACATATGCACAGTTTACATTGCAGAAAAGATATTATTGAGTATTGGTCAAAAATAACTGGCATACCAAAAAATCAATTTTATAAACCATACATCAAAAAAACATCTCTTGGACAAAGGAAAAATATCTTGTATAATGGTACCTGTTCCGTAGTTGTTAACGACAAAGATTTATTTAGAAAAATATCAGGATGGAAAATTGGGGTTCAAGAAATATTTGATACCTCCTGTAGTTCAATGGATAGAACGAAAGGTTTCTAACCTTTTAATGTAGGTCCGATTCCTACCGGGAGGACAAGGTTTTATACCTAACATATTTATGTTATAAATTAGTTATGCGCGGTTAGCTCAGTTGGTAGAGCGCGTCATTTACACTGACGATGCCGGGGGTTCGAGCCCTCCACCGCGCACATTAAAAATATATATTAAGGCTTTGATGTAGGTTCGATTCCTGCCGGGGGCACAAAAGACACAACAATCCTGCCTGCGCAGGATTTTGTGCTTTTGTGCCGGGCGCAGCGATGTTTTTGTTTTGCGCAGCAAAGGCAAAAACCGCGAGCCGGGGTCGCGAAAAATTTACGTAAGTAAATTTATTTGTGACCACAAATTATTTTTTATGTTAAAATACTCTATATGGAAGAATTCAAACAGTCCCCTTCTTTAGATAATGAGTCAAAACAAGATATCTTGGAATGGACTGACTATATAAAAGATTATTCTGGGCAAGATAAAATAAAAAGTTATGCCCATATTTTATACCAAATTAGTTATAATTTAGAAAAAAATAATAATCAAGAACTTTTAATAAAAGCTGTTGAAGCTTCCGTTAGTACGGGTCTACAAAGCTTAAAAACAGCAAACTCTATTGGAGAAATTGCAGAAATACTAGGGCACTACCTAGTAAAACCAGTCATGGTTCATACACTTCGAAATGAAGAATTAAAACATAGATCATACACACAAAAAGTTGCAGAGTTAGTTGCTTATTATTATGAGATTGGAAATGACCCCGTCCAAAAACAAAAACCAATACTTATATATCAAAGACTTAGTGAAATGTATCCAGAAAAGTATAGAGAAAAATATGAATACTTACTTGCAAAAATCGACGAAAAATCAGACATGGTCAGTGAACCAGACGAAACAATTGCAAATAATTTTATGAATTATGTAAAAGAAACTCTAGATTCATTATCTAATGATCCAATAATGTCTATAGATCCAGAAGCAGTTTTTCAAGAATTCGTTGAATTGGCTAAAAAATAAAAACAAAAAATACCCCAGACCATCTGAGGTGTTTTTGTTTTGATAATTTAATAAAATATTTTAACCCAACAAATTCCAAGCGAGGAACATTGGGGCGAGGACGAGAGTGAGAGTTGAGAGAAGTTTGATAAGGACATGGAGTGATGGACCGGCAGTATCTTTGAATGGATCGCCAACGGTGTCGCCTACCACAGCAGCCTTGTGAGTATCTGAACCTTTACCACCCAAAACTCCAGTTTCAATATATTTCTTAGCATTATCCCAAGCACCACCGCCAGTGTTAAGGACGAGAGCCAAAATAACTCCAGCAATAGTACCAACCATAAGAGTGGCGCCGACCGCTTCCGGTCCGAGAATAAATCCCACCAGTGTCGGGACAGCAACAGCCACCACGCCAGGAAATACCATTTGCTTAAGCGCACCACGAGTAGCGATATCAACGCAACGGCCATAATCCGGTTTTGAAGTCCCAAGCATAATACCCGGATTTTCTTTAAATTGTGCTCTAACATCGTTGATGATGTAATAAGCCGCTTTGCCTACCGCTTTGATAGCAAGAGCTGAGAACCAGAAAACAAGCATGGCTCCCAAAAGTCCTCCGATAAATACTATCGGTTTTGAAAGATCAACCGATGTTAGATGAGCATCTTGAAGATAAGCTGAGAAAAGAAGGAAAGCAGCGAGAGCGGCAGAACCAACAGCATAACCTTTGGTTAAAGCTTTAGTAGTATTACCAACCGAATCCAACAAGTCAGTTTTTTTACGGACATCTGCCGGAGCGTCTGACATTTCAATAATGCCTCCAGCGTTATCAGTGATTGGTCCAAAGTTATCCATAGCCAAGATATAAGCGGCGGTGGCAAGCATACCCATAGTAGCTACAGCAGTACCATAGAGTCCTCCGCCGACAATGCCAGTCATATTTCCTAAGAAATAAGACCCGCCAAGTGCAGCGGAAATAACCACTACTGGCAAAGCACAAGATTCCAGTCCCACAGCAAAACCGGTAATTATATTTGTCGCCGGTCCAGTCTGGCTTGCCTCGGCAATATCTCTAACCGGTCGATACTTGTATTCAGTATAGTATTGAGTCAAATGAACGAAAATCTGGCTTGTAGCGATACCCACCACTCCAGCCAAGAACAAATATAACCAGTGAGCATGCAAGAGATAGTAAGTAGCCAAAAAGAGCCCGAGAGTAGCCAAAACGGTAGTCAGATAATACCCACGGTTGAGAGCTTTCATCGGATCCTCATCTTCTTTCGCGTTGACAGAGAAAATACCAATAATTGATGCAATGAGTCCAAAAGCACGAGCCACGAGAGGGAAAATAATTCCGGAAATACCAAAGACTGGGAAAAGAACAATACCCAAAATCATAGCCCCGATATTTTCTGCCGCCGTAGATTCAAACAAATCCGCCCCACGACCAGCACAGTCTCCGACGTTGTCTCCTACTAAATCTGCAATCACAGCTGGATTACGAGCATCATCTTCGGGAATACCAGCTTCAACCTTTCCTACCAAGTCTGCACCCACATCAGCGGCTTTGGTATAGATTCCTCCACCAAGCTGAGCAAAGAGAGCTACAAAGCTGGCACCGAAACCGAAACCGACGATTTCAAGGGGTACAAGCAAAGGATTGCTGAGACCATCAAACAAAACAAAAAGACCAGCTACACCCAAGAGAGATAAAGAAACCACCAAAATACCCGAAACTGCTCCGCCTCTGAGAGCCGTCCTAAGAGCTTTATTTAAACTGGTTTGAGCGGCTGCTGCTGTACGGATGTTGGCTCTGACAGAGACATACATACCAATATAACCTGCAAGTCCGGAAGCAAAAGCTCCTAAAATAAATGAAAACGATGTCTTCCACCCAAGTTCAATATTCCCAATAAAGAAATAGATAAAGAAAATAATAACAGCCAAAGAAACTGACAAGATAGTAATTGTTGTATATTGCCTCTTGAGGAACGCTTCAGCACCCTCCTGGATAGCTTTAGCGATTTCCCGCATTTTGTCGGTACCGGTACCGAGTTTCAAAATACTTTTAGCTAAAAAATATGCGACCGCTACTCCAACCAAACTTATTATAAATATTGTTGCTATCATACAGCCAAAAATTAATATTAAATAAACACGACAAAAAATAGTCTACCAAAAAATAGATTTCATGCAAATGCAAATTTTTCCTATAAAGAAGGGTCTCTGGGCAAAAGGGTTTCTTGATTTACAAAAGTATTTCTTTTATTTATGGCACTCTCCAAACTTTTTATATTTATGATGTTTTCATAATTTTCTGAAGGAACAGATATTTTGTAATTACCAAAATATTGGTCATACAAAAATTTGAAACCCACCAAAGCTGTTACTAAGAAAATAATAAAACCTATACTCAAACTCATAAACCAAAAAGTTTCGATATCAAAAATAGGAGGCCTCAAAGATTTCAGAGACGGTGTTAAATCTTTTTTAAATTTTGAAAAAGTAAATTTCATTTTTCTCTGAAAATAATAAATTTAATAGAACCTGACCACGTCCCAAGACCAGAAGAATTTAAACTAACGCCACTTACCGATGCTCCAAATGGTAATTTTTCCAATTTGTTTAGGAAAGATAATGCTGATTCCCAAGACCCTTCCATACTCATTTTTACTTCTATATCTTCTTTAAAAACAGAATTTTCTTGCCCAGTCTTAACATCTATGGATTCGATTTCAAACTTTATGCCCGCATTTTTAGCGATTGTTTCTATTTGCTCTATAAATTTCACCTCATCACCTTTCTGAATAAAGAAGCTTCTCAGTTTGTTGATTGTTTCTTGATTTACATCAGCAACTGATTTAATAACACGAAATTTTTCTTCTTTAGAAAATTGTGATTCAGTGTCATTATAAAGGTTTTCCAATTTTTTCATTTCAACAAAAACCACAAATACTCCGACAAAATATAAAATAACACTTACCAAAACCGCTGAAACAGCCCATCTCACAGTTTTGTTTTTTGGAATCCAGTTATTCATATTTATTTACCATTTTCAATAAAAATATTCATAGAAAAAGGGAGGTCTTTACCTTTAGTCAAACTAGAAACCGGCACATTAACTTCAGAAAAAAGTTTGGACTCTTTTAAAGATGTCGAAAAATTGACCAAAGAATCTCTATCAAAAGCTATACCGGAAACCAAAATAATTATACCCGTTTTTTCTTTGTAAACCTGATTTTTTTCAAATGATACAGAATTTAATTTTACTCCTGCCGGCAGATACTTGATTATCTGAGAGATAGAATCCGCCACCGAAACATTTTCATTATAGGATTGTAAAAAATTCATTTTATAATTTATCTCTTCTGGCAAATCTACGACTTGTTTGACTGATACTTCCTCTTTTAAGACAGAAGAGTAATTTTCAGATTTAGTATTAGAAATATTTGCTAAAGTTAAAAAATAAGAAGGCACAAGCATAATGAGGCCTGCCAAAAAAGAAATAGATATAACAAGCGCTCCCAAAATCAAAGAGCGGAGCTTTAAACCCTTTTTTAAACCCTCTTTTTCTGTATCTGGTAAAAGATTCATTTTATATTATTTCTGACAAAGCTGCCCCGATTGGACCAGCAAAACTTAAAGATTTTTCATAAGGAACATCTGGAAGGTGTTTATTTATTTCAAAAACATTGGTCCAAACATTTGATAATTTCACATCTTCTCCGTTATTTTTAGAATCATTTATGGCCTCAACTACTTTTTTGGCATATTCAAATTCTCCACAAACTAATACTGATTTTATTGTCTGTCCCCCATCAGTAGCATATTTCATACAATATTCCAAAAATTTATCGTATTCATCTAAAAACTGTTTTTTATAATCCTCTTCCAAAACAGACCTCAGTGTTGAAAAGATAACCAAATTATCCTTAACCAAATATATACCAATTCTGGTACCTCTAGCGTGAACAATACACAATGTTCCTGAGGATTTTTTTGAAGTCAAAGCATTAGTTATGGCCTGGGATTCATGAATACAACCTATTGGTTCAAATTCGGCTTTACGAAATACTTGTATAAATTTTTCCACTTCTTGTTTGACACAGGCCGCAACAACAACAGAAGCACTGTACTCTACATCAGAGCGAACAACTTTTATTGGTACAAAATCAAAAACAGCATCGTCTAAAGTAAGGGGTACATTTTCTTCTATTATGGAAGCGATATTATCGTTAGCATTACTTTTTTCACTAACTAATATTGTTGTCGAAAAAACATAAGCCAATTCATCCGGCACAGTAAAAAAGACAAATGGCAAATTAAAATCTTTTCTCATAATAGAAAGTTTTTTGGTGACTTCGGCAGCATTTATAATCCTTCCATTAATAATAGATCCTTTTTCTATCGGCATAATGGCGCTTTTTAAAGAAGGTTTACTTGAAAGATTGTTCAGCAAAACTGCTTTGATATTTTCGTCAGAAAAAGAAATCCCTATACATGAAGGTTTCAAAAATTTTTCTAGTGGAAAGTGTTTGGATAAAAATCCGAATTTCATGTCCAAATTATATCACATGTTGATTTTTGTCGAGAAAAGATTGGAGGATAATGGCGGCAGCGGAGGCGTCATGCATCTCGGTTTTACCCTGTACGTGTTCAGCTTGAGAGGAAGTCATAAATTCTGGTTCAAACCAAACTTTTATATTTAATTTTTCTTCAAGCTTTTTTTTAAAATCTTCAACTGAAGCCTGAATTTTGTTTGGTTCACCTTGAAAATTTTTGGACTCCCCTATTATTATTTGTTCAATCTTTTCTTTCTTTATTATTTCTTTTATTTCTTTCAAAAGTTTTTCACTATTAGAAATTACTGAGTACGGGAAAGCCATTTTACCATCATCGTCAGAGACCGCTACTCCTACTCTTTTGCTTCCAAAATCAATACCTAAATATTTCATAATGCAATTTCTATTTCTGATTTTTCACTATTCAATAAATCAGTCTGACACTTGGCGCCACAATATTTTGTAAGCAAATCTGCGAGTTCATTACGAGCTTCTACAATCAAAGTTTCATTAGCTGGACCGATACCATCCACATTGATCACAATTTTTTTAGTACTAGTAGTTATTTTGGAAAAATCGCCATTGCGCCAATTCCACCTGCGACACATTACATTATTTGTAACTTCGTCAAAATAAATAACTTCTCCGTTTTCTGGATTTTCCAATTCGGTACTACCGAGAGAAGTGAAATCTTCGTCACCTTTGGCAATTCCTAACTTCAAATTACCTTTAATCGTATCCACATCGTCTCCTCCGCAAGGAATCAGATATTTAAGTGAGATAATATTAAACAAAGCTACAACAGAATTTATGAAAGGAATTTGACCGCCTTTGGAAACTCTTTTTAATAAAGATTTAATTGACGGCGGGAATTTGTTTGGATTAGCACCAAACTTCACATAAATATCATCCCAAGCTTTTATAAATTCACTTTGCAAAACACCTTCGCCGTCTCCTGCTCTTTTTTGCATCTGTTCATCCAACATTTTCTGGATTTCCGACTCAGCATCTTTATTTTCCAAATTTTCTATAACAATAATCCCGCGGTTAAATCCTGGAAACTTTTCAAATACTTCTTTATCGACAATAATTTTTCTCATACAATTATATTAACACGCTTTGCCAAGAACGGCTCAACGCGTTGAGCCGTTCAAAACACCTTAAAATAAGGTTGAAAAAACACTCAAAATATGTAATTATTTCAGAGTTAGTTGAATAAACATAATTTATTTACAAGAGTTGACAAAAATACGGAGGCGTCGCATAGTTGGTCTAGTGCGCCCGTCTTGAAAACGGGTACGCCGCAAGGCGTCGTGAGTTCGAATCCCACCGCCTCCGCATGATAACCATAGACGATTTCAAAAAGGTAGAAATAAGAGCGGGGAAAATATTAAGTGCAGAGCCGGTAGAAGGTTCGGAGAAATTATTAAAACTCTCGGTAGATTTTGGCCCCGCCTCCGCTGAAGCTTCGGCGGGCGAAGGAAGAAATATCCGGCAAGTTTTATCGGGTATAGCTAAATTCGTAACTATTGAAGAACTAGTTGGTACCACTTGCGCTTTCGTCACCAATTTGGAACCAAGAGAAATGATGGGATTAAAAAGCGAAGCGATGATAATGGCTTTTTCCGGAAACAAAACTGAAACCAGTGATGGGTTTTTCTCTCTCCTTAAAGTTCCCGAAACAGTGTTGCCAGGCACCAAAGTAAAATAACTCATCCCTAAATCCCTTCCCTTACAACAATGGAAGGGGCTTTCGGAAACCCTCTCTTGTTGTAAAAGAGGGCAGGGTGAGTTATCCTCTTTGCAAAATATTTTTTGTGGTAAAATATATTAAATGGAACACGAAATTATTTTAGCATGGCATTCGCCCGAACATCATTTCGACAAAAAATCCAACGACTGGTATTGGATACTTGGCGCTATTGTTTTGGGAGCATCGGTCTTGGCTTTTTATTTTGGCAATTTCCTTTTTGGTATATTTATAATAATCGCCGGAGCCACCATAGGCATGCTCTCATATAGGGAGACGAAAATAGTTCCGATACAAGTTTCCAGTAAAGGCATCATTTTCGGCAAGTTCCTTTATCCTTGGCTCTCTTACCGCTCTTTTTGGATTGAAGACGAACACACTCATGGAGCCCGCATACTATTGCGCTCAGTAAATTCTGTTTTGCCTTTAGTTGTTATTCCCATTAACGAAGAAGTTGATCTCAACGATGTCAGAGATGTCCTCTTAGAATTTTTGGAAGAAGAATTTTTGCAAGAGTCTCTCGTTCACAAGTGGTTTGATAAAATATTGGCCAAATAATCTCTACCTTTTTCCACAGAAAATTTGACATCATTCTGCTATCTTGGTATTTTTTCTTTGGAAAAATTATACTTTTTAGGAGATCTGAGGATGACAAAAAACCATGCTGTTCTGATTATGTCTTTCAACACTCAAGAAATTCGCTCCTGTTTACCAATTGATCGCCGTGTTATGGATAGCGGTACAATAGTAAACGGAACACACTGGCAATTACCACCTTGGTTCCCAACTGAAAATGCACCAAAGTCGTATCAGATGAACACCACCATCTCTGTTGATCTACTTAAAAAAATTTTTGCAGAAAGAGCAAAATCGCCACACACATACCCAGAATGGTTTGTTTTGGGCGTCTTTTCGTCAAGACAACTTATAAACATAGACGACAAAAAGACCGAGGCTACAACAAGATTTGCCAGAGTTGCTCTTTAGTTTTCAAGCCACCCTGATCTCGATTGGGGTGGCAATTTCTTTTATTTGTGCTCCCAGTAAGCCTAATCGTTACTACGTACGAATCAGGTTAGGCTTGCTGGTTATGTGTATTCTCCGAATATTCTTTTTTATGCACTACTTCGTAGTGCTCCCAGTAGGAATCGAACCTACATTTTAACTTCCGCAAAGTCATGTCCTATCCATTGAACGATGGGAGCAATTGGAACAATCAAACATTAACAAAAAAGTGGCTATTTAGCCACTTTTTAATTTTATATTTTTACAGTTATTTTGATGAGACGGGCTTTTTTGCGGGAAGCAGTATTGCCTTTGATAATTCCCCTCTTTTTAGCCTTATCTATAGCTTGCTGAAGTTTCGGGATGAGCTTTCTGGCTTCATCAGATTTTTTAGCCAAAACCAATTTTTTGTATTCTTTAACAACAGAATTCATCTCGTTTTTGCGACGAGAATTAAAAACTTTCTTCCTCTTGGAAGAACGTAGGGCTTTTTTAGCTGAACTTGTTATTGGCATATGTATCAGTAAATTAACACACTCATATATTTTTTGCAACAATGCTAATTTTTCGTTTTTGAGCTACCATTATTCATAATTCTTAATTCATAACTCATCTTACTTATGTTTGGGCATATCACAGGCAAAATATTTGATTTGAAAGGCACAAAAACCATTGTAGATGCTCACGGTATTGGTTTTTCGGTACACAGTACTCTCTCATACTTAAGCAAGCTTAGAGTCGGCCAGGAAGCCAGTTTTTGGACCCACACTGCAGTACGTGAAAATTCTATAGACCTTTACGGATTTGAGACCGAAGAAGAGCTCAAGGTTTTTGAACTTTTAATTACCGTTTCTGGTGTTGGTCCAAAATCCGGACTAGCGATACTCTCTGTAGCTGGAGTAAATGCAATTGAAGAAGCTGTAGCCACAAATGACACCACTTCTCTTACCAAAATTTCCGGCATCGGCAGAAAAACTGCTGAAAAAATAGTTTTGGAACTTTCTGGTAAATTTGGTACAACTCGCAAAGGTGAAACGGTATCAAGTGAAGATATAGATGTCTTTGAAGCTCTAAAATCATTGGGTTATAGAGACCGCGACATTCAAGAAACTATCAAAGCTTTGCCAAAAACTTTGACCGGAGCCAATGAAAAAATAAAATACGCTCTAAAAAATTTAGGAAAATAAAATAAATAAGCAAAATAAATTTAAAGATGCTGAGAACCCTAAAAAAAATAATACCAAAACCCATATTTGAATTTTTTCAGCCGGCTTATCATTACAGCTTGGCGCTTTTAGGTGCTTTGATCTACCGTTTTCCTTCTAGGAAATTAATTGTAATAGGAGTTACTGGCACCAAAGGGAAAACTACCACTACAGAATTAGTAAATGCCACACTAGAAGCCGGTGGATACAAAACTGCTTTGCAAAGTACTTTACGTTTCAAAATAGGAGACGAAGAAAAAAGAAATCTTTTTAAAATGACCATGCCGGGGCGATTTGCCACCCAAAAATTCTTACGAGAAGCAATAGAAGCCGGATGCACCCACGCCATCATTGAAATGAGCAGTGAGGGTTCCAAACAATTTAGACACAAATTCATTTATCCGGATGCTTTAATTTTCACCAACTTGGCACCGGAGCATATTGAATCCCACGGTTCTTATGAAAATTATGTGAATGCTAAAATTCTGATTGCTAAAGAATTAGAAAATAAGAAAGATAAAATAATGATTGCAAATATTGATGACAAAGAAAGTGAAAAATTTTTGGCACTCAATATAGAAAATAAAATCCCCTACTCTCTCGATGACACTGTTTCCATGAAAGCTAACGAGCAGGGTTCATCTTTTCAAGTTGGCAAATTGGTTATTCACAGCAAATTGCCAGGTGTTTTTAATATTTACAATATGTTAGGAGCGATAGCTTACGCTAAATTTATTGGTATCCCAGAAGAAAAAATAAAAAAGGGCCTTGAAGAAATAAATTTCATAAGAGGCCGAATGGAAAAAATAAATGTTTATCCGAATAGCGAAGTTGAGCAAGAACAAAATTTTGATGTAGTGGTTGATTATGCCCATACTCCAGATTCCCTTAAAGCGATTTATGAGACGTACAACAGCTGTAAAAAAATATGTATTTTGGGTAATACCGGTGGAGGTCGAGATAAATGGAAAAGAGAGGAGATGGGTAAAATTGCCGATAAATATTGCGATCAAATAATTCTGACCAACGAAGATCCTTATGATGAAGATCCGGAAAAAATCGTAGAAGACGTGAAAAAAGGTATAAAAAAGAAACCTATTGAGATAATAATGGATAGACGCGAAGCTATAAATAAAGCTATCCAAAATGCTTTGAATATAAAACAAACAAGTGGTGATAAATACAAAGTTGCCGTGCTTATCACAGGTAAAGGTACCGACCCATGTATTTGTGGCCCTGATGGAAGCAGACAAGAATGGGATGACGCCACCGTAGCTCGCGAAGAACTCCAAAAAGTTTTAAAAAAATAAAATGCCCGAGTTACCGGAAGTACATACAACAGTTGAAGGTTTAAAAAAAGTAATTATTGGCAAGACCATCGAAAATGTCTGGTCTGATTTTTATATTGGTGCCAAACACAACGATAGGCAGAATATCAAAAATAAAAAATATTTTGAAAAATTTAAAAAGATAGTTACCGGAACAAATATAAAAGATATAGAAAGAAGAGGTAAAAATATTTTAATAAATTTAAATAATGATTATACTATTGTGGTCCATATGAAGATGACTGGTAATCTCATGTATGGTTTATATCCGGAAAATAAGTTTATCCATCTTAAATTTAATCTTTCTGATAAAAAAGATCTGGTACTCGCAGATATGAGAAAATTTGCCTCGGTTGATATTTTTAAAACTGAAGAACTAAAACAACACAAAAGAATTGGTACACTAGGGTCCGAACCTTTGGACCCAAAATTTACAGCTAAGAAATTTTTTAAAATTTTTCATACTAAAAAGTATCCGATAAAATCAGCTCTTATGGAACAAAATCTTTTATCTGGTATCGGTAATATTTATTCCGACGAAATCCTTTGGGAAGTCAGCATCCATCCCCTCTCTAGAACCGACAAAATTCCAGAAAAACAATTTACAGAAATTTTTAAGACCATGCAAAAGATTTTAAAATTTTCAATCAAAGAAGGTGGCGATTCCAAATCTGATTACCGCAACGCTTTCGGTGAAAAAGGTAACTTTCAAAATTTCCACAATGTTTACAGCCGTAAAGGCGACAAATGTCCAAAATCGAAATGTAGAGGTATAATAGAAAGAATGGTAATTAAAGGCCGAAGTGCCCATTTCTGCCCTAACCATCAACTTATTTATAAATAAAATGAAAGACACAAACCCAGTCATAATAATTTTAGTTTTATTCGCCATTTTCGGACTGGCTTTTGGTTCACTCAAAAATACTAGCGTAAAGAAAAACACCACCACCAGCAGCAACAGTTCTCCTATTAAACAAACTAATAAACTAGAATTTTCTCCGAATAAAAATGTTGCTGAAGAAATTAAAAAAACAGAAGCAAGTGTAAAAAAACTACAAACAGCTGTTGAAAAAGAAAACAAAAAGAGTCAGTACTCGCCTTATTACAACAAAATAAAAATGTCCAGTGTTTACGGGCTTCGTAACAACGATCCGGAACGTGAATATATTTCTCTTTCCACCAATCTAAAGAAAACTGAAACTGTAAAAATAACCGGGTGGTATTTCAAAAGCGATGTGACCGGTTACTATGCTGTTATTGGTGGAGCCAATCTTTTACCATTTCCTTCTACTAAAAATGAAAGTAGTGTTCTCCTTCAATATGGAGATAAAGTTTACATAACTAAAGGATTTTCTCCCATAAATGTTTCTTTTCGTACAAACAAATGCACCGGTTATTTTGAAGAAAACCGAACTTTTGTTCCTGGTCTTTCTTTACAATGTCCACTACCAAAAGACGAAAAATTACCTGTCTTCAGTAACAACTTAGATAGCAATGATGAATGTTTGAAAGCTATACGTCGAGTATCACGATGCACCACAGTAGATAGTGAGTTCATAAGAAAACTACCTGATACTGTTACGAGTTCGTGTAAAACTTATCTTACTGGACAAATAAACTACAACACTTGTGTGGCTTTACATTTCAGCGATACTGATTTCCCAGGCAAGGAATACCATCTTTACCTAAATAAATTTGGTCCGCTCTGGCGAACTACTCACGATAAAATATCTCTTTATGACCAAAATAATTTAGTTGTAGATTCAATCAGTTATTAGATCAAAGAATACAAAACAATTCCAGCACAGACGGAGACGTTGAGAGATTCTTTGGTGCCGAGCATCGGAAGTTCAGCTACTATATCGCAAAGTTTCAAATCTGCTTTTGATAATCCATCTACTTCGTTACCAAAAACTATAGCTAGATTTTTATTCTTAGCTTTAGTTTTTATTTCCCTATAATCAATAGCTTTTTTATCTTGTTCTATTCCAACTACTACAAAATTTCTTAGTTTTTTAATCGCTTCTTTCAAATTTTCTATCTTTTCCCATTCCACTGATTTTTCCGCTCCCAAAGAAGCTTTGGTGAGTCCCTTGTTTTCCCTACCAAACCGATCTAGTGGCGCCGGTGTATAACCACAAAGAACTATTTTAGAAATCCCAGCACTATCTGCAGTACGGAAAATAGAGCCGACATTCTCGTTGCTTCTTATATTATTCAATATAACAACTCTGTTTATATTTTTTGCCATAATTGCTATACTACACGTATGTTAAATTCATTTCCAGACCTTTTGGACTATGCAAGACTAGCACCTCTTATTTTGCGTGTGGTAGCAGGACTTATCTTTATAGACTTGGGAATTTTGGTTTTCAAAAATGAAAAGGAACGCTGGCTAGCTTCTCTTTCCTTTTTAAAAATTCCCAAACCTCAGTTAGCCTTAAAAATAATAGGTTGCTTGGAAATAGCTGGTGGTATTATGCTTATTTTAGGATTTTACACTCAAATCGCTGCTTTAGTTTTGGCTTTATTTACCTTTATTGAAAGCTATATGGAATACAAAGAACCTGTATTCCTAAAAAGAAATTTTGTCTTTTATTTCATACTCTTTGCTATCACCCTTTCCCTACTCTTCTCTGGCGCCGGTGCCTTTGCTGTTGACCTGCCTCTCTAATTTCATATCGCCCCCTGACCCCCTCTTACCTTAAGAGAGGGAAACCAAGAATTTTGTTTTTAGAAGTTTTGTGTTATATTTTCTAATGTTTGGTATGCGCCCATAGCTCAGTCGGTAGAGCAGTTGCCTTTTAAGCAAATGGTCGTAGGTTCGATTCCTACTGGGCGCACCACGTAAAAATAAACTCCTCTGCAGGAGTTTTTTTGACGTGGTGCGAGGCACAGCGATGTTTTTGTTTTGCGTAGCAAAGGCAAAAACCGCGAGCCGGGGTCGCGAAAAATTTACGTCAGTAAATTTATTTGTGACCACAAAAGCCTTACCTGTATGAGTTGTTTCTTATTCTTTAAAGTTCTTCTACAGCTGATTGAGTAATTCCTCACTGACTACGCCACGATATTTTAAGTCTTCCTTGTATTTTCTCAATGTTTCTTTGCTCAAGTGCTGGAACATTGGATCCATAACTTCTCCTTCTTTTTGTTGTTCTGATACGGCATTATTCCAATTTTCCTTAGCTTCAACAACAATTTGATTTTCTGGGTCATTAGATTTTACTAATAAATCATAACCTTCTTGAGCTTTTCTTACTTTCTCCATTAAATCTTTATATGTCCCCGCGTGGGTAAGCCAAGATTGCATAAGGATATCTTGGTTTACATTATTTTCTTTTTCGTATTCTCTTATTTCTTCAGCTGTTTTTGATCCATCAAAATTACTGGGTTCATCTATATCTTCAAGGTTTTCGCTGGGTTGTGATTCAGAATCTGATTCATTTTGCATACCTTCTTTTGTTCTAGAGTTAGGGGAAAAATTTTCTGTCTCACTCTTTTTAAATTCAGAATATAAATTCGCAACTTCTCCATAATAAGTTAAAACCTGTTCGTGAGTGCCTTTGTGCTCAACTTGGAACGGTGTGGCCTCAGTATCGGAGAACTTTCGGCCATCTCTTACCCAAGACTTTAAATCGTTTCTCATACTGAGACGAGCAGATATTTCCATAAGTTCTTTCCTGTGTTCAGGACTAATGTCTCTAAAGAATTTCTCCTCTTTTTTTCTGAAATCGGATTCATTATTTATTTTTTGGGCCCTTAAGAAAACTTCTTCAGTTTGAAGAATATCTTTTCCTGCTTTTCCCCATTCTCGTTGTTGTTTTTCTATCTCTTTGTGGCGTGCAGAAAGATGTCGCAAAAAGTTTATATCTTGTGTGTAAGTCTTGATAAAATCATCCTCTTCAGGTTTTAAAGATTTTAATTCCTGTTCACTTTTAAGAATATTTGCCAATTCAGACTCAGCAGGTATTTTTTCTAATACTAAATTCAATTTTTCGTCAGTGTCAGAGTGTTTATATAAAACAAATTCAGGGCTTATTTCCCCAGCTTCAACCTGTTTCAATTCGTCTTCATATTTTTTTATTCTTTCTTCGTGTTCCGTCAATTCGGCTATGTTCAGTTTCGAAATCAGCACAACGTCATCAGACAAATCTGTTTCCTCCATTCTCTTTTTAGTTTCAGCTATGTCAGCTTTGATTTTTTCAATGGCCTTATTTTTTAAGATCCTTGTTGATTCCAGTGTTTGATTTGGAGAAATGTCTGGGCCTGGAGCTTGTTCTTGAGTACTATTAAACGATTCCATTCCCATGGTATTTTGATTATTTTTAATACCTCAATACTACTACTTGCTATATTTTGGCACAAGTAACGAAAACTCCGCACCTTTTTATTTTATATAATGGCGCGGAGTTTTCTATTTATCTTATTTAATATCTAATTTATGTGTATGTTGTTTAATTGTAGTACCGCCCACCGGGCGGAGCTCTGGAAAGGCGTACACTTGGAGCAAAATTTAAAGAACCTTTTTTCATTTTATTAAATTATCTAATACAACATCTATGACTTACAATAAAAATCAAAGGTTACGCTGTAACATTTATGATGATATGATAGTCTCATTAGATATGAGCGATGAAGAAATTCTGGAGCTTTCGTATAAAAAGCCTTTTCGTTTTGGCGAGCTTTATGACCGTCATTATAAGCGTTTTATGGCAATTGCCAGAAAAACACTGCGCTCCAAAGATGATGCCGAAGATGCGGTCCAAGAAACATTTGTCAGAATTTACAAATATGGTAAAAAGTTCCCCCAAAACGGCGGAAAGTTCAGGCCGTGGTCTAATACTGTGTTGAAAAATTGCATGGCTGACCAGATAAACAAATACAAGAATGCCACCATCAGTCTAACCGATGAAGTAGAAGCTATAGCCCCAAGTCTGCACCCCGAAGGACTACCCGAAGATAATAGTGATAAAAACTATGTGCAGTTTGTATTAAAGAAGATAGGTGGTGCCACGGCCGAAATAATAAATTTGAGATACGTTTTGGGTAAGTCATTTAAAGAAATAGCTAAAATAATGAATATCAAAAACAGCACAGCCAGAGTCAGAGTCCACCGCTCAAAAAAAGAATTTTTGCAAATTTATGAGAAATATAATAATTATGAATAACAATTTAAAAAGAAGAATAATGTCCCGTATATATTTTGAATATACCAAGAATACTCTTCTGGAGTATCCTGATTATTTTATGTCGGCATTTTTTGTTGCCACAGCTGTGATGTTGGTATCTATCCGTGATGTTTTTGCCAATTTGGCCAGTGTGCCCGAACATAATTTGTCGGATATTTTTAATTTTTTATTTGTAGCAATGCGAGATACCAGCTGGATCCTGCAAGCGCTCCTCGCCGGTTTTGTTTTGAGAGTTGCTTTTTCTGGTGTTAGAAAAGTTCAAAAAAACATGAAGTTCGATTGGTTTGCTACAAAAAGATTTAGATACTAAGAAGAATTTTTTCTAAAGCCGTATCCAACTCATCACCACCCATTCTTGAGCGATGATATATTTCTATAAGTTTGCTATAAAAATTTTTCAAATCCTCAGGTTTCCAATTTTTGGCATCTCTCTTTGATTTATTGTAAGGATAATCTTTCATACCAAGATCTTCTTTGTTGGCACCGGCCACAATAGCAGCCATATCTCTCACTTTGGCTGTTATTTTGTGTATCAAATCTTCTGCTTCTATCCCACTAAATCTAAGTTTTTCGTACTCAAGCCAAGCTTTTTTGGCGCTCTTCTCACCTATCGCATCTTGCAAAGCAAAAGGATTATAAGCGTATTCAAAACCTGCTTTCTTTTTTTCAAAAGTTTCTTCTTTCTCTTCAAACACTCCTTTGTATTCTTTAAATAAACTTTGATTTTCCATTTTATTTAAGTTCTCCCCAATTAGACCCTGATTTTGAATCAACGATTATAGGCACATTTAATATTTTTTCAAGTGGAATAATATCTTGCATTATTTTTTTTATTTTTGGTTCCAATTCATTTATCAAATTTTCCGGCACTTCATAA
Organism: Patescibacteria group bacterium; assembly: GCA_038064735.1. Classification (GTDB taxonomy): domain Bacteria; phylum Patescibacteriota; class Minisyncoccia; order Phycocordibacterales; family WO2-35-19; genus WO2-35-19. Next base: position 5,135 of record JBBTSI010000004.1, on the reverse strand, counting down.
ATAAGCTCGTCATGAATTTGCAAAATAAGATGAACTTCTTTGTCCAATTTATTAACCACCAAAAACTCATCCACTTTCTTCATGGCGATTTTCACAATATCCGCTTCGGTACCTTGTATTGGAGCATTGATTGCCATCCTCTCAGCAGCAGCTTTAATAAAAGGCAGTTTTGATTTCAAACCTTCAAAATACCTACGGCGGCCAAAAAAGGTTTTCGTGTATCCAAACTTCAAAGCCTCTGCTTTGGTTTCGCCTAAATATTTAGCTAAACCTTCAAAAGTTTCAAAATAGGTATTGTAAAATTCTTGAGCAGTTTTCCTGTCGGAACCAAGGTTTACCGTCAGAGCACTGACTCCCATACCATAAAGAATACCAAAGTTTATAACCTTGGCTCTACGACGCATTTCTTTGTCTACTTTATTTATAGGTACACCAAAGACATGAGCAGCTACAGACGAATGGACATCTTCTCCAGATTTGAATATTTCAATAAGTTTTTCATCGCCAGAGAGAAAAGCAGCAATACGAAGTTCTATTTGAGAATAATCAAAAGCCAAAAGTTTTAATCCGTAAGGCGCCAAAAAAGCTTTTCTTATTACTTTCCCGTTTTCCGAGCTGGTAGGAATATTTTGCAAATTAGGATTTTCAGATGACATTCTACCTGTTGTAGTACCGGCCTGAATAAACCTTGCGTGCAATCTACTACCAACATCCACCATTTTTGGCATCGGTTCAATATAAGTCCCTATGAGTTTTGAAAGTTCACGATATTCCAAAATGAGAGGAATGACGGGATGCAAATCTTTCATTTTTTGCAATTCCGATTCTTTCGTTGATTTGGCACCAGTAGAAGTTTTTTTCTGATATTTAACAGAGAGCCCCAATTTATCAAAAAGTACTTCTCCTAATTGCTTAGGTGAAGAAATATTAAATTCTATACCACCTGTTAACTTCCATATTTGCTTTTCCAATTCCTTTAAAGTTTTAGAATATTCTTTATTCAAATTTTTCAAAAAATCAGTATCTATCAAAACTCCATGTTCTTCCATCTTTTTAATTATAGGAATAAGTGGTTTTTCTATTTCCTCAAAAATAAACTCCCCTTCTCTTTTTTTTAGCTCAGTAAAAATAATTTCTTTGGCTTTTTCGAAATCGTCAGTATTAGCAAAATTCAAAATATCTTCCAAAGATGGGTCGGTAATATTTGAATCTGTCACCCAAAGCGCTATTTTAGTTTCTTCGAGGCCAGCAGGAAAATTTTCTGGAGAAAAGTCTGGCCGAGCATCAGCGAGGAGACCCGAGGACTTTTCGGAAGAAAACTTTTCCTGCTGGCCATTTTCACCTACAACTTGTTTCAACCTTGCCCTCATACTTCTAAATTCCAATTTTTGAAAAAGAGCTTCAACTTTATTTAAATCCAAACCTTCTTTCCATTTTTGCTCTGGCAAGGCAAAATCAATCGGCGCATCTCGTCTGATAGTAGCGAGCATTTTGGAAAATTTAGCTTCTTCTTCCCCATTTTTCAAAAGCTCTATTATCCCCCTTCTGATACCTACCTCTTCCAATTTTTCCGGGGTTTTTTTCAAAACTTTATAAATATTTTCAATGGTACCGAAATTTTGAATCAAATCTGTAGCACTCTTTTCTCCAATACCAGCAATGCCGATAATATTATCAGATGGATCACCCCGCAGTCCTTTGAAATCAATCAGGAGTTCCGGTTCAAATCCAAATCTCTCCATCACTGCTTTTTCATCATAAAGAATAGTTTCTTTGATACCTTTTTTTAAAGTATAGACTTTGACACTGCCTCCTTTTCCTTTTTCATCACTCACCAACTGCATCGTGTCCATATCGCCGGAAGCTATCACAATATCTACATTATTTTTTTTCTCTTTTTCAACGATAGTACCAAGCATATCGTCAGCTTCAAAACCTTCGAGAGAATAAATAGGAATATTGAGAGCTTCACAAATCTGTTTTGATTTTTCCAACTGTATGGCCAAATTATCATCAGTTTTAGCTCGTCCAGCTTTATAACCTTCATAAACTTCATGTCTGTAAGTCGGCTTGGGCAAATCATAACAAGCCACGACATAATCTGGCTTGAGATCAGTCACAATCTTCAAAATCATAGTCACGAGCCCATACAAGGCTCCCGTCGGCTCACCAAGGCTTGTCGCAAAATCCGGCAAGGCGTGATATGCCCTATGTATTATTGCGTGCGCATCAAGCAATACTAATTTTTCTTTGGTTTTCTCCTTCATGTTCGAATTTTATCACAATATGGCTCGGCATGATGCCTTCAATTTTTTCTGGCCATTCTACGCAAATCAAGTTTTTAGGATCAGCAATAATTTCCTGCCAGCCCAAATTTAGTATTTCTTCTTCTTTTTCTATCCTGTAAGCATCTATGTGAACTAGTTTCTCGAAACCAGAAAATGAAAAATTTTCAGCAATATTATAAAATTTCATAATAACAAAAGTTGGACTCTGAATCGTTTCTTTCACCCCAAAATTTTCAGCCAAATATTTCATAAAAGTAGTCTTGCCACTCCCCAACTCTCCATATAGACCGACAATTGTGGCCGAATTGTTGCTTGGCTTTAAATTTTTACCAAAATCAAAGGCAATTTTAGCTGTCTCTTCAAGGTTTTTAGATAAAAATTCCATACTTTTATCCTAACATAAACAAAAAGAAAAGCGCTCAACAGTATAAAACCGTGAGCGCTTGATGGAATTCACTACATATTCACCTTACTTAGAAGAATATGTGGTTTCGTGATAAGTCGGGGTATGAAGTTTCGGAACACGAGGCGTTGACGTTCTAGATGAACTCGTGTTCGGCACCACAACGATACTACTAGAGGAGCCGTAACTTCTCCCATATCTACTGCCTGACACAATCATGGGCCGGCTAGCGTTAGCTGCACCAGACGCGTCATCAGATACATCACTTACCACCTTAATCACCTTGTCAGTTGCTTTCAGGCAATCACGTCGAGCATCCTTGTTGGGTGTTCCGATTTTAACCAACCTCTCGACACATCCGACAAAATTATCTGTCAGATTTTCCGTCACGGGAACAATTTGTTCCGCAATTGCCACTGCTGCATCTTGCTGTGCAAAAGCAGAAGAAATCCCCAAAAACACCAAAATAACGACCAAAAACATAGCTTTTTTCATGGTACAATCCTCCAGAAAATGGTTAATTATTGCCTAACTGAATCTGTGTATATTATAGCAAATCTGCAGAATTTGTCAACCCCACCCTGCCCCCCCTTGATCAGGGGAGGGAAAACAAAAACACTGTGATATAATTTCCTCATGACCATTCAATTTAACGAAGACAAACAAAAACAAAAGATAGGAGAGCTTCGCGAACAAGAAGAAGAAGGTTTGGCTCAGATGATGTCCCAAAAATACGGCCTACCTTACGCTGACCTTTCTGTCACCCCTATCAACATTGATGCTCTACGTATAATAAAAGAAACTGAGGCCAGAGATGCGGAAGTGGCTTCTTTTAATATAGTGAACAAAAAAATATCTCTCGCAATACTGTCTCCCAACAATAACAAAGCTACAGCGATAGTTGAATCACTCAAAGACCGAGGTTATATCCCTACCCTTTTCATGGTCTCTCACCAAAGTTTAAAAAGAGTTTGGGACCGTTACAAAGACCTTTCCTACTCAATGGAGACCAAAGGTGGCGCCCTTGATATCGAGAGTGATGAAATCCAAGATTTGGTAAAAAAAGTTAAAAACGCACAAGATATAAAATCTTCTATTGAAACTATTTTGGCTCAGAAAAAAAGTTATCGCATTTCCAGAATATTGGAAATAATATTAGCTGGAGCTATTTCTATCGGCGCTTCGGATATCCATATTGAACCAGAAGAAGCTTCGGTCAGACTGCGATATAGATTGGATGGAGTTTTGAACGACATATTAAATTTAGACAAAGATACTTTTAATCTTTTACTTTCCCGTATCAAACTTATATCTAATTTAAAATTAAATATAAAAAGCAAAGCCCAAGACGGCCGTTTCAGCATCAAACTCGGCGATTCAGAAATTGAAATCCGTACTTCCCTTTTACCTGGAGGATATGGTGAATCAGTAGTGTTGCGCGTCTTAAATCCAAAAGCTATTTCTGTGCCTCTTGAAGAATTAGGTATCAGCGAAAAATTACTTAAATTAATAATGCGTGAATTGAGCAAACCTAATGGTATGATACTCAACACTGGCCCAACAGGGTCAGGTAAAACTACTACTCTCTATGCTTTCCTTAAAAAAATCCACACACCAGAGATAAAAATAATAACAATAGAAAACCCAATCGAGTATCATCTCAAAGGTATCGTGCAAACCCAAACTGACGAAGAAAAGGGTTACACTTTCTTAGAAGGTCTGCGTAGCGCCCTGCGTCAAGATCCTGATGTGATAATGGTCGGAGAAATCCGCGATGAAGAGACCGCGGAAATTGCCATCAATTCCGCTTTGACTGGACACTTGGTCTTCTCATCACTGCACACCAACAATGCCGCTGGTACTTTCCCTCGTCTTATCGACCTTGGAGCCAATCCCAAAGTCATCACTTCAGCTATCAATATGACTATGGCCCAAAGACTCTTAAGAAAACTCTGCCCTAAGTGCAAAAAGAAAGCAGTTTTGACCGAAGTGGAAAATAAAATCATAAAAGATACTGTTGACAGCATCTCAGATAAAACATATTTGGAAGGTTTGGATATGAGTAACATATTCGAATCAGTCGGCTGTGCCGAATGCAATTTCACCGGTTTCAAAGGCCGTCTAGGTATTTATGAAGCTATCTTGACGGACGAAAAAATAGAAGCGGTGGTTATTCAAAACCCAAGCGAGAGAGAAATAAACAAAGCCGCTGAAGGTCAAAATATTTTGAATATGAAACAGGATGGTGTCATCAAAATCCTGCAAGGCATCACCTCTCTCAACGAACTCGGCCGAGTCATAGATTTAGAGGAATAAAATAAAAAGTTATACACAAAAAAAATTGCTTGGGGGCAATTTTTATGAATAATGGGGATTAGAATTCTCAAATATTAGGGATACAAATCTCTAAGCGGCACTTTCGATATTTAAACCAAAAGCAAAAC
>JBBTSI010000003.1:0-171177 GCA_038064735.1 Patescibacteria group bacterium | reverse complement strand
CCTGAGCTAGGATCAAACTCTAAAATTAAATCAAAAATTAAATTTTAGATTTTTTTAGAACGGAACAAAACAAAAAATATCTTTTTGCAGAATCAGGCAAAAATTATCATTTTTATCTTTGATTTGACCCTAGTCAGTTTTTTCGAAATCACTTTTATTTCAACATTCTATTTTTAAGCCGTCCTGGGCGGACAACTTAAAAATTTGGACTTGCGACTACTCACCAAACCTTACCTTGGGCTTAAGGCAAGTAGTCTCTTTCTTGTACTTATATTATTTCAAGATATGTCAACGAACTTTGAAAACGCCCCCAAATAGAGGGCGAAATCAAGTATATACTAAAGTAAAAACAAGTCAACTTTGTCACTAAACGACCTGGGGAGAAGTGGTAGCAAGCCCGGCTTTCTTTTGGGACAACCATCGATAGAAGTATATAAAAGCAAATGTTGTAACAGGAATAGTCACAAGAAGTCCAACTCCAGCTAGTACAGCTCCCAAGAAATTTGCAAAGCTCGATATTATACAAAACCAAAGAATTTTCCAAAAACTGCCTTTAGTGATAGCCCAACTTTCTTTTAAAGCTGCTTTTGGCCCTAATTTCGTGTCTATAACTATGAGTGATGCGAAAGCAAATCTAACTGCCCAGAAAATCCCCGGGATTATGAAAAGTACAAGTCCGCTCACGATTATGAGTATCAACAACATGCATGTTCCCAAATATCTCCAGAATGTTTTATATTCGTCAAATATCTCTGAAAATTTAGGATTTTCCCCATCGTTCATTTTTAGAAAAATTTTGGTATAGCCGATATTCACAATAATCATGAATATTAAAATTATAAGTCCAATTGATGAAAGACCTCCTGCAAGCCAACTTATGGCCAAAATCAAAAGAGTGGAGTATAAAGCAAGCTCCATGTGTTTTTTGGTTTTCTCCCAGCCATACATTATTGATTCTTTTATTGAGAACATAAATTTTGGTTAATTTATAAAGTATAAACATTATAACATATATCATTAAAACTGTGTTAAGATAAGTCGAATATGCATAAAAATGAAAAAAACCCAGCCTACGCTAAAGCTACAGCGGGCAAGAGAAAGATTTTAAAAGGAATTATAAAGATTACGGCTAAACCGTTGGGTTTTGTAATGGTTGAAGGACGAGAAGATGACATTATAGTTTTTGAAGAAAATTTGAATTGTGCATTAGATAAAGATGAGGTGGAAGTAGAAATTATAGGCAAGGATAGGGACAGGAAAAAAGGCAGGATAACTAAAATAATAAAAAGAAATAAAACTAATTTTGTCGGTACTGTTGAAAAAACTTCAACTGGCCTGACTTTTAAACCCGATGATTTTAAGTTTTATAAAAACGTAGATATATTTGATTTTCCAAAAAATCTTGAATCTGGAACTAAAGTTTTGGCAGAAATAAGTTGGACTAATCCAAATATTAATCCTAAAGGCAAAATTATTTCAGTAATTGGTAAAAAAGGTGAACACGAAACTGAAATGCAATCCATTCTCTTGGATAAAGGTATTGTTTATGACTTCCCTGCTGATGTGGAAAAAGAAGCGGAAGAAGTGTCAAAGATGCCCTTTGACACGATAGGTAGGAGAGATTTTCGAAACATAACCACTTTCACTATAGACCCAAAAGATGCTAAAGATTTTGATGACGCTCTCTCTTATGAAGAAATTGATGAAAAAACAATCAGAGTCGGTGTCCATATTGCTGACGTCTCTCATTTCGTGCGTCCGGGTTCAGCTTTGGACAGAGAAGCGGCCAAAAGAAATTTCTCGACATATTTGGTAGACCGCACAATTCCGATGCTTCCAGAAGTTTTGAGCAACAATCTTTGTTCACTTATGCCAAACGTAGACCGATTCGCTTTTTCGGCGGTTTTTGATATTAAAAAAGAGACTGGTGAAGTTTTGGAAAGATGGTTTGGTAAAACGGTAATCAATTCTGACAAGAGATTTAGTTATGAAGAGGCGCAAAATCTTCTGGATGCGTGCCTTGCGCAGGTTGACGAACCGAGCAGAGCAAAAAGCCAGCAGGCTTTTATGCGTGCTAAGCATACAGAAGATTTTGCGCCGAAACTAGTTGAATTAAATAGAATCGCCAATATTTACCGATCAGAAAATAAGAAAAACGGTGCGATAGAATTTGAAACTGATGAAGTAAAATTTGAGCTAGATAATGAGGGTAAACCAATCAGGATTTATAAAAAAGCCCGTTTGGATACGATGAAAATGGTTGAAGAGTGGATGCTTCTTGCTAACCGCGAAGTAGCCAAATACATAAGTGAAAAAATCGGCAAAAAAGGAGGGGCTTCTATATTCCGTATTCACAATCTACCTAAAATGGACAGAATAGAAGAATTAGCCGTTTTCGTCAGGGCTCTGGGACACGAATTACCTATAAATAATGGGCAAGTTAATGCTAAAGATATAAATAAACTTTTAGAGCAAATTGAAGGTCACACCTCCGAACCCCTCATCAAAACCGCTGCGATAAGATCAATGGCCAAAGCTGTTTATTCAACCAAAAATATCGGCCATTTTGGTTTGGCTTTCAAATATTATACTCATTTCACTTCCCCTATCCGCCGTTATCCCGACCTTATGATTCATCGCATTCTTGAAAAATATATAAAGAATGAAGCGATTCCAAAAAATGAATTTGTGAAGTTTGAAAAAATAGCGCAAGCGGCTAGTGACAAAGAAGTGATAATTCAAGAAGCCGAACGTGACAGTATCAAATACAAACAGGTGGAATTTATGCAAGACAAAATTGGGCAGGAATTTGAGGCGGTGATTTCTGGTGTGACTGAATGGGGTATGTATGTTGAAAATCCAGATACCAAAGTGGAAGGGTTGGTGCGCACCAAAGATCTGACTGACGACTCTTACAAATTAGATCAAAAAAACTATTGCATCGTTGGTCAAAATTCTCGCAAAAAATTCTCTCTCGGCGACACCGTTCGTGTCCGTCTCACTTCGGCCGACCTCGACCGTAAAACTTTGGATTTTAAATTGGCCGTATAACCAGCAATTTGGAATACCTAATGTGTCCAAAGATGCCCATTGGACGCATTGGATGGCTTGATTGACAAATTTTGGTTGCAAGAGTAATTTTTAATTGTCGGATTCTTTTTTTGTTATGTCGCGCGTAACTATAACGTGCCAGATGCTAGCAATATTGCATTCTGTGGAAACACTGACACTGAGCAAATAGGAGCCCGATACCGTTACATTTCATTCCTTGGGTGTAGCGGTTTTTTTATTTTTTTGTAGCGATTAATCGCTACATTTTATATAAAAAATCACCCCGAGTTTTCACCCGGGGTGTAATTTTAAGAAAGAAAATATTATTCAATAATTTTCCCTCTTGGTTTGATTGTTCCAACAAACTCAAATTCACAAGGAGTTTCTTGTAAGAGTCTGGGTATTTTTTTCATTACCGATGAAGGAATTTTATCATTAAAGCCGATTTTTAGGCCATACTCAAGACCTATTCTGGTTATACCTACACTGGCTCCAACCCCTTCCTTCTTGAACAAAGAAACTATTTCACTTTTCTTTCTCCTGACTGTTTCTGAGCTTGGCATACTCACCTCCTCTGATTTGTAAATTACCACACTTATTTCGCTACAGCAACAGCTTCATCAAATGCGATGGAGAGAAGACGGGAGACGCCGTCGCGGCCCATAGTGACACCGTAGATGATGCCAGCACGAGACATAGTTTCGCGGTTGTGAGTGATGATGATGAGCTGAGAGACTTTGGATAAGTTTTCAATCATATCACCATATTTTTTGGAATTGGCTTCATCAAGCGCTGCATCGGTTTCGTCTAAAATAATAAACGGTGGAGGATTGACTTGGGAGATAGCAAAGAGAAGTGCAATAGAAGTTAAAGCTCTTTCACCTCCAGAGAGCATATCAAGGCCTTTTATTCTTTTTCTAGGTAAAGAAACCGAAATTTCAATTCCATCCTCTCCCACTTCGTCCTGTAATTCTTCAGGACTACGCGGGACAAGTTCGTCTTCTAATTCTGTGAGTTTATTCCTTTTTTTTTCGCTTTTTACAACAGTAAGTGTGGCGTTACCCCCATCAAACATAAGTGAGAAAAATTCATTGAATGTTTTATTTATTTTTTCAATACCCTGTTTGAATTCTACATCCAGTTTTTCCAGAAGCTCAGTTATGAGGGTTTGCAGAGATTCTGCTGATTTTCCCAAATCTTCCAATTCTTTGGCCAAAAATTCATCTCTTTCCAAAGTCTCTCTATATTCTTTGGTGACTTCACTACCTCCGGCACCACCGAGTTCTTCTAGTCTAATTTTCATTCTCTCCAGCTCCCTCCTGTTTTCTTCCCTTGACGCGCTGTAGCTTAGAGCGGAGGCGGGATCATTTTCAAATCCCAAAATAGCAGTGCCAAGAAGCACACCACCTTCCTGAATTTCCATTTTCCAATCATTTTCTTCAATAGAAAGTCTGTGCTCTTTTTCTTTCAAAAATTCCATTTTATTCCTGAGTTCGCTTTGTTCGGAAGATATTTTGAATATGTTTTTTTCAGCGTCCCTTTCGGAATCCTTTTCTTTTTCTATGGAAATTTTGATAGCTTGATATTTGATATCAAGTTCATTTAAGTTTAAGTTAACATTTTTGATTTTTTCTTCACCTTCTTTTTTATTATTTTCCAGATTTTGATTTACGGAAATGAGCTCATCTATACTTTTAGTATCAATATTACTTTTATGCCCCAAAATAAAGTTTCTGATTTTTTCAAATATCTTGGCCACTTCACTCAACCCTGATATTTCTCTTTCCAAATCTTCTACTTCTTTAAGTAGCACAGTTTTGCCTTCTTCGGACCTTTGTTCCTCTTTTATTTTTTCAATAGCTCTTTGATTGGCGTTTATTTCACCTTCTGTCTTACCTATCTCTCTCGAAAGTCTGTCTTTTTCTTCCCTTTTTTGTTTTATTTGATTTTCAATCGTGATAAGCTCTTCACTTTTTTCATCTTTTTTAGCTGAGGTATTCAAAATTTGCTTGGCTTCTTCCATCTCAAAGGCCAAGTCTTCAAGTTTTTGAATAACAGGTTTCTGTTCTGCTTCCAGAATTTTTCTTTGTTGTTCCAAATAATCTTTTTCTCTTTTTAAATATTCTCTGTAAAATTTAACAAGTTTTAAACGCAACTCCTCAGCTTTTTCTACTTTTTCTGCTTGTTTTTTGAGGAATTTTATATGAGGAGCGATTTCTCTGCGCAAAGATTCAACTTGTTTTATATTTTCTTCAGTTTTCAAAAGCTTTCTTTCGCTTTCTTCTCTTTTGTATTGATAAATTTTGAGTCCCAAAGCATCTTCTATCATTTCTTTGCGCTCCTTCATATTGGCAGTGAGCACCCTGTCAGCTTCTCCTTGAGAAATTATCTGGTGACCAGAAGATCCTATATGAGCTTGAGAGAGTAATTCAATGATATCTTTAAGACGAACCAATGAACCGTTCAGATAATATTCGTTTCCACCATCTCTATTAACTACTCTTTCCAGCACTATTTCTTCAAAATCTAAATTGAATAAATTTTTGGCATTATCAAAAGAGAGTTTAACCCCAGCTCTATTTGAACGAGGTGATTCGTTTGAGCCGTTCCATATCAAGTCTTCACCACGTTTACCACGCATGGATTTTATGGACTGCTCTCCAAGAGCGAAACGAAAAGCTTCAGCTACGTTTGATTTGCCGGAGCCGTTTGGGCCGACTATAGCAGTCACTCTTGATTTGAAATTTAATTCGGTCTTTTTGGCAAATGATTTAAAACCAGAAATCTCCAATGATTTAAGCATAAAATCATTTTAACATAGAAAGATTGACATTTGAAAGCTTATGGAGTTACTATTTATACATAGCAAACTCTAATCCTAAATAGTATGAAAATACTAATCATTGAGGACGAAGAAAATCTAGCTAAGATGTTGAAAAAAGGCCTTGAGAGCGAAGGTTATGCCGTCGATCATCTTTCCGATGGAGAATCTGGTCAAAGACGCATAGAAGTGAATCATATGGATTATGACATAGTTATACTCGACCTTATGTTGCCTAAGAGACACGGTTTTGAAGTTTGCCAAAATATAAGGAAAGTTGGAATCGGTCTTCCCATTCTTATCTTGACTGCTAAATGTGACCTTGAAAGCAAGGTTTCCCTACTCAATACTGGTGCTGATGATTATATGATGAAGCCTTTTGCTTTTTCCGAACTTTTGGCAAGAATCAAGGCTTTGACTCGTAGACCTAAAGTTGTTTTATCTCCAGAACTGAAAATAGCTGACTTGGTTTTAAACTTGAACGACAAAAAACTCTTCAGGTCTGACAAAGAAATTAGTTTGACGCTTAAAGAGTTTAGAATTTTGGAATATTTTATGCGTAGACCGAACAAAACTGTAGCCAGAGTAGATTTGACCGATAATATCTGGGATTTTGATTACGACTCATTTTCCAACACGCTCGAAGTTTATATAAATAGAATTAGGGAAAAAATAGATAAAAATAGGAAGAAAAAACTTTTAGAGACTGTTCGTGGAGTCGGGTACAGATTGAAAACTCCTTAAATTAATTTAATTTTGGTTTTTGGTATAGAAAGGAAAAAGGTTGTTCCTTTATTTTCTTTTGATTTGAACCATATTTTGTAACCACTTTGATCTACTAATTTTTTGACCAAGTAAAGCCCCAAACCAGAACCACCTGTTTTTGTTTGTGTCACATTTCCTGCTCGAAAAAGTTTTGTGAAAATTTTAGATTGTTCTTTTTTTGGTATACCTATACCACTATCTAAAAGTTCAATGATAACTTCCTTTGATTTTTCTTGAACTTTTATTTTTATTTCACCACCTTTATGGGTGTATTTGATGGAATTTGAGAAAAGATTTTCTAAAATAGCATCCATCACTTTTCTGTCTAGATTCATAACAAGAGGTTTTTTGCTGTAGTTTTTTTTGAAAGTTATGTTCTTTTTTTCAATCAACGGTAACATTATTTTTATTGTTTTTTCAATAACATCAATCAAACTGAGTGATTCGGTATTTACTTGGAATCCCCCCATTTCAATCCTGCTGACGTTGAGAAATATTTCAATCATTTCTGCCATATCCTTTATTTCAAAACATATATTTCTCAGATATTTCTTGCCTTCCCTTGAAATTTTGCCCGTGACTCCCTTGAGGAGCATTTCAGAAGTTAAGGAAATAGTAGAGAGAGGTGTCCTGAGTTGGTGAGCGGCTAAAGATATAAATTCGGTCTTAGCTCTGTCTATCTCTTTTTCGTGAGTAATATCTCTTTCTATCCCAACAAAGAATCTTACGTTACCCTTATCATCAAGAATAGGGGAAACCCTTATATCAGCATCATACAATGTGCCGTCTTTTCTTTTGTTTATGATTTCACCAGCAAAGGTTTTTTTATCTTCTTTTATAGTTTTCCAAAAATCTTTATAAAATGAATCTGGCATTTGTTTACCCCAAAGAGAAGGGTTTTTGCCGATTATTTCTTCTTTAGTAAAGCCGGTTATTTCTTCTACTGCTTTGTTGGCATACAAAATAGTAGCTTTTTCATTTGTAATAACAATATGAGTAAAAGCACCGTCTATCGCTTTTTGAAATATTCCCAGATTTTCAACCATATTTTTGAGCGTCCTATTTTTTTTGAGAAGTGTTTTTTCAAATTCTTGCCAATCAGTTATATCTCTCATCAAAAAACCAAAGAAAGATTCATTATCTGTTTCCCAGTGCGATGAAGAAAGTTCAAATGTAAATTTTTCGCCATTTTTTCTGATACTTGAGAGTTCGTGCCTTTCATATGCAGATTTTGGTCCATCTTTATTTATTAAGTTTTTTATATCTTCTTTGTCTTTGTTTTTTAAAATAAAAACTTCTACGAAAGATTTGCCCACTATCTCGCTCTCTTTCCAACCAAATACATGTTCTGTAGCATCATTGCAAAGCATAATATTACCTTTACTGTCTGTGAGTACCATTGGGTTTATGGCCAGTTTGATGAGAGTACGAAACCTTAACTCAGAGGCCCGCAGTGTTTTAGCAGTTTGCTCCAAATTTCCAAATATATAAGTAAGGGGATCTTTAAGCCCGGTTTCTATAATAGCCCGATACATGAGATAAAAGGCTACTAACTTCAAATAATGCCCAACCATATTTGAAAAGTCATAAACTCCAAAATAAGTAGTGAAGGTTAATTCGGAAACGACAGTAAACAACATTGAAAGAAGTATTAAATACAGGATATTTTTATTCAAAGTTTGTCTTTTTTTGAAAAGAAAAAATATAGCACCTACAAGTATTGCAGAAATAATATATTCACTCACTTTTTTAAATAAAGTCAGTCCTGTGGCTTCAATATAAGCTGTTGGAAATATTTTTAAATAAAAAATAGCAACAAATACTGATAAGGTGACGAGGATGAAAATTTCAAAAATCAACCTCACATTCATTTTTTTGATAAGGAAAATTGGAGCGACGACGAGGGAAATTGCTTGGAGATATCTCGCCGCAATCCAAAGTTGAGTCGCTATATTGGGAGTAGAGTCTAAGGAATCAAATACTCCCATACCTTTGAAAGCTAGAGCATGTATGAGATCAATAGAAGCGATAAATAAATAACTGATACAAATAAAGAAAAGATAATGATTATCAAAAAATCTTCTGGCATTCCAGGCTATCATAAAAATCCCTAGAGCTATGGCGACACAAAGAAGTTCAACCAGAATGTGAAATAATTCATAACTAAATAAACTGCTCAAATATAGGCCACCGAGAAAAAATATCCACAAAGAAACATTTAGCGGGTTTATCCGGAATAGATTTTTAATATTTTGTAAAAATCCACCTTCTTTCATTGTTTTAGATGTTAGACCAATTTAAACTACATAGTAGCTCTATAAATAAAATCAGTCCAGAACTTTATTTTAATTCCAACCTTTTTCTTTGAGAGCGAGGCGGGCGGCAGATTGTTCGGCATCCTGTTTGGATTCACCTTCGCCTTCGGAAACTAGAGTCTCACCAAGGAAAACTCCAACCGTAAACTTTTTATCATGATCAGGACCCTCTTCTTTCATAGTTTTGTATGAAGGAGTGGTACCGACTATATCTTGAGCTTTTTCTTGAAACTTACTTTTAGCATCAACCCAAAGTTCTTCTTTCACTATTTGTTGAGTTAATGGTGCAATATTTTCCAAAATAAACCATTCAGCTTTTGCGTATCCTTGATCGATATAAATCGCTCCGATAATAGCTTCCAGAGCGTTGGCCAATATATATTGGCGAGCGCGGCCTACATCTTTGGCTTCACCTTTGGAAAGCAAAAGGTAATCATTAATATTCATTTTTTTAGCTACTTCGGCGCAAGTCGTCGCATTTACTAGAGCGCTTCGGATAGACGTCAAATCACCCTCATTTTTTTCGGGATATTCTCCATAAAGATAATGAGTTATGACTAACTCCAACACTGCATCACCTAGAAATTCCAAACGTTCATTATGCCTACCTTTGAGAGCTTTGTGCTCATTGAGGAAAGAGCGGTGTGTGAAAGCTTGTTTGAGCAAGTCTTTATCCTTAAATTCTATTCCGATCAGTTGTTCAAATCCGCCAAATTCTTTTTCTTTCATACTTTTTTATAAATCTTGTCGTTACTAACTTTTTACTAATAGGTTGATGGCTTTGGTTATAATTGGCAAGATATCATCATAAAAATTCAAGTCAAGTATGTCCGCCAACTTAAACCATTTCACATCGTCTAGGCCACCTTTCTTTTCTTTGTGTTCAAGAGTCAAATTTTCATAAGGCGCTTTGGCCAAGAAATAGACCACGTGCTTCCTAAGTTTGCCTTTTTCCGGATGGAAAGTGTCGTAAGTGTTTTCTCCTAATTTTTCAATAACTTTTATTGGTATACCGAGTTCTTCTTTGGCTTCTCTCATAATACCGTCTTCTTCTTTTTCGTTTTCCGCTAAACCACCTTTGGTCAAAGTCCAATGGCCGAAAACATCATGAACCAAAGCGATATAAATTTCTTTTTGGTGTTCGGCATAGACCACGGCCCCTACCAGAGTTTCTTTGGTGATGGGTTTTTGAGCGGCACTCTTTTCATCTTTACCTGGCTCGCCCATTTCTTTGTAAACCGCGCCTAAAACGCCGTTGATAAATTTACCTGAAGTTTCCCCACCAAATTTTTTGGCCAGTTCAATAGCTTCGTTGATAGCTACTTTTGGAGGCACTTGATCTCTGTCGGCAAAAAGGAGCTCATAAAGTCCCATGCGCAAAATACTTCTGTCCAAGACAGCGATTTTGTCGATCGGCCATTCTGGAGCAGCACTAGTGATGATGTTATCAAGATCTTTTTGCTTGGAAATTACTCCGTTCAAAAGGCTCTTCATAAAGTTATCACATTCGGCACCTGGGGCGAATTCCAAAGTGTCTCTTTTTAATATTTCTTTCGGATCTTTTTTTTGACCACTAAAATCCCACTCATATAGAGTTTGAAGTACGGTTGATCTTGCAAGGTGCCTGTTGGACATAATTGGAAGCTAGTAGTCAATAACTAATAGCTAGATATATTATAACAAGATAAAAAATAAGCGCAAAATTTGCGCCTGTGAACTAGATGCTAGCTACTGACCATCAGCTACTTCCCTGCGACTTTAGCTTTCTCTTTTGCTCTCTTTTCTTTTTTGGCAATTTTGGCGTGAACATCTATAACTTGTTTGCCTTTGTATTTACCACAAGTACTGCAAACTTCATGCGGTGCCTTTGGACTGCCACAATCTTTGCACAACGACAAAACAGCAGTCTTCAAAGCATGATGACTTCTGGTACTGCCCGTTTGGCTTCGGTTATGTCGCATTCGTACTACCATGACTGATATCTTACTATATCTTCAAAAATAAGGCAACGGCTCAGGACTATTATCCCAACGGCTCAAATACCGGTATTTGAGCCGTTAGATTATAGAGGTTAGGAAGGATTTTCGTATAATATTGACTCTTTTCCTGTTTTTCTTCGTTTGAAATAGAGACTAATTAGTGCACCGATGAATCCAGAAATGAAGGCTGGTAACAAAGCTGCAATGAAGTATGTAAATGCCACTATTACAAAAACCATACCTGTATTTTTGACTAAAAAATCTGGCACCACACCATTCATAGCCATGATTATGTAGATACAAATGTAAACAGGGAAAAATACATAGTGAAGTAATACAAACAAGAAAGAAGTCCAAAAATTCTTTTTTCCAGCTTCGGGTAATACCCAAACATTAAATCCACCTATAAATAAAAAATAAATACTACTCATTGTTAACAAAAGCCAAAAATTTATTTCAAATTGATCATAATTCATCTTGCCACTTATAAAAATAAGAAATAACAAAACAATAAAAGATACGGCGGTTTCTATAAATACAAACCCGAACTTGCTTGAATTTAGAAAATTCTTCATATTTGTATGATAATTCAAATTTAATGATTAATGAAAGTATTTCTGTGTATAAAAGAAAGGCCGTGTTTGCGGAGGAGTTTGCGGTGGAGTGCTGTTCCGTACCCTTTGTGGATTTGGAGCTTATAGAGGGGATATTTTGAGCCCAGACGGCACATGAGGCGGTCTCTTTCTACTTTAGCGACTATGGAAGCACAGGCAATGAAGACATCTTTTTCATCACCTTTTATTATGGTTTTTTGATTTTTAAATTCTTCTGGTGCTTTTAATGAGCCATCTAATCTTACGGAAATCTCTGAGCCGAAAGATTTTGAAATGCCTTGCGAGGCTGACTGAGCCGAGCACGAGGAATTTTCTAGCAAGAAAATATCCGTGCATTTCAAAACTTTTGGCGAAAGGGATTTTCTAACCCCTAATTTAATTGCATAACTAATTCCCTTTTCATCAATTATTTTGTTTGAAATGTGCGAGACTGAAAAATTTATTTTGCTTTGTTTTTTTAAAATAAGAAGTTTTTTGTAAATTTCTTCTCTTTTTTTGGGACTTAATTTTTTAGAATCTCTTAGTTTGTTATCAAAAATATTTTTGAGTAACCATTTTTCCATTCCTTTTTCCGCTCCAAATACACCCACACTCACTGGTCCCGCGAGTGGCCCCCTCCCTGCTTCATCTATTCCGACTATATATTTGATTTTATTCAATATTTCCATTATTCCATAATTCCATTATTATAGTAAATATGAAAATTACTCACCTTCATACCCACTCCCATTACTCCTTACTCCAAGCCCTGCCTAAGCTTCCGGAGCTAGTAGAGGCGGCCAAGAAAGAAGGTATGGGAGCGCTAGCTTTGACTGACAACGGCAATATGTATGGAGCGATTGAATTTTATAAGGAATGTAAGAAAGCTGGCGTGAAGCCCATTATTGGAGTAGATGCGTATCTGGCGAGCCGTACTCGTTTTGATAAACATGCTGGAGTAGATAAAGATAGATTCAGAATGGTTTTGCTTTGCAAAAATGAAACAGGTTACAAAAATCTTTTGAAATTGGTGACTGCATCATATCTTGAAGGATTTTATTACAAACCACGCATCGATTTGGAACTTTTGGAAAAACATTCGGAAGGATTGATTTGTATTTCTTCTTCATGGAGTGGAGATGTCTCTACTGCTCTCAGGAACAGGAATTTAGATTTAGCTAAAGAACTTATACAGAAATACAAAAAAATATTTCCAAGTGACGATGAAGCTGTTTACGATGGAGATTTTTATATTGAAACTACAATGCACCCAGAACTGGCTAGTCACAATGAACACATGAAAGTTTTAGCGGAATTTGCCAAAGAAAATGGAGTGGGTACAGTAGCTGCTCATGATGTTTATTATCTTGCTCCGGAAGATAAAGAAGCTAAAGACACTTTAATGGCCGTGAGTCAGGGTGCTCCACAAGGTGGTGGAGGTGAACGAGGCGCTTGGGATAATGATGGCGAAGATTTTTCTTTTCTTTCCGATACAGAAATAAGAGAGAGGTTCGCTGATTATCCAGAAGCAATTTTTAATAACCACAAAATTACTGCCCTTTGCAATTTGGAATTGGAATTGGGTAAATGGGCCTTCCCGGAAATAAAAATAAAATCAGGCAAAACTGCAGATGATGAATTGCACGATTTAGCTTATGATGGATTAGAAAAAAGAGGTCTTACTAAAACCAAAGAAATCACAGACCGGCTTGATTATGAACTCGGAGTTATAAAAACCAAAGGATATTCCCCTTATTTTTTAGTAGTAGCTGATCTTTTGAATTATGCCCATGAACACGGTATTTTGACAAATATTAGAGGTTCGGTTTCCGGATCACTCACGACATATGCTGCTCATATCACAAATATAAACCCCCTTGAATATGAAATTCCTTTTGAAAGATTCCTCAATCCTGACCGTCCTTCCGCCCCCGACATCGATATGGATTTTGCCGACGATAGGCGTGATGAAATGGTGGAATATGTGAAAAGTAAATATGGAGCCGACAAAGTCGCCCAAATAGGAACTTTCGGAACTATGATGGCAAGAGGTAGCGTGCGTGATACAGCACGTGCTATGGGGCTGGCTTATAGTATCGGAGACAGGATTGCCAAACTCATACCGATGGGAGCTCAAGGTTTCCCTATGACTATCACCCGTGCTTTAAATGAAGTGCCGGAACTGGCCGAACTTTATAAAAAAGATACGGATACCAAAAGAGTTATTGATATGGCCCAAAAAATTGAAGGTTGTGCCAGACATATCGGTGTCCATGCCGCCGGCGTGGTCATCAGCCCGACCGCTTTGACTGATTTTACACCGCTTCAATTTGACCCTAAAGGTGAGGGTAAAATAATCACTCAATACGATATGTATAGTATTGATGAAAATGCCGCCGGACTTTTGAAATTTGATTTTTTAGGTCTAAAAAACCTCTCTATTATTGCCGCTACAGTTGAACTTATCAAAAAAACTAAAGGTGTAGAAATCGATTTGGATAATATGCGCGTTGACGACAAAAAAACTTTTGCTATGTTGGCGCGAGGCGAAACTGAAGATCTCTTCCAACTCAACGGTGATGGTATGACTAGATTTTTGGTTGATTTAAAACCAACGGCTATCCATGACATCAACGCTATGGTAGCTCTGTATCGTCCGGGTCCAATGCAATTTATTCCTGATTATATTGAACGTAAACACAATCCAAAAAAAATCATTTATCTAGATCCAGCATTAGAGCCGATACTCAAAAAAACTTACGGCATTTTGGTTTATCAAGACGACCTTTTGATGATGGCCAACAAATTAGCCGGTTATACCTGGGGCGAAGTGGATAAATTCCGCAAAGCGGTCGGCAAAAAAATCCCTGAAGAAATGGAAAAACAAAGGGAAAAATTTATCAAAGGCTGTATGGAACATTCGGGTTGGAGCGAGAGAAAAGCCAAACAAATCTGGACATGGATAGAACCTTTTGCCGCTTACGGTTTCAATAAAGCTCATTCGGTTTCTTATGGTCGGGTCGCTTATCAAACTGCGTATTTCAAAGCCAACTTCCCAGGAGAATATATGAGAGCAGTACTTTCGGCTGAATCTGGTGATACCGAAAAAGTAGCGGTATCAATAAAAGAATGTAAAAGAATGGGTATTGAAATTTTGCCTCCGGATATTAACGAAAGTTTTTCAGACTTTACCCTCATTAAAAAAAGCCAAGAAGAATTGGAAAAAGAAGGTGAGACTATCAGATTTGGATTAACCACTATCAAAAACTTTGGCGAAGGTATCTCTCATTTAATTACCGAGGAAAGAAAAAACAACGGCAAGTTTAAATCGCTAGAAGATTTCCTGACTCGCATTCAAGACCGAAATTTGAACAAAAAATCTCTAGAAGCACTTATTAAAAGCGGAGCAATGGATGCTTTTGGTGAACGAGGATTATTGCTATTTAATATGGATACCCTTTTGGAATACAACAAAGAAGCTTCGGGTAACAAAGATCAAGATTCCCTTTTCGGTTCCCTGACTGCTTCTGGAGAGTTTTCGCCTATTCATTTAGCACCATCAGAAACCATCAGCCCGAAAGAAAAACTTTCTTGGGAAAAGGAGCTCTTGGGTTTGTATGTTTCCGGCAACCCCCTCGATGAGTTTAAAGAAAAACTGGCAAATCAAAAAACCAACATTGCTAAAATAAAAGAAAGTTCTAAAGAAAAAGATTTGGTGGTGGTAGGCGGTCTCATAGAAAATATGCGTGATATTTTGACCAAAAACGGCGACAAAATGTTTTTTATAAAACTTTTGGATTTGTCAGGTGAAATTGAGTTAGTAGTCTTTCCACGCACCCTCATTGAATTTTCAAGTATTTTCGTTCCTGACCAATGTATTGTCGTCAAAGCCCGCGTCTCTCTCCGCAATGGCGAAAAAACTCTGATTGCCGAAAAAGCGAAAAAGTTATAATATAAAATCATGAAAAATACAGAAAAAATTGAAAATATCAGGCATTCCATAGCCCATCTCCTCGCGGCAGCGGTTTTGGAAATTTATCCAGATGCCAAGCCGACTATCGGACCGGTGATTGAAAATGGTTTTTATTATGATTTTGATTTCTTGTCGCCTATTTCCGAAAACGATTTGGAAAAGATTGAAAACAAAATGCGCGAAATTTTAAAAACTTGGAAAAAGTTTGAGGCCAAGGAAGTCAGCACTGATGAAGCCAAAGAATTTTTCAAAAATAACGAATACAAGACCGAACTTATCTCTGAACTAGAAAAAGAAAATCAAAATGTTAGTTTTTATACTTCAGGCAATTTCACCGACCTTTGTATTGGTGGCCATGTTGATGATGCTAAGGATATAAAAAATGGTTCTTGGAAATTAGAGAGACTGGCGGGCGCATATTGGCGCGGTGATGAAAAAAATAAGATGCTCACCCGTATTTACGG
Organism: Patescibacteria group bacterium; assembly: GCA_038064735.1. GTDB lineage: Bacteria > Patescibacteriota > Minisyncoccia > Phycocordibacterales > WO2-35-19 > WO2-35-19. The sequence continues at coordinate 155,216 of JBBTSI010000003.1, read as the reverse complement.
TCTAGCTTTTGAAACTAAAGAAGAACTTGAAAAGTATTTAATCCAAAGAGAAGAAGCTGAAAAACGCGACCATAAAAAGTTGGGTAAAGAGCTCGGTCTGTTCACTGTTTCCGAATTAGTTGGCAAAGGTTTGCCTATGTATTTGCCAAAAGGCAACATCATTCGCACTGAATTGGAAAATTTTATCCGTCACGAAAAAGAAAAGCTCGACTATTCGTTCGTCACTATCCCTCATATCGCTAAAAAGGAACTTTACATTCGTAGTGGCCATTTAGGAAAATATGACGCTATGATGCCTATTATGAAAGATGACAATGGTGAAGAATTTATACTGAAGGCGATGAATTGTCCTCATCATTTTGAAATTTACAATGCGCAGCCGCATAGTTATCGAGATTTGCCTTTACGTATAGCCGAAAATACAACTGTCTATAGAAATGAAAAAAGTGGCGAACTCTCTGGACTCTTGCGAGTCAAAGGCCTGTGTCAAGATGATACTCACCATATTATTCGTCAAGATCAAATTGAATCAGAAATTGAAATGATTTTGGGTTTAATGCAAAAAGTCTACGCTATTTTCGGTTTTAACGATTACAAAGTAGAAGTTTCTATCCGCGATCCGAAAAATAAAGAAAAATATTTTGGCGCTGACGAAGTTTGGCAAAAAGCTGAGGAAATTTTGGTTGAACAGGTTAAAAAATGGAACGTACCATTCAGTATTGAAGAAGGCGAAGCCGCTTTTTATGGGCCAAAGATTGATATTAAAATTAAAGATTCAATCGGCCGTGAATGGCAACTGACCACTATCCAGCTTGATTTCAATCAACCTGAAAATTTTGAAATGGATTATGTCGGTGAAGATGGCAAGAAACACCGTGTAGTAGTTTTGCACGTCGCTATATTCGGCTCATTTGAGAGATTTATAGGAATACTTATTGAACACTATGCGGGCAATTTCCCTCTCTGGCTCTCACCTGTCCAGGTCAAAATTATCCCAGTAAGAGAAAATCACAACGAATATGCTAAAGAAGTTTTTGAACTACTTAAACAAAACGACATCAGGACTGAAGTTGATTTGGCTGATGAAAATCTCGGCGGCAAAGTCCGTAAAGCCAAAAACGAAAAAATTCCTTATTGGATTGTTGTTGGCAACAAAGAAGTTGAATCAAAAACTTTTGTTTTGGAATCTAGAGAAAGTACTAAAACAGAATCTCTCTCTTCCGAAAAACTTTTAGAACTCCTCCAAAAAGAAATTAAAGAGAAGAAATAAAAGTTAGAACAAAAGCGTCCAAAGATGCCCATTGGACGCTAGTCTATTCATTGAAATCAAAATACAGATATCTCAAAGATACTATTGATTCATTATCTTTTTTAAAATATTCAAAATATTTTTTAGGATTATTGAATTGTTCTAATATAATTTTTTTATTACAAAAATAATTTTTATTTTCTAAATATTCCTTATAGCTACTCCAATTATATTGTTCAGGATTTTCCACCATACCCGCTTCTATTGGATTTTTGTGAATATAAAAAGAAGTCCAAAGTAATTGTTCATTATCATCTATTGTAATGGATTTAAATTGATCTTGAAAAAGCTGGCCTACTCTTTCATAAGTTTTGTTAAAATATTTTGAATAACCTGTGCAAACTTTTGATATCAATTTAGTTATAGGTAGTTCAGTTTTTTGTTGAATAAGCAAATGAAAATGATTTGGCATCAGACAATAAGCAATTAATTCAAAAGAATTTGGGGGTAATAATTTTCTTCTTTGTTGTCGTTTTGGAAGTTTAGACCGGGTATCTTTTTCATTATTTGGAAATAAATTCTCTTTTAAACGAAATAAAAAAACTCTGTAATCATATTCTGTCTCAAAAATATTCATCTTATTTACGCCCCGATTGTAAATATGATAAATAGAACCTTTAGCAAATTGTTTATAATCCCTTTTATTCACATAGATATTGTATCACATTTAAAGCATCCAATGGGCATCTTTGGACATACGATTAATCGCTACAAATTGAAATTGTATCCAGAAAGAAATCAGAGAAAGAAAATAAAATATTTTTATTTTCTAGTGAGATGTTTTAAGTTTTTGTTCTTGTTTAAAACGTTCTATGGCAAGGCTAATTAAACGATCTATAAGATTTTTGTAGGAAATGCCACTAGCTTCCCAAAGGCGAGGATACATGCTTATTTTAGTAAATCCTGGAATTGTATTTATTTCATTAACAATCAGTTTGCCATTATCTTTCAAAAATAAATCTACCCTACCTAAACCTTCACAAGAAAGTGTTTTAAATGTTTTTATTGCCAACTCTTGCACATTTTTAACAATCTGAGGTTTTATTTTAGCCGGTATTTCAAGAGTCGCCCCGTTTTCATCAATATATTTTGCTTCGTATGAGTAAAAATCGCGGTGTGGTATAACTTCCCCTACACCAGAGGCAATCGGATTTTGATTACCCAATACAGAACATTCAAGTTCTCTGCCTCGAATATACTCTTCAATAATAATCTTTGTATCATACTGAAATGCTTCCCTAATGGCTTTCAAAAAAGCGCTTTTATTTGTCACTTTATTGATTCCGACAGAAGATCCGAGATTAGCTGGTTTAACAAAAAAAGGAAGTTTTAGTTTTTTTGAGACAACTTTGAAGTCAATTTTATCTTCTTGTTTAAAAGTTATAAAATCAGCGATAGGAATATTTGCATCTCTTAACAATCTTTTCATTACATCTTTGTCCATTCCAACAGCAGAACCAAGAACACTCGCTCCAACAAAAGGAATACCTGCTAGCTTTAATAATCCTTGAACTGTTCCGTCTTCACCAAACGGGCCGTGTAATATTGGAAAAACCACATCTACAGAAGAAGTTGAACTTTGATCCGAAAAATTAGTGAGCTTACCGCCACTTTGTGGAACAAGAGCAACATTTTTCTCACCCGTCTTGTTTATCCTGATTAATTTTGGATTGTTAGTATTCAACAAAAATTGAGATTTATTCGAAAGTAGCCACTTACCAGTTTTGTCTATTCCTATAAGAGCAACTTCATATTTATTTTTATCAATAGCATCAAACACATTTTTTGCCGATTGCAATGATACTTCATGTTCCGCTGATTTTCCGCCGAAAAGAATACCAACTTTAATTTTCTTTTTCATATCAAATTTCTATAGTACTATCCTATTTTTATAAATTTTTGTTCACTCAATTTTTTGAATTGTTCCTCTTCTGATTCAGGTGAACTTTTGTCTACACATCCAGAATTTCTACAAATGTCTGGCCTGTTTTCATAGTTCTTGCATAGCCCTTTTTCAACATCAAAATTTTTACAGTCATAAGTTTCTAATTTTATTTCTTGGGGTTGGTTCTCTGGTATGAGTAATCCTTCCCTTTTTTCCCACAAATTATTACCATCTGCGTCTTTTGGAATATTTTCTTCTGGGAAAAATCTAGCAACTTTCACTGGGTTACAACATTCTTAACAATTTTTTTCTACACATGGTCCAAATTTTTCTCCCATAATTTTTGATAATTAAATATCAATAGTAGCCAATTTGGCGTTGGATTGGATAAAGCTCTTGCGGGCGGGGACGTCGGTGCCCATGAGGATATCAAAGATACGGTCGGCTTCACCGGCTTCGTCAATAGTGATTTGCTTCAAGATACGGCGTTTTGGATCCATAGTGGTCTCCCAAAGTTCTTCTGCATTCATTTCTCCCAAACCTTTGTAGCGTTGCACTGAAATTTTGGATTTCCCTCGGCTCGTCGAAGCTTCTGAAGATTCCTCTACTCCTTCTTCAGAAGCGGAGTCGGCATCGCTTTCAACTTCAACAACTTCAATTCTTTCTTCGCCCGCCGAAGCTTCAACGGAGGTGGGGCCAATTATTTTTGCTTTCTCATCATCAGAATATGCATAGTGAACTTCTTTACCTTTTTTGATTTTATAAAGAGGTGGTTGAGCGATATAAACAAATCCTCCATCAATAAGTGGTCTGAAATATCTATAAAGCAAAGTTAGGATAAGAGTGCGGATGTGCGCGCCGTCAACGTCGGCATCGGTAGCGATGATTATTTTGTGATAACGGAGTTTGCTAATATCAAATGTATCACCGATAGCGGTACCAAAAGCCACCACCATATTTTTGATTTGCTCAGAAGCCAGCATACGGTCAAGCCTAGCCCTTTCAATGTTCAAAATTTTACCTCGTAGTGGCAAGATAGCTTGATATTTACGATTTCTACCTGTTTTAGCAGTACCACCGGCCGAATCTCCCTCTACGATAAAGATTTCAGACTCTTCAGCCGAATTTGATTGGCAATCGGCAAGTTTACCAGGTAGGGTCATACCTTCCAAAGCGCCTTTTCGGAGGATTGAATCTTTGGCGGCTTTGGCAGCTTTGCGAGCGCGCTGAGCCAAGATAACTTTGCTCACTATTGATTTGGCATCATCAGGATTTTCTTCAAGGAAAGCTTCAAAAGCTTCACCAAAGATGCTTTCGGTCATACCTCTGGCTTCAACTGACCCGAGTTTGGATTTGGTTTGGCCTTCAAATTGAATTTCGCGAAGTTTAATTGAAATGACGGCGGTCAATCCCTCCAAAACGTCGTCTCCAGTGAAAGTATCATCGCCATTTTTGGCCAGATTGTTTTTCTTGGCGTAATTGTTGAGAGTCCTAGTTAAAGCGGTTTTGAAACCGGTGATATGAGTACCGCCTTCTACGTTATAAATATTGTTGGCGAAAGGCATGATGCGGGCCGATATATCGTCAATGTATTGCAGAGCTACTTCCACTCCTTCAAAATTGTCATTCATTTTTTCGACATAAAATACGTTGCGGTGAATGGTTTTTTGGTTTTGGTTATAAAACCTGATGAGTGACATAAGTCCTCCGTCAAAATAAAATGAAGTTGAAGGAGCTTCCAATCCCAAATCACGTAAATAGAAAACTTCGGTGTCTTTGACCTTCCCTTCCGCCTCTCTCAAATCAATAAGAGATATTTTGAGCCCTTTCACCAAATAAGCTTGTTGACGCATATGATGCACCACTTTTTCAAAATCAAAAGTTGTCCCTTCTTTGAAAATTTCGGCATCCGGTTCAAAGGTAATAATGGAACCGCTCATTTTAGTTGAGCCGACTTTTTTCACCGATGCTTTTCTCTTGCCTTTAGAATATTCTTGGACGTAAATACCGCCATCTTTGTGAATTTCAGCGCGCATAAAAATCGAAAGAGCATTGACGACCGATGCACCCACGCCGTGGAGACCTCCGGAAACTTTGTAACCATCACCACCAAACTTGCCTCCGGCATGAAGAGTAGAGAGGATGGTTTCCAAAGCAGAAACTTTGGTTTGTTTGTGGATATCAACAGGGATACCTCGGCCGTTGTCAGCTACTCTGACGCGGTTGCCAGGGAGGAATGCTACTTCAATATCATTGGCAAAACCGCCCATCGCTTCATCGCGGGAGTTATCAAAAATCTCGGTTATAAGGTGGTGCAAACCGTCTGGACCCGTGGTACCGATGTACATTCCAGGCCTTCGGCGTACCGGCTCCAAACCCTCTAAAACTGTTATGGATTCAGCATTGTAACTATTTGTTTCTTTGGCCTTTTGCTTCTTGTCTTCTTTGATTTTTGCCATATTTGTACCTTTATTATAGCAAATTTAGATTTATTTTGCTACAATCTTTTCTATACAAAATAAGGCTTAAAAACAAATGGCTGAATACAATATATCAACAAAAGAAGAACAGGAATTGCTCAAGGGCTTGGAAAAGCGTGATGATGCCGATGCTTTGCGCATGAAGCGGTATTTGAGCATGCCGGATTTGTCTCGCACAGATGGTAGCCCAATCAAAGCTTTGATTGATAAAGCTAAAAATGTAGAAGGTTTGAAAGGTTTTGACGATATAAAGATTCCCGAAGTTGTACCTTATGATGTTAATTTTGACCTTTTTAATTATCCACCAGATCATCCTGCTCGAAGCAAATCAGACACTTATTTCGTAGATGAAAAAAATGTTTTGCGTACTCAGACCACTGTTTCTTGGTATTACTATTTGACATCGGACTTCGGTAAAGAAAAAATCAAAAATAACGAATCTATCGGCGTCATCTCTTACGGCAAAGTTTACCGTAAAGACGAGATTGATCGTCACCACATGAATGTTTTTCATCAGATTGATGGCTGGTACATCATTCCCAAAGAAAAAGGAGTTATAAACGTAGAACACCTGAAAGACATTTTGGTTGAAATCGTGCAATCGGTTTTCGGCAAAGATATCAAATACCGCTTCAATCCTGACACTTTCCCTTACACGGATCCGAGTTTGGAAATGGAGATCGAAGTAGGAGGCAAATGGATAGAAGTTTTGGGTTGCGGAGTAGTTTTCCCAAGTGTTTTGGAAAAACTTGGTGTGGATTCCAAAAATTACACTGGTTGGGCTTTCGGCTTCGGTCTGGAGAGATTAGCTATTATAGGTATGGAACTCCCCGACATCCGTCTGCTTTGGTCAGAAGATGAAAGAGTCAAAAAACAGCTCAAACTAGGGGTCAAATACAAAGAAGTTAGTAAATATCCGCCAGTAGTCCGCGATATCTCTTTTGTGGTAGAAAATACCTTCATTGCCAATAATTATTTTGATTTGATACGCGAAACGGTAGGAGAAAACTTGATTGAAGAAGTTAAATTGCTTGATAAATTTGAAAATAGCGCTAAATTCGGTGAAGGTAAGATAAGTTACACTTTCCGTATTGTTTATCGTTCTTTAGATAAAACTTTGCTCAGCTTGGAGGTAGATACTTTACACAAAAAACTTGAAGAAGAAACTAAGAAAGTATTTCTGGCGAATATCCGTTAAATGTGTTAATATTTGGAACAATGAATATTGTGTCAGACACAATTAATTATGTTTTTCTTTTTATCGCTCTATACATAGAAGTGTTCTTTTTGATTACTTATTTTGAATTCACTGAAAGAGAATCCAAAGAAACTAGCCCGAAGTCCAACATTGGACGGAAATTAAAATTACCAAGCGTTTCCATTATCGTCCCAGTTTGGAACGAGGAAACTACCGTGCTTAAGACCATCTTTTCCATATTGAAACTCAATTATCCCAAAGACAAACTCTCTATTTTGATTGTCGATGATGGTAGTACCGACAACACTTGGAAAGTTATCCAAAAATTCGCTAAAAACAAACAAGTCACTTTGCTCCAAAAAGAAAATGAGGGTAGCAAATTTGCGGCTTTAAACTATGCTTTAAATAGGGTTAATACTGATTTGGTGGGCTGTTTGGACGCTGATTCCTTCGTTCACCCTGAAGCTTTGAGCAGAATAGTCGCTCAATTTGAAAACCCGGAAATAATGGCGGTGACTCCTTCTATTAAAATATTTGAACCAAAAGGATTTCTTGGTCTTATCCAAAAAGCCGAATACATTTTCGGTGTTTTCCTTCGAAAGGTTTTTTATTATTTAAATGCTCTCTACATAACGCCTGGACCTTTTTCTATATTCCGCAAATCTGTTTTTGAAAAACTTGGTGGTTATAAACACGCTCATCACACCGAAGATATGGAAATGGCGATGCGTATGCAGAGAAACGGCATGAAGATAGGTAATGTCCACAACGCCTTCGTTTATACCATCGCTCCAACCAATTTTAAAACTCTTTACAAACAGCGTCTACGCTGGGTTTATGGCTTTCTCAAAAATACTATTGACTACCGCGATATGTTATTTAAACCTCAATATGGCAACTTGAGTATGATTGTTTTGCCAGCGGCCGGCCTCTCTGTTATTTCTACTTTATATTTCCTGGGAGCTATGATCATGAGTTGGATAAATATTTTAATAACCAAAATACAAGAAATTTCTGCTATCGGAATACAATTCCAGAGTTTTAGTTTTGATTTATTTTATGTAAATACTGATATTGTTATTTTCCTTTCTTTGATTGCTTTTTTTGGAACACTTTTTATTATCATAACTTCACGCAAATTAGCAGAAGAAAAACACAAATTTGGCTGGGACAGCATACTTTTTATGATGTTTTATACATTGATTGCACCGATTTGGATGATTAAAGCAGTTTACAATGTTCTTTTTGTAAAAGAAACCACATGGAGATAAGCTGGAAAAAATACGCGTATACGTTTCTTATTACTGCTGTCATTTTCATGACAGCGATTTATATCAGCAATTATTTTAGCCAAAAAAAGATAAACGAAATCAAAGATATAGAAAGTCAGATCTCAATAGACATCTCAGCTTCGGAAACTCAGTTTTCCTTACTTTCAGAACTTCCTTGCCGAGAAATAAGTAGCGGTCTGCTTTCAAAAGAATTGGCTACGCTCGGCGATAAACTCTCATATACTGAAGCAAATCGAGGTTCCGATGATTCAGAAGTTTTAAGTCTAAAAAAATATTACTCTCTCCTGCAAATTAAAGACTTCCTTTTAATACAAAAAATAAAAGATAAATGTGGTTCAAGCTCAACCAATAGCGGACTTTTTATAATGTATTTTTATTCAAACAAAGGGGATTGTCCTGATTGCCAAAGAGAAGGTTATGTCCTCACCAAATTAAGATCAGATTACCCAGAACTAAGGGTTTATTCTTTTGATTACAATTTGGATCTTTCGGCGGTGCAAACTCTCATCAGTGTTTACAATGTAGAAAATAAACTACCAGCCATACTTATAAACGATAAAGTTTATTATGGTTTCAAATCAGTTGATGATATCAAAGAAATCCTCCCAGCTCTCAAAGCCATCGACATCGCTAAAGCCAAAGCCACCACAGCTTCATCCACCAAAGCCACTTCTACTAAAGTAAAATAAATATACAAGATTGGTCACTTTTTCGCGGTCGCGAAATTTTAGATACAGTAGCTGAATATTTTAATTAGAAAAATTAGGCGAAACGAGTAATTCTTCAGGTTCATATTTGAAAATACCATCCTCTTCATAATGAAATGAGATATCTTCAATAGTAGCAATAGCTCCAGCAAACTCTCCATCGATAATTTTGACGTAATAATAAAGATTTTTATCTAAAAGATCATAACCAAACAAACTGTATTGATAGTGTTCTTCTAATTTATAAGTTTGAAATCTTGTTCCTTTTTTTAGAATTCCCTTGACTTCTATAGGGTAAAATGAACCGTCTGTTAAAATAATTTTACTGGCTTTCTCAGGGTTTTGTTTATACTCAGCTATCGTGTTTGGTGAACTATTCATTCTAGCAAAACTTCTACCATGAAAAGATTTTTCTGGAACTATAGCGAGCCGTTCTCCAGCTGTTCCAGATAATTTATCCAAAGACATAAGAAAAACATCTTGTTCAAGAACATATTCTTTTTGGTATTCATACCCTCCCCAAAGATTCTTACTTAAAGAAACATCTCTTTTTACAGAAAAACCAATAAATGCTGTTACAAAACAAATGGTTAATAACACTAAAATTATTATAAATATTTTTAAACCTAAATTTTTTTTCATATATACAGAATACCATTTACAATATTGCAGACGGTATTCATAAATGTGGATAACTTGGAGCCGACACGAGGGTTCGAACCCCGGACATCCACTTTACAAAAGTGGCGCTCTACCAACTGAGCTATGTCGGCAAACTCTGACTAAATATACCTGAATTTTAAAATTTTACAAAACTTCCTCTATCTTCCCTCTTCCGCTCAAAGTTTTACCTTCATTGATTTTTTTGAGATAAAAAGATACCGAACCTTTGTTTGCTATCTCTTTGTGCCCCATAATCATCATGTGTCTCGCTCTATATTCGTTCACAATCTTTTCTTCAACATTTTCAAGCAATGTTTTACAAACCTCTTTCACTTGAACCAAAACGATATAGCGGACACTCTGTATGATTTGTAATGTTTTGAATTTGAAATCAGAAACTAATTTTTCTGATTTGGTATCACATTTACCCAAAAGACAAAGCAATAAATTTCTTTTTTCGTATTTCACCTCAACCGCTTTTATTGCTACAAAAACTGCCAGTAAAAAGAGAGATGAAGCAAACACAACTATAGTTGTTGTCATATTTTAAATTTAGCTAATAGAGAACCTGACAAATCTTCCTATCTCGGTTCTTTCTCCAAATTTTTGATTGGCCTGTTCCACCAAGGTGCGAATATTGACCTCGGGATTTTTAATAAAGGCTTGTTCAAGCAAAACTTTTTCTCCAAAATATGCGGAGAGTTTGCCTTCCATTATTTTATCACGCATCTCTTTTGATTTCGACTCATCAAGGTCCTTTTCGAAAAGTTCTTTAGCTTTAATTTTGTCTTCCTCCTTTACATCCTCCATTTTGAGGTATTCTGGTGCCAAAGCAGTGATATGCATAGCAATATCCTTGGCTAAGGCTTTAAAATCATCATTACGAGCCACGAAATCGGTTTCGCATAGAAGTTCCACCATAGCTCCAACAGAGCCGTTTCCGTGAATGTACGAAGCTACAGAGCCTGCTCCAAGGGTTCGGCCAATCTTCTTATCAGCTGATTGTTTGCTTATCTTACGCAACAATATTTTAGCTTTTTCAATATCTCCTCCGGTCTCTTCCAAAGCTTTTTTGCATTGCATTACAGAGACACCAGTCTCATCTCTTAACTTTTTTATTATTTCTGTTGTGATTTCCATATTTAAATTATATCTTAAGAATTTATAATTTCCAATTTTTAATTTTGTAAATAATATCTAAATTTCTAATTTTTAAACATTAAAAATCAGAAATTAAAAAATTTATACTTTGTAAACTTCTACAATCTTGCTTACAAAATACTTGATGCTGGCAATGTTGGAATCATTGGCAGGAATAGGATAATCAATATCGGCAATGTCGTTGTCGGAACCACAAAGTGCAATGACTGGAATATTTAAATTTTTGGCTTCTCTTAAAGCGGTTTCCTCGTATCTTGGATCAACAATAAACAAAGCCTTTGGCAAGTTGGTCATATCTTTGATACCCCAAAACATTCTTTGAAGTTTATCTATTTTTCTATCAATAAGGATTCTTTCTTTTTTAGTATATTTACTGAGTTCGCCTTTTTCTTTTTGATTTAAGAGGTCAACCATAATATCAATTCTCTTTCTTATTTCCGGAAAGTTGGTGAGAGTACCACCGATCCAACGACTAGCCAAATAAGGCATGCCAGCTTTCTCTGCTTCTTCTTTTATTATATTTTGAGCTTCATTTTTACCACCCACAAAAAGGATAGTAGCTTTAGTGGCAGCCAATTCGGCGACAAAAGCGCAGGCCTTTTCCATAGCTTCACTAGTTCTCTCCAAATCAAAAATATCCACTCTATTTTTGGAGCCAAAAATAAAGGAAGCCAAGCTTGGGTGTCTTCGAGACTTTCCAAATCCAAAATGAGCTCCTGCTTTAAAGAGCTCGTCGAGATTTGCTTCTGTTTTTGTTACTTCTGTCATACAGTGTAAAATCTTATCAAATTTGCTTGAAGGCGTCAACCACAGGGGCAAATTGACCTTTCATTATAAGTTCAATATTATGCCAACTTTTATTTAAACGGTGGTCAGTGATGCGGTCTTGAGGGAAGTTATAAGTACGAATTTTTTCACTTCTATCTCCGGTACCAACTTGCTCCTTGCGATCAGCAGCATATTTTTTGGCATCTTCTTCTCTGGCCATTTCATCAAGTCTGGCCTCCAAAACTTCCATAGCTTTTTCTCTATTGGCTTGCTGGCTTCTCTCGGCCCGGCAACTAACAACGATACCTGTCGGCTTGTGAGTAAGACGAACAGCAGTTTCAACTTTGTTAACGTTTTGACCACCCTTACCACCAGCGCGGGAAAAGGCCACTTCCAAATCAGCGGGGTTAATCGTAACCTTAGTATTTTTCCTGAGCGGAAGAATAGCGACTGAAGCAGTAGAAGTGTGTACTCGGCCCATTTTTTCGGTAGCTGGCACTCTTTGCACTCTGTGAATACCAGTTTCAAAACGCATTTCCTTATAAACATCTCTACCATGAATTTCAAAAGATGCTTCTTTATAACCACCGAGTGATGATTCGGATTCGTCCAAGATAGAAACTGACCAACCTTTAGTATCGGCATATTTGCGGTACATCGTAGCCAATTCTTCGGCAAAAAGGGAAGCTTCTTCCCCACCGGCACCAGCTCTAACTTCTAGAATAATCTCATTTGGAAACTCCTCGTCCTCTTTGGCTTTGCGGATTTCTTCTTCCAAAATTTCATCCATCTGTTTGACAGATGCTTCTTTTTGAATTTGAATATTTTTCAAATCCGCTTCAGCCATTTCTCGTAAGTCCGCCGATGAGGTGGGTTCATTCTCCTCAATTAACACCAAAATATCAGCTTCTTCTTTTAGAAGCCTTTCTAAATTTTCCGCTAAATATTGCGTCTTAGGATTTTTTTTGTATTTTTCTAAGTCCATCTAAGCCTTCTTTGAGAGCTTTGGTTTGGCAGCAGCCTTTCTGGCTTTAAATCTTTCTACTCTTCCGGCGGCATCAATAACCTTTTCATTCCCAGTAAAGAATGGGTGACAAGCGCTACAAATTTCAACATTTATTTCTTTTTGAGTTGAACCAACAGAAAACTTGTTACCGCAAGAGCAAGTAACTTTGGCATCTGTATTGTATTTTGGGTGAATATCGGTTTTCATATAGTTAGTATAACATATTGCAGAATATATACAAATTTTAATACAAGTAAAAAGGGCCACCCATTTTACTGCGCATTGTGCGCATATTGCTCTAATAAGAGCATTGTTTTTTAAAATGGGGGTGGCCCTAGTGCGGATGATTAAGAGTCCCGCCTCTCTTTTTTTTGGTTTTTTGCGCTAACGGTTAGGCTACCTTAGGGGTAGTCGCCTGAACACCACTGTATTCAAGGTTACTAAACAGCACCGTATTTGTCAACAAAATGTTACATCAAAAAACTGGGGATAACTTTAAAAACCTTCAAGTGGGTCGATCATCGTAAGTTGGATATTTTCGGCTTTAGCCAAAACTTGAGTACCATAAAATGAATTTGCTGGTTTTTTACTATCACAAGCTCGTCCAGAATAATATCTACAAGCAGCATTACGTTCAGCAGTATAACCACCACCAGCTGCTCCCAAATCAGCCATATAAACTGCAGTAGCCAATATAGAATGCTCTGGATTCCAAGGATTAACACTATTTCCACTCATCCCCAGAGTACTACCCAATCTGTTTTTGAAAAGCTCCCAGGTGGAAGGAATAAATTGTGATGGACCCATACCTCCACCATAACCACGAGTCGAGCTCCATATGGTACCTGGAGGACAAGACACTGGAGTCATTTTCCAATCTTTACCTAATCTGTTAGTTATATCTTTGAAAGGTGCGGTATCACGTGGAGCTTTCATAACTCGTTCAAAAAAAGTGCCTGTGTTTTTGCCGGCTCCATCTCCAGTATCCAAATTATTTACCAAGCACGATCCTTGATTTTTACCTAAATCCGACTCTTGAGTAAGAATAGCTAAAATAAGAGCTGGGCGTACGCCGGTTTTTTGCGAAGCTAAAGTAGCAAACTTTAGAGCATCGCCAAATGGAATACCTTCCGTATCACGCAATGAGAAGAGAGCGGCTCTGATTTGTGCGGCTTTTTTTTCTTTTTCAGCAATAACTTGAGCATAAGTTTTCTCTTGTGTTTTATTTATAGTTATAAGTCTTTGTTTTTCTTTTTCATCCAGCTCAACTTTCTTTTTGTCTGCTTCCACCCTAGCTTTAGTATCGGCTTCGGCTATTCTTTTTTCATCAAGAATTTTTCTTTCACCATCAGTTTTGTTTTGTAAATCTCTGATTTCGTTAAATTTATTTTCAAGAGCTACTTTTATGGAATTATAAGAATCAACATCACTAAAAAATTCCGAAAAGTTTTTATTGGAAAGCATCACTTCTACCAAAGAATATCTGTCTAATTCATTAGTTGAACGCAAAATCGCCGAGAGTGATTCTTTGCCTCGGTTTATTTTGGCTTCCAATTCAGAAATAGTCTTAGTTTTTACATTAATCTGGCTGGTTAATTGTTGTATTTGAATTTGCCTTTGTTTTATGAAAGCTTTGGCTTCATTTATTTTGGCCTGAAGAATAGCTGAGTCTCTCTGGAGTGAAGCGGTACCAGTTTTGGTCTTATCAAGTACACTTTGCCATTCTGCGATTTCTTTTTCGGTCGCTACAAGTTCAGCCCGCCACTTGGCTTCTTGGTCATTCTTTTGTTGTTCGGTCAGTTGGGCGTGAGCGGAAGTAGGTAATAAATAGCTGGCAGCAAGGAAAAAAATTATGAAAATACCAAAAATAAAACTGTATTTTTCCATCTAGTTATTATAGCAAAAATTTAACGGCTCAGATACCAGGTATCTGAGCCGTTACGTGTCAATCTGTCGGAGGTGTTGAATTTTCCCCATGAAGTAATTTCCACATTTCTTTATAATCAGCAGAAATACCGTTGTGGGGAGGAAACATCATCTCTACATTTTGAATTAAGCACGATGATAAAATATCCTCAAGTTGTTTTTCTGTAATACTGATAATTCTTTTTTTACTAAAAATTGTGTAAATAAAAGGTCTCACACGAAATTTTTCCGGTTTAGAAGATTGAGTGATTTTCACCAGTTGCTCTTTCATCCTTAAACTAAGATCATAGACCTCTTTAGAAGTAATAATGGTTTCGCCATTATGTGTCCACTTACAGACGATGGGACGAGGAATCTCTGCGGTATATCTTGTTCTTTCAAGAATACCAAACGACCAAAGGACTAATAAAACACCAACAAAGAGCGAAACCGCACATACAATGTCCTTAGGATTCGAGACAGATTGCCCCACATGCATAGACAGGAGTCCATACATAAACAAAATAACCCCTACCACTAAAACAATTATTTTTTTCATCACAATCTCCCTATAATTTTCCCGCTCATTTCCCCGTGGGGTGTTGAGTTCAGGATGGTTTGACAGAAAACAACTCTGTAGATTATTATACAGGATTTTTAAAAAATGTCTATAATCGTCCAAAAATTCGCGACCGCGAAAAAGTGGCTAATTTAGCTTATTCTTTTGGAGCTTCTTCCCCTTCAGCTTCTTCAGCTTTGCCTTTCTTTTCAACTTCAATAGATGAGAGGTCGGCAGGAGCTTCTTCTTCAACTTTTTCAGCTCTTGGGGTAGCGACAGTCACTATCACTTCTTCTGCATGTTCCATAAGTTCAACACCTTTTGGTAAAACAATATCTTTAGCTAAAATCTGACCTTCAAGTTCGGTAATAGAAGAAATATCAACTTCAATTTGATGAGGTAAATTTGATGGTTCAGCTTTAACTTTTATTTCATGCAAAATTTTCATGAGTGTACCGCCCAAATCTTTGACAGCTACAGAAACGCCAACGAATTCAATAGGTACGTCAATTTCTACTTTATGGCCTTTTTCGAAGACATAAAAGTCGGCATGTCTGGCTTCACCTGTAATAGGATCCAAATCAACATCATGAATGAGAGCCTCTATTTCTCCTTCTGGAGTACTGAGTTTAATAACAGTTGATTCTCCGGCGTTTTTCCAAGCTTTGATAAAATCAGTTTTATTAATTTGAATTGGAGTAGCTTCTTTTTTGTGCCCATAAAAAACCGCAGGTATAAAACCCTCTGCTCTAAGAGATTCCAACTTCCCTATTTTCGTCCTTTTTTCCGCTTTTAAGTTTATTGTCATAGCCAAAACATCCTAACATCTTAAGTTTAAAATTACAAATTATTGAACAGGGCGAGGCGTTTTTCAATGACAGCTTGCATGCCGTCACGGCCAGAGCGAAGGAATTTGTAAGGGGCCATTTCATCAAGATTTTCACAAAGAGATTTTTGAAGATTTTGCCTATAAGCCAAACGGATTTCGGTATTAATGTGGATTACTGAAATACCGGCGCTAATAGCAGCTTTAAATTCTGGGTCAGTGATACCCGAACCACCATGCAAGACTAAAGGCACACCTGCTGCCTCTCTGACTGCTTTTATTCTTTCTATATCTAATTTTTCAAAATTAATATTTAAATTTTTAGCCATACCATGAATGTTGCCAACAGCCGGAGCAAACAAATCAATACCCGTCGCTTCTACAAATTCTTTCGCTTCCTCAGGTTTGGTCATCACAGCATCTGCGCCACTTGGCACTTCATCCCAAACAGTTGAAGATTTGCCAATAAAGCCTAGCTCCGCTTCAACTAATACATTTTTTCCAATACTTTTTACATAATCAACCGACTCTTTAGTCATTTTCAAATTTTCTTCAAAAGATTTTTCCGCACCATCTATAATAACCGCATCAAATCCGACATCCACAACTTCTTTCACTCTTTCTACTGAATAAGTATGATCAGCGTTGAGGAAAATTGGCATTTCATCTTTTAATGTATTTACCAAAGCCCTCACTTGCTTTACACCCAAGAAATCTCTTTCACCTTCGCTGACACCAATGATGATAGGCAAATTTAATTTCTTGGCGGCATTTACTACTGCCCAAAATCCGACACTATCAGAAATATTAAAATGCCCAATAGCCACTTTTTTTTCTTCGGCCTCAGCAATATATTCGCGTAACGATTTCATCCCGTTAGAAATTTTATTTATTATAATTTTATTGAATTCGTTAGTTGTTTGAATTTCTAACGGGATTCATATCCACAATATTATCACATTTTTATTTTTTAAAAATTTTTAACAGTGTATAATAATCTTGATGGATTTCTTTAACAAAAAAGATTTTGATTTCATTGCTATTGGTGACATTGTGACCGATGCTTTCATCAGACTCAAAGATGCCAAAGTTGGCACTGGCCCTGACGGACGTAAATCAGAACTCATTTTAAGATTTGGCGACAAAGTGCCTTATGAATTTGTAGAAGAAGTCAAAGCTGTCGGCAACAGCGCCAACGCTGCGGTTTGTGCTGCGCGACTGGGCCTCAATTCTGCTTTTGTGACTGATTTGGGTGATGATCATCAAGGCAATGAATGCAAAGCTACACTAGAAAAAAACGGCGTGAAGACCGATTTCGTCACTACTCATAAAGATAAAATTACAAACTATCATTATGTTTTGTGGTTTGAAGATGACCGTACAATCTTAATCAAACACGAAGATTATGAATATAAGTTACCTGATATAGGTAACCCCAAATGGGTTTACCTTTCTTCGGTTGGTGAAAATTCTACAGATTATCACAGACAAATCGCTGAATATTTAAATAATCATAAAGATATAAAACTGGCTTTTCAACCTGGTACTTTCCAAATGAAAATGGGGACTGAAGTATTAAAAGATTTATACAGCCGTTCTGATATATTTTTCTGCAACGTAGAAGAAGCTAAAAAAATATTAAACAGACCTGATGAAGGTGATATCAAAAATTTATTGAAAGCCATGCATGATGTCGGACCAAATGTCGCAGTTATTACCGATGGGCCGAAAGGTGCTTACGCTTATGATGGTTATGAAGGTTTCTTTATGCCAACTTTTCCTGATCCAAAACCACCTTACGACCGCACTGGTGCTGGAGACGCTTTCTCCTCTACTTTCACTTCTGCTATTGCGCTCGGTAAATCACTTTTTGACGCTTTCCTCTGGGCACCAATCAACTCAATGTCGGTCGTCCAATATGTCGGTGCTCAAAAAGGATTACTCACTCAACAAGATATGCTCAAATATATTGCTGGGGCTCCTCAAAACTATCGTCCACAAAAAATAATGTAAAATATTTTTTATATAAAAATTCAGGGCTGACTTCCGAAGAAGTCAGCCCTTTTGCTTGGGATTTGCTATGCCCAGTGGTTAAAGCTGGGATATAGTGTAAGGAACAGCTAAAGCTAATCAGTCTTCAATTATAGCAAATCTAATTTTTAATGCAAGTTTATTTCCTCCCCATCACTTTTTCAACCGCTCTTTCAATACTAGAGACACCTATATTGTAATGTTTTTTGAGCTCTTCTGGAGTGCCAGACTGACCAAATTGATCAAAAACTCCAACAAATTCAACTGGCACTGGAAAGTTTTGTACCAAAACTTCAGCGATACTAGAGCCGAGACCACCAACTATCTGATGTTCTTCAACTGTCACAATAGCACCAGTTTCTTTAGCCAAATTTATTATTGCTTCAAAATCAAGTGGACGGATGCTAGCAATATTTAAAACTTTAACCGCAATCCCCTTCTGCGAAAAATTTTGCGCAGCTACCAATGCTTCATATATAAGCGGGCCAGTCGCGATAATACCGATTTGAGCAGTCATTGGTGGCGCAAAGAGAACTTGAGCTTTGCCGATTTCAAAAGGTGTTTCTTCAGTGGTAATAATCGGAGTTACAGTTTTTCCTAAACGAATATATACCGGTTGATTTATCTTGGCCGCTGCGATGGCTGATTTTTTGGCTTCAATCGCATCACAAGGAGAAAGCAAAATCATATTTGGCAAAACTCGCATCAAAGCGATATCTTCAAGAGCTTGATGAGTGCCTCCATCTGGCCCAGTAGAAAATCCGGAATAACTACCCATAATTTTTACAGGTCTATTATTAAGGGCAATGGTTGTCCTGATTTGTTCCCAACTACGCCCTGGAGCAAACATAGCGAGTGATGTTACGAACGGTATCTTGCCCATAGCGGCCATACCACTAGCAACTGTAACTAAATTTTGTTCAGCAATACCAATTTGCACAAAACGCTCCGGATATTTCTCTGCAAAAAGATGCATGAAAGTGGACTTATTCATATCAGCACAAAGACCAACTACGTTTTTATCTGCATCCGCCGCCAAAACCAAACCCTCGCTAAAACCTTCGCGAGTCATCCCTAGCTCTACATCAGGTTCGAATATTTTTGGATTCAGTTTTAAATTTTGATTAAGCATTTTTTAATTCACATTTTTTAATTCTGTTTACGATTATTTTCTAACCCCAGCGCACACCCACAATAAAAGTAAGAAAACTATACATAATCAAAAAGAATGCGATAAAACTAATAAAAATAATTAAAAGAAAATGATTATCTTTTTTCCTTTTTTGCTTATCTTCATCATTTTCGCTTGCCGTTTTATTCAATCTATTATTTTCACTTATTTTATAAGCAATACTGAAAACAGAGAGTGGTATCAATAGAACAACAAGAGCAAGACCCAATGATTGTTTAGAAGAGCACAATAAATTATAGCCACTACTATAACCGCAACCCCAACCATATATTGATAAAATTAAACCAGCAAGAAAAATAAATCCTGTTAATATCCAGCAAATTTTTAAAATTTTTTTCATTTTAGTTTTTTAGTTTAATTAATATTTATTGATAATTTTGATTAAGCATTTTTTAATTCACTTAAAGCTTGCTCGGCTTCTTCTTTGGTCAACGGTTTGCCGTGCCATTGCCACTTGCCTTCCATAAAAGAAACTCCTTTGCCCGGGATGGTTTGTGCGATTATCACTGAAGGTTTATCAAAAACTGCTTGAGCTTGGCTGACAGCTTTGATTATTTCTTGGATATTATTGCCGTTTATTGTTTGAACGTGCCAATTGAATGCTTCCCATTTTGCCCCCAATGGTTCTAATGGCATTATACTTTCAGTATCTCCGCTTAGTTGTATTTTATTTCTATCTATAATCACGGTTAAATTTTGAAGTCTTTCTTTAGCGCCAAGCATCACCGCTTCCCAAATATTTCCTTCATCAAGTTCGCCGTCGCTCAAAATGCAATAAAATTGTTTTTCTGAATGCATACCTGAGTCCATTCCATCAGCCAGACACATACCAACAGCTTGCGAAAGCCCACAACCCAAAGGACCGGAAGTGGTTTCCAAAAACGGTAAAAACCTACGATCAGGATGTCCTTGGAGTCTCGAACCAAACTTTCTCAAAGTTTTCAGTTCTTCCATTTTAATATAACCACTATGAGCTAGCGTCGCATAAAGTACCGGACAAATGTGGCCATTGGAAAGCACCAAACGGTCTCTGTCGTTCCATTCAGGATTGGTTGGGTCGTGTTTCAATATGAAAAAATACAATGCCGAGAAAATATCAGCCATGCCAAGCGCTCCACCTGGATGTCCACTTCCTGCTTCCACGAGCATTTCAATAATCGAGACTCTTATATCTCGCGCTTTCTCCTCCAACCATTTTATTTTGTCATCTGTAATCTGCAGCATTTTTTAAATTTAATTTTCAATTTCACTAATTCTTCTGCCGTGGCGTGGTTCATTAGAATAAGGGGTTCCGAGCCAAAGTTTGACCGCTTCCTTGGCTTCATCCAAAGTTAAAAATCTGGCGCCGAGAGAGAGCACATTAGCATTGTTGTGTTCACGAGAAAGTTTGATGACTTCCAAATTGCCACCATAATATTCGGCCGAACGGACATTGGTAAACTTGTCAGCCACCATGTCCTCTCCTTGACCACTGCCTCCTAAAACTATTGCCCTTGAGGTTTCTGGGGCCTCAGAGACTGCCTGTGCCGCTTTTTTCACAAACTCCGGATAATCGTCATTTGGGTTCAACTCATAAGCTCCGCAATCTTCAACCTCAAAACCAAACTCTTTGACAAACTCAATCAAAGCTCCTTTCATCTCAAACCCCGCATGATCCGCTGCAAAATATATTTTCATTTATTTTTTTTAAATAATGGATATTTGTGCATTGCTTCTATTACTACCATGATGCATAAAATAAAGAATGCAACGAGTAACCCATATCCCACATAAAAATGATTACTCATAAATTTATTAACGGATTGTAATGAAAGGGTACTAAAAATAAATATAATAAAAGTCAAAAAAACGGGAAGACTAGTATATTTTTTAAACCAACACCTATTCAGAATAAAAACAATAGAGAAAACTGAAAAAGATAATATTGCAAAGGGTACTCTTATATCAGAAGAATTATTTGATAGAAAAGCAATTACTAATGATCCAGCAAATGGAATAATTGGTAAATTTACTAATAACCAAATCCCCGTAATCCCAACCAAAAATTTTTGTTTGTTCATAAAATAAAATCAATTATAAAAACGTTCCAATTTTCAAAACATGTTTAATAAGAGTGTTAGTGTACCCCATCTCATTATCATACCAAGCACATACTTTAACCAAATTGCCACCGATAACTTTGGTCAGTCCTAAATCGGCTATTGAACCAAAAAGTGAACCAACAATATCACTAGAAACAATCAAATCTTCAGTCACAGTATAAAGACCTTGCCACCTCGGCTCACTAGCAGCCTCTTTGAGAACTTTATTAACTTCTTCTACTGTAGTATCTCTCTTACTAATGAAAGTCACATCAGCGATAGAACCGGCAACCACAGGCACTCGCATTGAAAGCCCGTCAAACTTACCTTCCAAATCAGTTACTATTTTAGTCAGAGCTTTGGCGGCACCAGTTGAAGTGGGAATAATATTTTGAGCGGCGGCTCTGCCCTCTTTCCAATCTTTTTTGTTTGGCCCATCAACAGTCACTTGGCTGGCAGTGTAAGCGTGAGTGGTGTTGAGTATGGCTTTATCAATGCCAATTTTTTCGTGCAAAATTTGAATAACTGGCGAAATCGCGTTAGTGGTACAAGAAGCATTTGAACTGATGACACTTTTTTCCAATTTTTCATCATTTATACCCATGAGAACCATCACCTCAGTTTCATCTTTTGGTTCGCCTTTGGCTGGCGCAGTAATGACCACTCTTTTGGCTCCGGCAGTGACGTGAGCTCTAGCTTTTTCATAACCAGTAAAAGCGCCCGTTGACTCAATGACCACATCCACATCCAAATCTTTCCAAGGCAAAACAGCAGGATCTTTTTCGCTCAAAAATTTAATTTCTTTTCCGTTTACAATAATCGCAGTTTTGTCTTCTTTGACTGAAACAGGAAACTGAGCGTTGCCATAAGCGGTATCATACTTCAGTAAGTAAGCGATATTTTCAATATCACCCAAATCATTCATGGCTACAATTTCAATACTCGACTCTTTCAAAGCCAATTTCAAAAATGCTCTGCCAATCCTCCCCGCGCCATTTATGGCGACTTTTATTGTTTTGTTTTCCATACGATTTTAAATTAATTAGTTATACCAAAATTATACCAAAAATTTGGCAACAATATTAAATTTTCGGTGGACAAACAATTTATTTTGCTTCAATTTGAGGAGCGATGTCGTTAATAGAACAAACACCAGAAACACAAGCTAATTCTTTGGCACCTACAGTATTGTCACTAGACTCATAAAGCAAAAGTCTAGAAAAATCAATATGTTTGAGTTCTTTGACTCGTCTGTCGTATTCTTCTTTATTTATCTCTTCATAAGGTGCAAGTTGGTAGATATGATTATCTCTCGGTAAAAATGTGAGTCCTCCCACAAGCTCCCAATTTTTGTAAACGAAATTTGCTACAGCTATCCATTCATCATCGCTCACATATATAGTGGCTGAAGGATTGTGTTCCGTGAAATTGATTTTGAGACGTTTCCATTCTTCAAGTAACGCCAAAGCTGAAACATCTTTACTGACCACAGCTCCTTCCGGTGCTTTACATGGAAATTCAAGAACCAAAGTGGAAGCGTTGGAAGTTGAATAACCAACTTCTGGCTTTACTGGCACACCTTGATCCTTCGCAAGCTTGAGAAGTGGGTCGGCAGCAGAAATCCTGACGCGACGAATATAATATTTGGAATACCAAGCATGCATACCAGAACCAACTCCCAGAAGTTGTCCGGAATTGCCATGTGGCTTAACACAAGTAATGGCTGTCGATTCATTTACTCCAAATCGTTTGGCATATTTTTTGTTTGTTTTAATTGCTTCATCACGAAGGGCACGCAAATTTTCATCATTTCGAACTAATTTATTATCATAATATCCAGTAAGAGAAACCCCAAGAAGCTGTTCTTTTTCACAATTTTCTTTCCATTCTTTAGAAAGATATTCAAATTTGGTCAAAGTTGCTTGATAAGTACCGATGAGAGTAGCGAGACGAATTTTGCGTTTTAAATTTTCTATATCATCGGTTGGTCTGATAACAATAGAGGTCAAATTGCAAAATTGTTTTGATTGGAGATAAATTTCACCGCAAGGATTCATACCGACTTGTTTTAAATCTTTAAGATTTTCCCATCGTCTTTTTGGCACTTGAAATTCTAATCCAGCACGGTTAAAAATACCTCTTTCACCAGCATGCGAAGTAACGAGTGCTGTCCATTCTTCCAAAAATTCTTCGGCAGACGGTTTATTTTCGTAAACAGCTGAATTGTTGGCCATAGAGCGCTGACCATCAGTCTGCCAAAAAGCGCCTTTTTTGGAATCACGCATTTCATTATCATCAAAAGCAGAAAGAGAAATAAGAGCACTGCGTCTGACACCACCAGCTACGACAACCAAACCTATCTGACAAACAATGTCATGTAAATCTAAAGTTGAAAGTCTCCTGCCTTGTTTAGCCAAAATTTTACGTTTAGTAAATTGCATCACTTCTTGAAGCGGAGCCGGGCCAGAAGCTCTACCGCCCATAGTTTCAAGTTTAGCGCCAGATGGACGAATTTTAGAATAATCAATTTCAACATCAAAACCTTTCTCCCAAACTTTACAAGCTTCTACAAAAGCATTGCACCAACCTATTTTGTCATCTTCTACCACTATCGTAGAAGCCATTTTGCCGGTTTGTTTTTGAATTTGAGGAAATTTACCAACATTTTCAGGTTCAACAGAAAAACCACAACCGGCGCCACACATCGATACATACATAATTTCTGCCAGATCTTGCCAACATGTTGGAGCGATGTAAGCACAATTGTACGAAGTCACATGAGTCCTGCGGCAAGCTTTACCAGATGACCAAAGCAAACGCATTGAAGGACAAACTTCTTGTTTCAAAATACCTTCTCTTACTTCTGCATATTCAATAGCTGTGAGTTTGCTACCCATATTTTCTTTCATATAATCCATAAAGCGATCCACAGCTTCAATCCACGTCTCTCTGCGACCAAGCTCATCACGCCATCTGGAATAAAACTGGTAGAAAATAAATTCTTGATACGATGTACTGAAATACTTACTGCTTTCTATAATTTTAGCTTTTACTTCTGCCGGCACCATTTTTTCTTGCTCTCTGGTTTTAGTACGGTCTTCACGGTACAAAATATAAGCTTTGGCTGTTGAGATATACTCCGAAAGCATAAGTTCTTTTTCAACCGAATCTTGGATACCTTCAACGGTTGGCACAAAATTTTTGAATTTTTTAGAAATCCTGACCAAATCAGCCAAGACTTTATTGGCCACCAATCTTGCCTCAGGTTTAGAACCTTCACTTGAAGCCACCATAGCTTTACTTATGGCGGTTACAATCCTCTCAAAATCAAATTTGACAACTGAACCGTCACGCTTTTGGACATTTTTTATAAAACTCTCCATTGCGTATTTTTTGGCGGTTTTTTTGATTTTTTGAGGCATATTTTTATAAAATAATTAAAAATTGATAATATTTTGTTAAATTTTGTTAAAAATTAAAAAATCGGTGTGATTCATTTTACAATTTTTATCTGTTTAAAACCTGTGGATAACTGTCACAAAACAGAAAGATTTAAAAGGCAACAAAGTCGCCGATTTTCACGTTATTTTTCACCAAAAATCCAGATGGGATTTCTAGGACATACAAACTTGAAGAGTTTGGATTGAAAATTTTTGGATAAGTACTCGTCGCTACATTCTTCTCTATATGAATTATTTTTTTATTTTTATCAATCCAAACCATATCAATAGCAAAATTCATATCTTTCATCCAAAATCCGTAATATCCTTCTTTCTCAAAAATAAAGAGCAGGCCTTCATTTTCTCCTAATCCCAATCCGAGCGGATCACCTTCTTTGGCAATTTTCCCTGAAAGCCCTTGCTCTCTAGTTGCACTGGTATTTGCCACCTCTATATCAAGTGTCACATCACCAATTTTTATAATTTTTGGTATTTCAATCTGCTTAATCTGCCCATTTCCATTAAAATAACTATTAGCAAAAGCCAAAACTGTGAGTCCCACCATTATCATCAAAATTATCCCAGTTTTTTTCATATTTATATTATATCACCCCCTAACCCACTCTTATATTAAGAGGGGGAAAAAGACAACAAAAAACCACCCGAGATGAGTGGTTTTTTGTGAGTAAACTCAAAAGAAATTATCTTCTGAAGTTATCTCTACGAGGACGAGCCTCTTGAGGACGAGCCTCATTTACTGTGAGAGCTCTACCTTCAACGTCTTTACCATTCCATGCATCGATGGCGGCAGTAGCTTCAGCGTCATTGGTCATGGTAACGAAACCAAAACCTTTTGAAACGCCTCTTTCTCTGTCCATGATAACGACAGCTTCGGTAACCTCACCGTTCCCTGAGAACATGTCTCTGAGATCGGTATCAGTTGTTTTGTAAGGCAAGTTGCCTACGAAAAGCTTTTTCATTGCGTGCTTTAAATTATACTTCGACTAAAACGACCAAGCGAGTTCCGCCTGCTGTCCGCGATTTAAAGCCGCAAAACATACAAAGAGAAACTAATCACTTACCTATATAGTATATACCCTTGACCCCCAAAAGTCAACCCCTAACTTTTTTCTATGTATTCTTGCAATTTTAAACGTTTCTGCTAGAATACTGCCATTAAAAGAAGTTCCAAAAGCCTAACCTTTCACTACACCTTACCGGCAAGAGAAAAGTGAAAAAGCTTGCGGTTTTTTTGTTAATTAATATGGCTAAAAAAACATTAGTTAAAGACGAGTCAGTTTCGGACGAAAAAGAAGTTTTAAAAGAAAATAGCAGAATGTCCAAATTTTTGGATGATTCTATTTTGCCACCTGTCAAAGATTCTATAGTTGAAGGTAGTGTCATATCTATCGCCAAAAATTCTATTTTCGTAGATTTACCACCTTGGGGTACAGGTGTCATTTTCGGTAAAGAATACATTAACGCCAGAGACATTATAAAAAAGATAAATATCGGAGATAAAATTACCGGTAAAATAATCGGCACAGGCAACAAAGAAGGTTATATAGAAATCTCACTCAAAGAAGCCAAACAAGCTCTTATCTGGAGTGATGCTGAAGAAGCTATCAGAGATAAAAAAATATTTGAAATTCCTGTCAAAGAAGCCAACAGAGGTGGACTTATGCTGGTTTGGCAAGGTATTTCCGGCTTCTTGCCTGCATCACAACTCAAAACCGAACACTATCCTAGGATTTCTGACGGGGACAAAGACAAAATATTGGATGAATTGCGTAAATTAGTCGGCCAAAAACTTTCAGTCGCTATCATCGCCACCAATGCCAAAGAAGGTAAACTCATTTTCTCTGAAAAAGATCCTGAAAATAGCGAGAAAGGTAAAATTATCGACAAATACACTTTGGGAGATGAAATTATGGGCGAAGTCACCGGTATCGTTGATTTTGGTATCTTCATCAAAATAGAAGATGGTTTGGAAGGCTTAGTTCATATTTCCGAAATTGACTGGGGCCTAGTTGATGATCCACATAAATTTGCCAAAGTTGGTGAAAAAATAAAAGTGAAAGTTATTGAAATCAAAGATGGCAAAATCTCTCTTTCCATCAAGGCTATGAGAGACAACCCTTGGACTGAGGCCAGCAAAAAATACAAAAAAGATGACACGGTAAGTGGAGTGATTATCAAATTTAACAAACATGGCGCTTTGGCCTCTATTGAAGAAGGAGTGGCTGGTCTCGTACACGTCTCCGAATTTGGTACTGAGGATAAACTTCGTGAAAAATTAGAACTCGGTAAAACTTACAACTTCAAAATCAACATTTTTGATCCTAAGGAACAAAAAATGGCCCTCAGTTTCGTGGAAGGGAAATGATCGGAATAAGTAAAAAATAAATACTTTACTCGCTACTAAAGATTGGTACAAGAAGTTTTGATGATTGGAATAGACAAATCAAAAACTGATGCCAAAAATAAAACCGTAGCGATGACAAAAGTAATAACAGCCAAAACTTTTCCAATCAAGGGCTTTTTCCACAAAAATAAAGATGTAAAAAGACAATAAATACCGAATACCCAAAGTGGCAGACCGGCTACCAGATTGTCTCTAAATGTTGCTTCCGAACATTTCAAATCAACAGAGAGACCCATATACAAAGTCAAAACACCTAGGACCAAAAATAAAATAATTAAAATTTTATTTATTTTTTGCATGATTTAATTATAGCAAAATTAATATAATAAACGACCCCACCCCGCTTGCCGTAGGCAAGCTGCCCCTCACCTTGCGAAGGTGAGGGGCTAGGAATAAATCCAGATTTGCAATTTTTACTTAAAGTGTTATTATATAAAACAGATTTATTCAACTTGGAGGAATAAAAATGCATAAACTAATAGTATTAGTTATTATTGTTGTGTTTTATGTTGTTTTGAATATAATCTCCAGATGCTTAACAGGTATTAATCCTACGGGATGGAGACTGTATGTTTACGACACACCGGCACTTTTGACTGGTGTTTTAGCGGGTTATTTTTTGTTATAAACAGTATTATTCAGTAAAAAGAGACTCTAACAAGTCTCTTTTTCAATTTTCTCTAAAACTTTTTCAATATCATTCTCAACTTCCCTATTCTCAAATCTCAAAATTTTATAATCAAGTTCTCTGAAATATTTATCCCTCACCTCGTCATATTCTCTAGCTTCTTTTGTATTATGGACTTCTCCATCAAGTTCAATGATTAATTTCTTTTCAGGACAATAAAAATCCAAAATATAACCTCCAATACTATGTTGCCTTTTGAATTTCACTCCTAGCTTTTGGCCTCTCAAATACCACCACAATATTTCTTCTGTTTTAGTTTGGTTTTTTCTTAATTCCCTTCTTCGTTCTTCTAATATTTGATTGTTATGAACGAGTTTAGACATTTTATTTTATTTTTCCTAATCCCTTCCCTCACCTTCGCAAGGTGAGGGAAACTTTCCGCAAGGAAAGTGGGGTGGGGTCGTTACGAATTAAAAGTATTCATTGCTCTATCACGGCCATCGCTCACGAGAGTTTGGATAGCTTCGCTTATTTTTTTAAAATTCTTTTTCATAATTTCCATTTCAGCCGGTTTGAATTTATTGAGGATGAAATCAATAATGGCTTTTTCACCAGCTTTTGGTGTCAAATTTTTGTTTGGTTTTTTAACTACACCTTTGCTGTTTGATGGCGAAACCCCAATCCTTATCCTCACGAACTCTTTAGTTTTCACAACTTTAACTATCGAATCAAGTCCTCTGTGCCCGCCAGTGCCTTTATTGAAAGAGATTTTCATTGTCCCGATTGGCAAATCAATATCATCATGAACTACAATCAAATTTTCCGCAGCTTTTTTGCTTTTTATTATTTTGGAAACAGCTTTGCCCGAATTATTCATAAATTCATTTGAATGAATAATTGATAGTTTTTTTGGCGATATCTCATTTTTCTTTTCAAAAAAATCAACTGCCATACGTCCAGTGTTGTGACGTGTCCCTACATATTCATCCCCCGGATTACCTAAACCTATGATATAAAACATAAAATTTTGAATTAATTACTATATGTAATATAATGACTTAAATTATGGAAGAAAACAATCAAACTATATCGAACAAACCCTTAGAGGACAAGCCGGCTGAGAAAAAAGGCTCGGCTTTTTGGGAATTAATAAGATATGCCTTTATTGCTCTTATCATAGTAATACCATTCCGTATTTTTATAGCCCAACCTTATATAGTAGAAGGCTCTTCTATGGATCCAACCTTTAAAAATGGTGACTATCTCATCGTTGACCAACTCTCCGAGAGATTTCATGACCCGGCGCGTGAATCTGTTGTTATTATAAGATATCCAAAAGATCCATCAAAATTTTTCATTAAAAGACTTATCGCTTTTCCAAGAGAAAGAGTTGAAATAAATAACGGTGTGGTCACTGTTTATAATGATGACAACAAAGAAGGAATTAAATTGAACGGATCTTATGTTGTTTATGGTAAAAATGAAAATTTCTCTAAAAGGCTTAGTTTTGATGAATATTTTGTAATGGGAGACAACAGAGCCGGCAGTTCTGATTCCAGAATATGGGGACCTGTGCCTAAAAAATATATTGTCGGTGTACCAGTATTGCGACTTCTTCCTTTAAACAAGATAGGTTTGCAACCTGGACAAGCCACACAGGCGGAAGTCTCTTATTAGATTAGAATAAATTTGCCAGCATGACAGATCAAAAATCAATCCCTCCAGATAGAGAAGTTAAGGAAGTAAGTGATGTTAACAAAATCGCCAGATTTTATGGCTTCAAATCCATCTTGCCTCCATCAATAGAAAAGCAAGATTTTGATGCAGTCAAAGATTTTGAAGAAAGTAGCCACCCGGAAGAAAAAGCGGCTATTTTGCGCATGTATTTTGAAGAAAAAATAATGTCACAATCTCAGCCCAGCATGTTTTATTGTGAGAGACCTTTCCCTAAATCCAAAGAAAAGAAAAAAACTCTCCGATTGGAAGGTTCGCTTATCTCTCTCGGCTCGGGGAAAAGTGTTTGCGAATGTCTTTCTATCCAAGCGGGTATAGCCATCCTAAACGAAATCGGTCATAAAAATATCGAGGTGCAAATAAATTCTATTGGAGACAAAGATTCCATCAGTGATTTCCAAAAAAAGTTGACAGTTTTCGTCAGGAAAAATTTCAATGTCTTCCCGGCAGATTTGAGACAAGCCAGCAAAAAAGATTTGTGTGCAGTACTGAAAGAAAATAAATGCGAGTGGCAAAACTTTCAAGATGAATGCCCAAAATCTATAGACTTCCTTTCAGAAGCTAGCCGTCTGCATTTCAAAGAAGTTTTAGAATTTTTGGAAATAATGAATATTCCTTATCAAATAAACAATCATCTCGTTGGTGATATAGATATTGGTTCTGAAACTATTTTTTCTATAAAAGATGTGGGTGAAGAAAAAGAATTGGCTCACGGTTTTTGCTTCAATAAATTAGCTAAAAAAATCGGCCACAAAAAAGATTTATCTTGCTGTATTTTAAACATTTCCGCTCATCTAAAAAAACCATTCAAAAAAGTAAAGGCCAAACAAATCAAACCCCAGTTTTATTTAATTCAATTCAGCCCGGAAGCCAAATTAAAAAGTTTTATAGTATTAGAAGAACTCAACAAAGCCGGCGCCTCGGTCCTCCACTCCATAACCAAAGATAAACTCGGTAGTCAAATAAACACAGCCGAAAATTCCGGCGTCCCATACATAATCCTCATCGGCCAAAAAGAAGCACTAGACAATTGCGTCATTATCCGCAATAACACCACTCACGCCCAAGAAACCGTTTCCATCCCAAACCTCGCTGTTCGTGTGAAAGAAATAATCAAAAGTTTGTAAAATCAGATAAACAAAAAGGGTGTGAGAAAATTAATCCTCACACCCAAAATAGTTTTTTTGACTTATTCCACTATATCCCAAAGGTATTAACCTTCACATGATCATTTTTTGACTGCTTTTCTTTTATTGGAGCATTGATGTTTTTTGCCAAAATAAAACACACCACTTCTGCCAGAAGGAACAGCAGTGTCAGTCCCCATGGTATTGAATTACTACTTTCTGTCAGTACCCCGAAAACCAAAAAAACAAACCCTCCTACCATTGCTCCAAAAATCGCAGATAGAGGAGATTTGGTCGCCATCTGGCTGGTTACCGCAAGTGCGAGTATAGATATTAACAGCATGACGAAATGCGCACCGGAAGTTTCTATACCCACAACGAATAACACAGACGATACAAAGCTCACGAATATTGATCCAAAAAAGACCATGAGTTTTCGTGTTCCCACTTTTCGTTCTTGATTGATCATGCTTACAGTCAAGATCAAAAATATAGGAAGGACCACCCCCAAAAAAGTGGCCAAGTAAGCTGTGTGTCTCATTTCCCCGGCCGACTCCATAGTGACAAAGGGAAAAGAAAAAAAGAACCTCAACAATTCTGTTTTCATGGTTCATTTCCTCGGATGTGTAGGTTTGTCAAAGCAACTATAAATAACTTTTAATTCCAAGATGATAATACAATATCCTTATAAAATAACAATATTAAAGTTTTGCATAAAATAAATAGGTGTGATAATATGTTCGACATGGCAATAAACGTAGAAATAACCAAAAACGGCAATGATAACAATCTTGGCCTCATAAGGAAATTTACCAAAAGAGTGCAAGGCTCGGGTATTTTGTCACGCCTCCGTGGCCGAAGATACAGCGTCAGGAAACCTTCCGAATACGTCAAAAAGAAAAAAACTCTCAAAAGAATCTCAGAGAGAAACAGGATTCGTGAACTTATAAAAATGGGCAAAATGCCCGGTACTTTAGAGTAAATGGTGGACATGAGAAATCCAGCTTTCGCTAAAGCTACGACGGACAAAGTAAAAAATGAAATTTTAGGAAAGCCATACGAGCTTTCTTTTGCTTTTATAAGTAAAAATAAAATAAAAGAATTAAATAAAAATTATAGAAAGATAAATGAACCCACTGACGTACTTTCTTTTCAACTTGAAAAAAATAGTGGCGAAATTTTAATCTGCAAAGCGATAGCAAAAATAAAAGCTCCAAAATTTGACATGACTTTTGAGGATTATCTCTTGTTTTTAGTTATCCACGCACTACTTCATTTGAAAGGCTTAGATCATAGTGATAAAATGAAAAGATATGAGCAGAGGTATCACAGCAGGTATAGACGTAGGAACTTACGAAGTTAGAGTTATTGTTACTCAACAAAATGAAGAGAGTTCTTTGCCGACGATACTTGGTACAGGCAGAGCTGAATCAAAAGGTCTCAGGCATGGATATATAATAAACACTTCAGATGTTACCAAAAGTGTAAACGTAGCTTTGGCACAAGCTGAAAAATCTTCAGGCACTAAAATAAAAAGAGTTTTCATTTCTATAGGCGGTGTCGGTCTTTCCGGCATTAATTCTCAAGGCTCAACTATCATCAGTCGAGCCGATCAAGAAGTGACCGAAAACGATGTAGAACAAGCCCTTTCTGTCGCTGAAGAATCCATACCAAATACAGTTCTGCAAAATAGAAAAATAATTTATACAATTCCCACTGGATGGAAAATAGACGGTAAACAAGTTATGGGCAGGGTCCTCGGTATGAAGGGTGTTAAGCTTGAAACCAAAGCCCTTTTCGTAAGTTGTATTGAACCCCATTTAGATGATTTGGTATTAGCGGTAGAAAAAACCGGAGTTGAAGTTATAGATGTAGTAGCCTCACCCATTGCAGCAAGTTTCGTCACTCTTTCCAAAAGTCAAAAAATTGCCGGCTGTGTATTAGCCAACATCGGTGCCGAAACAGTATCTATCGTCGTATTTGAAGATAATATACCAATATCTCTTGAAGTCTTCCCTATCGGCGGATCAGACATCACCAACGACATCGCTTTAGGACTCAAAGTTTCTTTGGAAGAAGCTGAAGCTATCAAACTCGGAGGCGTTACCTCTACTAGTTATTCAAGAAAAAAATTGGAAGAAATAGTTTCTGCGCGACTCGGAGATATTTTTGAACTTATTGAAGCTCATCTGAAAAAAATCGGCAAATCCGGAGTCTTGCCTGCTGGCATTATCATTACTGGTGGTTCATCATCTATCGGTATCATTGAAGATTTGGCACGTAGTTTTTTGCGTTTGCCTTCACGTATCGCTTCCATAAACACCGGCAACGAAAAATTTCAAATGAAAGATTCCTCTTGGTCAGTAGCTTACGGTTTATGCATCATGGGCAACCTTCCAGATGAAGAAGAAAGATTAGGTCTAAAAACTTATGGTTCAAATTTGTTCAAAAAATCATTTCAGATTTTGAAACGTTTTTTACCTTAATTCTTGCCTAATTTTAAAACATATATATAGATTTTGACAAGTTTTGTAATTTTAAAACTTCTTTGCTAGTATAGTCGTATGCCTCAAATAAAACCAGAAATAGAAGTATTTGCTAGAATAAAAGTTATAGGAGTTGGTGGTTCAGGTAAAAATGCGGTTAACCACATGATTAA
This sequence comes from Patescibacteria group bacterium, assembly GCA_038064735.1. Classification (GTDB taxonomy): domain Bacteria; phylum Patescibacteriota; class Minisyncoccia; order Phycocordibacterales; family WO2-35-19; genus WO2-35-19. The sequence goes on along the minus strand of JBBTSI010000003.1, from coordinate 122,140 downwards.
TTCCAAAGTGAGAGGAGTTGAGTTTATTGCCGTCAATACAGATGCTCAAGACCTACATCACTCAGAAGCTAAAAAGAAAATCCACATCGGAAAAAACTTAACTCACGGACTCGGCGCTGGTATGAACCCAGAGCTTGGTAAAAGAGCTGTAGAAGAAACTAAAGAAGAAATTCAAGAATCTCTAAAAGGGGCCGATATGGTCTTCATTGCTTATGGCGGTGGAGGTGGTACTGGTACCGGAGCTGGTCCTGTCATTGCTCGTACCGCCAAAGAACTCGGAGCTCTCACTGTCGGTGTAGTCACCAAACCTTTTTCTTTTGAAGGCCAACAAAGGACACGTATTGCTGAATCCGGCCTTGAAGAACTTCGTCAATCAGTTGACGCTCTCATTGTTATTCCAAACGACAGACTCCTTGCTACTATTGATAAAGAAACTTCAGCCAAAAGTGCTTTTGCTATTTGTGATGATATTTTGAAATCAGCTGTTGAGGGTATCTCAGACCTCATCACTATGCCTGGTATCATCAATATTGACTTTGCTGACGTCAGAGCCATTATGGAAAATGCTGGTGGAGCCCTCATGGGTATAGGCAGATCTTCAGGTGAAAAAAGAGCTGAAGAAGCCGCCAAAATGGCTATTAATTCCCCACTTCTCGATGTTTCTATAAACGGCGCCAAAGGAGTACTTTTCTCTATTGCTGGTGGTGATGACCTTACAATGTTTGAAATACACGATGCTGCCAAACTTATCACTGAGTCTGTTGATCCTAACGCCAAAATAATATTCGGAACCGTCAAAGATGACAAACTTAAAAAAGGTGAAATCAAAATCACCGTCATTGCTTCAGGTTTTCCGGAAACCTATATGAAGAAAAGTTTATTTGGTGGAGAGAGGATTTTAGCAGAAGAAAACGAAAGTAAAGGCAAAATTTTTAATTCTGTATTCAGAAATGAAAAAAGAGAAGAAGAAAGAGAAGAAGAACCAGAAGAAAAAAAACAAAATATTATAGATGACGATGATGAATGGGGCGCCGTACCAGCTTTCCTCAGACGCTCCAAACTTAAATAATTTTTTCTAAAATGTTTTTATGTTAATATGTTCTTATGAACTATGATTTAATAATTATTGGTGGTGGGCCGGCAGGAGCGGCGGCGGGTGTCTATGCAGCCAGAAAGCAAATTAAAACTTTATTAATCGCCGATACTTTTGGTGGTCAATCTGTAGAATCAAATGAAATCCAAAATTGGATAGGTACTCCGGCTATATCAGGTATGGATTTGGCCAAAAATTTGAAAGAGCACGTCAAACAATACGCTGATGGTTTTGTTGAAATAAAAGAAGGAGAAAGAGTAAACAAAGTTGAACACATAGAAAAAGACGGCTTTTTAGTGACCACAAGTAAAGATATTTATAAAACGAAAACGATATTAGTGGCTACTGGCAGTTCTAGAAGAAAACTAGATGTCCCTGGTGCTAAAGAATTTGAAGGTAAAGGTATCACCTATTGTGCTTCTTGTGATGGACCATTTTTTGCAGACAAAGATGTGGTAGTAGTTGGTGGTGGCAACGCAGGGTTTGAATCAGCTGCTCAACTTTTGGCTTATTGTAAAAGTGTCACCTTGATATCTCAATTCGAATTTAATGCCGATCCCAAAACTATAGAAAAGGTTTTGGCCAACCCCAAAATGAAATCCCTATCAAATGCCGAACCAGTTGAAATAAAGGGAGATAAATTTGTAAAGTCTATTGTTTATAAAAGAACCGCACCTTTCGTAGACTGTGTTGAAATTGACACTGATGGTGTTTTCGTAGAAATTGGCCACCTTCCATCAACTTCTTTTGTTAGCGATTTATTAAAAATAGACCAGTATGGTTGTATTAAAATAGATCACCAAACTCAGCGAAGCAGTGTAGAAGGTATTTGGGCAGCTGGAGATTGTACTGATATTCTTTATCATCAAAACAATATCGCTGTCGGCGATGCCATCAAAGCTCTTGAAGATATTTATATGGAGCTACAAAGGATGAAATAATTATCTCAAAGGAGTACCAAACATTTGGACGACGAAGACAGCTTGTCGGCCTTTGTAGATGCCTGTGGAGGTAGCAATGCCAATTTCGGTGTATTTTGGATTTACAATATTTAAGAAATGGCCACGGGAATTCATCCAAGCGGTCTCTACATCTTCACTATTTTCAAAATTAACAGCCAGATTTTCACCTGCGTATTTGTACTCATAACCAGCTTGTCCAAACCAATACCAAGGAGTAAGACCTTCCGGAGTGTTGTGCGCAAAGTAACCTTTGATAGCCATATCATCAGCTTTCATTTGAGCAGCTTTTTCAAGAACAGGATTTACTGTAAGTTCAGATAAATTTGCAGCTACCCTATTTTGGTTTGTGAGATTAACCAAGACAGCTGCATAAATAGCCGAAAGAGAATCCATCACCCCAACCCTAAAAGTCGGCACCAAACCCACCACCAAAATCAAAAAAACCAAACAAACAATGGCGATTTTTAATTTCATAATTTCTTTAATTTTAATCATCAACCCAAATTATAACACAATCTCCGCTTTAGCGGAGATTGTGTGGTGTTTATGGAAGTGAAGGGATTGGAGTATTGGCTATCATATCAGGACACTTTAATATGTTTATCCATCTCTGAGTGGTTTTATAAACATAACCAGTTGGACCATTAGTTGGTGAACCTGCACTAGCCCAAGGGGCAAGTGTGCCGGCCTCTTCTCGAGCTTGGAATTTCTTGACCATCTCATAAGTTACCGGTCCATAAAATCCGGTAACTGGGTTATTTACTTCAAAGAATTGATTGAGGAAGGTTTGCAATCTTTTAACATCTTCAACATCATTCTTTGCTCCCAATTTAATATAACTCTTCAAATATGGTTCGCATGTAAGATTTTCAGTTGAAGCACCTAAGACTTCTCCCGCTCCGCTACTACTAACAACATCACGATGTCTACTACCACTTCTCCCTCCACCACTGGTAGTAACTACTGTTGGATTAGGATTTGTTGGATTATAAGTACAAGAAGTAGGATTAGTATCTTGATTTGCATTGGCGTTATAGTTGTTAGCACTACTATTCATACAACCAATTATCGGGGTTGGAGGCACTGCATCACAAGAAAGTGTTGGGGTAGGAGGCACACAACCGGAGCCACCATTGGCTGGAGCTGGATTAGTACAAGTAGCAGTCAAAACACTTGCTGGTGAACCTGGTGCCGTTGGGCAAGCATTGGAATTCAAAACTGACCAACCTCCATTGATAGGTGCAGTACATTCATTTTGGTTTATCGCAAGCTTATAGATTAAACCACCGGGATTATTCATAAATGTTGTATCTGGACGACCAAAGTTAGTTACTGATATTTCAAGTGTATTTGCGCCCGAATTTACATAACTTGTAATATCATGTTGGTCAACATTTTTATAATTATATTCATCAGTTGGATCAACATTCTTGCTTGCAACCTCCGAACCATTAACTTTCACTACATAACCATTATCTGAAGAGAGGTCAAGCAAAGCTGAAATTGGTGCTCCTGTAATAGTGAAATTTTTAGTGAAAACTTCGGTTGTTGGTATTGTCGTATCTTCAGAACTACCATTTGTCCCCCAAATCCATGAAGATCCTAGGATATCTGCCCAAGCACCACCTGGGGGCAAAATACCACCCCCAACCATAGTTCCATCTAGAACGATAGAATTACCATCACCAAACTGAGTAGAGGCATCACTTACTATTGTTTGTGCTACATTTTCATTACATTGAGGAGGTATTGGATCACAAGAATAAATCTTTACATCCAAACTGCCTTCATTGTCTCCATACCAACCAGTATTTGGCACTGGAGTTGAAGCAGTAGAATCACCATCAAATATCAAGAAACTAGCTAGAGCACCATTGCCTGTGTAAAGATAAGAATACGTGTGATTTGGATTGTAACTTCCCCAATTTACAAAAGCACTATCTACCTGCAAATCAAATTCGCCTTCTCCCAAAAACCATGGGTCTATATCATAGCCATTCTTATTTGTTGCCCAATCGTCAGTGCTTGTATATTCAGCATCTGACCAGTTGTATGGGAGATTGTGCCAAGTTCCAGAAGAAACTACCAAATAATTTTTACCACTATCCAAAGAAATGTTACTTGGAGTTGGTGTTGAAGAAGTTGATGGTACAGTCAAAGTATCTACAGGTTTGGATGATTGAGTGGTACCAGTTGGACAACTAACTACAACAGGTGGAGGAACTTCTTCAACTTTTTTATTGTAAGTTACACAAGTCGAAACTTTACCCGCAACAGAAAATGTAATCTCTTGATTATCATTAGTTGTGCTTGTATCCCCATCTCCATAACAGTACAAACTAAGCATATCTGATGAAGGAAGCTGTTTGCCACTAGAATCAAGTTCTACAACAATGTATCGTCCTGGAATTGCAGCATCATTGAGTGTAGTTACACCATTTGAATCTGTAAGAGAAAAAGGCACAAAAGGTGTTGTGTCACCAAACAAACCAAGATAAGGACCGGTATTGTTTGTGTTGTTACTTGCATCATAGGTGTACCCGAATTTTGCATCTTTTTGTAACGTACAACCATTTGGAACAGCATAAGTATTCTTATCTATATCTGTCTCACTTGGCCCGTTCAAAGCGCGAGTAACAGTCGTATCAGCAGGACATTCGTATTTGGTGATTTGAATTGTGCCGGTAGTAGGTGCATGAGGAACATAAGTGTTCGTTATGGTACAAGTTACATCATTTCCTACAACTAAATTTATTTTGTTTCCATCATTTTTAATTGGAACACAAGACCAATCACTTGCTTCATAATTTTCTAAATTACCAGATTCAGAAAGAGTATATGTACCGATTTTTACATCTGCAGCGGTAATTGATTCCTCACCAGAATAACCAGAAATAGAAGTTGGGCCATCTGCAGAAAGAGTCCATGCTGATGATAAAGCTTCACCCCCAGCTTGATTATCAACTGATTTTACAAGAGTAAGAGTTGCTATCGCATGATCTTTACACCATGTATCTGCTTTATGTTGGTAATTATTTGGTTTACCATCATTTGTAAGTGGTCCATTACCATAAAGAAAATCCCCATGACCCTGATGTGCACTCCAAGCATTTTCATCTATCTGAATACCTTGCCATGGATTAGAACCTGAGTTATCAAAATGGCATATATTGATCTTGTGGTCATTATTACCATTATTGTTGTTAATAGTTGCCGACGCAACTACAGGCAAAAAGACTGCTCCTTGAACGAACATAGATAAAGACAAGAAAATCGAAAATAGTTTCGAAAGTCTTGTTCTAAGAATTATATTTTTCATATAAAAATATTTAATTTAACTAATAATAAAACCTACCATATTAACTTAAAAATGTTGCTAATATACAATTTAACACCAAAAACATTAAAAATACATTAAATAATACACGCAACACCCTAATAAAGGCCAAAATACCAAAAAAACCTCAAAAAACATAGTAAAATAGAAAAAGACAAAATTACCATTTAGCAACTTTGTCCTTTTAAAAGGGTGCGCGGTAGAGGACTCGAACCTCTGGCATCGTCAACGTCAATGACGCGCTCTACCAACTGAGCTAACCGCGCCCTTAAAATCTATCAAATTCTTGTTCTAATATCAATCGAAATTCCACACATTAATATATGCCTTAGTATATCTTTAAGTTATAATGTAACCAATGGCTCGTAAAAAAAATATAATTAAAAATAAATTGACCAAATCAATACCGGCAATAATTGCTGTTATTATATTTACCGCTCTGGTTTCTATTTTTGTTTTTAATATGAATGAAAAAACTATCGCACATAGCAATGTTACAGATTTTAAAATTGCCACTTATTCAAATCAAAACATAACCCAAAATGCAATAGCAACAAATCTCCAATTCAGAAATATCACTTTTGCACCTGTACCCAAAAACAAACCGATTCTTACAAGACAGTTGGCCTCAGTTATAGATGCGGTTAAATTTTTTGCTGCGAGTTTTTTCACAACTAAACCTAAAATGGAAAAAGAATATGGAAGTTGGATATGGACACCCATATTTAGATTGACACCGTCGTATATGGAGTCGGTTCTTTCTGGAGCTGAAAAAAACAGAATGGACACAATTTATATTTCCATAGATTCATATCTTGATATTTTTGTGATGCAAGAGGGAACAGAAAAAGAAATTCAAAAAGAAAAATTTGAAAACATACTGGCAAACTTCATCAAAAGAGCCAACGAAAAAGGTATCGCGGTTGATGCTGAAGCCGGCTGGCAAAATTGGGCCGAAGAGGGTAATGAATACAAAGCTTTCGCTATCCTAAATTTTGTGAAAAATTTCAATGCAAACCACACGGAAAAATTCCGCGGTTTTCAATATGATGTAGAGCCATATCTTTTGGAAACTTACAAAAATGATCCTGCAACAATACTTAAAAATTTCTTAAGTCTTATAGATAAATCAGAATACTTCTTATCAAAAAATGATTTACATTTCTCTGTAGTTATTCCTGATTTTTATGATAAGAATGATAAAGCCACGCCAAAATTAACTTATAATGGCAAAAATGGTTATGTATTAGATCACCTTATTAATATTCTTGATAGAAGAAAAAATAGTTCTATTATCGTTATGTCCTACAGAAATTTTGCTGAAGGTAAAGATGGTTCTATCGAAGTTTCTAAAAATGAAATGAAAACGGCCAAGAAAAACGCCAAAAATACCAAAATAATCATCGCTCAAGAAACTGGCGACTTCCCTCCTCCTTACATCACTTTTTATGGTACCTCTCAAAACAAACTCAATAAAGAAACTGCCAAAATCAAAACTGCTTTCGACTCCAACCCCAACTTTGGCGGCCTCGCCATCCACTACGTCAATACGTTTTTGGAATTGAAATAAATGGCGGAGGGTAAGAGATTCGAACTCTTGGTGGGTTGCCCCACACACGCTTTCCAAGCGTGCGCACTAGACCGCTATGCGAACCCTCCTTAACCTAGACAATTTAACATTAAATTAAAATTTAAGAAACACCAAAATTTTAATTTTTAGAGTAAACCGTCACTTTGTTGCGGCCGGAGTTTTTAGATTGATACATAGCTTCATCCGCTTTTTTGATAAGTTCTTCAAAATTTGACGAAACTTCGGAGGAAACTACTCCGATACTTACCGTAACCTTGATATCAGAGGCTTGATTAAACTCAAGCTTCTCTATATTTTTTCTTACTTTTTCAGCTTTAGCTTTAGCATCATTTAAATCAGCACCCAAAAGAGAAGAAGCTATTTCTTCTCCGCCCCAACGAGCTACCGTATCACCTGTCCTAACGCTACGTTTTATCGTTTCAGCCACCTTTTTTAAAACCAAATCACCGGTATCATGACCATATGTGTCATTTATTTTTTTGAAATGATCTATATCTATAAACAAAAAAGAAAGATGTTTAAAACCAAACCACTCTTTTCTATTGCTAGAAATTATACTGTTCATCATACTCAAATAAATTTTTGATTCTTCTTCAAAAAAGACTCTGGTTTTTAGTCCTGTAAGATGATCATGGACGAGATCTTTTTCAAGATCATGAACCTGCTCTTCGAGCTCGGCTATGCGTGAGAGTAAAGTTTCTTTGTTTTCTTCTTCGTTCATATTTTTATTTTATATCATTTCACGCAAAAGTTTGATGCGTTCGGCAATTGGTGGGTGAGTGTTAAACAAATTGGAAATAGATTCACCAGAAATATTTTTTTTGACCGGCATAGGGTTAGAAATAAAAAGATGAGCCGTAGCGTTGCTAGCCACTTTCATCGGCATATTGTAGCTAGAGATTTTTTCAAGGGCTTTGGCTAAACCTTCCGGATAACGAGTGAGGAGTACTCCTGAGCTATCTGCTAAATATTCTCTCCTGCGGGAAATAGCCATTTTGATAAGAGTCGCGATGATAGGTGAGAGCACGATAAAAATAATCCCAATGATTGCTAAAACATTACCAACACTACCTCTGTCATTATCTCGGTTGCCACCAAAAAAGGAAGCTCTCAAAAACATATCAGAAATAATAGAAACGAAACCCACGAGCACCACCACCGCACTCATAAGTAAAATATCACGATTACCAATGTGAGAAAGTTCGTGAGCAATCACTCCTTCAAGTTCTTGTCTATCTAGTTTTTGCAAAAGTCCGGTAGTAGTGCAAACCACCGCGTGCTCTTTGTTGCGACCAGTAGCGAAAGCGTTGGGTGCTGGGTCATCAATCACATAAACTCTGGGCATCGGCAGTCCGGCAGTAATGGAAAGATTTTCGGTCACAGTATATAGATCAAAATATTCTTCTCTTTTGGCTGGCTTGGCTTTTGACATAGCAAGCACTATTTTGTCAGACCACCAAAAGCTTGCAATATTCATCACGACACTAAAAATAATAGCGATGTAAAGAAGCCCTGGATTGCCATAATAAGCCGAAATAAAATAACCAAGTCCCACAATTACAACCAAAAATAAACCCATAAGCAAATAGGTTTTGGCGACATTTGAACTTTGATTTGTATAAACTGTTGCCATAATTACAAACATTATACCACAAAAATTGTTTTCCACTTATTGAACACACCTTATCCCTTTTTGGAAGTTTGAAGGTTGCTTGATTTTAGTTATTATTGAAACATGTCAGACAACAAAAAAAACTATTTGAGGATTCCGCCCAACAACACCGAAGCCGAAAGAGCTCTCCTTGGTTCGGTGATGCTTCGACCGGAAGTGATGTTTGAAATTACAGACCTAGTCTCCCCCGCTTCTTTTTATTCCGAAAAACATCGCATCATTTTTGAAACCATGATGGATCTTTTTGCCAAAAGAAACCCTACTGATATGCTCACCGTCTCGGCCCGTCTCAAAGAAAAAAACATGCTAGAAGAAATTGGCGGTAACACTTATCTCGGCGAACTAGTCAACTCGGTACCTTCAGCCGCCAACGCCACTTATTATGCCCAAATAATCCAAAAGAAATTTATTGCCCGCAACCTCATCGGAGCGGCAGATTTTATTTCCTCTCTCGGTTATGATGAAGCTTCCGAATTAGAAGAACTTTTGGACCAAGCTCAAAAAAGAATTTATGACGTCACCAATATTTCAAGTATTCATAAATTTGTAGAACTCAAAGGGGAGTTGGATGAAGCATGGGAAAGGCTTGATAAACTGCACAATTCCGGAGACGGTTTGCGTGGAGTACCGACAGGATTTAAAGAACTTGATGAAAAACTTTCTGGTTTGCAAAAATCCGACCTTATCATTTTGGCCGCTCGTCCTTCAGTTGGTAAAACCGCCCTCGCTCTCGACATTGCCCGACAAGCTGCCGTTTATCACAACGTCCCTGTCGGCATTTTCTCGCTGGAAATGAGCTCTCAGCAACTCGTAGACCGTATGTTAGCGAGCCAATCAAACGTGGATGCCTGGAAACTCCGCACCGGCAAAGGCATCAGGGAAGATGATTTTTCAGCTATCCGCCAATCTCTAGATACTCTCTCCAAAGCGCCGATTTTCATAGATGACCAACCTGGTAATAATATTTTGAAAATGCGTTCAGTGGCTAGAAGACTTAAAAATGAAAAAGGTTTGGGACTCATCGTAGTTGATTATTTACAACTTATCATGACTACCAAAAATTATGACTCTATGGTCAACCAAGTAACCGAAATTTCCAGATCGCTCAAAAATTTGGCTAGGGAACTTGAAGTACCTGTGCTCGCTCTCTCCCAGCTTTCCCGCGCCGTGGAGCAACGTGGTGGCAAACCCAAACTATCAGACCTTAGAGATTCCGGTTCTATAGAGCAGGACGCCGACGTAGTGATGTTCATCCACCGCGAAGATAAAAATAAAGGCACCACTGATGAAGCCGAGAAAACTAACATCGCTGAAATTTTGATTGAAAAACACCGTAATGGCGCCACCGGCAAAGTTGACTTATTCTTCAACGACAAAAAAGCCTGCTTCTTGCCTTTGGAAAAAGCCCAGTTTAGCGGAGCAGAAAGTGAATTTAGAGAATTCTGATTATGAACAGTATAGAGAAGTTGATTCAAATATTTTCCAATTTTCCGGGCATTGGTCCAAGACAAGCTCGTCGTTTTGTTTATTATCTTTTAACTAGAGGGGACAATACCCTTTCAGAACTTTCTCAAAATATCGCCGACCTGAAAAAAGACGTAGTGATGTGTGAAGATTGCAAAAGATTTTATCAGTCGTCCCGCCGAAGCTTTAGCGAAGGAGGAGAGAGAAAAAATACACAAACAAACTTATGCAAAATTTGCGCAGACGAAAATCGTGACCACTCAATACTTATGTTGGTCCAAAGAGATGCTGATTTAGAATCGGTAGAAAAAAACGGGGGATTCAAAGGCATCTACTTCGTACTCGGCGGTTCAGTACCAATATTGGAAAAAGAACCGGAAAAAAGAATAAGAGTAAAAGATCTCAAAGATTTTATTGAAAAAAATAAAAATAATCTCAAAGAGATTATTTTGGGTGTTAATTGGAACCCAGAAGGAGAAAACACAGCAGACTATGTAGAAAAACTTTTGAAACCGACTTTGGAGAAAAATAAAGTGAAAATTTCCCACCTTGGAAAAGGACTTTCTATGGGTAGTGAGTTGGAGTATACTGATAGCGATACTTTGAAAAATGCCTTGAGAAATAGAATATGAGCGTACAAAAAATATTTTCTTACATTTTAATAGTTGGCAGTACCATAGGCCTCTGGGCTTCTTTCGTGTTGACAGTCGATATTATTGAGTTTATAAAAAACCCAAACGTCAGCCTGCCTTGCAACATAAACCCATTCATTAGTTGCACCAATGTTGCCACTCATTGGCAAAGTGAAATCTTCGGCTTCCCTAATTCCCTTCTCGGAATTGTCGCTTTCGGTATGCTACTCGCGATCGGCATAATGCTCCTTTCCGGCGGACGCGCCAAAAAACCACTCTGGCTCTTAGTCAACCTAGGCACTGTTGCCGCTATGGGTTTCGTAATGTGGTTTTTCTTTGAAAGTGTTTATCGCATCGGCTCTCTTTGTATTTATTGCATGATAACTTGGGTCGTCACTTGGCCTCTGTTCCTATATACTACTGTTTGGAATTTCCGCGAAAACCACTTCACTTTTCCTTCTTTAAAAATCAAACAACAAGAACTTATTAATTCATTCTTTCATTTTGTTTCCAAATACCACATCCAAATTTTGATAGTTTGGTATCTTGTTATAATATTTCTCATTCTTTTCCGCTTCAAAGATTTCTTCTTTAACTAAAACAAAAACTGCCTCACATTATGCGAGGCAGTTTTAAAATTTTATTTATCCTATCTTTTCAATCTGAACTTTGAAGAAAGGTTGGCGGTGGCCGTTTTTCTTGAAGTAACGGCTTTTTTGTTTGTATTTGATAACAGTCACTTTGGCATTACGGCCAATCTCAATCAATTTGCCGGAAACTTTGGCTCCTGCAATGTAAGGAGTGCCGATATCGGTGCTGTCTGTACCATTGTCAATCAAGAGAACTTTATCAAAAACCACAGCATCGCCTTCTTTGGGCGCCGTAGCTTTAGCGGAGGCGACCTCTTTCAATTTTTCAATTTTTATGGTGTCTCCTACAGCCACTCGGTATTGCTTACCTCCAGTCTCAATCACAGCAAAAGTGCCATTTGAAGTTAAAACGGTATCTTTGACCACCTTAGGTTTTGCCTCTTTGCTAGGAGCCTTTTTGGCCTTTGCAGGGGCCTTTGGAGCTACTTTCTTTGTTGTTTTTGTTTCTGCCATAACAGGTACTACTTTACAGGATTTCCTTATTTTTTGCAAATTATTCTTCTTCTGTCTTATCAACCAAAGGTGCTTCTATTCCAACTGCACTACCGGTGATACGTGTTATATCTTTGTCTACTTTTTTGAATTCTTTACTACCCGCATTGTAATGATTGACCACTGTGTCTAAAGAATTACCCAGTTTATTGTGAAATTCTTCATATTTTTTGAGATGTGTACCCAGCTCCCCTACCCGCTTGATGATATCTTTGGCCGTCTCTTCTATTTGCATCGCTTTAAGCCCTTGCAGGACGGTCTGAAGATATGCCAAGAATGAAGTCGGGGAAACAATGATCACCTTATATTTACCTGCCGCTCTTTGAATCAGATTTTCTGTATCTTCAGCCACTGCTCCGATTTTATTTATAAGCAAATCATAATAAATAGCCTCATGCGGTATAAACATAAAAGCGAAATCCATCGTATTTTCGGCAGGACGAATATATTTTGAAGTCTCGGTAATGCGTAATTTCAAATCGTTTATGAAAACTTTTTCCAGCCTATCTTTTTCGGCAGGATCTTTAGTCTCCGTCATACGATTGTAATTTTCAAGGGAAAATTTGGAATCAATAGGGATAATTTTATCTTTGACGAAAACCACGGCATCCACAATCTCGCCATTCCCAAAAGTATATTGCATTTGAAATTGAGCCGGCGCCAAAACATTTTTAAGCAAAGTTTCCAAATAATATTCACCCAAAATCCCCCTCTGTTTCGGATTTTTCAAAATGTCTTGTAAGTTTTGAAGCTGGTCAGCAAAAGAAACTACCTGTTTATTAGTCTCATCAAGTTTAGTCAAACCCTTGGTCACTTCTCTAATCAAATTGGCTGATTCACCAAGCTGAGTTTTGATAGTCTCATTAGTCTGTCTAGAATTTTCACCAATCTTAGCGTCCACTGTCCTGTTAAGTTCATTGATTTGCTGAAGGATAAGTTTGAAACCCGTATCATCGGCTTTATTTTCCTTTTTGCGAAGCAAGGCAAAAATCGCCCCCACAAGCCCCAAAGCTAAAATAACAATAACCAAGTTTTGCATATGACAATTATAACACAAAATATGATATTATTAATTTATGCAATTTCTAAAACTCAAAAATAATTTTCTTATTATTTTCCTATGTTTAACTATTATACCTATTATTTCTTTTTTCTTAATAGATATTGGAAAATTAGATTATGCCAATTATTTTTATCTTGATATTTTGTCTGCTCCCTTTTTGCTCACTTTTATTGCTGTTGATACTATTTATTATAAATATGGATTATATACAGACATTGGATTATCAATTACGACTATTGAATTGATTGTGACAATTATATTTTATACAGCAATCATATTGTATATGACTACAATAATTTACAGACTTACTGATCAAAAAGATGACACCTTTAGAATTAAATAATTAATTTTTATGCACGAGAAAATACAGGAACAAATACCAGAAGCTATGCGAGCCAAGGATCAGGTGAGACTTATCACACTACGAGGGATGGTCGCGGCTTTTGTAAGCGAAGTGATGAATTTAAAAAGAAAGCCCCAAGACAAACTTTCAGACTTTGAGGCTATCGCGGTCATCCGCCGATTAGTCAAACAGAGAAAAGACTCAATAGAGCAGTTTAAAAAAGGCAACAGAGAAGACTTGGTTAAAAACGAGGAAGCAGAACTCAAAATTTTGGAAGAATTTCTTCCCGCTCAGATGAGTGAAGAGCAAATCCGTGAAATAGTTTTAAAGAAAAAAACTGAATTGGGAGAAGTTGATAAAACAAAGATGGGACAATTCATGGGAGCAGTAATGAAAGAGACCGGTGGCAACGCTGACGGCGCTTTGGTCAAAAAAATTATTGAAGAAGTTTTGGTCTAATATCTAAAATGATATAAAAAATAATGGGGAGCGAAATTTCTTTCGCGCCCCATTTATTTTTAGTTTAAAACTAAATTCTTACCAACCCAAAAAACACAGCCAGCAAGAGACAGACCAACAAGAAAAGCATTCAGTAATCTAGCTTTTTTCCCTGCGTAGAAAGCTTTCTCTTTTAAATAAACATATTGCTGACGTACAGCAAAAACAAACGAAAAAGCAGCTAATGTTTCAATTGACATCATCTCCGCCCCCAAAAATTGTTGGCTTGCAGTTCTTAATTCATTATACGTTTTTTTTGAGTAAAGTCAAAATTACAAACTACTTGATACTATCTTCAATTTTGTAATTCCCTACTCGAGTCCTCTTGATGGAAAGTGTGGTAGCGCCCAAACCTAAAGTATTACCCATATCGTTCACCAAACTGCGGATGTAAGTGCCCGAGGAAACATGAGCACTAAATTTTCCCAAAAAAATTTTATTTTGAGGACATTTAAAAAGTATTTCTTTCCACAAAATCAATATTTCATTTTGCCTGAAATCCCCCCGTACTTTGGAAATATCCATCAGAAGTCTGCCGAAAAGTTCTTTGCTGGAAAGAGTGTCCAGTTTGTGAAATTTAACTTTGTGAATGTTTATTTTCTTCGAGGGGAAGTTCTCGGAAGAAAGTCTGGCCGAGCTTTGCGAGGAGACCCGAGGACTTTCTGGAGAGAAGCTTCCCCGAGAAGAAATCATCTTAGATGAATAAAAAGGATATTTTTGTTCCCTTTCGCCTTCATAAACAATAGCTACTTTGCCAAGTTCGGTTTCTGAAAGCCCTTCCAATTTTTCCACTCTGACAATTTTGCCTAAAATATCATAAGTATCAGTAGCAAAACCAAAAATAGAAATGAAATCATACTCTTTATCCAAACCCAAAAATTCTTCTTTCCTCTTCACATCCTCGCCCGAAGCCATAAGCAAAACACCTTCGGCCAAAGGGTCAAGTCGGCCCATATAAGTCATCTTTTCGTCTTTTAGTTCCGGATTATTTTTAGCAAACCTTTGAATACATTCCAAAGGCGTTTCTCCACGATTTTTATACAAATTGTAAATCATTTGTAATTTCTTAAAAATTCTTCTTTAAATTCAAAAAATGTTTTGTTTAAAATTGATTCCCTTATTCTAGACATTAAATTATTTAAAAAATAAACATTATGAACCGAAGCCAAAGTGCATCCGAGCATTTCTTTAGCATGAAAAAGATGGGCGACATAAGCGGCGCTGTAATTTTGGCAAGTATTACAACCGCAACCCACTTCAATCGGCTCTAAAAGATTTCTGTATTTTGCATTTGCGATATGTACTTTGCCGGTGTGAGTAAATAGAGTACCGTTACGTCCAATACGTGTAGGTGATACGCAATCAAAAGTATCACAACCATTTTCCACACCCAAGATCAAATCAATCGGCTCGCCTACTCCCAAAAGATGCCGAGGTTTTTCTTCAGGCAAAATTTCGTTAACCCATTTGACCGCCGTAGCCATATCTTCTTTGACGAAAGAACCACCAATACCAAAACCTTCAAAACCCATTTCAGCAATGGCTTTAGCACTTTCCCTCCTCAAATCTTCATGCCGCCCACCTTGAACAATACCAAACAAAGCCTGATCTTTTTTCTTATGAAAATCTAAACATCGTTTTGCCCAACGATGGGTGCGTTCCATTGCTTCACGCAAATATTCTTTGGAAGCATGGGGTGAAGTACATTCGTCAAAAGCAAAAATAATATCAGCGCCAATATCATTTTGAATCTGAATAGACTTTTCGGGAGTGAAAAAGTGGGTACTGCCATCAATTATAGATTGAAACTCAACTCCATCTTCGGTAATCTTAGCTTTTTTAACTTTCCTATCATCATAAGCTTCTTCTATTTCAGCCGGTGTTGGAGCATCGTTTACAATAAATTTATTTAAATTGTTGCCAAAAGCCACACCAAGTGAAAAGGCTTGGAAACCGCCCGAATCGGTCATAGTCGGCCCCTGCCAATTCATAAATTTATGTAAGCCCCCCGCCTCTTTGATTATTTTTTCGCCCGGCTCCAAATAGAGATGATAAGTGTTGGCCAAAACTATTTGCGAACCAGTCTCCGAAACTTGTTCAGATGAAAGCGATTTAACCGTAGCTTTGGTACCCACCGTGACGAAAGCTGGGGTCAAAATATCACCGTATGGTGTATTTAAAACACCTGCTCGGCCGAGAGAATTTTTGAGCTTTTTTTCAATTTTAAACATTATTGAACAGCCTGAGCGGGTGCCTCTGTAGCGTTCAGAAGCTCGATGGTGAAGATCAAAGTAGAGTTTGGAGGTATTGGTCCAGCTTGCTCTGCTCCATAAGCAAGCTCAGGAGGAATAGTGATGGTGCGGACACCACCAACTTTCATATCGGCAAAGCCCATTTCCCAACCTGGTATGACTTGACCGGCTCCGAGAGTAAACTCAAAAGGCTTACCAAAATCTTTGGAATTTTGAACGACAGTACCATCAGCAAGAGAAAGTAAATAATTAACCGAAACAAGCTGGCCACTTTTAACTTCAGTTCCAGTGCCGACAGTTATATCTTTTATAATCACACCACCAACATTTTTTTCAACAGGGTTTTGAGCAGTATCTCCGGCATTGACCGCAGCTGCTTGCGCATTTTCATCCATAGTATTTCTTTGAAATAAACTCATAATATTAGCACCAAATAAAGTGTAGCCGACGAAAACGATAGCCGCTCCTACAGCAATCCATTCCTTTGTAGATAACTTTTTCATATTTTTTTATTAACTTTTAAACTTGATAACTTTTTACTTTCAACCCACTTTATCATATTGCCTTATTATTTAAAACCGTTAAAATGTGGACATATGGATCCCGTTAGAAATCAGAACCTTTTATTTACACGGGGTTAAATTATTAACTTTTTAATTTCTAACGGGATGGAAAACAATAAACCCCTGACCCTGTCCGAAATAAGTGAGGCTGCCGACAAGCGCCTCAGCCTCATATCCAAAGAATTTAGAAATGGATTTGAGTTTGTAAAAAATTATCCGCGCTCAGTCACTTTTTTTGGTTCCGCCCGCACTAAAGAAGGCGACCTTTATTATCAAAAAGCTAGAAGTCTGGCGAGTCGTATCGTTACCGAACTTCACTATTCGGTTATGACTGGTGGTGGTCCAGGCATCATGGAAGCAGCCAACCGTGGCGCTTTTGAAGCTGGTGGCAATTCACTGGGGCTAACCATAGAGTTGCCTCACGAACAACACGACAACCAATATTTAACCGACAAAGAAGATTTCCATTATTTTTTCAGCCGAAAAGTGTGTTTGGCTTTTTCCGCTGAAGCTTATATTTATTTTCCAGGCGGTTTTGGTACTCTAGATGAATTCACAGAGATTTTGACATTAATCCAGACCAGCAAAATACCGAAAGCACCGATAATAATGGTAGGTAGCGATTTTTGGACTCCACTTGAAGAAATATTCAAGAAAGGCCTTTTAGAAAACAGTATGATAGAAGAAAAAGATTTATCTTTATACACCATAACCGATGATGAAGACCTGATATTGAAACTCATCAAAGAAGCACCAGTGCGTCTCGGACTTAGATACAGCGAAAATTCTAATAAAAATGGAAAAGGTATTCCTCCCCTAAAAGGTCATAATCCTTTAGGTAGTCTCTTCAAAAAAATCGGATTTTAAAAGTTTTCTATTCAGTGGACTCACGGGGAGTCGGACCCCGAACTCATCCATGCCATGGATGCGTATTACCGCTATACTATGAGCCCTAACGAGATAAATATAACCTAAAACTTTATAAAAACAAAACTCCCCGCGTTCCCTTTTATAAAAATTGGAAACGCGGGGAAGTGACCAGGAATATCTTGATCTTGCATTAACTGATGGCCTCCGCAGAAATACTGTTCAGTGCCAAATTGTACTTTTTACGCATGTGACCTTTGGGAGGCTTCTCAACGGGAAGTACTTTCACAGTCTTTCCTGCAGGACACACTCCAACAATTTCCACCCGAACCTTTTTCATAAGAGACGGGATAAAGGCGTCTATTTTATTCGATTGTGGTGTAGATTTGGGTTTAGTTTCCAAATCATCATCAAAATAGTCGTCATAATCATCAAAACGATCAGAACCACCTTTTTCAAGATCAACCATTGAAGCAAGAATAAGAGCTCTAACTTCTTGACGATTAGCAATATTTTCATCTGAATCTAAAAGGTAATGCGATCTATCTGCATCCCGCATCGACTCCTCATACCGCATATACTCTGTTGATACGCGGGGCATAGTAGATTTCAACCTCCTGACACGTACAAACAAAGACATCTGCCAAATGACGACAAAGACAGCCAACGCCAACAGTGCAAAAATAATCTCCATAATCTCTCCTTATTTTTTAAAGAATTACAGAATCAATTTGTTTTTTGTCCTTAGACTCAAAAATCAGTCTACTACCATTATAACACATACTATTTTCGTGTCAAATAAAAACCACCCTGCAAACACAAGGTGGTTTTTGGGAAGAATAACAGAATTTAATTACATTTTTGGAGCTTCAACAACAGAAGCTGATTTCTTTTTACTGAAAACGTAGATATAAAGAATATCCAAAATACCAACTGTGTTGACTAAAAGCAAAACCACAAACCAAACTTTATTCTTTTCTTCTGCGGCTTTCCAAAGAGCCATACCTTTCCAAACTAATGTCCACAAGACCAAGATCATGAGAAATACGCCAGTCGCAGCTATAAATCCTCCTGAAACTGGGCCTGCATAAAAACTTTGCAAATCCATAATATTTAAATTAGTTAATAACTGATAATAAGACCTACCTATATTTTACAACGAACAATTATTTATGGCAATAAAACCAAACTCAGGTTATCCACATAAGTAGTTGACAGAAAATGTGTATATGGTATAATAGAAATTAGGATACAAGAAAGGAGGCCTTATGGCCCGAAAAGAAATCCCTGCAAAAGTGCAGGAAGCAATATTAAACGGAGATAAAGAAATGCTCCGTGAATACGCCAGGAGAGGCGGAATAATGTCTGGCAGAGCCAAACGAGCCAAAAGGCAAGTTCAAAGAGAACAAGAAGATGAACTTGCAAGATTCAAAAGCTCTCTCTACCTTGAGGGGGTTCGCGAGAAGCTTAGACAAGGTAATGAGATTGATTTTCCACCCCGCTAGGTTCTCCTTTCCCTAGTGGAAGACGCTCGAGATGACTGGCAACATCTCGAGCGTATTTTTTTATATTTTGTATTTTTCTAAAATCAGTTTTTCCACTTCTTCACGAGGTTTTCCAAATTTGAGGTAAGACATTTCTTTAAGTTTTTCAATTTGTGTGTTATCCCCTATCGGTGGTGGAGGTACTTCTATATTGAAAGCTTTGGCCGGTTTACCGTTCACCAAAAGCCTGAGGTAAGCGTTGCGGTTGTCTATATTCATCAAATCACTTTGGCTGAAAGTTGGGCCAAATTGTTTCTCTAATATTTCCGCATCTTCAGCGCCAACTCTGAAAGCACACATCGAACCGACATTACCGAAGACGGCATCACGGATATTTTCTTCAATTTGAGCGATAAATTGATGAGCAATATTGAGAGAGAGTTTGTATTTTCTAGCTTCGGACAAAATAGTCGCGATAGAATCGGTAGTGATATTTTGAAACTCGTCTATGTATAAATAAAACGGTGGCAACTGTCCCGACGTGCCAAACGAATCTGCGCGCGAGAGAGCAGCCATAAGTATTTTACCAACCAATATGAGCCCAATAAGATTGGCGTTAATATCTCCCAACCTACCTTTTGAAAGATTGACCAGCAGAATTTTTTTGTTATCCATAATATCGCGGAAGTTAAAACTGGATTTTTCTTGAGCGACTACCGGACGCATGATGTCATTGGCTAGAAAGACATCGAACTTATTGGTGACATATTGAACATAATTGGCAAGTCCCTGTTCACCGGTCGTCTTTTCGGCATTAACCCAAAATTGTTTAACTAGAGGATTTTTGCATCTGGAAATTTTGAGATCACGGTAAGCTTTATTGGAAAGCACCCGAGACATATCTACCAGAGTATTACCCGATGCCGGATCATCCATCACCAGAAGCGCAGAATTGCGGAAATATTGTTCAAAGGCCGGACCCATTGATTCAGGCACGTTACCATAAAGTTTGCGGAAAATACTAAAAAGTTCATTGACTACGAAAGTCTTTTGCTCCGGTAAATTTTCATCATACTCAAGCATATTGAGAGCCATAGGCCGTGCAGTGTAACCTGGGTCAAAATAAATTAAATCGTCATATCTCTCAGGTGGCACATTGGCCAAGACATCTTGCACATCGTTACCATGCGGATCAATCATACAAACTCCATTGCCCATTTTCATATCTTGAACAATCATCTCTTTGAGCAAAGTAGACTTACCGGTACCAGTCTGGCCGATGCAATAAAAGTGGCGCAAGCGGTCATCATCAGTCATTTTTATTTCGGTTTGAGCATTACGATGTTTATTTATACCAAGAAGCAAACCTTCTTTAGCGATATCAAGTGGGGCCGGCGCAGTGGCGCTTCGGGTTTGTTTCAAGCTATCAGAAGAACTTAAAGCGCTAGTATGAAAATGTATCAAAGTAGTCACTTCTTTCAGATTCATCGTCAAAGCGGTATCTTCATCAAAAATACGAAAACTGAAATTTTTTACTAAATTACGCAAATCGCTTTTTTCGGTATCTACCCATTTCAAAGAGTTGCCGAAAGTATTTTCAAATTGGTTGAAACTAGATTTGATATTACTCAATATTTCTTCGGCTTCAGCTTTGGTTTTAGAAGAAGCTAATATGCGCAGATTGCACTTTACGATTGGTGAGCTGATTTTGTTGTTTATCTCTTCTACTGCTTTCTCATCTATCGGTTCTGGTTTTTTATCTTTTTCTTTTTCTTCATCTTTCTTTTTTGAAGATGAAAAAATATCTTTGAAAGTGTGAATGACTTCCCCACCCAAACTGTCAGGAATATCAGTAGCCTCTTTGATTGGTGTACCTTTCTTGATACTTTCAAGCGCTGTTTTGTATCTTTTTAAATATTTATCTCCCACCGGAGACCAAATGAGTTGGATAGCTGCGCCTTCACCATCTCTATTCACTTTGGAAAATGAAGAAAGGATAGCATTGAGCGGATCGTGGACAAAATTGTCGTAAGTCTTTATCGGAAATATCGGTTTTTTAGTGAAAGAAGCGTAACTACCAGCGGTATATCCGGTTTCGTTGAAAATATTATAATCATCGGGCTTCTCGGAAATTTTGGCATTGTGAAATACAGAGAGAATGTGCTTCTCAAAAAGATTTTTCTTGGCAGTAGGCACCGCTACATAAAAAACTACTTCTTGAGAAAAATTTGGATCCGCGATTTCAAGCGATATCCAACTTTCTGCTGGTTTGTTTGGATCACTTATAGAAAGCATACCCGCATAAAACTGTTCCATACTGGAAATTATTTCACTCAGACTTGGTTTGACTTCATTGTTGCCAGATTCATCGGATATCAAAATTTCATAAAGCGCCATATCAAGACCTTTGGAAAGTTTTTCTTTCATATCTAGACCGGGTATAGTAAAACCTTCTTTCAAATATTCGGACATAAACCGGTGAAAATCGTCGGTAACATGGAAATTTTGCATCTTTTCTATCACCGAAAGCGCATTTTTGATGCCTTTCTCTTTGGCTAGTTTTACCAATTCACTCATTTGTTTGTCGTGTTCTTCGGGAGCAATTTTGAGTATTATCTTTTCTATATCCTCGCTTTTTATCTCGTATTCTGGATGGAGAGTGGTAGAAGCTGACGCGACTTTGTATTCGGCCAATGTTTCTTTGGCGACAGTTAAAGATTCTTTTTTCAAACCAATATCCTCTAAATTTTTTTCTTTTTCGGCAATGAGTTTACGCAAGTGAGTTAATTCATCTTCAGGATTTTTAAATGGAGACTCTGGTGTCGCAAATTTGTATTCCATCCTTTCATTATATCAAAATAAAAATGTATAAAATAGTACAATCCACTTATTGCTACATTTAGAAAAAGAAAAACCGTCTGAAGTGCAGGCGGTTTTTCTTTCCGCTTGTTTCAGACGATTTTATTTTGGAAATTAACGAAGCTGAATAATAGTCCTGCTCCGCTCTTCTATGGAAAGACAATGTTTGGCTCTTAAAGCATCTGACCAAACTGATCGGTGAGACACTTCTTCAACGATTGGCTTGCCGTTAATCCTGTAATCAACAGCGTCTTCAGGAAAAGAATTTTCCTTACAGTAGATAATCCCAACATCTGTGAGACGAAAAAGTACCCACTCATCCTTTTTGTTTTCAAGATTAGAAACAGCTCCTTGACCAGCCATACACGCCTCGCTTTCTTCTATCCTGACTATAACATAAGTTAATAGAAAGTAATCAAATTTTGCTGTGACCCTACAGAGAATCGAACTCTGATTCTTGCCTTGAGAAGGCAATGTCCTAACCGTTAGACGATAGGGCCATTACCGCAAAAATATAGCACAATTTATTGAGTTTTTACAGTCACATCTTCCGGCCTATCAGGCGGGATTTGGTAATAGTTGATAAGGAATTTGGTGATGTTGAGGAATGGATCAGTCAAAGTTTCGGAAGCATATTTAACTTCCTTAGGATAAGTATGAAAAAGAAAAACCAAATATTTTGGATTGTAAGCTGGAAAATATCCAAAGAAAGAGTGTAAGTACTTCCCTTCCACATAACCCGGCCGACCTTCGTCAGTCATTTGGGCGGTGCCGGTCTTAGCGGCCACCGAATAACCGGGAATTTTGGCAGTGCCACCGCGCAGAGCCACGTCAACCACATTGATGAGCATTCTCGTTATTTCTACTGAAGTTTCCGGTTTGATAACTTGCTTACCAGGAGCAAAAGACATTTTTTTGGTCAAGCCATTTTGATATTCTATTTTTTTAACTATGTGAGGAGTGATAAGAACACCGCCATTGGCTAGAGCAGAAAGCGCCCGCACAGTGGCAATGGGGGTGAAAGCCACACCTTGACCATAAGCGGCTGTAGCCGTTTCAATATCCCTACCAGTATCCAAGTTGCTTATTAAGCCCAAGCCTTCATTTGGCAAATCAATGCCTGTCTCCGTACCCACGCCAAAATTTTTCATATATTCGGCAAATTTTGTTTTACCGACGGTGAGTGCTACATGAGCCGAACCAACATTGAGCGATTGATTCAAGACTTGTTGCATTGGTATGGTACCTCTGGCGACACCATCATAATTACAAATTTTCTTGCTATTGAGAGTAGTACAGCCGGTATCATAATAAGTTGATTTGGCAGTGACGCTACCTGTATCAAGACCGATAGACATAGTCAAAGCTTTCACAATTGAACCCATTTCGTATCTGCCTTCAACTATTGGATTACCAAAAAGACTAACATCACTCTCTTTGAAATTATTTAAATCAAAAGATGGAGACCAAGCCATGGCGACTATTTCTCCACTCATTGGGTCTATGATAATTCCACCGGCTTCGTTGCTTCCCCATTTGTCTCGAGTATCTTTTAATTCATTTTCGATAAAAAGCTGTACTGAAGGTTCAATGGTAGTAATAATATTACCTTCTTGTTGAGGAAAATCACTTAAAGTTTCTTTAACATTTGAAAAAAACTCGGCAAAAAAATTGTTGTAAGCTTTGGAAGGATCTATTTTGAGAACATCTTCATAATATCTCTCAAGACCATAACGGCCAGCCAACTGATCGCCATTGAACCCCACGAAACCGATAACATTTGAAGCTAAAGAATTCCCCGGATAAAAACGCCATTTATCAGTAGACATAGTGACACCATAAAGATTGAGAGCTTTTATTTTGTCAGCTGTTTCCGAATTTAAATGTTGGACAATTTCATCATAGACATGATTTTTTTTCTCGGCTTTAGCCATAAACTCAGCTCTATCCAAAGCCAAAATTGTACTTAGACTTTTGTAAACCTCTTCTGGGTCTTTCATAATCTGCGGATTTATAGCTACGGTAAAACCAGTCCTCGAAATGGCAGCTGGTATTTCTTCCCCGGCTTGATTTTGAAAATAAATCTCTCCTCGGTTATATGAAATAGTATTATCATTTATATTTTGCCTTTCAGCTTGAGAGACGAAATAATTTCCATATACTATTTGCACGAAATATAAGCGCACACACATCGTGAGCGCTACCAGAATTATGATAACGGATAAAAATCGAATCCTCCCAATCATTTCTATATTTTAATCTGTTTTGAGAGAAAGTGTAACTCCACTTTGATTTCTCATTATAAATATAGGATTGTTTACTTCCACAAAACCAGCATTAAGGGCTTTTTCGGTACTAACACTGTTTTCAATACTCAGACGCTTTGATTCCATTTCACTAACCAAAACACTTAAAGATTGCATCTGATCTTTAGTTCTTTCAAGCACAGTCAAAGTGCGGACAGTGAGATTGACGAAATACATATAAAATATAGTGGCAGCAAAAATAAAGAATATGAGAGCATATTTGGTGGCTCTATGCATCACCATCACTTCAGCTTTTTGTTTTATTATATTAATCATATTTTTGCTTTTATTCTGAAATTTTTTGAATGATTCTTAATTTTGCGCTTCTGGCCCTTGGATTGATATTTAATTCTTCTTCACTTGCGATAATGGGTTTTTTATTGATAAGTTGCGCCTTTTCTTCAGAGACAAGTGTCTTAAAAAATCTCTTAACTATCCTGTCTTCCAAACTATGAAAGGAAATCACTGCGAGTAACCCTTCTTTATCCAAAATTCCAAACCCTTTCCTTACCCCTTCCTCCAAAGCCTTCAGTTCATCGTTGACTGCTATCCGGATGGCTTGGAAAGTCTTGGTAGCGGGATGAATCCTGCCAAATCGGTAAAATACAGGGACGGAAGCTTTCACGATTTCGGCCAGCACTTTTGAAGTCTTTATCGGTCTCAAAGCTCTTTCCTTCACTATGGCTTTGGCAATTCTTCTGGCATACTTCTCTTCACCGTAACCAAATATCACATCGGCCAGATTTTCTTCACTCCATTCGTTCACCACATCATAAGCGGTAGTGTCGTCTTCGTCGGGATTATCTTTGAAAGTCATGACCAGCGGTTCGTCTTTTTGAAAACTAAAACCCCTGCCTCCTTCATCAAACTGATCTCTGCTCCAACCAAGATCAAAAAGTATTTTTGTCGGGGCAGAAATTCCGAATATTTCCGGTGCTTTATCAATATTTCTGAAATTAAGTACGGAAAGTTTCGGTTTAGCGCCTGATAGATCCAATTTTTCTCTGGCTATTGAGATAGAAGTTTCGTCTGCGTCAATACCGCAAAGAGTCACCCTTTCTTTCATTTTTTTCCAAACAGCTTCCATATGTCCGCCACTACCAACAGTAGCATCCAGATATATGTCTCCATCTTGGAATGAAAGACCTTCTATTACTTCTTTTAAAAGAACACTTTCGTGAGCCATAAATGTGGCTTTACATTATGCCTAGGCCTGATAATTTTTCGGCCAAGCCATCGGCTTGTTTCTCCACTTGTCTCTTATAATCGGTCCACGATTTTTCGTTCCATATTTCCACTCGGTTTTGTACTCCAATCAAAACCACTTTGGTTTTGAGGTTGGCACGCTCCCTTAGGAAATCCGGAACCAAAACTCGTCCGATATTATCTACTTCTACTTCACTGGCTCCGCCAAACATATATCTGGTGAAGCTACGCATGTCAGCAGAAAGCATCGAAGCATTTTCACTAAGCCTGCCAGCAATCTTTTCCCACTCCTTTACAGTGAAAGCAAACAGACACTGATCCAAACCCGGCGTTATCACAATCTTCTTGCCCATGAGAGAACGAAACTTAGACGGCAGAGAAACTCTGTTCTTGTCGTCTATAGTATGCGTGTATTCTCCTATGAGCATGTGAGCAAGTCTTAATCGAAGCGAATAATATTGAACCTCTGCACAAAATTAATTTTCAATTAATTTTGCAGGCTATTTTTATGGTCGCTCCGCTCCCTAAAAATAAGCCCCACTTTTTCCCACTTGAAACCATTTTATACCACTATGATATCTTTGTATACCACTTTGTTACTGTGGATAAGTGCATAAGTCGATTTTATCTATAAATTTAGGCACTAAAAAAGGGGCGGATTTGGAAATCCTGCCCCCTTTGTTGCGCTTCCTGCAACTAGACAAATCTTTTGCTAATTTTCAAAAGCTTTTTAAGTTTTCCAGACGCTCATACGAGCGGTTCAAAATCCATTCGGACATTTGAACAAGAATCCATACGGACTCCTTTTTTCGGCACTCATACGAGCAACCGTCTAAAAAACAAAAATTACATTTTTAAATTAACAAAGATTGATAATCAATAAAACGCGAAAGAACAAATTTCTATTGCTGCGTTATCGGCAGCTGAAAGTACTCATAAGACGATGAAGCTACAAAATTTCCAGCCTCGTCCTCATGAGCAAGAAATTTAGCTTGTGTATAAGAGTCTGTGATTTCTTGTATGTCCTGTGCATACTGAGAAAAACCATTATCACCTTTCACAAACTCTTCAACAGAAATACCGGAAGTATTTCTAGAAAGAACATACGCCACTGTATCAGATTTTCTTACCCTGATTTCGCCACCAAACTTCCAATCAAAGAAACCGGCGCAGATGGCAATCTTGTGGGCCTCTTTTTGTGCCCATTTTTTTACCAAGACAGTATTACTAACATATCCTTCAAATCCAAACTGTGCAGGATTGGCAATAAGCTGCCGGATGAAAGCATGTTCTATGCCTTCACCTTTGCCAACCGTCGCCAAATTAATCTTTTTTACCAAAAAGTCTTCTTTGGATTCGACCTTGGCCTTTTGTTGGATATCAATTTTGATTTTCGGATTAACAATTTTCTGATCGGTAGTACGATTGTCCGAAAATAAAAACGCACAACCGGCTAAGATAATGATTGTCAAACAAAAAAACATATACTTCCAAATCCTATCAGTTATCATGATTCACTCCTTTTCTATTTTCCATTTTTTTATGATTCCTTTTTTGGCAAAATTTTCGAATTTTGGACCATAAAAGAATCTTCTTTTATCCTTCGAACAGCGCCTCAGCATATTAACCAGATCTCCGAGACTTTCCCCGAATAAATACTTGTCTGGATCACTCATATCCGGAATGGCTGAGTGCCATTTTCCATCTGCTTTTAGAGTCACAGGTATGGAATACAGCTCTTCTCCACAAGACACTTCCACCAACTTTACCACTTCTTTGAAAGCGGAAGGTTGATCTTTATCCAGAACGACAGATTTTTTAGATTTCTTCGGTCTGGAAACAAACACAACAATCCATATTAAGATTATAGCTATCGCTATACCAACAAATCTGGCAAATAGAGATGAAAATAGTTTTTTCGTCTCTGCCGAGTTTTTTTGAATTTGTCCATTTTGGAGTGGAAGTTTTACTGTCCACTCTACTACCACCATCCGAATATCTGCTTCATCACCACCAGTTTTTTTGATGATGTGTGCAGTCGGGAATTCTTCGGATAAAACAGATGAAACTTCTTCTGCTCTGTTTTTGCTAAGGTTTTCATTTTCCGCTGAAATCCCAGTTTTATCGGCAAAACCCACAACTGTAATTTCTATCTGACCATCTTTGATCCGAGAAAATTCCTCTCGTAGAGGTCTGATAATTTTTTGCGAAAGCTGTTTGGCAATATCGCTTTTTAAAGCTGAATATTTTCCGGGCTCGTAGCCTTTGATCTCGGCTTCACCGGCAATAACAACATTAATCAAAACAAACATTACCACAAATAAAAACAAAAATGCCTTTTTCATCTCTTCTCCTTTTTGCCCATTCGGGCTTTGAATTCCGCTCATCCGAGCTGGAATTTCTGGCGGACCTCATATGAGGCCCGCCAAATTGTTTTTTTTGTTCATACTATTTTCCGGATGTATTGCCGATAATTCGGACGATCACCCGGCGATCTTTTGGATTACGTTCACTGGTCGCTTTGTCCTTACTTAAAGAGACAAATTGTTCCAATGTGACACCATCAGCCACAAACAAATCATAAACCGATTTTGCTCTGTTGCGAGCCAAATTGGCATTATAACTTATAGAGCCAACGGAACAGGTATGACCTTCAACTTGCAGACGACAACCTTTGTGACTCTTTTGCCACTCAGAAAATCGTCTTATGTCTGATAAGTACTCCGTTTTTACATCTGATTTGTTAAAATCAAATAATATTTCAAACGGAGGTAGACCAGAACATTGCTTGTCATCACCAGATATTTGCACTGCTTGTTGCAAAGCTGGTGGAGACAAAGGAGGTAAATTCGTTGCCGGTACGTTATTGATGTTGATGACTGGTGGCATACTGAGATTTTTTGCAATATCAGCCATGTCTTCTGCCATCTTTTTCAAATAACTCATCGTTGGATTTTCCGATAAAGATAGTGGTGGAATTAAAACATTCTTTTTAGATCCATCTCCATTATCGTCGTCTTTTTTGACCGTAGCTAAAAAGGGACCCTCGTTTAAGAAAGCTACTTCAAAAACCGGTTTAACTTCTCTTCTACCTCTGTTTGTGCCAATAAATCCACCAACAGCAGCAGCAGTGCCACTAGTATCTATTGGAGTAGCCCCAGCACCACCAAAACCGATTGAACGGCCCCTGGTGACACCTTCAGCCAAATCCATCGTAATGACCGATGCTCTATTAGAACAGATATTTTCATCATAACTCCAGGCATCAGCCATAGCTAGATATTTTTCTCTTGGCCAACCATGTTCACCCTCTATCATCACAGTAGCCCAAATTTCATCTCCAGGCTCAGTATGCATTTTTATAGGATAGTTGGTTAAATGGATAGACAAAGGTTTTTGAGTACAATTACCTTTTTTGTAAATTGTCCCCTTAACCTTTTTTCTCATATTATTGGATAACATCTTGGCCTTTTTGTTGACTTTCACAGGCCTCCCAATCATATTACCAATTTGTTCCCGAGTCATTTCTTGTAAATTGGAGACAGCTGGAAAATAAATTTTCCATTCCCCTTTTTCATAGAAATAATTAGGTAATAAACTTCCTGCAACACCAGGTGTCGCACCAATAAGATCGGGTAAAGAAGTATTTTTGCTGTTATCATTAAAAATGATTACAGCATTTGATTCAGAATCGGCGTTGTTGGCCGGATTGCTTTCTTGAGCAAATAACGACCAACAAGTTGTTAAAAACAAAAAGTACAAAATGATACCTTTTTTCATAATCACTTTGTTTCTCCTTTCGAGAGGAATGTCCCCGAAATAAATTCGGGGACTCCTCAAAATTTTCATGTTACGTTAATGAGGACAAGAATCTCCACCACAAGGAATTATTGTGGCACCAGACCTCTGGTTTACAGTTGAAGTAACCGAATTGCCCTCATGTGTTAATACAACATTACCGGTCAAGTTGACCGTTCCTGCAGCTCCTGTTGGATTATTGGTTATAACCGAATAATTAGATAAACCAGTTGCTCCACCATAAGCGTAAACAGGATCACTTGATTGGCCAAGCTCTCTCGCCAAACTGACTCCACCGCTTCCATCAACAAGACGCGTCCCGTCACCAGGACTTGTCTCAGCGAATGAACCGCCAGATGTTTGAGAGTAAGCCTCTTTAGATGTTGCTGTTTCCGTCATTGAGACATTGGAATTACCACCAGCCCCACCGATACCACACAGGTCTACGTCCCCTTCGGGATTTTCCTGTGAAATATCTAACGCACCGCCAGTGTTGTTACCAGCAAACGAAAAATTATTTTCATCTGAATTGCCAACCTCCGCCCAATTCGCCTGTCTAAAAGACGCTTGAATATTTCCTTCGGAATTTGATGTACCAACAGTTTTCACTCTAGCATCAGTAAAAACACTGGAAAAACTATCGGCATTTTTTTCACCTAGATTACTAGCTCCACTTGAAAAATCAAGTAGATTAAGTTGTCCGAGTGGGTCACAAGATCCATCGCCGTTGTATGCCCCAGAGTTGTTGCCAACACTGAAACCACCGGTAACATCGGTACCATGTTCAAATAATGCAATCCCCTGCCCACTACCTTCAACATGAGTCTTACGTAAAGGTAATGGATCTGGCACCGAAGGAACTACCTCTGGTGGTTCATTAGCCAAAATCACACCACTAAACGCCAAAATTACCAAAAAAACAAGGAAAATCCCCATTTTTCGCATATTTTTACCTGCCTTTCAAGAAATTAGATTGTTGTAATTTTTACATTACGTTGACTTACTATTTAATTGTCAACGTACAAAATCCTATTACTTCCTACCACATTAGAAGAAAAAAAACAAGCCCACACACTATTTTAAAATAGTGTGTGGGCAAGTTCTTTATTTTTTAATCTTTGGGTCTCATAAGAGGGAAAGTTTGAAGTTCACGCAAAGGTTTGCCAGCAAGGATAGCAAAGAGTCTTTCACCAAATCCAAAACCACAAGTTGGTGGCATACCATACTCCAACATTTCTACAAATTCCAAATCAGGCATCATCGCTTCTTCATCACCGGCTTCCATGAGTCTACCTTGAATTTCAAATCGCTCTCTTTGATCACTAGGGTCATTAAGCTCCGAATAACCTCTACCTACTTCACTGCCAGCAATAATTGGCTGAAATTCTTGAGCAATATTTTTACCCGGAATTCTTTTAGCCAGTGGTGCAACGATAATTGGATGATTAATAAGGAAAGCCGGACCTGAAATATTTTTCCTGCAATATTTCCATAAAGTATCTATGAGCCGTTCCCTGTTTTCTCCTTGGTATGTGATTTTGAGTTCACTACATTTTGCTTTCATCTCAATCTCGTTCGCTGTTTCAATATTGATACCGGTTTGTTTTTCTATTTCTTTTGAGTAATCAATTTCCTGCCATTCATCTGCTAAATCAAAAGTATGTCCATTATTTTCAAATTGAGTTTTACCAAAAACTTTTTGGGCAATATCCAAATACATTTCTTTGACCAATTTCATACCATCGCGATAATCAGCATAGCCCCAATAAAATTCCAAATTGGTAAATTCCTGCAAATGTTCCGGAGACGTGCCTTCGTTCCTGTATATTCGACCAATTTCAAAAGTTTTGGGAAATCCACCAGCCATAAGTCGCTTTTGCCAAAGTTCACCAACAGAAATTCGCAAATACATATCCAAATCAAAATCATTGTGATGGGTTTTGAAAGGTTTGGCTTCCGCACCTCCAGTAGTAATTTCCAAAGTTGGTGTTTCCACTTCCAAAAAGTCTCTTTCTTTCATGAAGTTTCTGGCAACATCCCAAAACTGTGATTTTTTAACGATAAGGTCCCTGAGTTCTTCATTCATTAATAAATCCAAATAACGTCTGCGATAACGCTCTTCCATATCAGTGAGACCATGCCACTTTTCTGGCAAAGGTCTCAAACTTTTAGTAAGCATTTTCCATTTGGAAACTTCCAGAGTTTTCTCTTCTCTCTTGGTTACGAAAAGCGTTCCCGTTGCTTCTATGAAATCCCCGATATCTGCAGTTTCTATAAATAAATCAAAATCTTTTTCAGAAATATTTTCACCTTTTTTAAAAAATATTTGAAACTTTCCTGTCCCATCAAAAAGATCAACAAAAGCGATAGCTCCTTGGGTACGCAAAGCCATCACTCGACCAGCGATAGTCACCGTCTTTTTTTCTTCTTGCAGATTTTCAAATTCTTGTATCAATTTTCCAATCTCAAAATCCCTTTCTGTTTTAGCAGGATAAGGGTCAACTCCAGCTTCTTTAAGAGCGTTGAGTTTTTTTGACTTAGCTGTATAAATTTCTTCCAAAGAAGCCATGCTTCTATTTTATCTCAATTATTTTGTAAGTGATAGAGCCAGACGGTGCATTGTAAGAAAAATGGTCTCCTTTCTTTTTGCCCATAATAGATTCACCAAACGGTGAATGCACAGAAATTTTGCCGGTAGCGAGATCTGATTCTTCACCTCCAACTATAGTGTAAATTTTTTCACTCTTATCTCCATTTTTAGATACCGTCACGACAGAGCCGACAGCGACAACATCAGTACCGTGTGATGAAATTATGGTAGCGTTTTTGAGAACAGCTTCCAGTTTATTAATTCTATCTTCCACCACCCCTTGTATATCACGTGCTTCGTGGTATTCGGCATTTTCAGAAAGGTCACCTAAAGACTTGGCATACTCCAATTGTTCCGCCACTTCTCTACGTTTAGTTTTTTTCAAGTATTCAAGTTCTTCGGAAAGGGTTTTGTACTTTTCTTTTGTTAAATATTCTTTTTCGTTCATTTTCTTGTTATTAAATTGAATTAAATAGGAAGATGTATTGTATTCGATTCTAGCTGAAAGTCAATCGTTTTTTATCCATCCAATACTCATCTTGACGAACGAGCTTTGATATATCGGATTTATCGGCAAGTAAGGGTTTCAAAGACTCTTCAGCAAATACCCCATTTTGAGAACCTTTAGCTAAAATAACTGCGCCTTTTTTAATTCTTTTTGCGACAAATTCTCCAGCATCTACCGAGTTTTTAGCTTCATAAACATTGCAACCTTTTTCACGAGCTATCGGTGCCAAAAATGCATTAGCATCTTTACCTATAGTCACCACCAAATCCAAAAGTTTCGGATCACAATATTTACCTATTTTTTTGTGCTCCATTTCCGATGTTTCCCCCAACTCATTCATCATCCCCAAAATAGCGATTCTCTGTGATTTTTCAAAAGAATAAAGAGTATCAAGAGCCATTTTCACCGCATCGGGACTGGCATTATAAGTATCATCTATAATCACAGAATTTTTGATACCAGAAAGCTTATTTAATCGGCCGGAAAAACTTTTTATTTCACTCAAAGCTTTTATAATTTTTTCATCTGATATTTTAAACTTTTTGGCAAGCAAAACTGCAATATTGACCGAATACAATTGCACTGGCGAAACAGCTTCATATTTATAAATCGCATCAAATTCTTTGCCATAAAATATTATTTTTCCATGATCAAAACCTTCAGGCAAAATCCTACATAAATCTCTGTTGACGAAAACTTCATCACTAAAAAATCTCACTGACCATTCCTCTTCAGCTACATTTTTTATATTTTCAAAAAATTCCATGTGCTCTGGAGAAACAGCGGTGATGACCGCAATATCTAGATGCAAATATTTCCGAAACTCTGCTATCTGTCCGGGTGCGTCGGTACCAAGTTCCACCACTACAATTTCATGTGGATATTTTAAATAGATTTTGATTTCATTTTTAACAAAAACTGCTAGCCACTCAAAAACATTCCAAAGTGACGGCATTTTTTGGCCGAAAAATACGAGAGGCACACTCACGATGTCATTATAATTTCCTTCTTGATATCTTACTCTTTTATCAGATGCCAAAACTTGGGCAATGACGAGTTTGGTCGAAGTCTTACCAATACTGCCCACCACGCCGATTATTTTAAAATCGTGCCTCTTCCGCAATCTCCTGACCTGATTGCCTAATATCACAACCAGAAATTTTTTTAATATAGATTTCATATATTTAATTATACTTTATTCATTCTTCAAATACTCCGGAGTATTGACTGCCATCCAATCAAAAAGGGTACGCATGACGAAAGTACCTCCGATAAGATTTTTAACCGGACCTTTTTCCATCACTATAGTAAATGCATATTTAGGATTTTCATAAGGCCAAAAACCGATAACCCAAGAATTTACAAACTGTTTTCTTGAACCCAATTCAGCCGTACCGGTTTTACCAGCCACTTTGACAGCATTTGTGTTAAGACCAGACGCCGCTCCTTCTGTCGCTGACATCCTCATGCCTTCCCTAGCCACTTGAAAATGTTCCTCCGCACCTTTAATTTGTGTTCCCGAAGCGACAGTGCTGGTTGAGGTAAATAAAATTGAAGGGGTCAGAAGTTTGCCACTGTTTGCCATAGCTGCCGTAGCTACTACCGCCTGTATAGGAGTGATTTGAGTACCATACTGGCCAATAGCGGTATGATAAGTGTTTCCGACCCTCCAAATCTCTCCGTCAAAAGTTTTTGCTTTCCATGCCGGATCAGGGATAGTTCCAGTTTCTTCTTTTTGATTATCAAAGCCAGTTTTTTTAGTAAAGCCAAATTTTTCCAAATATTTTTTTATATTGGCAATTCCCAAACCTTTCTGATTTTCAAATCCACCACCTATTTCATAAAAATAAACATCTGAAGAAACGGCAATAGCTCTCCTCATATCAACAGCTCCGTGCGCTTTCCAGTCTTTAAAAATAGAAGGATTTTCCGGATCATACGGATTTGGTAAAACAAGTTGACCTGTACTCACAATTTCTTTTTCCGGGGAAATTATATTTTCTTCCAAAGCGGCAAAAGCTAAAAACGGTTTAACAATAGAACCCGGAGTATAAAGTCCTGATATCACCCTGTCCAAAAACGGATTTCTTGCATCTTTATAATATCCTTCTATTTTTTCTACATCTTTACCTTCAGTCATTACTTCCGAATTATATTCAGGGAAACTGACTATAGACAATATTTCTCCTGACTGCACATCCATTATTATCCCCGCACCACCTTGAAAACCTGAAGAAGCCGCGAGATCGCTTATTATTTCGTATAATTTATTTTGCACTCTAGCATCAACAGAAAGCACCGCGTCTTCACCGTTTTTCAACGGCTCTACAACACTTTGAGAAACCACACTACCTCCGGCAGAAGTTTCTATAAGTTCCGAACCATTCCTACCCGAAAGTATTTCATTCAAATAAAGCTCTGTTCCGTCTTTGGGCAAAAATTCTTCTTCATAATAAAAACCGGATTTATCTTTGGCTGGATATTTTATAAAACCGAGCAAGTTAGAAAATCCCAAAGTATCAGTATATCTGCGTAGCGGGAAATCCGATTCATCATTTTGTTTGTCATTCCAGGCAAGCTCTTTACCATCTCTGCTATATATCGCACCTCTAGGAGCCACCAACAAAATTTGTTTTAATTTATTATTTTCGCTTCTGTCTTTATAACTAGCACCATGAACGATTTGAAGCGAAACAAACTTCACCAAAAAAACAATGGTTACTAAAGTACACACTGCACCCAAAATAGGGAAAACTTTTGCAGAAATTGGTTTTTCCAAACGACCTTCAAATTGGTACATATCAAAATCCGGCAGATTTTTTGAATCCATAAAAATCTCATCCGGGTCTATGTTCCCGGAATTCTTTCTACTCCATTTATTTAACATTCTCCAAAAAATATTAGGCATAATTTATATTCAGATAATTTTGCGCCAATGAACTTTACTATTTAAAAATAAAGCTACAGATAAAACCAAAAAAGAAAACATGACCAGCAAATGTTTGGCTATAAACCCATCTCCAAAATAATAAACCAAATCAAGTATAAAGCCAGCAATGATAATTTCATAGGGTAATTTTATAAGATACACAGCAAGCAGGACCAATGGTATGAAAAGCCACCAACTGAATAAAACCGGAATAATTATAAGTGCCAAAAAATAAAAAAACCTAAGCATTTAAATGATATATAAATACCGTATTAATTTTTGATATATCAACCGACAAAGACATAAGTATGTTTTTGAAACCGGAAGAACGATCTTCTTCTATAGCACCGACAACAGCGATAGTAGAATTGAACGAACCCCCAATCATTATTTTATCGCCAATTTTAATATCAAAATCAATCGGAACATTAGTTTCCATACCTCCACCACCGTTACCCTTAATCTCAAGAGGTTCTAAAGTTCTATCAATATAACCATACGAAATCACACCCGCAAACGAATTGAGAGCGGCTGTCGCCTTGTTTCCGGAAACCTTCACTATTTTACCAATCAAAATTCTTTCACCAGCAAAAACAAGATCACCAACACTGACCCCGTCGTTAGTACCGATATCCAAAAATAAAGAATCCAATGGCACTTGCGGAGGTTTGGCTATAATAGTAGTAGTTAAAAAATCCCCTATCGGTTTTAGCTTTAAATCTTGGCGTAATTTATCATTTTCATATTTTACGGATTCATAATTAATTTTATCAATACGGCCATTTTCAATCTGATTTAATAAATTGCTATTTTCTTCTAAAATTTTATTTTTGTCAGAAAAATATTTTGGTATTTGGCCAAAATTATCATAAAAAAAATTGCCTGTTTTAAAAACCGGAGAGAGAATATTTCCCGTTAGAGACCCCACTGGGCCCCAAGAGCTTAAGACCAAAATCATTACCACAACAACTACTATGACAATTATCGTTTTGGTTATACTCAAATCAAACAAACCTTTTTTAGTGTTTCGTGTTTGATATATCATTTTCATCAGCGATTAATACTTCTCCAAATTGATCCATTTTTTCGAGAATAATACCGGTACCTCTGACCACACAAGTAAGTGGATCATCAGCAATATAGACTGGTATTTTTATTTCTTCTTTCAAGATTTCAGCAAATCCTTTTATGAGGGCTCCACCACCAGCGAGATACACTCCTCTGTGCATTATGTCGGAAAGTACCTCGGGCGGAGTAACTTCCAAAACTTCTTTGACTGCTTCAACCAACACTTCAATAGAATGTGAGACAGCGTCTCTAATATCAGAATCAGTAACTACCACCTCCTTCGGTAAACCGGTTATCAAATCTCGACCTCTAGCTTGCGTCTCAAGTGGACTTTCACCTTGCAAAAGAGAAGTTATAGAAACTTTTATATTTTCAGCAGTTTTTTCTCCAATAATTATTTTAAATTCACTCCTTATATATGAAGCAATGTCGGCATTTAATTTATCTCCAGCAATGCGGACATTTTTAGTACTAACTACCCCACCGAGCGAAATGACTGCGATATCTGCAGTGCCCCCACCAATGTCAATAACCATGTTGCCAGCCGGCTCATGTATAGGTAAATGCATCCCAATGGCGGCAGCCATTGGTTCTTCGACAATATGAACAACACTTGCACCTGCGTTTTTAGTTGCATCTCTGACTGCTCTGGTTTCAACATTGGTAATACTGGAAGGTACCCCCACAACCACTCTCGGCCCAAAAAACTTTTTTGAAACTGCTTGAGCTTTGCCTAAAAGATAATGAATCATTTCTTCAGTCACTTCAAAATCTGAAATAACCCCGTCAACGATGGGCCTGACCGCCACGATATGAGGAGGTGTTCGGCCAAGCATATTTTTGGCTTCAGTTCCGACGGCCACCACTTGACCAGTTTTTTGATTGACTGCTACTACTGAAGGTTCGTTCAATATAATGCCTTTACCACGCACATAAACCAGCATATTGGCCGTTCCCAAGTCAATACCGATATCATTGCGCAAAACCCGCATCCATTGTTCTAGTTTTTCTTTAAACATACGAACAATTTAGCACAAATTTTAGAGTTCGTCTTCTGTGACCATTTTTACCTCTCCGGTTTTTCTATTTTTTAATTCCAATTTTCCGATTGCTACATTTTTTTCACTAACAATAATTTGATAAGGCATACCAAGCAAATCTGCATCTGCAAACTTCTCTCCAGCCCTAGCATTCCTGTCATCATATAAAACATTATTTTCACCAAATTTTTTATAAATTTTTTCCGCCATTTCTTTCACTTCTGGTTTTTCTGAAGGAATTTCAATCAAACTGTATTTAAACGGCGCAACACTCTCTGGCCAAATGATGCCTTTGTCATCGGAAAGAAATTCCACCACAGTTCCCATAAGTCTTCCCAAACCAATACCGTAACAACCCATGAAGACCATTTCAAATTCTCCTTTTTCATTTTTGTATTTCAGATCAAAAGGTTCTGAAAATTTAGTTCCAAGGGTAAATATGTTTCCAACTTCAATAGCTTTTTTCTCCACAAGCTCATCTTTTTTCAAATTCAAACTTTCAATAACTTCATCAGTATAAACTTCTCTATTCACAGCTATTTTATTTTTTTCATCAACATAAATAGTATCTTCGCCCGCCTCGGTAATAGTCTGAAATTCGTGAGAAAATTTAGAAAAAGTGCCCCCGGACGAAAAAGTTATGTAGGTTGAGCTACCAACACCCACTCTTTCAAAAATATTTTGATATGCTATTTTTGCCTTTTCATAAAAAACATTGTGTTCAGCTTCATCTCTAGAAAACGAATACAAAGCTTTCCAATAAAACTCTCTGCCTCTCATAATGCCAGATTTACTTCTGGCTTCATTTCTGAAAATCTCTTTAAAATCATATGGATACACGGGTAAATCTTTATAGGAATTTATATATTGTTTCAACACATTGGTATAGCTTTCTTCATTAGTCCAAGATAATCCAACATCTGCACCATTTTTTAATTTAGTTTTAAACCAATTGTCTACTACACTATCATCCCATCTATTTGACTTTTCCCACACTTCTTTATTTTGGAGTATTGATGTTTTCATTTCTATACCTCCAATAACGTTCATTTCTTCTCTAATTATATTTTCAATTTTTTTTATCACATTCAAACCAAGTGGCAAGTATGAATAAACTCCCGCCATTTCTTTATGAATATAACCACCGCGTATCAGAAGCTCTGCGTTTTTAGAGGTCTCATCAGACGGCGCTTCACGCCTAGTCTTTGTAAAAAGTTGTGATTGTCTCATATTTTAATAATACCTCAAACCCTGTTTTTGAGCAAAATAAAATATCTTAGAAAAGTTTAAGAATATCACGATAAGTGACGATGAGCATGACAATGATGAGAAGAGTGAAACCGACAGTGTTCAAAGTATTGGCTACTTTTGGATTTATTTTTCGGCGGGTGATGCCTTCAATAGCTACAAAAAGAATGCGCCCACCATCAAGAGCTGGGAATGGCACCAAGTTCACTACAGCAAGATTTATGGAAATTAGAGCGGTAAAAGTAAGGAGATACGAGAAGCCGAGCCTTGATGCATCCCCCACCAAACCCACGATGCCAACCGGACCGGTCACTTCAGAAATATTGGCTTTACCTGTGAGTACACCTTTTATCAAACCGGCAATACTCTCAACTGTCAGATAAGAAAGTCTTATCGTGGTCCTGCCTCCTTCATAAATAGCTTTGTGTATAGGAAGTTTTAATGTGCCTATCGTGTCCATTTCTATGCCTATTATTTTTTTGTTTGAAGTTGTATTAGTTTCCGGTGTGATTTTGAAATCCAAAATTTTTGCCCCCCTATCGATTTGCACATTAATTTGACCGGAAGATTGATTTATAAAATCGGAAACATTTTCTGAAGTTGGGTTTTGCAAAACTTTTCCATTATTTAAAGATATATTCAAAACTTTATCACCTGTTTTTAATCCTGCTTTTTGAGCGGGAAATTCTGGGACCAGTCCAACTACCGTTAAGATTGGATTTTTAACTTCCGCACCAAAATCATTATCTACCGGAGAAGGTACACCAATCAAAAACCCAACACTAAACAAAAACCAAGCAAAAAGAATATTAAAAAAGATGCCGGCAAAAAGTATAGATGCCTGCCATTTTTTAGAAACTTTTGTAAATGGTAGGTTTTTCGAACCCCGAGAATCAGAAATCCCTTGCGAGGCTGACTGAGCCGAGCACGAGGAATTTTTCAGCAGAAAAATATCCGTGGATTTCTGATCTTGGGGTGAAGGAAAACTTTCATCTTCCTCCTCATCATAATTTTCACCGAAAATTTTAACGAAACCACCAAAAGGAATCCAATTTAAAGAAAATAAAGTTCCCCACTTTTTGCCCAATTTCAAAGCTCTCGGTGGATAACCAAAACCAAATTCATCCACTCTGACTCCAGCACCTTTAGCAAACAAAAAATGCCCAAGCTCATGAACAAACACGAGTACTCCCAAGATAATTAGAAAGATTATAATTGTCATTTATTTTAACTCTTTATTTCTTTCTCTTTTTTCTCAGCCATTTGTTCTAACATACTAACACTTGCATCTATAATCTTTTGCATCTCTTCTTTTAATCTGAATTTGTCATCTTCACCCATACCACCAGCTTTTTCTTTTTCTTCAATAGCTTTACCGGTTTTATCACGCAAACTTCGCAAAGACATTTTAGCTTCTTCAAGTTGTCCTTTGGCTACTTTGACGAACTGCTCTCTTCTTTCAGCTGTAAGTTCTGGAAAAATAATACGCAAACCTTTATCAAAAGCTGCAACTGAAAGTCCAAGATTTGAAGTGCTGATCGCCTTTTCAATACTTTTGCCGACTGTCATATCCCAAGGCTCTATCCTCACTGTCTTGGCATCTTCTACAGTAATATTGGCCAATTCTTTGATGGACATTTTTGAACCGTAAGCTTCAACTTGGACGAAATCAAGAATAGAAGAATTGGCTCTGCCAGTACGGATAACTGAAAGCTCTTTGGACAGCCAATTTTCCACTTCTTTGCTTTTTGTTTTTAATTCTGAAAAATCAAACATAAATATATTTTTTAAATTTAGTGTGTGATTTTTCTTTCAACAACAGAAACTCTTTTTGTAAGCGCTTCAAATTCATAGCGTTCAACTTTTTGCCTCATACCATTTTTTATTTCTGTTATATCTTCCGCAAGAGAACTTATCATTTCTGTATGAGAATCTAATCTTTGATTTATACCATCCATCCCCTCTTTAATAATTTTAAATCTGTCATTAGTATGTTCCTGTAGGGATCCAACGTATCGTTCCATATACTCTTTCATCTTTTTATCAGACTCGTTTTGGACCCTTTTTATTATTTTTTCTACATCTAGATTTGCCATAAGTCCCCATTATACCAAATTTTGCTTTTGCAACAACTTAATTCTCTCCCCCAACTTAAACCCGTTCCCATGACTCAATAGTCCTGAATACGAAGCCCCTGTTTCTTTTTTAAATTCCCCTGCTAGTCTTCTAAACATTCTATTTTTGGTGCTAGTTCTCAAAACTCTATACTTAGGAAAATGCACCCAGCCCAGAAAATCAATCCCTGAAGATAAGGTTTTAACAAAAAGTTTGTTTGGGTGCAATTCTAATTTTAATTTTTCTTCTAAAAAACTAGCGATTTTAGGTATAAGTTTTAAAAGATAATTTTTGTTTTCGCTTAAAATCACAAAATCATCTGCGTATCTTATATAATATTTGGCTTTGATTTCTCTTTTCATAAACTGATCAAATTTGTCCATATAAATGTTTACAAAAATCTGACTTGTAAGGTTACCGAGAGGCAAACCGACATCAACTTTGTTTTCTGTATTAAAGCTATCTATAACCTGATTAAGTAGCCAAAAAATGTCTGGGTCTTTGATATTTTTATCAAGAATATCTTTCAAAAGATTATGATTAATACTAGCAAAAAACTTCCTGATATCACACTTCAATACCCAACAGGTTTTAGTATGATTTGTTGAGACTTTGCGGCCAAATTCTCTGAAACGATTTATAGCCTTATGTGTCCCCTTCCCAAACCTACAAGAATACGAATCAAAAATAAATTTCCGGTCAAAATACGGATACAGAGCATTATAAATTACATGGTGTAAAAGTCTGTCTCTGACACTAGCTTTATGAATACTCCTTGGTTTTGGGTCATTTATTTTGAAAGCATGATATCCACCGTGTTTGTAAGTTTTGTTTTTGAGTTCTTGACGCAAATCAAAAATATTATCAGAAAAATTTAATAAAAATTCGGCTACATCTTTGCGTTTTTTCTTGCCACACAAAAATTCCTGCCAAGAGTGGAGCAAATTTTCTACTGATATGGTATCGTTATATTTATGGCGCAATTTTCTACTCTCTCTCTCTCTCTCTCTCTCGTTAACGCCTCGATACTTCAACGCATCAAAGAGGCATATTTGCTTTGGGTAAGTATTCTTGATCATGTGCCTAAAGGCCAACGCCACAGCATTGGTGCTCGCATTGAGAATAAATTTTTGGATTTGCTGGAACTTTCATATATAGCCTATTTTATCGAAAAAGATAAGAAAATAGAAAGGATAAACCAGTGTATTTTAGATTTGGACGCCATCAAATTTTTGATTCATATAACTTGGGAAGGTAAACTAATTTCTCATAAACAATACGCAGAAATTGGAGAAAAATTGAAAGAAATCGGTAAAATGTTTGGTGGTTGGAGGAAAAATTTAGAAAATCCGGAAAAGAAAAACCTTGCGAGATAAAATCCAGCAAGGAAAAGAAGTGACTTTCGGGAACGAAAAATGAACTTGTTGTTGTCATTCCACCTATTCGAAGGCTTAGCGTTGTTCGTGTTCAGTTTGAGCTTGTCGCCATTCCAGTTGAGGTTAAACACTTTCAGGTTGCCGTCGCGGTCTGTTTGTATACAGCGCCATCTATTACACCGTTCTTCTCTTGTGATTATTTAATGAAAAACAAAAACTTGAGTTTAATTTTATGCATGATCTCAAATCACACAGCACCATATACCAAGTATATTTCTTTTTAGAATACAAAATAAATTACTCTATAAAAAGCCGTGGCCGTTTATAATCTCAATTTATTTGTATCGGAAAGGTTTTGGAAAGCCGTGACCGTCCAAAATAACCAATCTGAATTTAGTATACAGAATTTTAAAAAAATAAAAACCAAAGTATCAAAATTTCAAAAAATCTAAATAAGGAAAATTGGAATTAAGAAACTAAGTATCCAAATCTCTAAGACTTGCGGGAACGAAAAATGAACTTGTGGTAGTCATCCCACCTATTCGAAGGCTTAGCGTAAAACGTGCTCAGTACGAGCTTGCCGCCATACCAGTAGAGGTCAAACACTCTCAGGCGGCCGTCGCGGTCTGTGATTTGCTTCATAGCGATAACCATATAATCTTTCCCTAAATATGAGAGTCTGAGGGATGGGCCGACTTCAGCGGGACAGAGTTCTAAACCGAATTCTTCGGCTTTCTTGTAAATTTCATCTGTAGTAGTGCCATTTGGGAATCCCAAGTCTTTGACAGTTAGTCTGACGAGATTGAGGTTTTCTTGATTTGTTTGAGTAGTAAAATCTTGGCTGTTTAACATATCCTTAGCATAATCTGAAATATTGATATTTTTTTCTTGCATTTCTAGCATTAATTCATCTTTAGTTTTTCCTCCAATCTGAGTCTCATATTTTTGAATTTTGCCTTCAGGAAAAGAAGTATAAATATTATCTGGGTTAATGTTGGTTTTAAATATGTTGGGAAAAAGTTTGCCAATGTAGGCTTTGGTGTTTTCTGTTATTTCACTTTCATTGGTAGCGATTTCTTCAGGTTTGCATTCAAGTATGATTGGCGCGTCTTCTTTTATATTCCTCTCTCCTCTAATCTCCTCAATTCTCGGATCTT
Source organism: Patescibacteria group bacterium (assembly GCA_038064735.1). GTDB lineage: Bacteria > Patescibacteriota > Minisyncoccia > Phycocordibacterales > WO2-35-19 > WO2-35-19. The sequence continues at coordinate 78,977 of JBBTSI010000003.1, read as the reverse complement.
TGTCATACCCAAACCCTTCAATCTTTCTGTTGATTTCGTAGAGAAAGATGAGGTCTTCTTTTGAAAGTTCTTGGTTTGATTTGGTCTTTTCCTCAATCTTAGTGAGACGTTGCATATCATAGCTTTTTTCTCTGTAGATATCACCAGCGTCACCAAAGGTGTTGAGTTTTCTGTCTAATACATCTTGCATCATAGATTCAACGTTTTGATGAGGTAAAATACCTCGAATTTCACCAATTTTGTTTTGACCGTTCATACGGATAGCTAATCTGGGTTGAGTGGGTTTATCTTCTGAATCGTTAGTGTAATATACATAAAAATCTCCTTGTTCAACTTGAGTTTTAGCGGTTGACTTGCCTGCAGTACACCAACCAGTGCCTTTGCCTTCCAGAGATTCGTAGAGTTTCTCGGCTTGTCTCATATCACCTTGTTCATACTTTATCCATTCTCCTTTGATTTCTTCTTGATTTTCAATTTGAGAAGCGAGGGATTTTTGAATGAGTTCGGCGTAAGCAGAAGGAAATCTTTCAGAAAAGAGTCTTTTGACTTCATCATCTTTGAGAGCCTTGTTATCTTCCTTAACTTTTTCGTAAAGGTCGCAGAGTTCAGCTAGGGGTTCGCGGTATATATCGGGGTATGGAGCGACGGTAGAGTCAGTGCGTTTTTTGAATTCACCTCTTTCTTTATCAAATTGAGATAACTTAATGACTTGGCTCCAAGCGTAGTATTTAAACCAAGCCGGATAGACAGCATCTTCTGATGTGAGGTAGTCTGTCCATTGGTCTAGAGAATGTTTTTGGTCTTCGATAGCTACATTCATCATTTGGTCACGCATTTCCGGAGTGATTTCTATATCACCGTGACCTTGTTCTCTAGCTACTCTTTTTTGGAGTTCGAAGTATGACTCAGGGAAGTTTTCTTTCTTGATGAGGAGGTTATCGTATATCTTGTTTTTGACCATCTCCAGGTTCCTTTCTCTTACCCGTTCGTTGGGGTTGAGGAAGATGTTTTCCAAACGATCCATGTATGCTTCTATTCTTTCGTTGGGATTGTTGGGTATTTTTTCCTCAGTTAGACGTTCCTGTTTTTCTACAGCTAATTCTACTTCTTCTGACTTTTGCAGTTCTGGGATTTTGAGGTGAAGGGGGTGTTTTTCCATAGATTTATGTGGATAAAATTATAACACACATGAAAGCCACTCCAGAAGCATTTTGGGAGAAGAACCCCTAACAGAAGCGAAGGTTTTAGCAATTAATATGTTTTTTAAGTCTTGAGCTTTAAAATTATTTTTGTAAGCAATCTCCTCTAAATTTTTAATTAATTCTTTCATTTCATTTTTACTTGCCCCTCGAAGCTTTAGCGAAGTAGGGTCTTCTTTTTTTGAAAGAGAACGTATCATAGAAAATTTTTCTTTAATTTGGGAAAGTAAAAATTTTTTTGCATTGCCGTCCCCGAGGTCAGACCTTTGGGACTTTTTTTCAAGGTCTGACCTCAAAAACAAAATTCTAACTCTCGAAAGAAAAGTTGGAAGTAATCCACCCAGACTTTGAAGATTTATAAAAAAATATGTTCCCAAAGGTGGTTCTTCTAAAATTTTGAGTAAAGCGTTTTGAGCTTCAAAAGTGATGGAATTAACTATTATTAAAGAAGCTTTGACATCACCGACAAGTGGTTTACCTATGGCCCATCTTTCGAGATTACGTACTTCATCAATGCCAAAACTTTGATTTTCTATAAGCAAAAAATCTGGATTGGCTTTTGTATTAAAATTCAATCTATTGATCAAAATTTCCAAAACAAAACTACGGCAATCATCTCCTATAACAACGCTCGCATGATGCAATTCTTTATTTTGGTCCATTTTTATTTTTGTCTCTAATTATTTATAGTGAGCTTGTCGAACTATTTTTTACCAACCACCATCCTCTTGTAAGCGTCCAAATGTTCTAGTGCGATACCGGTACCTTTGGCCACACAATAAAGCGGATCTTCGGCAAGAGTAGTTTTCACTCCGACCCTTCTGAAAATAAGTTCTTGGAGATTTCGCAAAGATGAAGTACCACCAGTCATAATAATGCCATAATCTATAATATCGGCCGCAAGTTCTGGTGGGGTTTCCTGTAAGACATCTTTAACCGCTTTTATTATTTCTCTGAGCTCGCGAGAAATCGCTTTTACAATTTCGTTAGTTTTTATTTCTACCGATCTCGGCAGTCCCGAAATCAGGTCACGGCCTTTTATCATCACAGAAAGCTCTTCGTCTATCGGTAATGCTGAACCTACTTTTATTTTTATATCTTCGGCAGTTTTGTCTCCAATAGCCAAGTTGAAAGTTTTTTTGATGTAATCAGCTATACTCTCATCGATTTTGTTACCAGCACATTTGACAGATGTAGAAGCGACGATGCCCCCAAGAGAAATCACAGCTACATCGGTCGTACCCCCACCGATATCCATAATAATGTGACCTCGAGCTTCATAAATAGGAACACCGGCTCCGATAGCGGCCAAGATCGGTTCCTTAATCACATAAGCACTTCTAGCCCCAGATTTAATAGCTGCTTCTATCACTGCCCGCCTTTCAGTAGAGGTGATGCCGGCCGGCACCGAAATCAAAACCTCAGGTTTAACGAAACTCCATCCCCCCAAAGCTTTTTTCATATAATAAGAGAGCATGGCTTCGGTCACTTTATAATCAGCGATAACTCCGTCTTTCATTGGTCTGTAAGCCATTATCGCTTCCGGAGTCCTACCGATCATTTCTTTGGCCTCATTGCCCACTGCCAAAATTCTTTTATTTTCCAAAAGTATCGCGACTACTGACGGTTCGTTGAGTACCACACCTTTGCCAGGCACAAAAACCAGAGTATTGACTGTACCCAAATCAATGCCGAGTTTTTTAGATAAAAAAGTCATACTCAAATACTACAAGTAACTCCTCTCTAGAGCAATATTGAGCTTTACCCAAATCTCTGCCACAATTCTTCTATGTTCATAATAGATTGTTTACCATTTTCAAAAGGTCTGAATAAAGAGTCCCTATCTTATTTTGGGCCAAAATATTTAGAGCCCGGCTCTCTCATCAAAATAAATATAAGAAACAAAAGCGTACCGGCCTTGGTCACAAAAAGTCGAGATGTGACCGAAATGAAAACGGAAATAAAATCAGCAAATTTTCAATTAAAAAAAATTTCCGCTTTTACATCAAAACCTTTTTTGCAAAAAGAATTTTTGGAAGCAGTTAAAGTGACGGCTAAATACTTTTCGGCTAATTTGGGTAATATACTTCCTCACTTAATTCCCTCTTTCGTTTTGGAAAATCCGGAAACCATATCGAAAATATCATCTAAAAAGCAACTTCCAAAAAATACTTCCGGTACAAAAAATGAAGTCTCTATCCTACAAGCTCCAAATGAAGAAAGGATGGATCTTTATCGACTGCTCGTCAGAGAAGAATTTGCTAAAAAGAAATCCGTTTTTTTGTGCTTACCCCAAAATGAAGATGTGAGGCGAGCTAAAGATAAATTGGAGCGTGGTATAGAATCATTCGTTTGCGTCTTTCATAATGAAATGAATAAAAAAGATTTGGTTAAAGAATGGAAAAAAGCCTGCCAAACAGAGCATCCTGTATTTATTATTAGCACTTCTCAGTGGTTATTTTTACCAAGGAATGATTTTGGTACCATCATTATGGACAAAGAAAATGAAGGTGGTTGGAAAACTCTAGCTAAACCTTTCATAGATTTAAGATTTTTCATGGAAGCTTTAACAAAAGCAAACAACATCCGTTTGGTTATCGGTGATTCTTTCCTCCGGACAGAAACTTTGTACAGATACAAACAAGGAGAAATTTCGGAATTTGAAAACGTAAAATGGCGGTTACCTAGCGAAATTAAAACTTCAGTAGTGAACTTAAAAGAAAACACCAAGAAAGAAAAAGGAGGAGAATTTAAAACCATTTCTCCGGAACTTTTGAAACTCATAAAAGAAGTAATTGAAAAAAGTTCCAACATGTTTATTTTTGCCGCTAGAAAAGGCATTTCTTCTGTTACTGTGTGCCGAGATTGCGGTGAACAAGTCAAGTGTTCTAATTGTTTTGCACCAGTGATTTTGTACAAAACCAAAACAGGTGGAGCTTTCAAATGTCATCAATGTGGTGAGACTCGTGATGCAGCTGAAATCTGCCAAAATTGTGGCAGTTGGAAATTGGCAGCTTTTGGCGCCGGCATTGACCGAGTAGCGGAAGAGATAAGAAAAGAAATCCCTAATATAAATCTTTTTGAAATTCATAAAGATGCTACGGAAACCAGTGTCCAAGCAACAAGTGTTTCTAAAAGTTTTTACGAAAACAAAGGTAGTATACTTTTGGGCACCGAAATGGCTTTTCCTTACTTATATAAAAAAGTTGGTAGTTCCGCTATATGTTCTTTTGATTCTCTGTTTTCCATCCCCGATTTCCGCATTCGAGAAAAAATATTCCGTTTGATTTTACAAACTAAAAGTATTGCCAAAGAAAATTTTATAATTCAAACCAGAAATCCGGAAGATTCCACTGTAGAATTTGGCATCACTGGAAACTTAGTGGAATTTTATAAAAAAGAAATTGAAGACCGACAAGTTTTAGGTTATCCGCCATTTGGTATTTTCATAAAAATCACGGTACGAGGTACCAAAAATTTCGTCAACAGGGAAGCAGAAAATTTAAAAAATATTCTCACAGATAAAGGAGCCACTGTTTTCCCCTCCACTCACGAAAAAAGAGGTGAACAAGCAGCTGTAAACGCTGTCATTAAACTTCCAAGGAAAGATTGGCCTGACTCTTCCCTGCTCTCAATTTTGAAATCCTTGCCCCCTCATTTTGATGTTAAAGTTGATCCGGATAATCTACTCTAAACCCATAGGACGGGATGAAATTTTCGTGGTAGAATGAGGATATGAACGAAATCGTACAAAAAGACAATAAAATATTAAGAAAAATAGCTAAAGAAGTCCCTATTGAAGAAATTGGGAGCCGGAAGATAGAAACCATTATAAGAAGAATGATAAAAGCTTTGGACAGTCAAGATGATGGCGTCGCTATCGCTGCCCCGCAAATCGGAGAAAATTTGCGCATTTTTGTAGTTTCTAAAAAAATATTTGAAATAATGGCAGAAGAAAAAATGAAAAGCACCGCTTCCAAAAGAGAAAAATTGGAAACTTTTGCAGAAGAACAAGTGGGTTACAAAGATATGGTTTTTATTAACCCTCAAATATTAAAAACTTCTAAGAAAAAAATGCCGATGGAAGAAGGTTGTCTTTCGGTACGCTGGCTCTATGGCAAAGTAGAAAGAGCAGAAAAAACCCTAGTCAAAGCCTACGATGAAAATGGTAAACCCTTCACTATGGGTGGCACCGGCCTTCTCTCTCAAGCTTTCCAACACGAGACCGATCATTTGGACGGAGTTCTTTTTACCGATAAAGCTACTGGTTTAAAAGAAATGGTGCCAGAAAAAAAATGATTACAAAAAAAATAAATTGGGTGTTTTTTGGCTCATCTGAATTTAGTGTTTATGTTTTGGATGAATTAAAAATCCATAATATTTTACCTTCTCTGATTATCACTACTCCAGACAAACCTAAAGGGCGAAAACTAGTGCTCACTCCTACTCCAGTAAAAATTTGGGCTAAAGAAAATAATATTGAAGTTATTGAACCCGCCTCTCTCAAAAATAATCCGAACTTAATCTCTCAACTCAAAGCTCTCAGCTCAGAGCTTTTCTTAGTCGCCTCCTACGGCAAAATAATTCCGCCTGAAGTTTTTGAGATTCCAAAACACAAAACTTTGAACATTCATCCTTCTCTACTTCCAAAATACCGCGGAGCTTCTCCTATTCAAAGCCAGATTTTAGAAGATGCTCAAGAAGTGGGTGTGAGTATTATGAAAATTGATGAAGGTATGGATACGGGAGCAATAGTAGTGCAAAGAAAAATCGAGTTCTTTCCGTCGCAAGCCCATAAATGCACGGATATTTTCTTGCTAGAAAATTCCTCGTGCTCAGCTCAGTCAGCCTCGCAAGGCATTTCTGAACTTGCAACTTCAAGAACTCTCTGGCCACTTGGTCGCAAAGAATTAGAAAAACATTTGGCCATAGAAGGAGCAAGACTTTTTGCTCACATTTTACCTGAATGGCTCATCGGTGCCATTGATCCAATTATGCAAAGAGAAACAGAAGCGACATATTGCCAAAAAATAAAAAAAGAAGACGGTGAACTCAAAATAGATTTGGAAAACTTAGAAAAAAACGCTCATGAAAATTTGCTCAAAATAAAAGCGTTTGAAGAATGGCCCACTGCTTACTTTTTCCTAAACAATAAACGTATCATCATAACTGACGCCATGATTGAAGATAACAAGCTAAAAATTTTGAAAGTTAAACCTGAAGGTAAAAATGAAATGTCTTTTGAAGATTTTCTACGAGGACAAAGATAGGTTAACTATTTTTATTTTTTACCAAAACCCTTCATTAGATTTTTTATCTTAGCTCCACCACGTCTTAAGAGATGCAGAGTTTTTTTCTTTTCACCAGAAAGTTTGTAAGCGATTTCATCTTTGACTTCATCAATCGCCGCATATAAATCATTGGTCTCTTCTTTAGCATAATAAGTCTGCCCCCCGGCAATAATTTGGATTTCCGCCATAAAAACGTCACCTGATTTATGATGCTTAGTAGTCTTACCTACTTCCACATTGACCAAAACTTCTTGAGCTCCTTGTAAAAACTTTTCCAGCATTTGAACTTTCTTTTCTATATAATCTGAAATGGAAGGAGTAAGAGTAATACCTGTGGCCTTTGTGTTTATCTTCATACTTTTTATTTTAATTTTTTAATAATTATTAATCAAAAATATTTATAAGATATGCATCTATGGTGCGTTGTGGAATATCATAAAAATTCTTATTTTCTTGACGAAGCATATTTGCCAAACTTCTGCCTACAAAACGCCAATGCCAAGGTTCAAACTGATAATAAGCATTGCCTTTGAGATAAGATATGACAAAGCCATATTTAAAAGCGTTACTTAAAAGCCAATCATAAGCGGCTGCTTTTTCAAAATCAGTATAACCTGAACCTAAATCAGGAGTAGTAAAATCAATAGTTGTACCCAATTGGTGTTCGGAATATCCTTGGTCGGCTGAAAATTTGTTGGCGCCAGTCCCATAGGTGAAGGTGTAAGCATTCTTTAAACTGCTTTGGTCGCTAAATGATCTAAAACCGGAAATTATCTCCAAATTAATACCGCTTCGAGTGGCCGCATTTATCATATCTTGTAAAAAAGGAAAAGCTTTAGTGTGAAATTTTATTTCTTTATCTTTCTCGTAAACATAATTAGATGGAATGTTGGTCAAATCTTCCGGTATATAATTTTCATTTAAAAAGTAAACCTTAGAATATTTTTGCAGAAGCTCTTTATCGGTCTTGGAAAGTTGATCAAGTTTGCCGACGGTATTAGCTATTTGATTTATTTGCCCGGAAAAAGTGCTGTTTATGTAGCGTTCTGTACCGAGTGAATTTCGAAGGTTCGCATTTATATTTTCAAAACCAACGATAACTGTTTCCGAATCGGCGATATTTTGCAAAATCCCTTTATATGTAAGTTGGTAAAAATATCCGGCCACAAATAAGCCCAAAACCGCCAATATTGCCACAATAATAGTGACTATTTTTTCGTGTTTATACTGTTTGGGAATCATAATATAATTCTACCATAAAGTTACACTGCCATTTGAAAAACATTTACCCATTAGAAACTTCCACTTTTTTGAAATCTTCAAAAAATTCTTCAATTTCTTCTTTAGTCATTACTCTTCTTTCTTCCCCTTTATGATCAAGATCTCCAACAATAACTGTCGGAACAATATGATAATGCAAGTGTTCTACGCTTTTGCCCGCATCTTCTCCATTTCGTAGCAAAATAGTGTAATTTTCATATCCCAAAGCTTTTATAGTTTTGATTCCGCTTAGCAAAAGTTTTTCCATCGCTCTTACTTCTTGTTCATTCAAATCTTCATATTTTGCCACGTGACGCTTTGGTATCACCAGCATATGATGTTTGTGATAAGGAGCAATAGAATACGTCAAAAAAGCTTCATCTTCTTCTTTTATAAATCTATCATCTACATGTCCACAAAATGGACAGCCAGTAAATGTTTTTAAATAATCTTTGTATAACATACATATAAGTATACCAAATATATTTTCGTTATTGCAACCGTATAGATTTTTGCTACAATAGCAATGTTCTTTAAATTTATGTGGTATACTTATGTTGTGTATACCAAAATAAGAAAAGAGACAAGGACTTATGCCGATCGAGCAAAGTATATGGTTATGGCTGTTAAACGCAGAAGAATAAAACTGCGTGAAATGGCTAGATCTTATAAAGGCAACAAATGCGCGATATGTGGTTACAATAAATGCTCACGAGCATTGAGTTTCCACCATGTAAATCCTAAAAACAAAGACTTCGATATGTCTTCTAAGGGTTTAACACGTTCGTGGGAAAGGCTTCGCAAAGAAATAGACAAATGTGTGTTGCTTTGTGCGAATTGTCATATGGAAGTCCATGATGAGATCACAAAAATCCCGAAAGAGATTTGTAACTTGAAAAATAAATAATCATTAAGCTCCGCGGTGGCGCAGCGGTAGCGCAGTCGCCTGTATTTATAATGCAGCTTCCAAAAGAAATTTTGGATGAAAAACGAGGTGAATTCGGGGAAACCCAAGCTTTAAAAAGCGGGCAATCCCGAGCCAAGCCCAGACAAAAGTCAGGGAAGGTGTAGAGACTATCCTTTATGGAGTAGGACGTGTTTATTTCACGTTCGAAGCCCCTCGCCCCTAAATCAAAAGACATGGGGATGATATAGTCCATACTTCTAGTAATAGGAGATTCTATGTAAGCGATTGGTCGTTGGTTCGAATCCAACCCGCGGAGCTTAGTGATTATTTGGTAAACATGTGGAACGGCTCAACGATAAATATCGTTGAGCCGTTCTTGATTATGTAAAAATATCCTTTCTTTTTTATTCATTTCTCCCAATAACCAATTTGCGATGCCACCGACCAAGCGGTGGCTTTTTATTTAAAATTTTCAAAACAATTTCTCCTCCTTCGCTCTTATAGAGCTACGGCGGGATACAATAACATCCTCTACCAAGTGGAGCAAAGTTGTGTGGTATAATTTTTATATGAAAGACAACATCACTCTCCAGGCCAAGTGGCTTATCAAAGCTCCTCTAATGGATGTATTTAACATAATGACTGACTTTGAAAAATGGCCTGAATATTTTCCGAAAGTCGCGGAATCTATACGAGTCGTTAAACGCGAAGGAAATAATTTAGAAATGGATGCAAGCGTGAAATCATTTGGCCAAAAGTTTCCAGTGAAAATGAAATATCAAATCCTCCCCGGAAAAGGGTTTATTTCAGATAATGAAAGCCCTAAATTTGGAACTTCCGGCCACGAAGAATTTTTGCTATCTGAAGATCCTGAAGGAACCATCATCAATTATACTTATCAAGTCGCCATCCATAAACTCTGGCTCCGTATAGTTGCACGGCCACTTATTGGTTGGTTTTCCATGAAATATTGGGAGAAAGCGGTCATAGATGAACTAAGAAAAAGGCTCGAGAGATAATCTGATAATATTTAAAAATTTAAGTATCTTTGTTATAATTAAAGTATGTGTAAAGGTTCAAATGGAGCAGTATATGGCCTAGGATTTATCGGCGCTGCGGTGTATTTCATCCAACACGCTGATGGTTTTTGGGCTGGAGCGGTAGGTTTACTTAAAGCTATAGTTTGGCCAGCATTTTTGGTTTATAAACTTTTGGCTTAAAACAACCCGCTTCTCATTTTTTATGATAAAGTATGCTCATGAAAAAGCAGAGGTATTTTGATTATGCCGCGACTACTCCTGTAGACAAACAGGTCGTCTCTGCGATGCTCCCTTATTTTAAGGAAGATTTTGGTAATCCTGGGAGTCTGTATAGATTGGGCCAAAAATCTAAATTTGCTATCACTAAATCAACTAAAACCATCGCCAAAATTTTAAATTGCCGACCCGATGAATTTGTATTTACTGGTTCGGCTACTGAAGCGGATAATCTGGCTATACTTGGCGTTGCCAAAGCTAATAAAGAAAAAGGGGGCAAAATCATAACTACCCAAATTGAACACAAAGCGGTTTTGAAAACTTGCGATGCTTTAGAAAAGGATAATTTTAAAATTGTAAGGTTGCCGGTTTTGAAAAACGGCTTAGTAGATTTGGAAGTATTAAAAAAAGAATTGGATGCAAAAACTATTTTAATTTCCATCACTATGGCTGATAGTGAGACTGGCACCATTCAACCGATTGCAGAGATTTCGAAAATAATTAAGGAATTCAAAGAATCTGAAAAAGCAAAATTCAAAAAGCGGGATTTATCCGCAGCTTTTTGCAATTTTGCTTTTTCAGATTCTTTCCCCCACCTTCATACCGACGCAAGCCAATCAGCAAAATTTTTGGATTTGGATGTAGAGAAACTTGGCGCAGATTTAATGACTATTTCTTCTCACAAAATTTACGGACCCAAAGGTGTCGGCGGTTTGTATGTGAAAAAGGGCACCCAAATTTCCCCTATTATTTATGGTGGTGGTCAGCAAAGATTGCGTAGTGGTACCGAAAATGTCGCTGGCATTGTTGGCTTCGTCAAGGCACTAGAGTTAGTCACTAAAAAAAGAAAAACAGAAACCGCTCGTATCAAAAAACTTCGCGACACTTTAGAAAAAGGTATTTTTAAAATTATTCCCAAAGTTATTTTGAATGGCCACCCAGCCAAACGCTTACCAAATTTCCTCAATATTTCTATTTTGGATGTGGAAGGCGAGGCTCTGCTTTTATATCTGGACGAGCTTGGTATAATGGTCTCCACCGGTAGTGCCTGCAATTCCCAAAGTTTGGAGCCATCTTATATTCTTTCTGCACTTGGCAACCCATACGAATATATTCATGGTAGTCTGCGCTTCACTTTGGGTAAATACAGCACATCTGAAGATGTTAAATATGTGCTAAAGCATTTGCCGGAAGTTGTGAAGAGGTTAAGACAAATTTCCCCTTTTGAATTATATGAAAAAAAATAAACCTGACGTGGTTAATAAGTTTACTGGCAATTCTTGGGTTTACACCAAAGAAGTGAAAGAGCACTTCTTCAAACCCAGAAACTTGCTTCTAGAAGATCCGAAAGAGGCCAAATATGATGCTTCGGGTATCGTCGGCTCACCGGCTTGCGGAGATGTGATGCGCATTTGGCTTAAAATTGATAAGAAAACGGATAGAATAAAAGAAATGAAATGGCGCACTTTCGGTTGTGCTTCGGCTATCGCCACCACTTCGATGCTTTCTGTGATGATTGGCGAGAAACCTGCCCGACTGAACAGTCGTTCGGGCGGGGGTGGTATGAAGATCGACAAAGCTTTGCAAATCAGACCGCAAGATATTATAAAAAGATTGGGCAGTCTGCCAGATAGGAAAATCCATTGCTCGGTCCTCGGCGACAAAGCGCTCCGCGCCGCACTCAATGATTGGTTCAAAAAAACCGGCCAGCTTAAAAGAATCGTCACCGATGGTCAACAAATTTTAGACCCAGATACCAAAACCACTGAAGCTGATATTGAAGAAGCCGTCCTCGAAGGCGCTGTCACTTTAGTCGATGTCCAAAAACGCACCAAAGTCGCCGTCGGCCACCCCGACCTCGTCCCCAAAGTCGAACAACTCATCCGCTTCTATCGTGAAAAATATTTTGGTCCTGGTATATAATAAATAAAATGCAAGAAAAGATTGAAAAAATAATTGAGAAAATACGACCTTATATACAAATGCATGGTGGGGATGTGACGCTCTTGGATATTACTGACGGAATTGTTAAAATTAAAGTGACCGGAGCATGCGTCGGTTGCGAACTCGCCAATGAGACTTATGACGGTATGCTCGGCAGTATGATCAAAGAAGAAGTTCCCGAAATTAAAAATATTATTATTGAAAATTAAATTAAAAAAATGGCAACACAAGAATACGCTCGTAACAAAGAAGGTTCCAATATTAGCAAGATAGTGGTTGACCGCGACCTCTGCATCGGCGCCGCTTCCTGCATCGCCGTCTCAGGAGAGACTTGGGAACTTGATAATGAAAATAAAGCAGTGGTTGTAAGTGCAGGAGCCGGAGCCAACGCAGCCGATGACGCTACTCTACTTATGTCAGCAGAATCCTGCCCTACCAAAGCTATACTTTTGTTTGATAAAGAAGGCAAGCAAGTATTCCCTAAGTAGTAGTTAGTTTTTTCCTTCTCCCCTCTCCTGCTTCTAGGAGAGGGGCTGGGGGTGAGGTTAAAATGCAACCATACAAATATTTAATCATTGGTGGAGGGGCAGCTGGTACTACGACAGCTGAAACTTTGCGTCAAACTGACAAAGAAGGTAGTATCGCTATCGTCTCTGACGAACCGCGTTATTATTCGCGTATTATGCTCTCCAAACCCAATTTCTTTTTAGGTAAAATTCCTTTTGATAGTGTTTGGCTTAGACAAAAAGAGTGGTACACAGAAAATAAGATTGATTTTATTGAAGGAGTACTCGCAACCAAACTTGATACAAAATCAAAGTCCGTCACACTTTCAGGCGGCCCCGACGCTTCGGTTGGGACAGGCAAAATTTTGCAATATGAAAAACTGCTTCTGGCCACTGGTGGAGAAGCTAGACAGTGGCCTATCACTGGAGCAGATAAAAAAGGCATCTGTTATGTCCGCGATCTAAGCCAAGTCAACGAACTTATAGAAAATATCAAAACTTCCAAACAAGCTATCGCAGTAGGTTCTGGTTTCGTCGGTTTTGAAATGTGCGAGATGATGAAATTGGCAGGTTTAGAAGTGACTATGGTGATGCGCGAACCATATTTTTGGTATCCGCTTTTAGATATTGAGTCCGCCAAAATGATTGAAAATGCTTTAGAGAAAGAGGGAGTAAAAATTTTACGCGAAGCAGAAGTTTCTGAAATTTTGGGCAATGAAAGAATAGAAGGAGTAATTGTAAAAGGCACCCAGCCTTCGCATGAAGCTACGGCGGGGCAAGCAAAAATAGACTGTCAGCTGGCAATCATCGGCATAGGACTCATTTGCAACCTAGATTGGATCAAAGAAGCTGGTATAGAAACCAACAAAGGTATTTTGGCCAATGAATATTTAGAGACTAATATCCCAGATATTTATACTGCTGGCGACGTCGCCGAATTCACTGACCTCATACTTGGTGAAAAAGTCCAGCTCGGCAACTGGGTCAACGCTCAAATGCAAGGCCGCACTGTAGCAAATAATATGCTCGGCAATCGCAAACCATTCAAAATGGTTTCTTTTTATACTGCGATTGGTTTTGGTTTAAATATTGCCATGTCTGGAGATGTGCGTGTCAAACCGGAATATAAAATAATTAAACGTGGTTCTCCGGAAATAAATTCTTTCGCTCGCATTATCGTTGATGAAAAAGATGAAATCATTGGCGCCACTTTCATTAACCGTTCCAAAGATATGGCTACCATAAATAAACTTATAGAATCAAATTTTAAAGTCTCCGGCCATGAATCAGAGCTTAGTGACCCCAACTTCGACCTCAAATCATTATCCTCACATCCACAATGATGGCGGAATTTTCAGTAGCCATAACAGGGTTAAAGTCAATTTCTTTTATTTCCGGATGATCAAGAGAAAGTTTAGAGAGATTTACGAGAATATCGGCCAGCATTTCAAAGTTTACTGGTGGTTGGCCACGCAGACCTTGCAAAATTTTGATACCCTTTATTTCTTGCATCATTTCTAGAGCCTCAATTTTTCCAATTGGGGCAACACGTAGCACTGTATCCTTTATTGCTTCGGCAAAAATCCCACCCAAACCAAAAAGTATCGTCGGACCAAAAGTGTTGTCTCTTTTCATACCGATTATTATTTCCCTACCTTTTTCCATTTTCTGAACAATAATACCCTCCACTTTTGGAATTTTCGTCCACATATCTTCCCATATCCAGTTGGCTTCATCTACACTTAAAATATTTAATTTAACTGCTCCTGTTTCGGTTTTATGAACCGCTTCTTTGGAAATCGCTTTCATTGTATAAGGACCGCTACCGAGTGAATTTAAAGCATTTCCTAAATCTTCTTTTCTAGTTAAAAATCGGCCTTCAATAGAAATATTGTATTGAGAAAGTAATTCTAGTGTTGATTTAAATTCCATCATCTCTCCATTTCTTACCGAAGTCATAAGTTCACCATGATGTCCAAAGCTATGGTGACCGGAATTGGGTTTGCGTTTAGGAGAACTTTGAGCCAAATAATCTAAACTATCGATAACATCTCTAGGGAAAACAAAGTGAACCAAACCAGATTTTATGAGTTCATTGCGTCCAGCTTGTATCCCCTCTCCGCCTATAAAAACCGGAAATATTATTTTTTTATCTTTATACTTAGCAAGTACTTTCGCAGTCTCTGCTGCTTCTGTCATCATTTGAGGAGTAAGTATCACCATGATTGCATCACAATCTTCCGCTTTGCATAAAATTTCGAGGGCTTTGTCATATCGGTCTGCAAGAGCGTCACCTATAATATCAACTGGATTCCCGATAGCAGCCATTTTAGGTAAAGTAGCGCGCAATTCCTCTTTAATATTTTCAGAAAAAACTGCGAGAGATAGAGAACGAGAACGGTCGATAAGATCAGCAGCAACGACAGACGGTCCACCACCATTTGTCAAAATAATCAAATGTTGAATAGGATCTTTTTTAAATCCTATTTGAGACAATATTTTAATAATATTAAAAAATCCCCGCACTGATGACACAGTAGTAGCACCCGCTTGTCGACAAGCAGAAATGAACACTGCAGGTTGCGGTGCCAAAGCTCCAGTGTGAGACATGACAGCCAAATTTCCATGATTACCCATACCTGCTTTTATTATAACCACAGGCTTCTTCAAGGTAATTCTTTTTACAGTTTCCAAAAATTTCGGTCCATCATTTATATTTTCCAAATACATCAAAATTGCAGAAGTTTCAGGATCATTTTCTAAAAATTCCAAAAAATCGATTTCGGTAAGCTGTGCTTCGTTACCCAAACTTATGATTTTGGAAAAACCGATACCTTCATCTATAGACCAATCTATAAGAGCAGTACCGAGCGCACCGGATTGGGATAAGAAAGCAATACTACCTGGAAGCGGTTGCCGACCACCGAAAGAAGCATTCAAATTTTTTTTCGTATCGATAACACCGAGACAGTTTGGTCCCAAAAGAGTGATATTTTTTTCTTTAGCTATTTTTGAAATTTCGTTTTCGAGTTCTTTACCTTTAATCCCCATTTCTTTAAAGCCAGAAGAAATTATTATTGCATTAGAAACATGTTTTTCACTACATTCGACTAAAATATTGGGTACTATATCAGCTCTTACAGCTATTATCGCCAAATCAACCTGATCTGGAATATTTAAAATAGAAGAGAAAGTCTCCATACCTAAAATTTCTTTTTCTGAGAGAGTAACAGGGAAAATTTTTCTTCCATCAGTTGGCGGATTATTTTTCAAAAGATTTGAAATTAGAGCAAAACCCACTTTTTTAGTGTCAGATGAAGCACCAATAACCGCTACTGATTTTGGATTAAAAAAATTTTCTAAATTCATATTATTTATCCCGTTAGAAATCTAACTTTTAATAATCGACAATAATTTTTTTGCATAATGAACATAATTTGGTATTTCTAACGGGATTTATATAATTCTTCTTCAAAAGTTGATCTTTCGACTTGATAAAATATTCCTAAAGGTACTTTTTCATTTTGATTTTCAGAAACTTTTTCTATAGAAAATTTCAAATCATTTTTGGGTAAACCTTCATCCATCCAATAAATCTTATCTTTAAAATAATCACGAGTATCAAAAAAAGTGATACAAGGTTGGATAATGTCGACAAAAGCAAAACCTTTGTGGTTCATAGCGGCCTGCATTATTTTTTTAGTACCGGCAATATCACCAGCATAAGTCCTAGCAATAAAAGTAGCCCCAGCAGAAAGCAAAAGTAAAAGTGGATTTAATGGTTCTTCAATACTACCAAACGGAGAAGATTTACCTTTAAAACCTTTGGGACTGAGAGCATCAAACTGGCCGGTCGTCAAAGCAAAAACTCTGTTGTCATGCATAAACAAAGTTATATCCGAATTCCTTTTAGCAGCATGAATGAGGTGCTCTATACCTTCATCCAAAGAATCACCATCACCAGAAAAACCTATAACATTAAGATTTGGATTAGCGCATTTGCTACCTGTCATAGCTGGGATAAGTCTGCCGTGAAGTGAAGTGAAAGTGTTGACATTTATATAATCAGAAATTTTACCGTGACATCCAATACCAGCAAAAGCCACCAAATTTTCAATCTTGAGTGAACCATTCTCTACCATCTCAGTCACGGCTTTTCTGAAAGCCACCAAAATCTGCGAGTTTGGACACCCTGGACACCATGTTATTTTTGCTTTTGTAGATAAATTTAATTCTGCCATTTTATTTTAAAATTGAATTAATTTGCAGAGCGAGTTCTTCCGGTTCAAATGGTAATGAATCATATCTCAAAATTTTATCAGTAACTTCAATACCTGTCCTCTCTCTGATTAAACTTGCTAATTGCCCACTGTGATTGGCCTCCACACAAATTATTTTATTCATTCCCTCAAATTCTTTCTTAAGTTTCTCTGAATCAAACGGTTCAAGCCACAAAATTTGAACCAATTTAATATTTTTTTCTAAAAGTTTCGCCGCTTCAAGTATCGGACTCTTGCTAGAACCAAAAAACACAATTGTATTTTTGCTTGACGTATCTCCATATATTTTGATAGTTTCTCTGTTATTCATTTCTTCCTTGATCTTCTCTCCCTTAGCAAACCTCCTATCCATCGCTGTCTTAACATCTTCGGGTTTATCAACAGTGATACCTTCTTCATCGTGTTCATAACTAGTAACTTTTACTACCTTTTCTGGAGTACCAGGAAAAATTATATTTGCATTTTCTTCGCCCGCCGTAGCTTTTAGCGAAAGCTGGGTCAATCTTTCAATGTCCACAGTCATTATGTGTTCCGACAAAGCTTTATCAAGCAAAACAATAACTGGTGATTTAAATTTCCAAGCTAAATCCATTGCTTCTATTCCTGCTTTAAAACATTCCTCTGGATCTCCTGGTGCTAAAACAATTCTTGGAAATTCTCCATGACCAGCATGGATCACAAAACGCAAATCTGATTGGGAACTTCTCGTCGGTACACCAGTCGCTGGCCCTTGCCTTTGCACCACAGCTAACACAAGTGGAAGTTCAGCCATACCACTGAAACTAAAAGCTTCCTGCATCAAAGCAAAACCGCCAGTCGCCGTCCCTACTGCCACTCTTTTGCCAGTATAAACACTACCGAGCGCCATATTGATGACAGCGATTTCATTTTCTGGCTGAATAACCTTAAGTCCTTCTTTAGTTTGCTTGCTGGCGAGATAATGCAAAATAGAAGTCGATGGTGTCATAGGATAAGCAAAATAAAAATCCAAACCTGCCATCTGCAAACCTTTGGCAAAAGCGGTATTACCATCAATTAGTTCACCCTTCGGCGCGACGGAGCCTGAAGCGAAGTCGGCTAATCCTTTGGTACTCAAAAATTCTCTGACTTTACCCAAAATTTCTTCATTATTTAAACCCTCGAGTACCCATGCACCTTCTTTGAGCTCACTTTTATGAATTTCCGCAGTTTTTTCATTTAAACATATCAAAATATCCAACTTGGCGTGATCATTCCAAATCTTATCCACACTAGCACTCAATCTGACGAAATTGTGCCCACCCCGAATGAGTGATGGATAATCCAATGATAGATAAATTTGAAAACCCAAATCACGTAAAAGTAATCCGATGTTATTGCCTACATATTTGACACCCTCTCCAGCCGCCCCACCGATGCCTATGGTAAATATTTCATTATTTAAATTCTCCGACATAGATTTATTATATCATCTTCTATTAAATAATCTCTCCTAATCCCCAATACCATGTCAAAGGGCATCTTTGACATTTGTTAAGATAATGGAATACTTGTGTTAATATATATTTATGGAAGGTTTTCAAAATGAACCAAAAATACCAGATATCTCCCCTGAAAATTCAGAAAACAAAATTTCTGAAGAAAAGAAAGTGCCAGAAATGGATATAGAAAAAGGGTGGAAAGAACAACTTGCTCCAGAACAAATTGAAAAAATAAAAAATTGGGCGGAAAGAGTTGTAAAACAATGGCACGATGAAATACAACCAGATTATATTTTTTTAACCGAAACTGGTGCCATTCCTTATGGTTATGTTTTAAAGGAAACTTGGAAAAATGCTTACACCGAAGAAGAAAACCCTAGATTTTACAGAATAGTTCCTAAAAATCATCGTCTATGGTGGACAAATTATGAACCCGTTAATAAAACAGAAATCAAAAAGACAAAAGACCAAAATCTAAAAGAAATTCTTAAACAAGAAGCACGAGATATCCCAGAAGCTCTTGATTATATTGGACAAAGAATTGATAAGGATAATCCAGTAATAATGGTATTTGATGAGGGTAGCATTGCAGACAATGTACGTTGGCCAAACGAAAAAGAAGAAGCTACTTTTAAAAAACGATTTTTTGAATTTAATGGAAAACATGTGAGTAAAATTGATGATGTTTATCTTTCATGTAGCAACAGTCTTCAAAACACAATGAGATTTCTTTCAAGAATATTAAAAGATAAAAATCCTAAAATTTACGGTTTTCAACAAGCTATAAAAGAAATTTTGATTGGAACAAAGGAACATCCAGATAATAAGAAAATTTCCACAATAAAAAGCAGACTACCTACCAGTAAACATTATTCAGATATAACTGTAGAAACAAGTACACAAACAGAAGACCAAAAAAGATATTTGAAAGATAAAATGATCGGAAGCATAGTCAAACACCCAGAACAAAGAAAAAGAGCTCTTGGGTATGTAAATGATTTAAAAGAAATCGGAGAAGAAGCGGGCAAAGAGCTTCACGAAAACCTTGAAAAAGAAAAAACTGAAACTGAACCAAACACAAACACCGAAAACAAATCTTCTGAGTCTTAGAACTCTTCGACATGTCAAAGATGCCCTTTGACATTTTACTTGTGGTATAATTTTAATATGGGAAGAAATAGAGATTATAAAAATTTCACCAAAGATTCTATTCACCACATCTATAATCGTGGTGATAATAAAGAAATAATATTCAGAGATGAACAAGATTACAGAACTTTTCTTTTTAGATTAGGATTAGGTCTTGGATTTGATATTAAAGATTTGAATGAATGCGAAATAACCAAATCCCCTAAATCAAGGATAAGGATCACTAGTTTAAAACCAGAAAATTTTAAACTTCATGCTTTTTGTTTAATGCCAAACCATATTCACCTATTGATAGAGCAGTGCGGTGATGAATCAATTTCAAAACTTATGTCCAGAGTATTTACCAGTTTTGCAAAATACATAAATCTTAAATACAAAAGAGTTGGCCATGTTTTCCAAGATCAATTTAAATCTGTCCAAATCGAAACAAATCCGCAACTTATGCTGATTTCTTCTTATATACATATGAATCCAATTAAAGATGGTTTTATCGATAAACCTGAAAAATACAAATGGAGTAGCTATGTTGATTTTATAAGCAATAGAAAAAATAAAATAATTCATAAACAATTCTTAACTGAAATATTTGGCAACACAAAAAATTTTATAAATGAAAACACAAAACTTTACAAAAGGATAGTGTCAAAGGGCATCTTTGACACTTTTGATTAAATTTAATCGTGATACAATAAAAATATGGAAGAATTTAAAAAAATAAAAATAGGGTGGTTTTCATACAGTTGTTGTGAAGATAATACAGTAGTGATGACCGAAGTTTTAAATAACCATTGGCAGGAATGGAAAAAGATATTTGATTTCCGTCATGTCAGAGTTTTGAAGAAAAACAACATTTTTGACGAATTTGATATAGCTTTCATTGAGGGCGCGGTCGCTTCCGAAAAACAAGAAGCAGAAATAAAAGATATCCGCAGTCGTTCCAAAAAACTGGTCACCGTCGGCTCTTGCGCTGTGATAGGCATCCCCGCCGGCAACCGCAACAATTTCACCGAAGAACAGCACGCCAATATAGATTTCCTAGTTATGAAATTTGGTGCTTTCCCTAAAGTCAAAAGAGTTTCTGAAGTAGTCAAAGTTGACGTAGAAATCCCTGGTTGTCCGATGAGTCCAGAAAATTTCTTAGAAAAAGTAAATTTATTAGTAGCTGAATTCAAACAACATGCATAGTTTTGATTTATCAATGGAGCACATCACCAAGATAGAAGGTAATGCTTCGCTCAAGCTCAAAGTAGAAGACGGCAAAGTCACCGATATAAAATTTGCTACCGACGAATACAAACGCTTTTTCACCGAAGCCATGAAAGGCAAAGACTTGGTTGCTATCCCCCAACATCTCGCCCGTATCTGCGGTACCTGTTCCAATTCTCACATAATGTGCAGTATTGAAGCTTCTGAAAATGCTCTGGACATAAAGCCAACAGAACAAACCAAACTTTTGCGAACTCTTGTGATGAATGGTCTTATGATTCGCGACCACGCTTTGCATTTGTATCTATTTTCTATGCCGGATATTTTCAACAAAGATGCGTTTTTAGATTTTGATGAAAGTGATCCGTACCAGCACCAACTTTTGCACGACGGTTTTGAGGTAAAGTCTGCCGGCAATTTTTTGGCTACACTCATCGCGGGCCGAAGTGTCCACGCTACTTACCCAGTCATAGGCGGTTTCCTCAAATTCCCCGATGAAGCTGGTATTGCTGAAGCTATCCAAAAACTTCAAAACGTCAGGTCCGGAGTATTGCGACTTATAGAAGTTTTCAAAAACGCACCATTTCATTTTGATCGCAAAACCAAATATATAGCATTAGTACCAGAAAATTCTTTCGGATACATACAAGGTGTTATTGGAGCAAGTGATGGTCAAAAAATAGAAGAAAAAGATTTCCGCGACCATCTTGAAAAGACCGTAATCCCTTATTCACAGGCAGTTGGTTACACTTATGAAGGTGAAGGTTATATGGTTGGTGCTTTGGCTCGCATCAACTTAGCCAAAGATAAACTCCATCCAAAGACTAAAGAATCTGCATCTGAAGTTTTGAATCTTTTCCCTTCCACAGATATTTTTTATAACAACTTGGCTCAAGCGATTGAAACGTTGCATTGTGTAGACGAATCCATAGATATACTTTCAAACAACAAATTTACTCCTGAGCCTTTAATCAAAGCTGAAGCAAAATCCGGAGCAGTAGGCATTGGAGTCATCGAAGCGCCTAGAGGTACTCTTTATCATAAAATAATCATAGGAGAAGATGGCAAAGTCTCTGGTGGCGAAGTGATAGTGCCGACAGGTCAAAATCAAATAAATATCGAGCGTGACGTAGCTGTCTTAGTTCAAAATCTTTTGGACCAGTCCAACTCCGCTGAAGCTCAGCTGGACAAAGACAAGATTGTCTTTGAAATAGAAAAACTTATCCGCGCTTATGACCCTTGTATGTCTTGCGCCGCGCACTTCCTCAAAGTTGAATGGTTATAAAAATAATGTTATAATAGAAAAAGGAGAAAGGAGCTCTTTTTATGAAATTATTGTCAGGTCCGCAAATCTTTTTGCGTTATGCTTTCAGGCCATGTGCCGAAGAAAAAATGAAAGCAGGGAAAATTGATAAATGTTCCTATGAAAGAATGGAAGTGATCATCGAAGAAAATGATGTACCCCCGATTTTGCTACTCGAAAAATGTTTTCCGAATGCGGTAACAGACTACAAACGTTTCTGTCTAGAATTTAAACGTAAGGATAATTTCTCTAGAGAGTCAGTCATCAATTATTGGCGTTACAATCATGATGGCCCAACTCCTGTAAAACATGCCATCGTTTGTATGATAGACGATAATGGAATAGTGAAAGTGATCAGCGATGGTGAAGCCGAAAACGCCATCAATCCTTACAAACTGATTTTAAGAAAAGAAGATTTAGTCTTTATCCACAACTCAATTATTGTGGAAAAAGATGAGGACTGAAACAGGGCGCTGTCGCAAGATGGCGCCCAAACTTTTTATATTTTCTCCAAAATTTTACTTACTTCCAAAACTGCTTCATCCTCTTTTAGATTTTGAGGTACCGCAATAATTTTTATTTTTTTTATTTTACCAAGCTTCCACAAAAAACGCAGATTAGTTAGAGCGTCAAAATCATGCATCCCTACTCTCGGCGGTTTGGAAAACTTTTCTAAACTATCAAAAATTGTCACTTCTTTTATACCGACTGCTGTATCCAAGACAACCAATTCTTCCAGCACTTCCCATTCTTCGTTTGGGTCTTTCACTACAAATTCAATACCTGGAAACTTTTTGACAAGCTGTGACAAAATCCGTAATGGCAGATTATCCATTTCCAAATCCATATTTCCAAATACAAAGATTTTTTTCATTACAAATTTAAATTAGCAAAAGCAATATTTTTTAAAGTGTACTTTCTGAGTGTTTCAGCCTGTTTTTGAGTAATAACCTCGCAAGGTACACTCCAATGTATAGAAACTATCTGCCCAGGTTTTATCTGTTCAATATCATATTCGGCCTCTAGTTGCCTCGTTAGGCTCTTGGGGGCCGCTTGGCCGAGAGTAAATTTGCCAGCTGTGTAAATCAAAGGTTCGGTGGAAACTACGATTTCTGGGCCGTTTATAGAGGTGACGACACCTGAAGAAATCCGGCATTCATCCATCCTATCTAGCTCAGTCAACAAGTCATTGTGACCTTCCTGCCCCCAAATATTGAAAACATGAAAAGAGTGATGGGGTACGGCGCCCTGTTTTATTTTTTCTTCCAACCAATGGAATTCTCTGCTTTTCAACTTATCTTTCACTTTCAAATCATAAACCAAAAAATTATACAAAGTATTTTTTTCTATATTTTCCAAAAATTCATTGCCGAGCCAATATGCTTCAACTACTTTTGCATCAAACGGATCTTTTATATTATTCACTTCGGCAATTTTCCGAAGGTAAGGAAAAAGAGTTTTGAATTGCTTTAAAAGGTGTGACAGGCCAAAATCATCCCCGTCTTTTTCAATAAGCTCTTTAAATTCTTTATTGGCATCCGGCCCGCAATAATGTAGCCTGTTCGGCCCAAACGAATACCGACTACAACGTAATACCCCGTCCATTGTCTTTTCCATACCTATTAAGATATCATATAATACGAGTATGAATATAGACCAGATTGTTTTAAATTTTTTTGTGAATCATAGGGTAGAATGGCTGTCTTTTGTTATGTTGGTTATAACTTACTCCGGCAGTTATATGATAGTCAGTAGTGTGGCTTTTCTTTCAGCTGTTTCTTTTTATATTCACAAACACACATCAAGAATTTTCCCTTTTCTAATAGCCATAGCTGGAAGCACAATAACGACATATTTATTAAAACATATTTTAGAGCGGGCACGACCAGCTGTAGAATTTATGCTTTATCCAGAAACCGGTTTTTCTTTGCCTAGTGGTCACGCCACTGGCGCTATGGCTTTATACGGGTTTTTGTTTTATATAATTTGGAAGCACGACAAACATTATTTGAAAAAACCTTTTATGATTTTGCTGGTCGCTTTAATTCTTCTAGTAGGAATAAGCAGACTGTATCTGGGAGTACATTATTTCTCTGATGTCTTAGTTGGCTACGCTGTTGGATTTGTTTGGATTTTAATTGCTATTAAAATCCATAAGCATATCCTCCGCTTCTTTGGCAGTCTCGGTTCTCATAAGTTTAAATCTTAAATCCCGACTTGCACCGCGAAGCTCTTGCGAAGTGGTGAGCTCAGGAGTTTTCAAATATTCTTTGAAATGTTTTTTCATGATGGCAAAACTTTTTATACCCTTAAATTTTTCATCAAAAATTTTGATATGCTCCAGCAAAACTTTTAATCGCTCTTCATTTGTTGGTTCATAATTTGCAAATAACCACGGGTTACCAAAAATCGCTCTACCGAGCATCGCCCCGTCTGCTCCCGTCTCAAAACATTTTTCTTCTGCATCAGCAATATCTTTCACATCACCATTACCGATAATTAAAGTTTTTGAATTTAGAAAATCTCTGATCTCAACCGCTCTCTTGATTCTATCCCATCTTGCCGGCACTTTAGACATTTCTTTGCGAGTGCGAGCATGTATGATAATCGCTGCCGGATTTTCTGCCAAAAGTTCTGGCAACCAAGTTTCCAATTCATCTTTATTATAACCAATTCTAGTTTTAACAGAGACTGTAATTTTTCCCTTCACTCCTCGTTTTGCAGCCACGATTATCTCACGAGCCAATTTTGGGTTTTTCATCAGCGCCGCCCCAGCACCCTGCTTTTCAATACTTTTATCCGGACAACCCATATTGATATCTAATCCATCAAAACCAAGCTCTAGCACAAGCTGTGCCGCCTTTTCCATCATTTCCGGCCCGCTAGAAAAAAGTTGAGCTACAATGGGCCTTTCAATATCATTGAATTCCAAATCTTTCAAAAGTTTCTTTTTCCCCTTTTCCGGCGCAAGCACAAGTCCATCAGCTGAAACAAATTCAGTGTAAGTAACAAAAGGAATCTTCGAATTTTTAGCAATAACATAACGAAAAGCGCTATCCGTGACATCAGCCATCGGAGCTAAACAGAGTATTGGTTTTTTCATTTTCTCCCAAAAATTTGGCATAATTCATACTACCTTATTTCTAGCTAAAACCCACATAGCCATACTATAGATGGTATGGCTTCCAAATTTTCTCTACTCCAAAATCTTTCTTTGTGACGATTTTTTTCTTCTTTATCTGCCACCCATTTTACCGAATCTATAAACTTTTCTTTGTCTATAGAATTCTGAGAAAGAAATAATTGAAATTTTTTATCAGCTTCGTACAAAGCAACGGTGTAAATAACCAGATCAACAAAATTGTTTTCAAAATTTAAAACAGAAGCCATTATAGGAATCCTTTCGGAAGAAATAAAATCTTTCAAAGATTCCGGAGAAACACCAGATCTTGTCAAAATTTCTGTTCCTATTTTTGTTTCAAAAAATGCCTTTGTAACATCAATTTCATCCGTAACAAACAAAATACTAGAAAGAGCATAATCAATATTTTCACCTCTCATTGATTTGTAGAAAAATTCCAAAAAACACAGTACCAAATAAAAGAAAACAAAAAAGAAAAACAAACCATCAGCAAGACTAAAATAAAGAGGCAACGACTCTACAAAAGACATGGCAAAAGAAACCAGAGCTAAAAGTGCCATTAAACCCCTCAAAATGCTCCGCAAAGTCTTTGGGAAAAAGTTGTCCAAAAAAAGACAATAATAATGTGGTCTAGATTTTTCTTTAAGTTCTTTAAAAGTCATGATTTTATATTTATATAAGAAAAAAAGTAACCGCTAAAACGAAACTACCTAAAAGTATCGCAGGTAGGAAAATCCAGATAATGAAAATAAAAAGAGTGAAAATAGAAACCAAAATATAAGCAATAAAACCCACAATCAAAATTACAGTTTTAGAAATAAAACCTGCTATTCTCATCAAACTATTGACCACTAAACTGGAAAAAATGGTCTTTAAATCAAAACCACCACTATAATTTTCACCTAACCTTTTCCATGGTGCAAACCATGTTTTGAATAAAAGTCTAAAAGAAAAAAAGTGTCCAACAAACCACAAAAAATTGTGCGCTACACCAAAAAGTTCCCTGAGTCCTTGACTATAATGCCATTTCACATAAGCCCAAAAAAATGAATCTCTCTCATACACTTCAAACATACATCTATTGTACTAATTTATAAAATATTTTGTTGCCAAAGCGGGTATCAATATAATTGAATTTAGTGGAAGGATTTTTAGTTTTAGCATCATTTATCAAAAGGATAGCATTTTGGGCTATCAAAGAAAGATCTATCTCTTCTGGATTAAATATAATATCACCCAAGTTTGATTTAGCCGTCGCCTTACCAGTTGACTCAATATTGATAGAAATAATTTCAAAACCCGCATCTTTAAAAGTTTTGACCATTCTCAGATAATTTTGCATTCTCTCTGAAGTGGCAAAACTTTTCATGATTGGCTCCCCTTCCAATTTGCCCTCAAAAATTAATTTATTTAAAGGTTCTGCCCAACTAACTGAAGACGTTAAAAAATCTGATTTTGTAAATCCTGCCTTTTCAAACACTAGCCCGTCTTTGGTCATAAAAAAACATTCATTTAAAGAACACCACAGATAGTCGGCTTGCCTTTCTTTAATTTTAATATCAATACTTGAACTCAAAAATTGTTTGTTAATAAAAACCTCCTCAACTCTGCTGAAGTTTGCAATCAGGGCCGCCGCCATCTTTCCTTTATTTAACAAAAAAATATTTGATTTTGGTATAACAAAAAGTTTATTACCGGAAATAAAATCTGAAGCCGATTTTTGAACATCTTTTACCGACACACCCACCTCACCCACTACTTTAAAATTTTTCACTTGTAAAAAATCGGCCCGCAAAACAAAAACAAACCCAACTAAAAATATAACTGGTAAACCAATTTTCAAAGACAAAGTAAAAACTCTCCTTACCTTGTTTCTCTTGGCTATTATAGAAGATGATTTTTTATATCTTTTGCTTTGCATTACCCTATTTTTTCTTTCCCTCCCATATAAGGTCGGAGTACTTCAGGAATAACGATAGAGCCATCGGCTTGCTGATTGTTTTCTACAATCATTATAAGAGGTCTGCCAGAAAGAGCGGTGTTGTTTAAAGAATGGACAAATTTCATTTTTCCGTCTTCATCACGATAGCGAATATTTAAACGACGAGTCTGAAAATCATGAAAATAAGATGCTGATCCAGTCTCTCGATATGTATTCTCAGAAGGCAACCAAGCTTCAATATCATATTTTTTAACCTGGCCCAGACCCAAATCACCGGCACAATTTATTACCACATGATATGGTATCTTAAGAGCTTGCATAATTTCTTCCGTATTTGCCTGAATTTCTTCATGATATTTAACCGAGATTTCATGACTAGCCTCGCATAAAACCACCTGCTCAAATTTATAAAACTCATGTACACGCAAGATGCCCTTTGTATCTTTACCGTGTGCCCCAGCTTCACGGCGATATGCATTGGAAAATCCAAACATTTTTTTTGGCAAATCTTTTTTGTCTAAAACCTCATCCATAAAATAACTCATCATCGCCACTTCAGCTGTACCCGATAGATATTCACCATCTTGGGTTTTATATAAATCCTCTTCGCCTTGTGGTAAATATCCTGTGCCAATAAACGGCTCTCGACGGACAAGCGATGGTACGATCATTGAAATAAATCCTCCTTTTTTATTAAAAAAATCATTAACGAATTGCCAAAGAGCAAACTGTAATCTTGCTCCATCACCGGTCAAAAAGTATCCACGAAAACCGGCTACTTTAGCACCACGATTAAGATCGAGCATCCCGAGATTTGTCATAAGTTCAATATGATCTTTGGGCGCAAAACTAAATTTTGGAATTTCTCCCCAAACTTTAATTTCTTTATTATCTTTATCGGTATCACCATCCGGTACTGACATATCAGGAATATTCGGCACCGCCACCATTAGTTTTTGCCACTCAGCCATCACCTCTTTCAACTCTTCTTCCAATTTTTGCATCTGCTCTTTGAGAGGTTGCATTTCTTCTATGAGTTTTCTTTTTTCGGCAATATTACCGGCTTGTCCCAACTTGGCCACTTCGATACTAACCTCATTTTGTTTGGCTCTCTTTTCTTCAAGTTTCTGACTCAATATCTTTCTTTTATCATCAACTTCAATGAGTTTTTGTACATCAAAATCAATATGCTTTTTTTTAGCACCATCGGCGACCAATTCGGCATTTTCTCTTATAAATTTGATATCCAACATGTCTTTTATTCTACCATTTGTTAAAATAAATGTTAACCCCGTTAGAAGTCTGAAGTTATTAACTTCAGCAGATGCTTTGCATCTGACTTCTAACGGGGTTAACAACAACAAAAATGAGTTACAAAATTCAAAAACTTGAACGCAAAAACTGGCCGCCGCTTTTAGAAGAAATCAAACAACTGCCAAAAACGTTATTCTATGCAGGTACCATTCCTGATTGGAAAAACAAATTGCTTTGCGTAGTCGGCGCCCGCAAATATACAAATTACGGTAAAGACGCAGTAGAAACTTTTATCGAAGGTTTACGCGGCTACCCTATAACCATTGTCTCTGGATTAGCTTTGGGTATTGATTCTATTGCACACCGAGCCGCTCTTAAAAATAATCTGACTACTATTTCTGTGCCCGGTTCTGGCCTATCACTCGAAGTTTTACATCCTCAATCTCATACTCGTCTTGCGCAAGAAATCGTAGAAAAAGGCGGCATGCTTATGAATGAATTTGAACCTGAATTCAAAGCCACTCATTACAGCTTTCCACAAAGAAACCGTATCATGGCCGGTATGAGCCACGCCACATTGGTGATAGAAGCCGAGAAAAAATCCGGTACCCTTATCACCTCTCGTCTAGCTACAGAATACAATAGGGATGTCCTCGCACTGCCTGGCAGTATTTTCAATACCACAAGTTCTGGTCCACATATGCTTATCAGACTTGGTGCCACACCGATCCGCGACAGTGATGATATTTTGGAAGCGTTACATTTAGAAAAAATTGGAGGTGAAGATGAGGATGATGAGGAAAAATATTTTGATTGTTCGGAAAAAGAAATGTTAATTATAAGACTTTTAATAGAACCTCTACCTCGTGATGAAATACTTCGCCAAGCTCAAAACAGACACCAAATCTCCATAGGCGAAACCCAAACTCTCCTCTCGCTCCTCGAACTCAAAGGTCTCATCCGCGAAACCCTTGGTGAAATAAGGCTTTCTTAAACACAATTAAACAAATAACTATATTTGTGTTATTATTAAAGACAGAGGAGGATAAGCTATGGCTACAGTAGTAGACTTGCTTTGGCTTATAGTTACAATAGCATTTGTTTTTCTTGTGGATTGTTGGATTTTAGTTTTTCCAGGAGGCAAGAAAGATTGGTGATGACCGAAGACTCTCTGAAACAGCGAGTCTGCATCTCAGTTGCTTTGGCGACTATTTGCAGACTCGTTTTTGCTTTTTTTATTTTTATAACTTATTCTGTACTTATATATGAATCCCGTTAGAAGTCACGGGAATCAAAAATAACAAATTATTAATTATATAAACTTCTAACGGGATGAAATTATTAATTGTAGAATCACCAGCCAAAGCCAAGACCATCGGAAAATATATTGGCGATGCATATGAAGTGGTGGCAAGCGTCGGGCATGTGCGCGACTTGCCAAAATCCAACAAAAAAGCCATTGATATAGAAGGTGGTTTTATTCCGCATTATGAAATTTCCAAAGGCAAAGAACATGTCGTAGCTGATATAAAAAAGTTAGCAGAGAAAGCTGATGAAATACTGCTCGCTACCGACCCCGACCGTGAAGGTGAGGCTATCGCTTGGCACTTGGCTGAATTAATTTCTGACGGAAAGAAAAAAAATAAAGATATTAAAAGAGTGACTTATCATGAGATTACCAAAGAGGCTATTGAAGAAGCGCTAAAGCATCCGCGCAAGATAGACCAAAATTTGAGAAAGGCTCAAGAGGCCAGAAGGGTTTTGGATAGACTGGTAGGTTATGATCTCTCTGGTTTGATTTGGAAAAAAGTGCGATACGGACTTTCTGCTGGTAGAGTCCAGTCCCCCGCTTTGCGTATCATTATGGAAAAAGAAAGAGAGATCAGAGCTTTTAAGCCAGAGACTTATTTCGTAATTTCCGCAGAATTGGAAACAGGCAAAAAAGAAAAATTTACAGCTTTTTGCGAAGAAGAACCGAAAACCAAAAAAGAAGCTGATGAGATTTACAACATCGCCAAAGATGCCCATTGGACAGTGAAAGATGTGACGGAGACTGAAGTCAAGAGAGCACCCAAACCACCTTTCACCACTTCAACTCTCCAGCAATCAGCTTCGACTCGCTTAGGCTTTTCACCGAAGCGTACCATGATGACCGCCCAAAAACTTTATGAAGCTGGTCACATCACTTATATGCGTACTGATAGTTTGAATATGGCTCAGGTAGCTTTGGAGCAGATAAAAGGTGTGGTGGAGAAAAAATATGGCAACACATTGCATCAATTTCGAACTTATAAAACCAAATCCAAAAACGCTCAAGAAGCTCATGAAGCTATCCGCCCAACTCATTTTGATAAAGAAAATTGCGGTACCACTGACGATCAAAAAGAATTGTATAGATTGATTTGGCAAAAAGCTATCGCTAGCCAGATGCAAGATGCTCTCATGATGCGTACCAAAATAATCACCAAAATTTTGCCGATGTCCGACGTTGGCAACATTCCAAATTTTTCTGCTACTGGTTCAAGAGTTATATCTGAAGGTTGGCTTTTGGCAGACCCAGCAGCTAAAGGTGAAGATGTTATTTTACCCAGGGTCAAAGCCTCAGAGCCACTCTCTCTTCTTAATTTAAATAATGAAGAAAAACAAACTGAACCACCAAACCGCTACAGCGAAGCTGGCCTCATCAAAGAGTTGGAAAAACGTGGTATCGGTAGGCCTTCTACTTATGCTTCCATTATTGGCACTATTATAGAAAGAGGTTATGTAGAAAAAGATGGCCGGACTCTCAAACCAACTGACACCGGCGATGTGGTTTCCACTTTTTTGGAAGATAATTTTAAAGATTATATCAGCGACACTTTCACCGCCGAAATGGAAGATGAGTTGGACCAAATCGCAAATGGAGAAAGAGAGTATGAGCCAACACTGAGGGAATTTTACAAACCCTTTTCCAAAGACGTCAAAGAAAAAGAAAAGACCGCCAAACTAACAACTCTTGGGGACGCCGATCCCAAACTCAAATGCCCAGTTTGCGGTGCAAGCATGATCATAAAACTCGGACGAGGAGGTAAATTTTTGAGTTGCGAAAAATTCCCAAATTGCAAAGGCATGAGAAATATTGACGGTTCCGAAATCAAAGAGGCGGAAGCGATAGGTGAAGACCCGACTAGTGGACTTCCAGTCTTCGTAATGGATGGCCGGTTTGGCCCTTATGTCCAACTCGGTGTAAAAGATGAAAAAAATAAAAAACCACGCCGTTCCAGTATTCCAAAAGAAAAAAATCCAAGCGAAGTCACTCTGACTGAAGCCATCAAATATTTGAGTCTACCTAGAGAATTAGGTAAACACCCGATAACTGGAGAAATGATAAGTGCCAATATCGGCAGATTTGGCCCTTACATAGTCCACCAAAAAGATTTCCGCTCGCTCAAAACAGATGATGTTTATACTATTGAGCTGCCCCGCGCTCTAGAAATTTTGGCAGAAGAAAAGAAAAAACGCACCTTTGGCAGAAAAAGAAAAGTATAGTATATTAATTCAAAAGGAGAAGCCATATGGAAACTGTCGCCGGATGGATTTTTATTTTGATTCTCTTTGTACCAATCGCGATTTACCAAAATCGCAAAAACAAAAGCCGAGATTAACTCGGCTTTCTTTTTGTCTAAATTTCATTAAAATGATAACATGCCTGATATAAAAGAAATTATCTCTCTTATGCAAGATCCGACCAAAGAAGATTTGGAACTCATCCAAAAAGCCTATGATTTTGCTTTAAAAGCCCACCAAGGCCATGTTCGTCTCAGTGGTGAGCCTTACTTCAACCACCTCTTTGCGACAGCCAAAAACATAGCCGAACTTGGAATGAGTACGACGACTATAGTAGCTGGATTTTTGCATGACAGTATGGAAGATGTCGGCATATCTCGCGAAGAAATAGAAAAAGAATTTGGTAAAGAAATTCTTTTCTTGGTTGAGGGAGTCACCAAACTCGGAACAATCAGATATATAGGGACAAATAGATACAATGAATCGCTCAGGAAACTTTTTGGAGCAATGTCAAAAGATATAAGAGTCCTCATCATCAAACTCTGTGACCGTCTTCACAATATTCAAACTTTAGAACATATCCCAAAAGAAAAACAATCGCGCATAGCCAAAGAAACTCTAGAAATATTTGCGCCTCTGGCTTATAGACTCGGTATCAAAAAACTACAAAGAGACCTTGAGGATACGGCTTTCATTTATGTCTATCCAAAAGAATACGAAAATATCAAACAACTTTTCAAAGCTAAAAAAGAAGAGCAGGAAACCTTATTGGATAAATTTCAAAAAGAAATAAAGAAAGAATTGGTAAAAAATAATGTCACAAATTTTAAGATAGATTACCGAGTCAAAAGCCTTTATTCACTTTACAAAAAATTACAAAAATACGAAGGCAACATAGAAAATATTTATGATGTTTCGGCTCTCCGGATCACCGTACCGGAAATTTCCGATTGTTACAGAATATTAGGCATCATTCATGGTTCATGGAGACCACTTCCAGGCCGTATCAAAGACTATATAGCTTCCCCAAAACCAAACGGTTACCGTTCCATTCACACTACTGTTTTTTCCGGAGATGGTGGCATCATTGAAGTCCAAATAAGAACTGAGGAGATCGATAAAGAAGCTGAATTTGGCATCGCTTCCCATATCTCTTACAAAGAAAAAACTGCTGGGGCTGGAAAAAACAGCTTATCTTGGATAAAAAATATGTTACCAGGCCAAAATTCTATTGATATTCCTTACTGGATTAAAGAACTGGTCAAATATCAAGAAGCCAGTGGCAACAAATTTTTGGATGATATTAAAAAAGATATTTTGGAAGAGAGGATTTTCGTTTTCACCCCGCATGGCGACGTCATTGATTTGCCGATAGATTCATCGGTTATAGATTTCGCTTATATGATTCATTCCGATGTTGGCAATCACATATCCGGAGCAAAAGTAAATGGAAAATTTGTGGCTATTTTCACCATATTACAAAACGGAGACAGAGTGGAAATTGAAACCAAAAAAAGCTCAAAACCAAATAGAAAATGGATTGAACATTGCAAAACCACCATGGCCAAACGCCACATCCGCACTGCTTTAGAAAAAAATTAGATACTAAAATTTTTGATGGAATACAAATCTTCCTCCTCTTTAGCCTCCGCTTCTACTTTGTCGGGAATCGGCGTGTTTTCATCTTTTTTTATTTCTTCCGGCGCTCTATCATCAATCGGGGTAACATTTTGATTTAGCATATTTAAAATATCTTGCAAATCATCATTAGAGAAAAATTCAATCATGAGTTTGCCGCCATTTTCTTTCTTTTCAATTCTCACTCTAGTACCTAAAGATTCGGCAAACTTCTCTTCCAAAGCGCAGATTTCCGGATCAACTGAAGCGTTAAATTTCCTAACTCTTTCAATAGCAATTTTGCGCGCGGCCAGTTCGGCATCGCGAACGTTCATTTTGTGCATCATAATATCTTGGAAAAGCACCTTCTGTTCTTCCGGCCTTTCGATAAGCATAAGGAGTGGTCTGGTGTGGCCTTCGTTAATTTTGCCTTCGGAAAGAGCGGTGAGCATCTCTTCTGGCAAATCCAAAATGCGCATAGAGTTGGTGACATAAACTCGGCTCTTGCCTATTTTCAAAGCGATTTGATGATGTTTAAACCCAAACTGATCTGCCAATTTTTTGAAAGCTTTGGCCCGTTCCACTGGATTCAAATCCTCCCTTTGCACATTTTCAATAATAGCCAGTTCAAGCTTCATCAAATCGTCCCGATTGTCATCTCCTTCTCCGTTACGGATAATCACCGGCACCTGCAAAAGCCCAGCCAATTTGGAAGCGCGCAATCTGCGTTCTCCAGCAATAAGCTCGTATTCCACAGCCAAACCTCCATCTTCTTTTTCATATTCTTTACGAGTCACCACTAACGCTTGAAGCACACCATATTGTTTAATAGAATCAGATAAAGCTTTCAAAGCCTCTTCGTCAAATTCACGTCTTGGCTGAAATGGATTTGGTTTTATTTTATCCACCTCCACCCAAAATATTGAGTTTTGATAAAAATTTGAAATATTTTGCATAATCATATTTTACATCACAAAAGACAAAAACAAAAGTTCAAAGTTTTGATTTTAGGGGATATTTGCGCTATATTTGATAGGTATATTTTCGAAATGCCGGGGTGGCGAAATGGTAACCGCACACGACTCAAAATCGTGCGCCGCAAGGCTTGGAGGTTCAAGTCCTCTCCCCGGCACAGTTTTAAAAATATGGAAAATTCACCAGAAACAAAAACTTCAATTGAAGGTATACAAAAGGGTATCTACAAACACTTCAAAGGTAATGAATACATAGTAGAAGAGGTTGCGACTGATTCCGAAACTCAAGAACCTATTGTAATTTACAGGGCTTTGTACGGAGAACATAAGCTTTGGGTGAGACCAGCCAAAATGTTTCTAGAAGAAGTAGACAAACCCGAAATCCCTTACAAAGGTCCAAGATTTAGCTATGTCAGAGAAACCTAAAATCATAGTAGTACTAGGGCCGACGGCTAGTGGCAAGAGTGATATCGCGGTTAAGCTCGCCAAAAAAATTAATGGTGAGGTGATTTCGGCTGACTCAAGGCAAGTTTATAAAGGGCTGAATATTGGTACAGGTAAGATTACTAAAAAAGAAATGTTGGGAGTAAAGCATTATTTGCTTGATGTGGTTTCTCCCAAAAAAAGATTTTCAGCTTCTGACTTTAAAAAACTTGCTGAAACAGAAATTCAAAAAATTTTAAACGATAAAAAAGTGCCTGTTATTTGTGGTGGGACAGGATTTTATATCGATGCAGTACTTGGAGATAAACAGATACCAGAAGTGCCACCAAATCTTAAACTGCGAGAAAAATTAGAAAAGAAAACAACCGAAGAACTTTTTAAAATTTTGCGAGATCTAGACCCTGACAGAGCTAAAAATATTGATGCAAAAAATCCGAGACGGTTGGTAAGGGCGATTGAGATTTGTGAAGCAATAGGAAAGGTACCGTCCCACTTCGCTAAAGCTTCGCGGGACAAGACGTATAACGTCTTGAAAATAGGAATTAAAACTGAAAATGAAGAATTGAAAGAAAAAATAAATAAAAGAATCAAAAAATGGTTCAAACAAGGACTTCTGAAAGAAGTGCAAAATTTACACAAAAAAGGCTTATCTTGGAAAAGAATGGCAGAAATAGGTTTGGAATATAAAATAGTTTCTTTATTTTTACAAAACAAAATTTCAAAAATTGAGATGCTTCAGAGAATGCAGACTGAAACTTTGCAGTATGCTAAGCGTCAAAACACTTGGTTCAAACGGGATAAAAAAATAAATTGGTTTAATCCGAAAGAAATTACAAAAATCAAAAAAATTACTGAAAAATTTTGAGCTTTGACTAAAATCCAAAACGATGTATGATTTATATCTGGAAGAATTATTGTTCAAAACAGGAACCAGAAAGAGGTACCTATGCTGACAATTCTTGAACTCGACATGTTGGGGGCATTAAGATTTGCGCTTATGTGGCAGGGATTGGTCGAAAGATATCGTGACCAACGACGCTTCTGTAAACTCGGTAAACATCGTAAGTAAGATGGTTTGTTTTGTAAAGGGCTTTGTTTAAAAAACAGAGCCCTTTCTATTTATATATTTGCGGGCTCACCCCGACTCGAACGGGGAACCTTCCTTTTGGAGAGGAATGTTTTACCATTGAAACTATAAGCCCAGCTCAAGAATAATAACAAAAATAGCCCAATTGGGCTAGTTTTGATTTTATTTCAACAAATGAGGAGTAAAGTAAAAATTCATTTTTATTTTATCCGAATGTAGTTGAAACAAGATGCACAGCATCTTATTTTTTAGCTTCTTTGAAAACTATCCTTTTGCGGAGTTTTTTAGAGTATTTTTTGAGTTCTATCTTACGCTCTACTTTACGCTTATTTTTGCGCGTAAAATACACCTCCTTGGTGTCCTTATTTACCAATCTTATAAGCTGATCTTGTGACATGGGGTATATGGTAACACGAAATGAAATTTGACGCAATCTAAATCCAAGCTTTATTTAAAGCGTTTCTTTAACCAAAAGATTGAATTTCTCTCCCCTATCAAATTCGTTTTTGAATTTTTCAAAACTTTTGGCTCCAGGTGAAAAAACAATATTGGATTTATCCTGCCCTTTAGCGATTTCCAAAGCTTTATTTAAGCACTCTTTTAGGGTTTCAAACTCATTAAAACTATCCCAACCTAATTCTTTTTTCATTTTTTCGGTGGCACTACCAGACAATAATATAAGTTGTTCGGGTTTTATATTTTTTTCTACAACTTCCGCCCATTTCTTAAATTCAAGGTCACGATCTGTACCACCAGCGATAAAAATCAAATTTTCATTCATTGTCGCAAATCTCTCCATTGCTGCCATGGAGGCTTCAGGTGAAGTAGCGGTGGTATCGTTAAAAATAGCTAAATTTTCATTTTCAAAAACCTTTTCTTGTCTGAATTTTATTTGAGGCAAAGTACTGATGTGAGTTTTAATTTCTTCAACAGATACCCCCATAGCCAGAGCGGCTGAGGCAGAAGCAAATAAATTGAGTAAATTATGTTCGCCCCATTTTTTTAAAAACTCCTCTGTTTCTTCAGGAGAAAAATTATCCTGCACATCATAAAAAATCACTTGTGATTTTGGTTTGAGACCAAAGAAAAAATCTGTCCATTCATTTTCTTTATTCAAAATCAAAAAATCATCTTCATTTTGGCCTTTGAATATATTGGCTTTGGCAGAAGCGTATTCTTCCATAGTTTTATGACGATTGATGTGATCTCGATAAAGGTTGGTAATAACTGCCACATGAGGTTTAAAATTTTTTCCGTTCACGATTTCCAAATGATAAGAAGGAACTTCCAATACAACCAAACTATTTTCATTTATATTTTTAATTTCCTGCAAAAAAGGCTTTTCCGGGGAATTGCCGACTAAAAAAGTGTCGACATTATGCATTTTTAAAAAATGAGCAGTCCAATTAGTAGTAGTAGTTTTGCCCCGTGTGCCGGTAATAGCCACGACATTCTTACTCTTCAAATGAGAGAAAAAGAGTGTAAGCTCGTTCTCAATTTGTTTTCCGGCTTTTCTCGCCAATTCTACAAATTTATTATCAGCCGGGACATCAGGATTAACAACAATAATATCGTTATCTAAAAAATCTTTTTCTTCGTGGCGGCCTAATACAAACCTTGCTTTACCTTCCAAATCTTTCAGCTTTTCCAGAGAAGGTTTGAGAATTTCTTCATTTTTCATATCAGTAACTGTCAAAATTGCCCCCTGCTCTACAAGCCAGCGAGCAGTGGCCACCCCACCACCCAATATCCCCAGTCCCATAAGTAATACTTTTTTATTTTTCAGTTCCATTTTATTCTTATAATACATTAAAAAATATCCCAAACAAAGCGACGGGTCTCAAATTTGAGACCCGTCGTATTAAGATAATAAATCATCGGCGGCACCATACATAGCGCATGATGATTTAGTTATCCACGCCCACATTTGATCTCCCCAAGAAATATGCCACCATTCCGTAGGATTGGTAGTTATACCTTGTTCAAAAGCTAACCAAAAAAGAAGCCTTCTGAATCTTTTTGGTTGTTCCATCGTTTTGAAATTATAATTTTCCAAAGCATCAGGAAAAGCCGTATTATACAAACCTCCTCTTTTACCCATATCTACAACTTTCCCGGTCTCCAAATAAACTAGATTAACATCAGCAACACCCCCTGTTAAATGAGGTGGTGGAGAAAGTTGTAAATCCATATCTGCTGAAGCAGCAAACATTTTTAATTTCTCAAAAAGTTCTGCTTCCCCGAGATTAGGATTTTCTTTTCTCAAACCCTTCAAAACAGAAACTTCCTGAACAAAACGCTGAACTAAAAGTGGTCTATAGCCCTCTTGTATTAGAAGTCTCAACCCCAATGAATTAAGTTCTTCATCAATAGCTTTTAATTTAGCAATAAAAGACTTTCTCAAAAAAATCTCTTCTATTGCTCCAGCTGGCCTTGGTTTATAATCCCAATAGTAACTTCGGCACAACATTCCGCTATTTACTTTCAGACATTTTTCAGAAATAGGACAAATCGGATAGTTTCGGTATGCAGATTTTTCTGACCGCAAACGAGACAGATCCGGTATAGGACGACTCATAAACTCATGAATCACTGCATACCTCCTTTCTACAAAAGTCCTGTTAACAAACAAACGAGTTCTTGATTTCCTTTTGGTATGGCATCAATAAGTTCACTAATGGTACCAGAATCCAAATCACAGACTTCAGGATGAAGCTGTTTTGTAGTGTTAAAATAATCTATAACCTTAAGATCAAAATCTTTTGTGGTTTTCATAGAACCCTCCCTGCATTTATATTTATCACATATATGCTATACAATCAAGCTCCTGTGATTTTTTCTATTGAAGCACCTATACTATTCAATCTTTGAACCACATCTTCATAACCACGATTTATGGAATAAACATTCCTCAATATAGAAACACCAGGAGCCGCAAGCATCGCGATAAGGATAATCATAGCTGGGCGCAAAGCTGGCGGACAAACCACTTGAGCAGGTTTCAATTTGGTCGGACCAGTTATAAAAACTCGGTGAGGATCGGCTAAAGTAATATTAGCCCCTAAACGATTGAGCTCAGTAAAATATATAGCCCGATTCTCCCACATCCAATCATGAATAAGGGTCGTCCCTTCAGCTAAGGTAGCTACTGGTACAAAAAATGGCAGATTGTCTGAGTTTATACCCGGATAAGGCTGGGCATGGATTTTATCACGTAAAGCTTTTAATTTGGAAGGAAACACTGTTATATCTACCAGTTTAGTTTTCCCATTTTGAGCTGGATATTCTTTTGAAAGACTATACATGAGACCCATAGCTTTCAATTTGGTTAATTCGAGACGCAAAAAATCTATTGGGCACCTTTCTATTTTCAGTTTTGAATTTGTTGCTATTGCAGCACTCAAAAACATCATCGATTCGATTGGGTCTTCACTATTATAATATTCAATCTTCTGGTTTATTTTTTTTATTCCATGAACAATCAAATCAGTAGTACCTATGCCTTCTATTTTTACACCCAATTTTTCCAAGAAAAAACAAACTTCCTGTACCTGATAATTTGGCGGAGCAAATCGTATTATCGTTTTCCCAGGAATCAAAGCGGCTATCATTATGGCATTTTCGGTAGCCGTATCACTAGCTTCATACATGACAACATCGGCTGTTTTCAAAGATCCAGAAGAGATACCGTATCTATCATTCATAGTTTTAATAGAAATACCTAAATCTTCAAAAGCAAAACGATGAGCTGATATAGTCCTCTCACCCATCTTGCAACCCCCAGAGTGAAGCAACGAGAAATTTTTGAAATGATGAACCATGGCCGGTATGAGCATAAGGCTTGACCTGACATTGGCAACCGAAGAATGAAGCAGACCGTTTTTATTAAAATTTTTAGGAGGATTAATTTCCAAAGACTGCTTTTTAAGCCATCTGTATTTGACTCCCAGAGCGGAAAATATTTCGAGCATTCTACTCACCTCTTCAATCCTCGGTATACCGTGAAGAATAGTTGTATTTTGATTTAAAAGAGAAGCACACAAAAGCCCCATGGCTCCATTTTTAGAAAAGTTTGTCTTTATACTTCCTTTAAGTTTTTTACCACCGGAAATTTTGAAATCGATAGAATCGGAAAGAGAGACTATTTTATGTTCCAGAGCATCGCCGATTTTAAGAAGTTCGCCAGCGGTTAAATTTTGGCCACCATTTTCAATACGAGCCACCGCACTTTGAGAAGTATTAAGTCTTTGAGTCAGCTCATCTTGAGTCAGAGAACGCTTTTCTCTTAATTTTTTTATAAAACTGCCAATAATTATTTGATTATCCACTTTTCCCATGACTAAAGCATATCATATGTGATATATTAATTAAATATAACTGTGGAAAAGCGTTCAAATAAACATGTTTAATCAAAAAAAATATCATTTCGTTGGTATCGGCGGCATAGGAGTTTCCGCTATTGCTAGAATGCTTTCTTTAAAAGGTAAAATAGTCACCGGATCAGACAGCAATCAATCAGAAATAACCGATGATTTGGAAAAATTGGGAATCAAAATTTTCATCGGACAAAGAGCGGAAAATCTGGAAAAAGATGTGGAAGTAGTAATATATAGCATCGCCATAAAGGAAGACAATCCTGAAATTTTAGAAGCCCAAAAAAGAGGTTTGTTTTGTGTATCTTACCCACAAGCACTTGGTGAACTTTCTAAGGAGATGTTTACCATCGCCATCTCCGGCACTCATGGCAAAACCACCACTACAGCTATGATTGGTCATATTATGCAAAAAGCCGGACTGGACCCAACTGTTATCGTTGGTTCAAAAATACTCGGTAAAAACTCCAATTTTATTGCCGGCAAAAGCAAATATTTGGTAGTAGAAGCTTGTGAATACAAACGCTCTTTTTTAAACTTATCCCCTACTATTTTGGTAATTACAAACATTGAAGCCGACCATTTAGATTATTATAAAGACCTTGATGATATAAAAAGTGCTTTCAAAGAATTGGAACAAAAAGTGCCGAAAGATGGGTTTGTGGTAAAAGAAGATGATTATAAAAAAGTAAAAATAGATTTTGTCTTACTTGTTTCTGGAGAACATAATATTTTGGACGCTCAAGCGGCTATAAAAACTGCCGAACTGTTGGGCATACCCCAAGAAAAATCCAAAGAATTTTTAAAAGATTTTCGAGGCACTTGGCGACGACTTGAATATAAGGGAGAAAAAGATGGAAATATTTTTTATGATGATTATGCTCATCACCCAACCGAAATCTCAGCCTCCCTCAATACTCTGCATGAAAAGTATCCTGACCGAAAAATAGTTTGTGTTTTTGAACCTCATCAACAAAGTCGAACGAAACTGCTTTTTGATGATTTTGTGAATGCTTTAAAAATCGCCGATGAAATTTTTATTGCTCCAATCCTAATCACCAGAGAAACAGATGACGGCACCACCAACAATAAAGTCCTCGCCGAAGCTATAAATAAAACCAAACCTTCCCAATCTGTAGAAAATCCACAAGAACTTAAAAATTTTTTACAAAAAATGAATCCACAAAAACTTCTTTGTGTTGTTCTCATGGGTGCTGGCAATATTTACAAATGGACAGACGAAGTTATGTCTCTTTGACAATTAGTTTTAATTCTTGTATCATAATTTCAGAGAGGTGTACAAACAATGAGCCAAGAAAAACTATATCCACCAATGAATTCAGTGCAAGCAGTCGAGTCCTTCATGACTAAATTTTGGGGAGCAATAATTTTTCTCGTCGGAATTGCTCTTATTGTTTATGGTGCCGTGCACAAAATTGAAGGGAAGGGGTCGCTTTTCGTAGAAATAGCTTGTACTTTCTTTTTTATTTTGTCTGGAATCTTCGTTGTTACTTTGGGTCTGGTTATTTTTGAAAAACCTAAAAAACCCAATTGCCAATAACAAAAGAGCTGGTTTGGAGATTATTATCTTTCCAAACCGGCTTTTTTATTTTGTGCGCCGGGCAGGATTCGAACCTGCGTAGGCCGAAGCCGACAGATTTACAGTCTGTTGTAATTGACCACTCTACCACCGACGCAATATTAACCAAAGAAGTTTAACAAAAATTCCCATTTTATGCTAGTAATCAAAGAACGCCTAAACGACATCTGTCGTTTAGGCGTTTGATAAATAACCGTTACAATACTTGATAATATTGATACAGTATGTATTATATATTCAGAATTTGGGATGAAGAATCTCGAATAAGTTTCTTTGTAAACTCTAACCATAGCATACCTAAGAAGTATGCGAGGAGAAAATATGTCGATTAAAACAAAGATTTGTCTTAAGGTATTGGTTTACCAGTTGATTGTTTTGTTCTTAGTTGTCAGTGTATTATTGCTTATTGGTCCTCTAGAAATAGCAATTGGCACAGTTATTTCTGGATTACTTCTTACAATTATTTTTGTGCATACAGAATTATCATTCGACTACCCAACATGGATTACCCATTTTATTTTTGCGCGAAAGACAGCAGCAAAATATTTCCATCCAATATTTGGATTTTATCCACCCAAAAAGAAAGATTGGTTGGCAATGAAAGTATATCAACCAATTGTTTCTGAAAAGATAAAATCTTTAAAAAAAACACGCGATACCCTTTTCGAACAAGAAGATGAACAGATCCAAAAAATCTCCACTTCTGATAATGTTGAAAAACTAATCTTAGAAGCAAAAAAATTTCACGTCCAAGTAAAGGTAGCTAAAACAGCATGTAAAGAAGCTCAATGGTTAGCCAGATTTTTCGATTTTAATGCCTGGTAATTACAAAAGTAGGCGCACGGTTGTTGGCAACCGTGCGCCTTTTACACCTAAAAATTAATTAAAAAAAGGAAGAAGATTCCCTTCTGTCTTTTAGGATGTGTTGTAATTTATTCTACACTAACAGGAGTATCCAATATTGATGCTTCTATGATGGCCCCCTTTCTCCCCTTTTTTATATCAAAAACAAGATCGCTTTCTCCATTTACTCCCGCGCCCGTTTTAAGTGATACAGAAACTATTCCTCCCTTCAAAATACTCTTGGAAATTATAAGGGTTGCAATTTGATTTAATATTTTATTTTGAATAACTCTCTTAAGAGGTCTGGCACCGTACTGAGGATTGTAACCTTCTTTAGCTAAGTATTCATAAACTTCATCTGTAAGTTCCAGCGAAATTTCTTTGGCCACTAATCTTTCACGCACCATATCAATTTGAATTTTAACAATTTCACGGATAGCTTCCATCGGCAAAACATCAAAGATGATAGTGTCATCAACTCGGTTCAAAAATTCCGGTCGGAAGAAATCTTTCATGGCTTCCAATATTTTTTCTTTCACATTGGTATAATCTCCGTCTCCACTGCTTCTCTCACCAAAGCCCATCTTTTCCATCTTATCTATATATTGAGCACCAATATTTGAAGTCATAATGATAATGGTATTTTTGAAGTTGACTGTGCGACCCTTGGAGTCTGTCAGGCGACCATTGTCGAGAACTTGGAGGAGCACGTTGAAAACTTCGGGATGAGCCTTTTCAATTTCATCGAAGAGCACAATAGAATAAGGTCTATGCCTGACCATATCAGTCAGTCCCCCACCCTCATCAAAACCGACATAACCCGGAGGCGCACCGATAAGCTTGGAGACGGAATGTCTCTCCATAAATTCGGACATATCTACCCTGATGAGCGCTTTATCATCATTAAACATAAATTCTGCCAAAGCTTTGGTCAATTCGGTCTTACCTACTCCGGTCGGCCCGAGGAATATGAAAGAGCCAATAGGCCTGTTGGGGTCAGAGATGCCAGCTCTTGAGCGTTTGATAGTATCAGAAATTTTCTTAACAGCTTCATCTTGGCCGACTATGCGTTTCTTCAAATCATCTTCCATTCTGACTAATTTTTCCGCCTCGCCTTCGAGCATCCTAGAAACCGGAATACCCGTCCATTTGGCGACAATTGAAGCGATATCATCTTCAGTTATTTCTTCTTTCAAAATTCTTCGAGAGCTTTGCAATTTTTTCAATTTTTTAGTGTTGGATTCCAATTCTTTTTCCAAAGCAGGTATTTTGCCATAACGCACTTCAGCGGCTTTGCCTAAATCTACCCGAGCTTCAGCCGCTTCAGCTTCCAATCTGGCACCTTCAAGTTCTTTCTTAATTCTTTTTATTTCGCCCACACTCTCTTTTTCATTTTTCCATTTCAAATCTATCTCGGCGGTTTTCTCTTTCAAATCAGCAATCTCTTTTTCAATATTTTGTAGACGGCTTTTAACTTTCGCATTCTTACCTGATTCTTTTTTGAGAGCTTCTTTTTCAATTTCCAGCTTCATTATTTTTGAGTTGGTTTCTTGCAAAACTGTTGGCATATTTTCAAGCGCGATTTTAAGATGACTAGCTGCTTCGTCAATAAGATCTACCGCTTTGTCAGGCAAAAATCTATCAGCAATATAACGGGAACTGAGATTGACCGCCGCTTTGATAGCGTCATCGGTAATATGTACTCCATGATATAACTCATATTTCTCCTTGAGACCGCGAAGTATAGTAATAGCATCTTCTATGGAAGGCTCAGAGACGTACACAGGCTGAAAACGACGAGTAAGCGCCGGATCTTTTTCGATATGTTTTTGATATTCTTTGATGGTGGTAGCGCCGATGGCCCTAAGTTCACCCCTCGCGAGCGGTGGTTTGAGCATGTTGGAAGCATCAAGAGAACCTTCAGCACTACCGGCACCGATGATAGTATGAATCTCGTCAATAAAAAGTATTATTTTGCCATCGGACTTTTCTATCTCTTTTATAATATTTTTTAACCTTTCTTCAAATTCACCACGGTATTTAGTTCCTGCTACTAAAAGTCCCAAGTCTAAAGAAACTATCTCCTTGTCTTTCAAAGATTCGGGTGCATTCCCAGAAGCTACTCTCATGGCTAAACCTTCAGCAATAGCGGTTTTACCCACCCCAGCTTCCCCTATCAGAATAGGATTATTTTTGGTACGGCGAGAAAGAATTTGGATGATGCGGGAAATTTCTTCA
Source organism: Patescibacteria group bacterium (assembly GCA_038064735.1). Taxonomy (GTDB): domain Bacteria; phylum Patescibacteriota; class Minisyncoccia; order Phycocordibacterales; family WO2-35-19; genus WO2-35-19. Next base: position 34,156 of record JBBTSI010000003.1, on the reverse strand, counting down.
TCTCTGCCAATAACCGGATCAAGTTTGTTTTCACGGGCCATCTTGGTCAGAGAGCGAGTATACTTGATAAGATTTTTATTTTTTTGAGTACCTTTGGCGTCCGTGAGGCGACCTTGTTTTATTTCCTGAATCAAAAATAAGACTTTTTCTTTTTCAATTTTAAATCTTGTCAAAACATCTTTAGCGGCACTCGGTACTTCAAGACAAGCTAAAAATAAATGCTCGGTGGAAACAAATTCATCACTCATCCCCGCTGCCACTTTTGAAGAATGATCGATAATGTGAGCCAGTTCAGGAGTAAGATAAATTTGGTAGGAAGGAGACACGGTATTGCTGGATGTGCCACTTTCCATAGCTTCCAAGAGAGAGTCTGTGAGCAAAATGGTATCCACTCCCATTTTATCCAAAATCGAAACCACCATACTCTCTTCTTGCACAATGAGAGCGAGTAGTAGATGTAGTGGACCGACATGGTCCTGACCACGTTCAATAACCAGCTCGTGAGCCTTCCTGATTGCCTCTTTAGCTTTAGTTGTAAAATTATTAAATGGTGTCATAAATAAAAACCCTTAATTTGCTATATTATAGCAGAAAATCTGCTTAAATCAAGCCCCAAAATCAACAATGAGGCTATTTGGATAAATCTTCTAAGGCTTTAGTGATAGCCGATTTTATAACATTTATTGGAATATAAGAATATTCAGTATCGGATTCGATAAACGGAGCTTCCAACCCTATCACCTCTCCACTAAGGTTGAGTGCCGGGCTGCCAAAATGGCTCTTTGAAATTTTTATATTAGAAACAATATTATTTACGGTTTTTTTATCATCTCCAGAATTAAGCTGAAACACTCTACCAATAGAAGCAGCGTTTGACTCTAAACCACTAATGGTGACCAAAGTCTGGCCTATTTTCAACCCATCTGAATTACCGAAAGTTGCCGGATAAAATACATAATGAGAAGTATCATTCTGAGGAACACTGGTTTTCACGAAAGTAAGCCCGTTTGCACTATCCGTAAAAATTTTGCCGGTGGGATAAGTTTTACCATCAGAAAAAAGGATTTCCGAAGGAACACCCCCGTTGAAACTTCTTGAATCAGCAACGATCACACCTTTATCAGAAACCACTACCCCCATACCCGAAACAATTTTGGAGCCATCAGCCGCAAGAGATCGGAGTCTCACTATTGATTTTTCATTCTTGGCGATAGTTTCTAATACTCTGTCATCTTCATTGACTACCACAGTCGTCACTACCTTTTGGGGCTGAACAGCAGTAGGCGCCACTTGTTCAATAGTTTTTTCCACTACACGATTTATATTTTGAGTCACTTCTACCGGTGCTTCAGAAAGTAAGGTGAAAGTAATAATACCTGTGGCAATAGAAGTCACAAAAGTGATTAGTAAAACTATAAGTATGAGTTGATGCTTGGTTAGATCTTCCATTTGTTTAATTTTAACAAAGTATTTTTTTAAGAGCAACTATAAATTTATCTAAATCTGATTTTTTGGTGTCTCTACCTAGAGTGATACGCAAAGAAGAACCTGAACATTCCGGTTTGCCGATAGACTCAATAACATAAGAGCCGTTTTCAAGTGACAAAGTATGACAAGCTGAAGCGGCCGAAACAGCAAAACCCAGAGTATCCAATTTGATAACCAAAAATTCCGAATCTTGATTGGAAAAACAAACATTAATATTATTAGGTAATCTATTTTCTTTATTGCCATTCAAAGAAGAATTTGGTATTTCCAAAATTTTAGAAATAGCATAATCGCATAATTGCAAAAGTCGTTTTGATTCTTTCTCCATCATTTTGACAGAAATTTCCAAAGCTTTGGCGAAACCAGCTACTCCAATCACATTTTCTGTTCCCGGCCTGAAACCATTCTCCTGTCCCCCGCCAAAAGTTATGGGAGAAATTTTGGTGCCATGCTTTACCGCTAAAACGCCAACACCTCTTGGCCCATACATTTTAATACCATCCAAAACTAAGATATCAGCGCCGAGTCTTTCTAACGAAACATCTTCATACAAAACACTCTGACACGCATCTACCAACAGATATGGAGCAGTCTGAGAATCAGAAATGGCAAAATTCAAAAAGCGGGATTTATCCGCAGCTTTTTGCAATTTTGCCATTTCTGATTCTTTGAAATTTTTAATAGCTTTTGAAATTTCTCTTATTGGTTGGATAGTTCCTATTTCATTATTAGCATGCTGAACAACGACCAAAACAGTATTTTCTTTCATTTCTTTTTTGACAGATTCTGGGCTAATTATTCCCTTCTCGTTTGGTGTAATAAAAGAAACTTCAATCACTTTTTCTTTAAGTAAATTTTTTATTGGTTCCAAAACAGCCGGATGTTCTATTGTTGAAACTATTATATGCGGTAAAGACGCCCTTTGGCTTCTTTTGACCACACCCAAAATAGCCAAATTTAAAGATTCGGTACCCCCGCTTGTAAAAAATATTTCACTACTACGGCAATGCAAAATTCGGGCAATTTTTGTCCTAGATTCTTCCAAAATATTTTTAGCCTCTTCCCCTTCCTTGTGCAAGGATGAAGGATTTGCCCAAAATTGCTTTTGAACCCTCTGCATTTCTTTTTCTACACCCAAATCAACCGGCGTCACAGATGCATAGTCCAAAAATACCCTATCTTTGCCCGCCGTAGCTTTATGCGAAGGCTGGGTTTTTTTAATTTTCACCTTATTTTTCATATTTTGGATAATACCATAAATAGTGTATAATAAGCGATTATGACAATTGACTGGAACTTAGTTCTTTTTTTTATTCCTTTTGCTGCTTTAGCGGTTTCTTTGATTACTCTCACAATCTCGATAGTTATGCACTTAAGAGTCAGGAGGATATTTAGAAGCGCCAACACCCCCGATATAGAAAGGCTCATGAACTTGCATACCAAAACGATTGAAGATTTGGTCAAGTTCAAAGCAGAATCAACCGAATACATGAAATTTTTGGATAGCAGAATAAAAAAGAAAACCGTAAACGCTTCAACTCTCAGATTTAATCCTTTTCAAGGAGAAGGAGTTGGTGGCAACCAGAGTTTTTCATCGGTATTAGTAGATGAAGAAGGAGATGGCGTCGTCATCACATCCATGCATACCAGAGAAAGAACTAATGTTTTTGCTAAACCACTTCAAAGATGGCAAAGCGAACACCAACTATCAGAAGAAGAAAGCAAAGCAATAAAACAAGCCAAAGAAAATAAACTTAAGCCAAATGACACCAAAAAATAAAACAAAAAAATTAGTTCGTCCGCCGATAGTGGTCATCATGGGACACATTGACCATGGCAAATCTACTCTGCTTGATTATATAAGAAAAGCCAACACCACCGAATTCGAGGCTGGTGGTATCACTCAGCATATTTCTGCTTACGAAGTAGAAATAATGGCCGGCGGTGAAAAAAGAAAAATAACTTTTTTAGACACCCCAGGACATGAAGCTTTTTGTTCTATCAGAGCGCGTGGTGCCAAAGTAGCAGATATAGCTATACTCGTAGTTTCTTCTGAAGATGGCGTTAAACCCCAAACTCTTGAGGCTTTAGATTGTATTAATAAAGATGCTATCCCTTTCATCATCGCTTTAAACAAAATTGACAGGCCTGGCGCCAATATAGATAAAGTAAAACAAAATTTAGCCGAAAACGGAGTTTTGGTTGAAGGTTGGGGTGGCAACATCCCAGCTATAGCTATTTCCGCCAAAACCGGTGCTGGAGTGCCTGATCTTTTAGAGATGATAGCTTTGCAGTCTGATATGGAAGAACTCGAAGGCGACCCATCCATACCCGCTGAAGGTTTCGTTATAGAAAGCGATCTCAATCCTAAACAAGGCATTTCCGCCAATCTCATAATAAAAAATGGTTATTTAAAAACTGGTATGTTTGTGGCGACCAGTGGTGCTTATGCTCCGATAAGAGCCATAGAAAATTACAAAGAAGAAAATATCTCTGAAGCCACTTTTTCAAGTCCAATCAAAATTGTAGGTTGGAGTGCCGGACCAAAAGTCGGAAGTGAATTCAAAACTTTCTCCAAAAAAGAAGAGGCTATCAAATTTGCTACCGAAACAAACCAAAATAATGATATTTGTAACATATTTCAAAATGATTGCATTTCTTTTGGAGTGGTCATCAAAGCGGACACTTTCGGTTCACTTGATGCAGTCGAGCATGAACTCAAAAAACTAGGTAATGAAAAAATTGCGGTCAGAATAATTTCCAAAGATGTCGGAGATGTGAGCGAAAACGACATTAAAACCGCAAAAATAAAAAATAGTTTGATACTCGGCTTCAATGTGAGCACCGACAAAAGTGCTTCGGGACTGGCTATGCGAGACGGTATAGAAATAAAAAATTACCAAGTTATATACGATCTGGTTGATTATGTGAAAGAAAAAATAAAAGAAGCTACTCCGGTAGAAACTGTAGAGATAACAACCGGCTCCGCTAAGATAATCAGAGTCTTCAGCAAAAATCGCGACAAACAAGTTGTAGGCGGTAAAATCGAAGAGGGAGAAATTAAATCGGGTGGCATAATCAAAATTTACCGCAGAGAATCTTTCATTGGTACCGGCAAAATAAAAGAACTCCAAATCCAAAAACTGAAAGCTGATATTGCCAGAGAAGGTCAGGAATTCGGCACCATGATAGAATCCAAGATCGATTTGGTACCCGGAGATGTGCTCAAAGCCACTTCTTTGATAAGGCAAGAATAAACCCAATGAAAACTCCGATTAAATTTAAAGATGAAAAACAAACTTCCCTGCTGGCCAAATTCGCAGCTGAATACTTTTTAGTGGAATCCAACAAAGATTCCCTTTTAACCATTACCAAAGCTGAAATCCTCAACAAAGGCAAAAGGGCTATTATTTATTTCACTGTTTTACCAATAGAAAAAGAAGAGGCCACTTTAGAATTTGCCAAGCGGCGTTGCAATGATTTCCGTCAATTTGTGATGAGTAAAAAATCTTTTGGTTTCGTTCCAAGGATAGAGTTTTGTATAGACGCCGGCGAACACAACCGCCAAAGGATTGATGAACTTTTGAACGAGCACCAGTAGTTATCAACATACCTTTTTGCAGTATACTTTATTACCACTTATAATTATAGGGTGGGTATAAAACATAAATTAAACGAAAATTTTTTTAATAAATGGTCTCCAAATATGGCCTATGTACTAGGTTATGTATATGCTGACGGCACATTAATAAATTGCGACTATATTAGAGCTTTATATTTATCTATCACAAGTACAGACAAAGATTCTCCAGAACGAATCAAAAAAATGATGGGTTCGGAACACAACATAACCAAAAATAAATCGTTATTCTTAAAGGGTAAAACTTTCTATACATTGAAAATCGGTAATCATAAAATTTATAATGATCTTATTAAACATGGTTTATATCCAAATAAATCTCTAACTGTGCAGTTTCCTAATATTCCAAACAAATATTTAAATCATTTTATAAGAGGATATTTTGATGGTGATGGTTGTATTTATTTTGAAAAGTCGATAAGCGACACTGGTAAAATAATCATAAAAAGAATTAGAACATTTTTTACAAGCGGGAGTAAGATATTTTTGGAAAAAATGAACACTGTATTGGCAAACGAAAAGATTGAAAATGGGAGAATTTATAAAAGCAACAGGTCATTTCAGCTCATATTCAATAATAAAGATTCTATAAAGCTATTCAAACTAATGTACAAAAGAGCTAGTCATAATACTTTTTTTATGAGAAAATACAAAACGTTCAATGATTACTTTGAAGCCAGACCAGTAAACATTGATAAAACAGTAAAGAAAATCATAGATTTTCATAAAGGCCACGTAGCCAAGTAGCAAGGCGTTCCTCTGCAAAAGGAATATGCGTGAGTGCGATTCTCACCGTGGCCTCATTTGTTGAGAAATTTTATAGACTTGACAAATCACTGCTCGGGTGGTGGAATGGTATACACGAAGGACTTAAAATCCTTTGGCCGCAAGGCCTTGCGAGTTCAAGTCTCGCCCCGAGCACCAAAGTATGAGTTCAAATAAAAAAATATTATTACTCCTTGGTTATGTTCTGGTCGCGGGATTGTTTGTTTTTATATTTAAACCAACATATTTAATCTCTATTATTTTAGTTTTGGTTCCACCGGCCCTGACCAATTGGCTCTGGCTCAAAAAATCAAAACTAAAAATACTCATCTTTTCTTTAACTACAGCTATTATCATAGCCCCAGCTATTGAGCTTTGTGCCCGTTTAGCAGACGTCTGGGACGTACAATCGGTCATCATACGGCCATTCGGACTTATCCCAATTGAAAATATGATTTTCGCTTTCTTAAACTTTTTATGGGTTCTCTCCTTTTATGAATATTTCGTAGACAAAGATTCAAGCAAAAAAATATCACCGCGACTCAAACTGCTCACCGCGATATATATTTTTGGCGCCGCCACGATTTATACGATTTTTTTCATAAACAAAGATTTGGTCACTCTAAATTATTTTTCAATTTCCATTCCGCTTTTGTTCATACCGGCAATTATAATTTTCTGGAACAAACCTGCCCTTATGAAAAAAGTAATCTTGCCAACTCTATTTTTCGCTTTAATATTTTTCTATTATGAAATCATTTCTCTCATCGTTGGCAGTTGGTGGTGGCCGGGAGAATATTTATTCAAAACTTATATTTTCGGCAAAGTTTTCCCACTCGACGACGTCATTATTTGGTACTTCCTCTCCACTCCGGTACTCATCGGCGGTTACGAATTTTTCACCGACGACTTCAGATAAAACCCTATCTTATATTTTTTGATAAAATCTTTTTGAAAAACTTATCCACATTTTTTATTTAGACCATAGACTATATGTGATATAGTCTATGGTATGGAGGAAGTAAATAAAAATTTAAAAAAAGAACCCGCAGAAGTTTTAAGAAAAAAAGGAATGAGTTATGGGCAAATATCTAAAAAACTAAAAATACCAAAAAGTACACTTAGCTTGTGGCTTAAAGGTGTCCCCTTGTTGCCCAAAGACAGGCAGAGATTGTATACCAAACAAATACACATGCTCACTTCTGGAGAATACTGCCAAAAACAAAGGAGAGAAAAAGAAGTTTCAATTATTATAGAAAAAGCAGAACTGGAAATAAAAAAACCAATAACCGAAGAAACCTATCGTCTATTTGGGTCGGCATTATATTGGGCAGAGGGCAGCAAAACCAAAATGTTTCAAATGACCAATTCTGATCCTTATTTAATTTTATTTTGGGTAAAATGGGTTGAAAAAATATTTAAAATACCTCCATACAAACTTACAGCCAGATTAAATATTTACCCTCAACAATCAGAAAAACAAATCAAAAAATTTTGGTCAGATTTAACAGGAATTCCAGTTAAAAAATTTGGCAAAAGCTACATAAAACCATTAAGTAGTAATTATAAAAAAAATAATCTCTATTATGGAACAATGAGAGTTGAAGTCCCAAAAGGAACTGACCACCGATATGAAGTTTACGGCTGGACACAAGCAGTACTTAAAGACATCGCTCCGCAAGTCAGTTTAATTGAAAAAAGATGGCACAAATTAAAAAATGTTGCCAAACCTACAAATTTACATTAAAATGAATTTTGTTCCGCCCATAACTCAGCTGGTAGAGTAACTCCCTCTTAAGGAGAAAGTCCCAGGTTCGATCCCTGGTGGGCGGACTAGGAATAAAGAATCCAAACTGCTTTGGATTTTTTATTCCTAGTCCGAGGCGTAGCGATGTTTTTCTAGCAAGAAAAATAAGCGAGTCGGGGTCGCGGAAATTTCATTTTGACGAAAATGAGATTATCTGTGACGACAAGCATTAAAAAATATTTGTGACGACAAAAAATTGCTGGGGTGGCGTAATGGTAGCCGCGCTGGTTTTAGGAACCAGTTCCGTAAGGAGTGGAGGTTCAAGTCCTCTCCCCAGCACAAAGCAAAATCCGCCGGTAAGGGCGGATTTTGCATTTTTGGACTCTCATTCTCGTAAGCCGAATTCTGTTTGATTTACAGTAATTTATCTTGTTCCGATGTTACCATCGGAATCTAGCGGCACTTCCCTCGATTGCTCTCGGGACACGGCCTTGCACACAAGTAAGGATTTAGTCGTTGCACCCTGATATTTCTATCAGATTATTCCCTAAGGAACCCTCGACCTTTCGGCTCTGGCGTCACTGTTCGCACCTCTTGGATCGCTCCAGACGGGCGTTACCCGCTACCCTGCTATCCCGTGATTGCAAAGCAATTTTACGGGATGTGTGTTCGGACTTTCCTCTCTGTAAGATAATTATAAACTATCTCACGGAGTTACTGTCCGGAATGAGAATCTACCCTTATTTTAGCACATAATTTAAACTCTGCAACTCCACCCCTTGCATTTTTTATGTAGGTATGGTATACTTATAACAGGACTTGCAATTGTAATTATTTACAACATTGACAATTTAAAAAGGAGAAAAGTTATGGCAAAAAACACAAGTCGAATTGCTTTGTGGTTTGCGAAATGGTTACCCTTGGTTGTCGCGATACTCTATCTTGCAATCGCTTTAACACTGTTCATCATTGGTCATGCGAAACCCTTCCCTGGCGGAATCAAGTGGTATATCGTTGTCATAGCGGTAGCGGTTTGCCACGCCATTTTGAGCGTAAGGATTGTTGGTCCAACAGATAGAGCTATTCCAGTATTTTTTGGAATTTTTCTTAACGAATGGAGTTCCGGACCTCATTTCGCTTTATGGCCTTTCTACTATGTACGCCCTGCTACTAAAAAATCGATTCAGGTAGATTTTGGTACCTTAGACGAAAAGGCTAAAAAATCAGTGGAAAAATCTAAAGATTCGGAAGCTTGGTTTGTAATGGAAGAGCCAATACGGATAAGTTGGGGTGACATCAAATCATCAAAACTAGACAAGGATGATAAAGCGCCCTTCGAAGACGAGCCTTTTGCTAAAGCAGTGACTACTGATCCGCATCTGTTTTATAGATTCAAAATCAGTAATCTCAGATTTTTGCTCGAAAGGGTTGGCGGACTGGATGAAGCGCTTGAACGGATAAAAAATGTGTGTATAAGCGTTTTGTCTGAAGAAGCCGGAAAAACTTTTCTTGCCAAGGCGCGCCAAGAACTGGACGTGCTCAGCAATAAAATGAAAGAGGCTGTAGAAGACCTGGTGGTAGATCCAAATGCCAGAATAAGAAATCCAACTCTTTCTGAGAATGACTCATGGGGTGTGGATATTGAAGATGTCCGTATTAAAGATATCGGGATTCCGCACGCAGCAAATACAGCATTAGCAAATCGCGTTGCAGAAATTACTGCTGCCGATGGAAAAGCAATTGCTACCGTCCGAACAGCAAAATCAGACCGTGAAAAGGCTGAGCAGGCAGGGACAGCGGAAGCAAATGTAATGATAGTCCAAGCAGACGCTAAAAGACATAAACTAGAGCAAGAAGGTATAGGTGAAGCTAAAGCCTTGGAACTTATGGCGAAAGCTGCAGCTTTACCTGGAGGCGAGCTGATTGTAAAGACAGAAGCATGGAAAGAAGTCATGAAAACCAACAAAGGTGACAAGACGATTTTCGTGCCAGGCAACCTGTCTGACATCACTGGGATTTTGGCTGGAGCAGCGGAAATTCTCAAACCGACTAATACCGTACCTTCAAGTCCTAAACCAACCCAATCTCCTTCAAATTAGTCCTCTATTTACAACCCCTTTTAGAAAATCTTAATGATTTTGCTATCAGGGGTTGCTTTTTTATATGGATATGCTATAATATATAAGGAATTGCAATATATTGACATAAAACTACTTTTAAAATCTTAGGAGGAGAAATGGGAATAACTTGGACAGTAATTATCGTGATTGCTTTAATAGGATTTGTTCTTTTTAAAAAAAGAAACGAATTCTTTCCTTCTTTTTTCGAAAACAAAAAGAAAGTGCCAGAACCAAAAACCAAACCAGTGACAGCAGAGACAGTTTCTACGGAAACAGTTTCTGCCGCCCCTACTACACCCAAAAAAAAGGAGGAACAAAAAGAAAAAGAGGTTCCAAACGAAGCCTGGAATTTCTTCAAACCTATACTCGGATTTGTTTTGGGGGCAGGATTGATTTTGTGGATAGGCTTTGGTGCTTATCATCATTTTTACTCTAAAAGCAAAAAGGATGTTGCCAACAAAACTATCGCTTCCCTGCCTGCACCAGTAGACCTCGCTTTATCAGTTATCGGAGGTTGCGAATCAGGAAATGGGACACCCGGCAGTGGCCGTCAGTTTGATGATGAAGGAAATCTTATAAAAAATCCTAATTCATCAGCTATCGGCAAACATGGTATCATGGCTTCCCTGCACGAAGATCGTGCCAAAAAAATGGGATTTGATATCAGGACTGAAGCTGGTAATGAAGGGTACGCCAGAGTTCTATATGCAGAATCCGGCACCAAACATTGGGAAGCAGATCCTAAAAGTAAGGATTGCTGGGAGCCAAAACTAGCTATGCTAGGGTACGGTAATCGTCAGCAAGAAACTAGAAGAGCTTCTTCTGGGACAATGTCTTTCGGACCCCAAATGTATGACAGGGATCTAATCAGGGCTCAAATCCGAAAGCTGAATGCTTTCGGCGATAATTTCCGAAAAACGGAAGAAAGAGAGGGAGAAAAAGCTGTCAGAATCGCAGAAGCTCCGGTAGATCGTTATGGTCCGGTGATCTTAGTTCCAAAAGGTGCCAGAAATATTTTTTTGGACGATGGAGCGAAAAACACCAGACTGTTTACCGTTCGTTGGAACGGTATGATAGAAGAAGACTTCCCTAAAGAAGAAGGGTCTGAACCAAAGATTCCTTCCGGTGTCCGCGCTTTCCAATTCAAATCAAGAGAATTGGAAAGCTTCGGCATAGTAGTGAAGTTTAATGAGTAACAGCAAGGAGAGGACGCGCGCAAGCGTAACCTCTCCTTTTTTTATTTAAAAATTTTTAACAGAAAAACAAACCTTCACAGGGGATATTGAAAGTTTCAAGTACTACGCCCAAAATACCATATACAGAAAACATTACAAAAAGACCAATGACGGCGTACATTACACTTTTCTTTTTGTCGTCCCACTTGCCATCATCTGCGCCCCATATCATTTGCACAACAGCATAAAACAAATATATAGTAGCCAACACAAAACCCAATATAATAAGTGGGTTTATGAAAAGTACAGCTATTTTACCTAAAAGTTCAGTTACTGAGGACATAAATATATTATAGCATTCAAGTAAATTAAAATAAAAAGCAAGGTGTGTATTTCACACCCCGCTTTTTATTTTTACCCGAAAGAAAACTAAATTATTGTGGAATAAGATTTTGAACATCCACTGCACCAGTTTGATCAACACCAAGAGCAGTACCAAGCCATGCTACCAAACCCCAAACTGAAGCCATAACGAAGAGAGCGACTACGCCCCAAATCATAGTCTTTTTGGCTTGATCTTTGTTGTCTTCTTTGCCAAAGATATACATTACCAAACCATAGAAGAAACCGAGCAAAGCCAAAGCAAACAATATAGGAATGACTTGATTTACAATGTTACCTATGCTGGTAATTAAACTGCTCACATTATCTAGCTGAGCGAAAGAAACCAAAGGTAGTGCCAAAGCTCCAACAATTAACGCTAATTTTTTCATAATTTTTTATAACTAATAATTAATAATTAAATAAACGACCATTTTTAATACTTTAATAATACAACTATATCTACACAGTCACAATAAGGTAATCCACAGGATTACGGTTGGTATGCGCCACCTCCAGGGTTGGTAGAAGGAGCGTATTGTTCTGCTTCACTCACATTAAAATCAGAATTATCAGTGCTGTTATTAACAATACTGCCACCAGAAGACGCATCTCCCAGAGTTGGTATAGGTATATTAGAATCATCAGTAAGGCCAAGTTCCCCTCTTATGAAATACACAATACCCCAAACCGAAGACATAACAAAGAGAGCGACTATACCCCAAATCATTATTTTTTTGCTTTCTTCTTTATCACCGGCAGACCAAATATATTTGGCCACTCCGTAAAAAAAGAAGAGAAGAGCTGAGGTAAAAACCAGAGGAACAAGTATATTTGACACAATACCACTAAAATCATTCAAAAGACCAGCTGTTCTGTGAAGATATTGAGCAGAAGCAAAAAAAGGAGCCGTCGCAATCAAGAAAGCAAAACTGATTTTATAAATTTTATTTGACATGTTTTTAAACTACTAAATTAATAATAACTAAGGATTGCTTTGGTTACCAAAATGCACACTTGTTGTAACATTCTCATTGGTTGGTCTTTCTATGCTATCTATACCAGGTATTCCTAATTCATTTCTTATAAAGATAATTATACCCCAGACCGAAAAAGCTACAAAGATACCAACAAGGCCCCAAATCATCGTTTTTTTGCCCTCTTCGGCTGTCTTTTCGCTTCCCGCTCCAGTCCTTATATATTTGGCCACACCCCAAAAGAAATAAAACAAACAAAAAGCAAAAGCCATTGGTATAAGTATGTTATTAATCAAGGCAAATGCTGAATCTATAAGTGCTATCATAATTTTTTTATAATTTTAAAAATGTATTTGCGGAATACCAAAACTACCATCTCCAAAATCAAATTCACTGCGCATAAAAGAGATAATGCCCCATACAGACATCATAACAAATAGACCAATAAGTCCCCAGATAATGATATTTTTACTATCTTTGACTTCTTTTTCACTACCGGCTGCTTTTATAAACCTGGCTACACCCCAAACGAAAAACAAGAAAGCCACAGCACCTAGAAGTGGAATAATTCTGAGACCTAAGCTTATAAACAAATTTATTATGCCTGTTAAATCCATTTTGTTTTTTTATTATAATTGTTCAATAGTGGCCTGTATAGCTGTCGCAATAACCTTCGATCCCAGAAGTATGGCAGCGCCAATACATGCATAAAGTATGGCTTGTTTTGCATCGGTTATCTTTTTTTCATTACCTCTCGCGGTTACAAAAAGGAACCCGGCATACATCACCATAAGTACAGCCACTACTCCACCGATAGGCAAAACGATATTATCAATGATGGCTATAATCAAATCCGGAATAGTACCCGTAGTGTTTTGCAAAGGATTGGGGATTGCAATAAGTTGAGCAAAAGCCGGAACGACGAAAAATAGAAACATTGCTCCCGAGAGACAAAAGCTTAGGATAAGTTTTGCGAATTTATTAGATATAAGTTTGGACATAAAATAAATACTTATGTTAAAGCTGCTAATATCGTCTCAACGATAAGATAGGCACCCAAAATAAAAACGAAACCCCAAAAAACTTTCCCAAGCATTTTTTTGGCTTCAGATTTTTTATCAGAAACACCGGTCGTCATATATGTAAACCCCACCCAAGCGAAAACTCCCGCTGCTACCGGCACCGAAACCATTATAATCCAATTTATGATATTGCTGACGAGTTGCAAAAGGTCATCGTAACCGCAAGGAGACTGCTCAGTAGTTCTATTGCCGTTATTGTCATAATTCCAGCCACCACAAGGAATAATCCCCCCCTGGGCACTAACAAAAACAGGAATAAAAACTAAAAGTAAAAATAGAAACGGTAAGATTTTTTTTAATTTTTTCATTTTGATAACAAACTTGAAAGTTCCCTGCTGGCTTTGGACACCGCTTCTTCTGTCCTAGCCCGACCACTAGTAATGGAATTTATCATATCTCCAAATACGGTGTTTGTTTCTATCAATGAAGGATCGAGCCAAGCCTTGCCTCTTATGGCACTATTATAAAAGACGCTTTGGAAGGCATCGATTGGTCTAGAACTTAAAAGATCACGCCTAGCCGGAGGTAATTTCAAAATACTACTCCAAGAAGAAGCGCTATTTTTATCCGCAAGAATCGAAATAACGGAATATGCAGCAACTGGATTTTTTGATGACTTGGTAATAGCCAGAGCGTTAAAATTGACAAAAGAAACATTGGTGCCACCTTCACGTTCGGTTGGCACTGGGGCAACGTCAAAATTTAGGTTGGGATTTTTTAATTGTAAGTTTGCTATTTCGCTGGCAAAACCAAAATACAAAGCTAAGTCACCACCCAAAAAATAGTTTACTGAGTTTGGTAAAGAACGGTTCCAAGAATAAGAAGGTTTGGATGGATTACTAAATTCGGTATAAAAATTGACCGCAGCAATTGCCGGCGCAACCGCTTTACCAAAAGAATCCCCAAAAACACTTCGAACACTGCCATTACTCCACACTATTATTGGTGTCCCCGCTTGCATAGCCAAATTCAAAATTATTTCTTTGGCGTGAGTAATATTGCTAAATTCACCAAAGGCCACTGCGCTTTTCGAAATATTGAGTGCACCGTCTTTTTTGGATATAGTATTAGCTAAATTATAAAATTCATCCCAATATTTTGGAGGTTGAGTTATATTGACTTCTGTAAACATTGATCTATTCCAATACATTACCAAGGGGTCAATTGCTATGGGTAAGGCCAAAGTACCTTCAGGAGCCATATAAATTTCTGAACCTTCTACAAAAGCGTCTTTAAACTGCCTTTGAGTTAAATTTTTGTAAGGTATAGCGAATATCTTATTGCGATGTTTCAGTAATTTGTCGCTAGGCAACATAAAAATGTCCGGGCCCTTGCCAGAAGCCAAAGCTTCTATGAAATCTGCGTCAAAACTTTCTCCGGATTTTTGTGTGTATTTTATGGTTAACTCCTTACTTTGATATAAAGAGGTCTTTTGGATAATTTCAGAAAAAGTATTCTCTGAAATAGTGCCCCACATTGTCACTGTCACCGCTGGTTTTGAACTGCCTTTATAAGCTGAAAAAATTACAATTCCCAAAACTATAAAAACTCCGAACACTCCCATCAAAATTATTTGAAATTTTGTCATACTTTCATTATACAGAAAGCTAAAAATCTGCGCATCCCTAAAAGTGGACTACTTTTATTTGGTATTTTTATAAACAGATGAATGAGGCAATGGAGTCACCTTCGCGGAGCTTCATAATACGGACACCTTGAGTAGAACGGCCAAGAGATGGGATTTCTTCAAGAGCTAAGCGGATAACTTGGCTCTTTTTGGACATTGCCACCGCCTCTTCTTCTATGCCATTCACCACTGCTGAAGCGATAATCTCACCGGTTTTAGCGGTAACATTGCTGGTCTTGATACCGGAGCCTCCACGATTTTGGATTTTGTATTCTTTAATTGAAGTTTTTTTGCCATAACCGTTGGCGCCCATAGTGAGGAGCGCTGCATCCTTTTCGGTTTCTTTTGGCACAGGATGGGCTCCGACTACTTTATCGCTTTTACCTAATTTGATTACTCTGACACCGCCGGCAGTACGCCCCATTTCTCTGACATCATTTTCTTTGAATCTAATTGATTGGCCTTTGGCAGTGACTACCATGCAAGAATCGCCTTTATTCACTCCGGAAACAGAAATCAATCTGTCACCTTCATCAAGTCTTATGGCGATAATACCGCTCGCTCTCACGTCTGTGAAGCTGGCAGCTGCCACCTTTTTGCCCGTACCGCCTTCGGTCACCATAAGCAAAGAAAAATCTTTGTTATCTTGTGCTTTAGATATTGGCAAAATCGAAGTTACTCTCTCCCCCTCAGAAAGAGAAATGAAGTTCATAATAGATTTGCCACGAGTAGCGCGTTTGCCTTCAGGTAATTCATACATCTTGATTTGGTAAGCCTTACCACGATCAGTGAAGAAAAGTAAATCAGCGTGTGTGCTAGCAGTCAGAAAGTTGGTGACGAAATCTTCTTCTTTAGTATCTAAATCGACTACTCCCACGCCACCGCGTTTTTGCTTCCTGTATTCATCCGGTGAAGTACGCTTAACATAGCCACCTGAAGTCAATATAAGAGTGTTTTCTTCGTCAGGTACCAAATCTTCCATAGACAAAACTTTGACACCACCCTTGATGACTCTGGTCCTGCGGTCATCGCCATATTTTTCAGAAATATCGGAAAGCTCTTTCTTTATAATAGAGAGAATTTTTTTCTGGTTGGCCAAAATGCTTTCCAACTCGGCAATAAGCTTTTGGACTTCCATGAGTTCATCTTCAATTTTCTTCCTTTCCAAGCCGGCGAGTTTTTGCAAACGCATTTCCAAAATAGCGTTGGCTTGCAGTTCGGAAAACTTGAAAACTTTCATTAAATTGGCTCTGGCTTCATCAACATCTTTGGACTTTTTGATGAGTTTGATGATTTCATCGATATGATCAAGGGCTTTTTTGAGACCGAGCAAAATGTGTTCACGGGCTTTGGCTTCTTTCAAATCAAATTCGGTTCTTCTCCTGATGACGATTTGTCGGTGTTTGATAAATTCCTCCAAGATACCTTTGAGTGTCACTGTCTGAGGCACCCCATCAACGAGCGCCACCAAGTTCAAGTGGAAAGTGTCTTCAAGTTGCGTGTGTTTGTATAAAAAGTTCAGGACCTTCTGTGGATAACTGCCGTTTTTCAAATCAATGACGACTCTAATATCTTTGGTTGACTCGTCACGGATGCCTTTGATACCCTCAATCTTTTTTTCGCGCACCAAATCAGCCACCTTCATAATAAGGTCGGCTTTGTTCACACGATAAGGAATCGAGGTAATGATAATCTGAGAAGTGTTTTTGTCTTCTACGATTTCTGCTACACCACGGCAAACGATACCGCCACGGCCGGTTGAATAAGCGTGCAAAATATCTTTACTGTTGAAAATAACACCGCCAAGTGGGAAGTCCGGTCCTTGAACAAATTGCATCAAATCTTCGGTAGTCGCCTCTTTGTTATCGATAAGAAAAGCGGTCGCATCAACTATTTCCCGCAAGTTGTGAGGTGGAATATTAGTCGCCATACCGACAGCGATGCCGAGAGTACCATTCAAAAGCAGTTGGGGCGCGGCCGCAGGCAAAACTGATGGCTCTTTTTTGGTAGCGTCATAGTTTGGAACCCAATCAACCGTATCTTTGTTGATATCACGTAAAAGCTCACTGGCTACTTTGCTCATCTTGGCTTCGGTGTAACGCATAGCGGCAGCACTGTCCCCATCAACTGAACCGAAGTTTCCTTGACCAATAACCAAAGGATATCTGATGCTAAATTCTTGAGCCATCTTGACCATCGCTTCATAAACCGAAGTGTCCCCATGTGGGTGGTAATTACCCAACACCTCTCCGACGACTGCTGCTGATTTCCTAGTCTTGGCTGAGGCTGTGAGCCCAATAGAGTGCATAGCATAAAGAATACGGCGATGTACCGGCTTCATGCCGTCACGCACGTCAGGAAGCGCTCTATCGGTAATAACTGACATGGCATAGTCAATGAAGGACTTCTTCATTTCGCTCACTATAGAACGCGAAACAACGCCTACGTGGGCGCCTGCATTTTCCTCACTATTTGACTCTTTTTTCACTTCCTTTTTGGCCATTTATAAACCTAATTATAGCAAAACCAGCCCCCATTTTCAAGGCCTTTTTAATCCTTATTTTCTCTGATAAACATCAATACCGGAAACGAATGGCACGAAGACGGCTTCCATTGAATCTTTGAAAGATTGGTATTGTTTGCCTATTTCACTGAAAGCCGCACTGAAAGTTTCTTTGGAAGTCTCTATAGGCGAAGGAACTGATTTGGCAGAAACTACTGAAACTACATTTGCCACTTGAGCCGAAGTTTTCCCTATATTAATATTTAAACTTAAAAAACCTCTATAAAAAGCAAAACCTGTAAATATAAAGATTGAAAAAACAACAGCAAGACCGAAAGCCCATTTGTTCCTGTGCTCTTCGGGTTTTTCCATTATTGAATAATATTTTTTAAAAATCATTTTGAAAAAAATTAAATGAAAAGTTATTGTTGCGCTTGAAGGATAACAATTTCACCTTCTTTACCATCCAAATCTTTCTTTTTTATAGTTAATTTTTCTATAGGCTTCACCCCTTCTTCGCCCCCTTCTTTGAGAAACGCTTTGATTGATTTCTCATCAAAGTTCATAGGGATAATTATAGAAGGTTCTAGAGATACTGCAAATTTGTAGGCATCAGAAGCGCTCAAAACTCCATCTCCTCCGACCGGTACAAAAAGAATATCGACACCATCAATGCCCTCTTTAGTTTCTTTTGGTATATCTGCTTCTCCTAAAGCACCCAAAAAGCAAATGTTCATATTTTCAAAATTGACAGTGTATATGGTATTGATACGCTTATCTCCGCCATAATTTGATACACCCGGTAAACCTTTGATGAAGACTCCTTGTATTTCATACTCGCCTGCGCCATTTATGATAAAAGCCTGTTTTTCTCCCCGATTGACCTGATCAACTCCGTTCATATCCGGATGATTGAGAGAAATAAGAGCAATATCGGCCCCGAAATTGTTGGCTTTAAATTTAGATTTTTTGGACACAGGATCAAAAGCCAAAACAGTATCCCCAAACTGGACTTTAAAAGATTGCGAACCTTGATATGAAATTATCATACTGTTATTATAGCATAAATATGGTACTTACTACACATGCGATAGTCGGGGCTTCGGTGGCCAATTTAATGCCAGGCCATCCAATATTGGGTTTCGTAGCTGGATTCACCAGTCATTTTTTGCTGGACGCTATCCCTCATTGGGATTACCAATTAAATTCAGAAAAAATAGACCCCAAAAATCCTTTAAATAAAGATTTGATTATTGGTAAAAGTTTCTATTTTGATCTTGTCAAAATCGGCACTGATGCTCTTTTAGGAATTTCAGTTTCTTTGCTTCTCTTTAGCTTCACCGGTTTTCATCTGACAAATGCTCCTCTTTGGGGCGCTTTAGGTGGTATTGCGCCAGATGCTCTGCAGTTTGTTTATTTCAAATGGCGACACGAACCATTTAAAACTATTCAAATTTTTCATAATTGGATTCAAAGAGATAAACATTTACAAAATAAAACATTTGTCGGTATTACTGCACAATTAACTATCATTATCGCCTGCGCAGCTGCTTCAATTTGGGCATTATAAAAGGCGCTGGGAGAGCGCCTTTTTATTTTTGTGACATTGATCACTTGAGATTTATTTCAGAAATGTTAGTTGGTTTGCGATAAACAAAACTTGCTCTGGACTATTTTCTTTATAGTAGTCACAGACTATCCTCTCTAAATCCAATTTTAATTCTGGACTGAGACTAGGGCTATGAGGATCAAAACCTCTATAGCGATTTTCTGGAATTTTTTCAACACCATACTCTTTAATAATCTCTATTTTATTCATAGCTATCTCCTCCATAAAAAAGTGAGAAGCTAAACTCATCTCTAATAAGTTTGCTACATTTTAAACTATTAGTCAAATAAAAAGGCCACATCTACTCATTGTTGATGTGACCTGGCTGAATAAAAACATTCTAGGGCTTCAGGATTAAGTCTTTCATTATATAGTCCTTCCACTCTGAAAGAGTTATCCCCATCCAAGAATTTTGATCTTTGGGAAAAAATTCCTTTGGAAAGACTCTGATTTTATTTTCATCTTCAGATAAATCCTTGCCATTGTTAAATGAACAATTGATCCAATTTGGGATCTTCTCGCTCCTTTTCAATTGACATGGTGAAAATGAATTGGTCATAAAAGCACAACCGTCCACATTTATATCCATCATTGCCCCAAAAGAAGAATAGAATCCGTAATATGGACATCTATGTCTCGGCCTGTAAATCCTCGGCACAAATTCTTCTACTTGTTTTTTACTTCTTCCAATGAACTTGAAATTGAACTTGAACTTGTTCAGGAACATAAATTCTCCTTTCAATTTTTCATTATAGATAATGTCATATCTAACAAAAAATGTCGAATAAAAATAATTGCGGAAGGGGCGGGAGTCGAACCCGCGTGCCGGTTTTACCCGACCATCCGATTTCGAATCGGCGCCGTTATGACCTCTTCGGTACCCTTCCGTAGGCCCGCGAAGCTTTAGCGAAGTGGGCCAATAAACCAAATTAACATTTTTTGGACATTTTATCAAAAGATGCTATTATTTCTTTGCTTGCTCCGCGGAACTTTAGTGGAGTGGAGGCCCTATCGTCTAACGGTCAGGACACTGCCTTTTCAAGGCAGGAATCAGAGTTCGATTCTCTGTGGGGTCACCAAATTAGATTTTTTACCATCATATTCCTCATTGAGCTTTAAAATGGGGGACATTTTTGTGGTTCCAAATTTTTCTCCATCAAAAGTTAATTTCTCAGGAAATGCTTGTTTTTGGAACCTTGCTCTGTAAACAGGTAGGTTCTCCAACTCTTTCCAAGTCTTTGCAGAATTTCCTACAAGACGAAAAGTAGAATCAAGGGCTTCGTCCATACTAAACTCCTCAACCCGCTTGTCTTCCAACAGTAATTTCTTTTGTTGGATATTCATATTAACTAAATCTTTTTGCTCCAAAAACTCACTATCTGAGTATTTACCATCTCTGTGAAAGTCAAAAATCCTTTGCCTTTCTCCTTCCAACACTTCAATCTCTTTACGAATCTTTATATTGTCACTATCCAGTTTTTTATAATTGGATTGCCAAACATCTCTTATAATTTCTTTGAACACTTTTGTAAATTTATTATTTGGACTGATTTCCCTTAAAAATTCAACAAAGTTTTGCTCTAAGGTTTCTTTGGGAATATAGGTGGCGTTAGAACAACCCTTTTTTTGGTGATGATAGTAAGCATATTTGCCCCCATTACCCCTAGAATAGCTTCCTGTAAGCGGTGTAGAGCATACTGGACACAGAGTATGTTTCCTTAATGGAAAATCAGGATTTGCAGATTCTCTCTTATTGGCTCCAAACCTTCTTCTTGGGCCAGCTTGGCAATCTAAAAATAATTCTTCACCAACAATCGGAGCAAATTGACCCTTAACTTCCATACCCCAAACTCGTATAAGTCCGCAGTAAATCGGATTCTTTAAGATTTTTTCTAAAAGCTGTGGGAATGCTTTCTTACCACTTCTGGTTTTGAATCCTCGCTCGGATAGATAGTCAGCAAGTGATTTAAAGCTGTGTATACCCTTCTTCCATTCCTCAAAGGCAAGTTTAATATATGGGGCAGAAGTCTCGTCTTGGACCAAATTACCGCCCTTGACGAGCCTTTTATAACCAATAGGAGCGGGCCAGACCCAATATCCCTTTTTCATTAACTCCATCATCCCGTTTTTAGAGCGTTCAGACCTTATGCTGTTATCAAATTCTGCAACACTGGAAATGACACCCTCCATCAAACGGCCAACCGGAGTTTCGTCTATTGGTTCAGTCACAGAACGCAAAACAGTTCCGTATTTCTTCAAAGTGGCTCTGACAACAGCGTGGTCATCTTGATTTCTTGCAAAGCGGTCTACTTTGTAAACAATAAAATAACCAACTTTTTGTTTTTTGTTTGAACAGAGAAGTATTGCCTTGTTAAATTCGGTCCGATTTGCTGTTTTAGCAGATTCTCCTTCTTCAACAAAAACTTTTAAAATCTTTATACCTTCTCGTTTGGCATAATCTCTACAAAATCTTTCCTGACCTTCCAAACTTGTATTGGAAACTTGCTCCTGAGAAGAAACTCGGCAATATATAACTCCTGTTTTTTGCTCCTGATTTTCCATGACTTAATTATACTACCTTGTTTCTGTGGATAAATACCCTAACGGGATTTTTGGAACCATCCTTCTTTCCCTCCTGATTGATGTCAAAAGCAAGCTGAGCAAAGTTATACATAGACGCTCTAATTCCTTCCAATTCTTCCTGTGAAAAACTGGACAATTTAGGGTCTATTTTTAACATTTGCTCAACATTAATCATAATTCAGTTTTACATTCAATTACGGATTGATTTGACCTGTTTTTTTGTTGTCCTCAAAGTTGGAAACGGAAAGCAGATGTTTTAGAATTTCTTTTTTATCGGAAGTAGAGTAATCATCTTTTTCTACCAATTTACCAAACCACCGCCCAATCATATCTTTTGTAAATTTCTGTTCCTTTATTGCACGTGTGAAATTTATGAGACTAGATAAACTGGGATATTTTTCCTGTAAATTTAAAAACCTTCTTTTTATGCTTCTCATTATTTTATTAATGACTAATAAAGCCCTCTCTTGGCTTGGCAGGCTCCATTGCGAGGCGACCTGCAAACCCAAGAAAGGGCTTTGCATAAAGCAATGGAATTTAATGCCAAAAAAAGAACAGCGCTGGAATCATATTGTTTTTTAAGAGTTTTGCATCAGTTGATAAATAAAAAAGCCATTCTGTGCAACAAAGGCAGAATGGCTGTCAATATTTTATTTAATTTTATGTTTTAAAATAAGGATATTTTATTCTTTTACTCAAATATCCAATCTTATCATCATAGGAGCCTCACCTATTCCTTCAAATGGTATAAGTGGCTTACCATACGCACGGTCAAACAAAAGTTGTGAAGCTTTTAAATCGCCTTTGATGGCTCTCTCAATCATAGAATTAACGATTGGCTCTAATGATTCTTGAACACGCCTAACTATATATTCTCTTGCTTTTTCAGCCTCAATTGCACTATAACCTATTTTTCTTCCTGCATTTTCTCTATATCCTCCCCTCATTTCATTTTTTAAATTTTTCTTCTAATTGCTCCTTCCTTATTTTTGCAGCTTCAGCTAAAGCTTTGGATATGCCAATCAGATTTTCTTTAATTGAAGTATTGGTTATATGAATCGTATCATAGCCTCTATCGTCAGAATAATGATTGCGTTTTAAGTCACTTAAAATTTGCTGGACATCAGTAAGATGTTGATTACCATCAACCTCAATGTTAATTCTTGCATCTGGGATAGTTAAATCTATATGTTTATATCCATCATCAACTTCCACCAAAACTCTTACCCCCAAATTTTCAAGTGCAGACTTTAATCTGTTAGTTTCTATTGTTGGTTGTCTAAAATCTATTTTCATAAAATTTTGATAAGAATCAAACTTTTACCAACTTCTAATATCATACTGACCATTTCCTATTGGTATTATTTGAGTCCTTCCTCCGCTGGAACTGTAACAATCCCAACCTCCACTTAAAGAATTGCATTTTGTTGAAGAGTAAGTTCCACCACCAGAATTAATTAAACTTCCGCTACTAGAAAAACATTGGCTCATGCCTTCATCTTTCATTCTATTGAGAGCCATAGCGGCTATTTGTGAAGCTGTGCCGAAGCCTCCATTTGCTTCAATTTCGGCCCTAATTTCAGCTTCTATTTCATCTTGTCTATTAGAACACTCTCTCCAAGAATTATCAGTTTTACTATTTAAGTCTGATAAAATATCGTTAAGAGATTTTGACGAAACATTTGAAGATGTGGATTTAAAACAAGAATTGGTAGAACTATTTAAAGTAAAACCAGTCTCGCAAACGCAAATGTATTTTCCATCACTTCCAAATTCTCCACCCCATGTCGTATTTGGATTAGTATTACTACAAACTGTATTAGCACTCTCAACTGAGTGGCAGGAATTATTTATTGCATTATATGTAGCATCTGGTCCAAGAACACTTTTACAATAATCAAGTTGGCTTACACAAGTATTTGTAATTTCAGAAAAGAATGAATCACTAGAACACGAACCCTGACTTTTCGCAGGAGTTTGAGAAACTGTTTCCGTTTTTACAGATTTAATTTCTGCAGGCACTGCACTCTGTTTATTTTCTAACTTATTAATTTGTTCCTGTGAATCCGCAACGTGTTCTTCTGGAGTTTGTTTAGTTTCAACCTGAATTACAGGAGCCGGTTCGTTTTTCTTAAATGTCCAGTTATTAAACCAACTAAATGGATTCCACCAAGCCGCAAAAACCACTTGAGGAATTACAATAATTATCAATAAAATTACGACTAATATTTTGTTTTTCATAATTCTATATTTGATACTAATTGTTTCTATTTAAAATAAAAATAGTAATTCCTAAAGCCATAAAAAGACCACCACCAATTACCACGCTAATAGTATTAATTCCTTGGTCAGAAGGAGCTAACATTCCTATTAAGGTTCCAAATACTCCAATTAATAAGAATATTGCACATAAAATATTGTTGAGTATTTTCATATTTTTAAGGTTATTTTATTATATTAATATTTTACAATATTTAGGAATTTATTCAATTATCTATTTCTAATCCAAAGAGGTAGTTACCACTAACCAATTTCTCCTTGTTTTTAAACAAGCTCTCTAGCTGTTATAATGTCTCTACCCAAGCGGTCCCACGCAATAAGCTCACTAATGAGCTGGTTCCAATTACGTCCCACTTGGGTCACCAATTTGAACTGGATTATACTTTTTGATATACTATATGTATGAGTTCAAAAAGATATCCACCTATTTTAAAAGAAAAGGCTAAAAGTTTGCGACTACAAGGTAAGAGTTACACTGAAATAATGAGTGTTTTAAATCTGAAATCAAAAGGAACTGTGAGTTATTGGTTAAAAGATATAATACTGACAAAAGAAGCCACAAAATTATTAAAAAAGAATTCAGAATTGGCATACAGAAGAGGTCTTTATAAAGCAAACAAGGATCGTCAAAAAAAGACAAAGTTAGAAAATCTAGAGTCATTTTCTTTGGGACAGAGTAAAATACATCATATAAATTCTTACGATTTAACAATTTTGGGCGCAACTTTATATTGGGGAGAAGGTACCAAAGCTGAACCCAAAACCACCTCGTATAGAATGCTAGCTTTTACCAATTCTGACCCATTGATGATTTCAATATTTATGAAATTTTTGCGAGAAATTGTATTTGTTCCAGAAAATAAAATCTGTGGTGGTATACATATTTATCCGTCTATAAACAGAAATGCAGCTAAAAAATTTTGGTCTAAAGTAACTAAAATATCAAAAGAAAAATTTTATATAGTGGAACAAATAAGTGGAGCAAGCAAAGGAAAGCGACCTATAAATTCATTACCTTTTGGTACAGCTGTCATTAAAGTTTATGGTCGAAAGTATTTTTATATAATAAAAGGTATGATAGATAAAATCACAAAAATAGTAAAAGAATAATATGATTATATTAGGTATTGAAACGAGCTGTGATGAGACGGCAGTAAGTATAGTGGAAGCAAATGGAGATTTAGAAAATCTTAATTTTAAAGTGCTTGGAAGTAGTATCAATAGTCAAATACAAATCCACAATGAGTTTGGTGGTATCGTGCCAAATTTAGCCAAAAGAGAGCACGAGAAAAATTTGCCCGCTGTTTTAAAGCAAGCTTTAGAACAAGCAGGTCTCGGAGAAAACTTAAAAGATATTGATTTGATTGCGGTAACGGTAGGACCGGGACTAGAACCCGCTTTATGGACAGGTATAACTTTCGCCAAAGAACTCGGCGAAAAATGGAATATTCCTGTTATTCCAGCGAATCATCTTGAAGGACACATCACTTCAGTTTTATTCAATCAAAAAAAGAAAGTAGAATTTTCTATTTTAGCTTTGCTTATAAGTGGTGGACATACCGAATTGACACTTCTCAAAAGCTGGACCGAAAAGGAAAAACTCGGCGAAACTTTAGATGACGCGGTAGGCGAAGCTTTTGACAAAGTGGCCCGTATGTTGGGACTTCCCTATCCTGGTGGCCCGGAAATAAGTAAACTCGCTGAAGAAGCGCGGGGGAAAAATATCAAATTAGAAAAGGAATTTCCCAGACCAATGATACATTCCAAAGATTTCAATTTTTCTTTTTCAGGATTAAAAACTGCAGTTTTGTATTATTTGAGAGATAAAAAAGATATAAATAAAATGGCAGTTGCTAGAGAATTTGAAGACGCGGTGATAGAAACACTTATTTCCAAAACCCAAAAAGCGATTGAAGAATACCTGCCGAAAACTTTGATTATTGGTGGTGGTGTTATAGCCAATAAAGCTTTAAGAGAAAATTTTTTGAAGCTTTCCGAAAAATATCAAGAATTGGAAATATTGATTCCAGAAAAATCTTTGACAACAGATAACGCAACGATGATTACCGCTTCTGCTTATATAGAATATTTAGGAAACCAAAAATCAGATTATGGCGAACTTAAAGCACAAGGAAATTTAAACTTGAGTTAATTTTTTTCTTCCACTTCTTCCACCTCTTTTATTTCTTCCAAATCTTCTTCAGGATTTTCCACAACTATTTCTTCATCAGGCAAATTGTCCGATACTTCTTTTTCTTGTCCTTTAAAACCTGGTAGGGCTATTGTGGAAGCTTCATCAAATTCTTCTTCGGGTGAATTGCTGAACAATTTTATAATTGCAACAACAATGGCCACTAAAATAATTAAAATCAAAAGAGATTTCCAGTTTCCAGCCAGTTTTTGGGGCAAAGCAAACAATGAAATAGCGACATTTTTAACAGCAGAACCAGAGGAACTTGAAACAAGACCAATTACTGGTGTACTTGTTATGTCCTCGTTTATAACATCCCCATTTTTATCAATAGAAATACCTATGGTTCCTCCGCTAGAAAGACTAAGATCATCATAAGATTTGAAAGAACTTATTTCATTTTGCTGTTCGACAGTCAAAGGGATAGCGGTATTACAATAAATTTCATTAATTTTATTCTTAGTCAACATATAAACGAAACCGGTTGTAACTTTTGGTCCCCAAGGTTCCAAAATATCTTTGGAATATTTAGCTTGAAATCTCTGGACAGCTGCAAAAGTATTTGTATCAAATACACCGGTCAAAGATAAGTTTTCTTTTTCATAAACATTCAAGAAAGATTGCAATTTCAAGATTTCAACAGGATCGTTTTCCCAATCTATTTTCAAATAATCTCTAAGATATAAGCAGCTGGTAGCACCGAGTATTTCACCTTGAGGTGCAAGTAGAGCATTTATATCATGTCTGCGACCACCACTTGAACCACCTCCGCCACCGTTATTTGAAGGAGGATTTACCGGAGGGTTAACTGGTGGAGTAGTCGTAGCATTTACAACAACTGTTCTCGTAGTTAAAGCAGAAAGATCACCATTGTCAGTAACAGTGTAAGTCAAAGTGTAACTACCAACAGTGGAAGTACTAATGGTACCGGTAACAACAATTTTTGAAGTTAAATCGCCATCTTCTGTATCTGTAGCAGTAGCGCCTGGGTCAGTAAAGGTATCACCAACTGTCATATTGAATGGATTAGCTCCAATTAAAGTAATAGTTGGTGGAGTGTTGACAGGAGGAACCGGAGGAATAGAAACGATTATAGTAGAAGTTGCGGTAGTAGTACCGTAAGAACCTGTGCAAGTCATAACATAATCAGTTGTAGTTGCAGGAGAGACAATCATTGAACCGAAGGTCGAAGTTGCCAAAGTCCAAGTTGCTGAACAAGAAGAAACATCTTGTGAGCTCCAAGTCAAAGTAGAAGTGGCACCCAAAGTGATAGTTTGAGGATTTGCTACTAGAGATAGAGAAGGAGTGTGTGGAACAGTTTGATTGTTTACTATAACCGTTCTTGTAGTTGAAGCAGACAAACCTCCGTTATCGGTAACTGTGTAAGTCAAAGTGTAACTACCAACAGTGGAAGTACTAATGGTACCGGTAACAACAATTTTTGAAGTTAAATCGCCATCTTCTGTATCTGTAGCGGTAGCGCCTGGATCGGTAAATGTGTCACCGAATGTTAAGTTCACTGTACTGGCACCGGTCAAATGAATAATTGGCGGAGTGTTGGTTGGAAGGATTTTTGGAGAGACAGCTACCAACCTAACAACAGAAGCAGAAAGACCACCTTTGTCAGTTACGGAATAAGTGAGAACGTAAGTACCAACAGTTGAAACATCCACTGCACCAGTAACAACGATTTTTGAAGTTAAATCGCCATCTTCTGTATCTGTAGCAGTAGCGCTTGGGTCGGTAAATGTATCACCGACTGTCATATTAAATGGATTATCTCCAATTAAATTTATAGAAGGTGGAGTATTAGTACAAGAAGGATTATGTGAATATTCAGAATCTTCACATGAATCTTCTGTCTCACAAGCAAAAGCTATTTTAGATGAAGAAACAAAAGAAAAAACTGCTGAAAAAACAAAAAATGTAAATACAAATATTTTGATTCCCTTTTTATAATTTATTGAAAACATATTATTTATTTTATTACTTAAGCTGAGCCGTTTAATATTCACTATGCTTACATTATTCACAACAAAGTCAAGTTAATCAGACTTTAGCTTTCTTATTTTTAGCCATATTTTTAGCCATTTTTGAAATACTGTCTTTTAGACCACAAAAATGTCTTTAAAAAGACATTTCCAGCCCATAAAGACAAGATGAAACAAAAAGGACAGTTTGTACAAACATCATTGTCCTTTATAAAAAGACTGCGAATGCAAAGATTTTAAACCAACTTGGGCTAAAAAGCATTTTACTGTATTATTATAAAAACAACATGAATGAAGAATTAACCAAGGCTTACAATCCAACCGAACATGAAGATGTCATTTATAAAAAATGGGAGGAGTCCGGTTTTTTCAATCCGGATGTTTGTATTGAAAAAGGTATCACTTCCGATACAGCAGATTATTTTTCTATCGTTTTACCTCCACCAAATGTAACCGGCACTTTGCATATGGGTAGTGCTTTCATGTTAGCAATCGAAGATATTATGGTCCGTTATAATAGAATGCTTAGTAAAAAAACTTTGTGGATACCGGGTACCGATCATGCCGCTATTGCCACTCAATCTAAAGTAGAAAAATTAATACAAAAAGAGGAAGGTAAAAACAGACATGATTTGGGCCGAGAAGAATTCTTAAAACGTGTAGAAAAATTTGCTAAAGAAAATCATGATATCATCGTCCATCAAATGAAAAAAATTGGATGCTCATTGGATTGGTCTAGAGAAGCTTTCACTCTTGATGAAAAAAGAAATTTGGCTGTCAAAACAGTTTTCAAAAAAATGTATGACGATGAATTGATTTATCGTGACTACAAAGTGGTGAACTGGGATCCAAAAGGCCAAACCACTATTTCCGATGATGAAATTGTTTATGAAGAAAGAAAAGCAGTGATGTATACTTTCAAATACTCCAAGGACTTCCCCATCGCTATTTCTACCACTAGACCAGAAACGAAAGTTGGAGACACAGCGGTAGCGGTGCACCCAAATGATGAAAGATATAAAAAATATGTGGGTCAAACTTTTGAAGTGGCGGATTTCGCTGGTGAAAAACTCAGCATAAAAATAATAGCTGATGAATCAGTGGATCCCGAATTTGGCACTGGAGCTTTAGGTGTCACTCCTGCTCACAGCCAAATAGACTGGGATATTGCTCAGAGACACCAGTTACCATTAAAACCTGTTATAAACGAATACGCCAGAATGTCGGTAGACTCCTCCCTACTTAAAGATAAAAAAGTAACTGAAGCTAGAGAAATCATTGTGCAATGGCTAAAAGATAATAGTCTTATGCTAGATGAAAAAGAAACACCACAAAATATATCTACGGCCGAACGAACCGGAGGTATCATTGAACCTCTGCCAAAATTACAGTGGTTCATAAATGTAAATAAAGAATTTGAAAGAAATGGTAAAAAATTGACGTTAAAAAAACTCATGCTAAGTGCAGTAGAAGACAAAAATATAAACATAATACCTGAGCGTTTTGAAAAAGAATACACACACTGGATAGAAAATCTGCGAGATTGGTGTATTAGCAGACAGATTTGGTATGGACACAGAATACCGGTTTGGTATAGAACAAAACAAAGTTTAAATAAAACTTTGGAATATGAGACTTATTGCAACATAGAAGCACCGAAAAATGATTCAAATAAACCTGACTGGTTCCAAGATGAAGATACTTTAGACACATGGTTTTCATCTGGACTTTGGACTTTCTCTACTTTGGGCTGGCCCGATCAAACAGAAGATTTAAAAAATTATCACCCAACCACCGTACTAGAAACTGGTTATGATATTTTATTTTTCTGGGTTGCCAGGATGATACTCATGAGCACTTATGTTTTAGGAGAAGTGCCGTTCAAAAATGTTTACTTGCATGGTCTAGTTCGTGATAACCAAGGCAGAAAAATAAGTAAATCGCTTGGTAATAATTTAGATCCTTTAGACATGATCACCAAATACAGCGCAGATGCTGTGCGTATGGCCCTCATTGTTGGTACCGGGCCGGGCAATGATACAAAAATATCAGATGAGAAACTCAAAGCTTACAAACATTTTGCCAACAAAATCTGGAATATTGCCAGATTTGTACTAGATAACTCCCAAGATCAAAACCTAGAGATTCCAGAAAACAAAAAATATTTAGATGAATTTGAAGCTTTGACCAAAGATATCACTGTTGATATGGAAAATTACAGATTTTATTTGGCCGCTGAAAAACTTTATCACTACACTTGGCACACTTTTGCCGATATAATAATAGAAGAGAGCAAAAAAAATGAGAACACTAAAAAAATTCTTATGTTTTTGTTCAAAGAACAATTAAAACTCCTTCACCCCTTTATGCCATTTATCACCGAAAAAATCTGGAGTCTTTTTCCTAATTCAAAAAATCTTTTAATGGTAGAGAAGTGGCCAAGTTTAAGTTAATTAGAAATTAGAATAATTATAAATTTTTATTGTGTCTTCATTAAATACCATACTCCTTTCACTTATTGGTGGGATACTTCCCGCTCTGCTTTGGCTTTGGTTTTGGTTAAAAGAAGACAAGCGTGAACCGGAACCAAAATTACGAATAGCTTTATCTTTCATCTGTGGGATGCTTGCAGTATGGCCAGCCATTGAAATAGAAAAACAACTTTGTTTTCTTTTTAACCCTTTAGTATGTACTAGTAATGGTATCGCACCAAGTTTGCTTCTTGTTGCTCTATGGGCAGCCACAGAAGAAATAATCAAATACATCTTGGCGTTTTTCAGTTCATTTTGGAAAAACAAAAATAATAACGAACCACTCGATCCAATAATATATATGATAACTGTGGCCCTAGGATTTTCTGCTTTGGAAAACGCTCTTTTTCTTTTCAAAATTATAGATGTGGGTGTGATTTCTCAAAGTATTATAAATGGTAATTCCAGATTTTTAGGAGCTACATTGCTTCATGTTGCCTCAAGTGCCGCTATTGGAGTAATGATGGGTTTAGCTTATTACAAAAGACCTCAAATTAAAAAATTATTTCTGTTAACAGGTCTGCTACTTGCGGTTGTGTTGCATACTGTCTTCAATTTACTTATAATTAAACTTGAAGGCGAATTATTTTTTATTTTCGCAGGAGTCTGGATTTTAATTATCCTGCTCATCGTCTTAATTGAAAAAGTTAAAAAAATCAATTCTTAATCAAATAAATTCACTATAAATATGGCAAATAGAAAATCATTTTTTGAGAGATTAACAGGTTCTGTCTCTATGCCCGATGAGGGAGAATACGAAGAATTACCGGAAACCAAACCGGACAATTGGATAAACAACGCTCCGGAAGAGGGCGAGCTCAATGTTGACGTTTATCAAAATCAAAATGAGATAGTTATTAAAACTATGGTTGCTGGAGTAAAACCAGAAGATTTAGATGTCGCCATCTCCCGCGATATGGTCACCGTGAAAGGTAAAAGAGAAAACGAAAGAACTATTGCTGATGATGATTATTTTCATCGAGAGCTTTATTGGGGTTCATTTTCCCGCACTGTCGTCTTACCTCAAGAAATAGACGTTGACGCTGCTGAAGCTGTTGAAAAACATGGCTTGCTCATCATTAAACTTCCTAAAATAGACAAAAACCGCCAAACCCGCATCAAAGTCAGAGGGAATTAATTGTTTCTTAGTTATTTTTATTTAAAATTTGATTTCTTTCTCCAAAACTAAACTCTTGTTGATTCTCGGTAATTTTATAACCATGCTTGACCACAGACGCATAGACAGTCGCCTCATCAACTTCTTCGCAAGTATTTAAATCTTTATCTAACCATAAAAATGATCCATTTTCAGTTTGTAGAAAATATTTTGATCCTCCCAAATCATCTAGTATGGCAAAAATTTTAACATTCTGATTGTTTCGTTCAATATCTTTTTTCATTTCAAAATTTTCTTCGTTCATAATTATGATTCTATTATGTTAATTTTATCACGCCAGGTAGGATCATTTCTTAGTTGATCTAAAAATGCCACATTTTCTCCATCGGCATTTTCTAAAGCTGACCTCGGAATATTTATACTCTCAATATTTTCAAATGTAGGATTTCTAATTTGCCCTTCAAGATAAGAGTAGTGTCGTCCCATTTCAAATTCACCGGCCATATCGGCCTGACGCTTAAGATCAACTACCAACAGGGCTTTAGCTAAAGGCGCATGTTCTTCTGACACCTGTCTGCTTTTTGGATTTTCTGTATATTCATATTCTTCAGTGCGATTATAACCAAAACCCTTAGCACTGACTGCTTTGCCAATTTTCTTTTTTACTAATGCACTGTCTCTGGGATTCATAGAATCACCTTCAGTATAGGAAACTTCCGTACCAGGTTTAAATCTTATAAATATATCCCCGTATTGGGACGCTCCACCATATTTTTTCTCATCATTAAAATCATGAGCGTATGTTCCGTATAAAACAACTTCATCGCCTGTTCGCCTTACATTTAATGATTCTTCAGACATCTTTCTATGCCTTAGATAATCAGAAAAGGCTCTTGTTCCTCCTGATACATTTTTCCTTTCTTCCTCACTCATATTTAACACATCTTTAAAGCCTCCAGAAGCAACAATTTTTCGAAGTGAATCGGGCGAAACATTAGAATTAAGAAAGCCGGACGACTGACTTCGCTCTAATTCAGCACCAAGTATTTCTGTTAATTCCTCCCTGCTCATTGTTTTAAGAAAATCATGTCTAGAAACCGGAGACTGATTATTTATATCTTTTGAAATATTTTCCAAAGATTGTTTTTTGAGTCCTTCCCAATCAACCTTGGCAAAAATTTCGTTTTCTTTTTCTTCACCCACAATATTCCTAATAGTATTACGAAGTCTTTCGCCTATAAGATCAAATTTTCCACTTAATGAACCGACGTCAACAAATTTCGGAGAAACTCTTAAGTCTTGAGGTGTAATTTTGAAGTCTATCCCATTTTCTATGGCTTTTTGTTCAAATGATTGCAATGCGTTAGAAAGATATGGAAAAGCCACTTCTGCATTTTTCTTTATTTTTGCCAATTCATAAGCCTGTTCGTCTACGCGCCCTTCGACAGTATCGAGTTCATACATAGTAGCAAGTGAATCTCGAGTATTTTGAAATGATCTTTCAAGAACCTCTCTTTTATCTTCTGGAGCTTCCGCGAGAGCCCGTTCTTGGCTTTCTTTTGAAACACTAAATTTACTGAAAATCTCTTTCTCAAGGTATTCACCTAATTCTAATTCTTCCTTATTTTCAGTTGATTCGACTATATTTGATTCTTTTTCAATATTCGATTTTTGAGTTTCTGATGCTTGTTTTGATTCGAGATCTTCGCCAATATATTTTATCTCCTTGGTTGTATTTTGATTAAGTTGATTAATTTCATCGAAATTTGATTGAAGTTTTGCATCTACATGATTTTCTTCACGAATAATAGTGACTTCCTCTTCTGGTAAGTTATAGGAGTGAGAAGTTTTATCTAATGTGGATAATCCATCTTCTTTTATTTGCAATGCTTCATTTTCTACATTATCAATGATTGTATCTACGTATTGTTCAAATTTTTGTTTATCATTTATTTCAAAATTTTCCTCTAGATTTTCAGGTAATTGTTGTTCCAGATTTTGAATATTTGTTTTCAATTCTTCCCCAGAGTTCATGATATTGTAAGCTCTTTTTTAAGTTGATCTAGTCTTTTATCTTTTAAAACTTCTGAAAAATCACTCAAGATTTTATCTTGTTTCTTTTTTAATTCTAAAAGATTACTTAGGTATGATTTATAAATTATTTCAATTTGCTCTACTTGTTTTTGAATTTCTTCTTTAGTCATAAAGTTTTCTTTAATAATGAGTATTATAATGCATCAGCTTCCTTTTGCACTTCTTCTTTAAAATATAGATTTCCAAAACTTTCCATAAATTGGTGCCGGGGGGCGGGCTTGAACCGCCGACTTCTTCCTCTTCAGGGAAGCACTC
>JBBTSI010000002.1:0-16613 GCA_038064735.1 Patescibacteria group bacterium | reverse complement strand
TATACTTATTTATTTGTGCTTAACCAAACTTTCTTTAAATCCGATGCATTCGGATATCAAAGAACGAATTGCTGAAGGTTGATTATCAGCTATGTCCGATATAAATAATATGTCTTTTAGAATTAATGTAAAGGACAAACAGTGGATAACTCCTTTAGTCTTTTATTCCACATGATGTTTCCCTCTTATTTCCTTTATTTCTTTTTCTTCTTCTATTTCCTTCTTTTTTTTGCCTTCCTCCCCTAGTTTCTTTAATTCTATATCGGACATTTTTGATAATTCTATGGTTTTCTTATCCAAATATTCTTCAGTATTCAAATTTGGTTCTTCTAACACCTCTTCTAGCAATGCATTTAGTATCTGCCCTATCTTTGGTCCTGGAGAAATATGCAAAACTTCCATAATCCTCTTGCCATCGGTTTTGAGCATACCCACGGATATTGGGTCTCTCATCACCTCTTCAAGCATAGATTTATACTTCCTCAACCTATAAGGGTTTTCTTTGGGTCTGCCAGTACCGATACGGTCACAACCGCGCATATCTATCAAATCCCAGACATTTTCCTTGCCAACATTGGCTACAAGTCGCCTGACAGCGGAAGGAGTGATTTTTTCAGTATCAGAAAAGAACATATGCCAGCGCACTAAATTGGTCACCTTTTCTATTGTTTCACGTGAAAACTTTAAGTCCTCTAGTATTCTCCTAGTTACACGTGAACCCAAAACTTCGTGACCATAAAAAGTCCATTGTTTTGCTTCATTATCCCATCTTCTGGCTTGCGGTTTGGCTATATCGTGCAATAAAGCTCCAAGTCTCACGTGTAACGGATACTCCTTATCAGCAGAATGTTGAACGGTTTTAAGCAAATGAGTCCAAACATCAAAAGCATGAGCTTTATTTTGTTCTACACCAATGCTTTCATCCAATTCAGGAATTATATAAGAGAGCAAACCCAGCTTTTTCAAAAGCATCAAGCCGTTCATTGGGTTAGGGGACATAATGATTTTCACCAACTCGTCTCTAACTCTTTCACGAGAAACTTCTTTTAAAATATCCTTATTTTCCAATATTGACTTCTCAGTCTCTGAATCAAGAGGAAAGTTTAGTTCCACATGAAACCGGACGGCTCTGATTATCCTGAGTCCATCCTCAAAAAACCTTTCTTTGGGCTCACCGACGGTTTTTATAACTTTTCTAGCCAAATCTGCTATCCCAGAGAAAGGATCTATGATTTCTCCGGTTTCAGCATCGTACGCAATGGCGTTAATCGTGAAATCACGCCTTTTTAGGTCATCAAGTATGTTTTTACTGAATTCAACACTATCAGGCCTTCTATGGTCAGAATATGAGCTTTCAACACGGTATGGGGTGACTTCTATGATCTTCAGTGTTTCATCAGAAACAATTTCGCTTACGATACCAACAGTTCCAAAATCATTTTCATAAAATGTTTTAGGAAATAGGGGAATAATCTCTTCCGGAGTGGCATTGGTAGTAATATCCCAATCCTTTGGTTTCCTTCTCATAAAAAGGTCCCTGACACAACCACCAACCAAATATGCTTCAAAACCAGCGTCTTTGAGCGCTTTGGTTACACCTGAAACTTCTTCCGGTATCTTGAATTTTTCTATTTTGGCTTTCATTTTATTGTTTATATGTGTTTGCACCGCGAAATTCTGAGCAGAGCGAAGAATGAAGTGGTGCTCCCGGAGGGATTCGAACCCCCAACAAGTGCTTCGAAGGCACGCATGATATCCATTTCACCACGGGAGCATGAAAAAATGATACCACAAAAAAGCAAATTTTAAACACTTTCCAAGGTTATTCACTTTTTTATTTTAGTAAAAAGAACTGCCGTGTTAATATTATGTAATATGAGACACGACAAAGAAAAAGTTTTTGAACTTAGAAAATCTGGCAAAAGTTACAAAGAAATTGGAATACTAACGGGAGTTTCGCGAAGTACACTTTGTGATTGGTTTAAAAATGAAGAATGGTCTACACATATAAAGCAAACCAATACGGATGCCCACATAAAAAGAAGTACTGAGCATTTAATTAAATTAAACGAAGGAAGACGAATTGCGCTCAGTAAACAATATGAGGATGTTGAGAAAAAAGCCAGAGAAGAATTTGAAATATACAAAGAAAATCCATTATTCATGGCAGGATTAATGCTTTACGCAGGAGAAGGGGACAAGATGACAAAAGGTGTTATAAGATTTGCAAATATTGAATTTGATCTGCACAAAATTTTTATCAACTTTATTATCACTTTTTTAAAAGTTGATATGAAATATGTCAGATGTAGTATCTTACTCTATCCAGATTTAGATATTGATATTTGTAAAGCTAAATGGTCACAAAAACTAAATATCCCACTTAATCAATTTCACAAACCTCAAATTATTCAAGGAAGACACCCAACAAAAAGATTGCATTTTGGTGTTGGATCTATTATATTTAGTAGTAGTTTTTTAAAACGAAAATTACTTTTGTGGATAGAACTTGCAAAAACTAGTCTGACCACATAGTAAAAATGAGCGGCCATAATTTAGTGGTAAAATACGGTCTTGCCAAGACTGAGATGGGGGTCCGATTCCCCCTGGCCGCACAAAAATGTCCTGAGATATTTAGGACAAATGTTAAACTGTCTTTGTGGTGTAGTTGACCTTAGTTTTCAACAAAACAGGGGATAACTCTGTGGACACTGTGTAAAAGTCAAAGCCACCCAAAAGACAATATGGCTCAAAATAAGGGTTTTCTATAACTAAGATAAAATACAGGTCTTTTATGGCTAAGCACAACGAAACAGGAACAGTTGGGGAAAATATTGCTTCAAATTTCCTTACAAAGAAAGGGTTTGAGGTGATTTGCCGGAATTACAGGAAGAAGTGGGGAGAGATAGATGTCATAGCAGAAAAAGACAAAGTCCTTCATTTCGTTGAAGTAAAAACCGTTAGCCGAAGAAGTTATGGTGACAAATTTGAGCAAGAAATAAACACTTACAGGCCGGAGGATAATATGCACCCTTGGAAATTACAGAGACTCAGGCGTACTATCCAAACTTATCTGCTAGAAAAATACAAAAACAATGTTCCGGAATGGCGCTTTGACTTAATTTGTGTGTTTTTGGACCAAGAGAGGCGAGTGGCCAAAGTGAGACTTATGGAAGATATCATCTTATAATACAAGTATGCTGATCGTAAATTTTTTAAAAAAAGTAAAAAAAACTTTCTCAAATTCAAATTATGACGCCTTGATAAAAGTACTTATTTCCAAAAGCGCCCTGCTTGATAATTTAAACGAATACAAAACACATTATCCCCAAATTGGCTTCGCTCCTGTCCTCAAAAGCAATGCCTACGGCCACGGATTGGTTGAAGTGGCAAAAATATTGGATAAAGAAGAAAAACCTTTTTTCGTAGTAGATTCTCTTTTTGAAGCCAGAACGCTAAGAGAAAACGGGATAAAATCGGATATTTTAATAATAGGATACACAACTCCAGAAAATATAACTCGTAGTAAACTGCCCGGCGTAGCGTTCACATTGACCAGTATGAGTCAGCTTGAGACTTTATCAAAAACAGAATTCAGAGTTATAAAAATCCATTTGAAAATAGATACAGGGATGCATAGGCAAGGAATTGCATCTGAAGAAATCGAAAAAATTATAAAAATAGTAAAAAATAATTCGAACATAATTTTAGAAGGTATTTGCTCACATTTGGCAGATGCTGATAACTTGGATGATTCGTTCACCCAAAAGCAAATAAAAGAATGGAATGGGGCTGTCAAAATTTTCAAAGAAAATTTTGACAGCTTAAAATATTTCCATTTATCGGCCAGTTCCGGAGCTCAATATTCCAAAGATATTGAAGCCAATGTGGCTAGATTGGGAATCGGTCTTTATGGAGCAATAGAATCTAATTTAAAATTAAAGCCAATTTTGGAAATGCAGACTATTTTAAGTTCTATTAAAACAATCCAAAAAGAAGAAGGGGTTGGTTACAACCTGACTTACAAAACTCCAAAAATAATGAGATTAGCAACCGTCCCTGTAGGATATTTTGAAGGAGTTGATAGGAGATTATCAAATATTGGATTTTTCAAAATCGGAAATAATTTTTGCCCGATAGTAGGTCGGGTAAGTATGAACATCACTTCCATAGATATAAGCTCGGTCCCCGAAGCAAAAGAAGGGGATAAGGTGGTAGTTTTAAGCAATAACCCCGAAGACAAAAATTCAGTTATGAATATTGCCAAAACAGCAGGTACCATATCCTACAAAATTTTAGTTCATATTCCTCAACACCTCAAAAGAATCGTGGTGGATTAGCACTCGTCTCAATAAACCCAATTTTGTCGGGGTGCCGAGAATCGAACTCGGACCTAACGCTCCCAAAGCGTTTATACTACCACTATACTACACCCCGTAATGAAGAATATGATACTATAGATAAGCTTTTTTGACCAATATGTCATCAAAATTCAAAAGACAAATAGAAAATTTCGTTTGTGAAAATTGCGGAAAAAAAGTGGACGGTAACGGTTATACCAACCATTGTCCTCATTGTCTGTGGAGCAAACATGTAGACATTTTTCCCGGAGACCGAGCCGAGACTTGCGGAGGCATGATGGAACCAGTTGATACTGAAGAAAATGGGGGAGAGTGGCACGTCATTCAAAAATGCGGTAAATGCGGTAAGATTCACAAAAACAAAATTTCTACCAATGATTGTTTCGATTGTTTAGTAAAAATCAAGAAAGACAAAATTTAATTGCTGTAACATTTTGTTGACAAAGTATATCTAAAGTATATACTTATTATATACTATTAATTTAAACTATTATGACCACCCAAGTTATATTTAAACTGGATAAAAAATTGAAAGATGCGGCCCAAGCTAAAGCTAAAAAAGAGGGGATCTCTCTTGCTGATATTTATAAATCAGCTACTAGATCCTATGTTGATGGCACTTTGAGTGTTGGTCTTGTCTATTATGGCACTTTGACTCCAAACACAAAAACAGGGAGAGAATTATTGAAATCGATTAGAGATATAAAAGCTGGTAAGAATTTATCTAAACCTATGGATTTGGAAGATTCCATAAAATATCTGCGTGGGTTAAAATAAAAGCATGAAGTTTCTATACAGAGAAAAATTCAATAAAAATTATCCGAAACTAAACAACAAAATAAAAAGTAGATTCGAAGAACGCTTAACTTTATTTAGCAAGGAGCCGTGTTCTAGGTTATTAAATCCACACAAATTAAACGGAAAATACGAAGGGTCATGGAGCATAAATGTAACAGGGGATTATCGAGCTATTTTTTATTATGAAGATAATAAGAAAATAGCCACATTCATAAACATCGGCACCCATAGTGAGTTGTTTGGATAAATTTATTTAAAAAATTGCTCAAAAAGCTTTTTTTTGTTAATATTTTTAGGCAGTTACATACTACTGCTATTGACGCGGGATTAGTTTAGTGGCAAAATGCGAGTTTTCCAAACTCGAGTTGGGAGTCCGATTCTCCCATCCCGCACCGGTTAATAAATTTCGCCGCCGTAGTTAAATGGATTATAACAGTCCCGTCCTAAGGGATAGTTGAGGGTTCGATTCCCCCCGGTGGCACACTTCGATTTACAAGTGCTCAACAAAAAACCGCACGAGGCGGTTTTTTGTAAGTAGGAACAAATAAAATACGCGTATTTTATTTCTATTTTACGGCATCTTTCAAAGCTTTAGCAGCTCTGAATTTAGGAACTCTCATAGCAGCAACAGAAACTGACTCGCCAGTGCGAGGGTTTCTAGCTGTTCTAGCAGCTCTTTGTTTGGTTGAAAAAATACCAAGTCCGGCAATTGATACTTCGCCACCTTTTTTAAGGGTACCAACAATACCTTCTATAATAGTTTCGACAACTTCCTCGGCTTGAACTTTAGTACCACCAAGTTTTTCATGGACAGCATTTGCTAAATCTGCTTTATTCATATTTTTATAGTTAAAAAATTTTATAATTTTTCGACCTCCATTGCCCGCCATAGCTTTAGCAAAGGTGGGCACTTTTTTCCTCCACTTACAAGTATATATTTAAAGGTATTTTTAGCAATACCTTGACTAAATAGCTGTGGATATGTATTTTGTTAGTTCCGTTTAGACTTTTGCTACAATTCTTTTGAAAGTTTCAGGTTGACTGGCAGCAATTTCGGAAAGCATTTTGCGATTTAAAGCAATATTTTTCTTTTTGAGAGTATCTATAAATTTACTATAGGAAAGACCGGTGGTGTGAAGGATTGCATTTATTCTGACATTCCAAAGTCTGCGGAAATCACCCTTTTTGTCTCTGCGGTGAGCGAAAGCATAAGTACCGGCGTGAGCAATAGCTTCATAAGCCATCTTTTCTTTTTTGGATCGTCCAAAACGGTAGCCTTTAACTTGCTTCAATACATTCCTTCTGGTTTTCAGAGCGTTAACTCCTTTTTTAACTCGTGACATATTTTTAGTCTAATTCTAAAGATTATTAAGATATCTGCCTCTGTTTTTGTTGGTCATTTCAAAAGAAACAGTCCTGCGCTTTTTGAGCGTTGTATTAGTACGATTTTTGGCATTAAAGTGGTTTTGGCCAATCTTCCTCGTTACGAGCTTGCCGTTTTTAGTCACCTTTATGCGTTTTGCGTATGATTTATTGGTTTTCATTTAATTTAAAATTTGAATCAACTGGTTTATTTTGCACGTTCTATCACTGCTGTCAAGCCCTTCATGCTTTTTTTGGGTTCTTCAGCTATTTTGAAATCTTCGGCAATCAACTTAAAGACTCGGTCCATCCTCTCTTTAAGAAAGGTTTCATTCATATATTTGGTCCTGCCTGGCAAGAATAAATCAATCTTTACTCTATGGCCTTCCTTCAGCCATTCCGAAGCTTTTTTAGCTTTGAGGTTCAAATCGTGTTCGCCTGTGCCAACTTTAATTTGAAGACTTTTAACTTCAACGATATGAACTTTAGATTTGATAACTTTCTGCTTCTTGTTTTCAGCGTACAAAAACTTCCCATAATCCACTATTTTAGCAATAGGTGGCACCGCATTTGGTGATATTTCCACTAAATCAAGTCCGCATTCAAGAGCTTTTGCCTGAGCCTCTCTGGTTGTGACCACTCCAAAATTCTCTCCTTGTGGACCGATGAGACGCACGTTCTCAGCTCTTATGAAATTATTTACTCTGTATTTAATAGACAAAAATTATGGATTACCTTTTAACAATAACAGTATAGCACGAAAGCAGAAAAATCAAAATAGCTTCTCTTACTCGATACAGAAATTTTTTGCTAAAAATTTCTTTGTCCTCACTCTTTCACAGGTTCCGGAATCTCGCTCAAGAACTATTTTGATTTTTTTGCTTTAGAAAGGGTTCTTGGCACCACGAATTTCGAAGTGAAGGTGAGGGCCTGTAGATTTCCCTGTGTTTCCAATAGCACCGATAATATCTCCTTGTTTCACTTTATCACCAGATAATACATTATTCTTACTATTGTGAGCATACAAAGTCTGAGTACCGTTTGAATGTCTCACTACAATGTAGTTACCGTACCCACCATTCCAACCACCAAATCTGGAAATAATCACCACCCCATCGGCTGCGGCCATGATAGGAGTCCCGACAGGGGCGGCCAAATCAACACCATTATAACCATGAATACCTTGAGATCTTTTGCCTCCAATAATAGGCCTCATATAATAACCACTATATTCTTTAAGACCGGAACCGGAAGAATTGGTATAAGAACCGGAACTAGATTTTATTACCACCTCTCCATCAGGAATAATAACGATTGAACCAGCGACTAAAGTTTCTCCATTTTTGAGGTTGTTATAAGCAATGATTTCGTCAACATCACCTTTGTATTTCTTAGCCAAAGAAGCCAAAGTGTCTCCTTTAACAACGGTATGTTTAACTCCAGAAATTGGCAAAATAACCAATGTTTCTCCAGTTTTTAAGGTATTTGAGGATAAATCATTACTCCACTTTATGGTATTTACGGTCACGTCATACATTTCAGCGATTTGGGAAAGAGTGTCTCCCTCGCGGACAACATAAACACTAATCTGATCGCTTCCTGGTTTGGAAATTAAAGAATCCGAGGCGCCACCCAAAATACCGACATCAGAAACCAGAGCATTATTTTCCACTACCGGTATGTGAGAATTGCTGCCATCGGTAGGGGGAGTGATTGTTGAAACAAGTAAGGCCATGCTTTGCACTTTTTTTTCTTTCAGCAAATTTTCGCCACTGGAATTATTAAAAATGCTGTTAAAAAAATCTCCTACTGCACCAGCAGATGCTGATAATGGCAATAGCAAAACCAAGAAGACCAAGGCTAACCTCTTTGGTCTTTGCAACAAACTGAAATGAATATTTCGCCCGATTCTGCCTAGAAAATAACGCTTTTTTGAATCAGGGTCATTATGATTTTCTAAAATAAGCCGTGGATTAATGATAAATTTAGATTTCCTGTAAAAATGGCTCAACAGAGCCATATTTCTTTGTGTTTCAGTCTCTCGAACACGCCAATAATTGTATCAAATTTGACCCATTTTTCCACTTTACATGTGGATTAAAAATTTTATAAATTTTTCTGATAAGATGTAGTGATGCAAAATGAAAATGAGAAAGAAAACATTTTTGAAGGATTGAATGAGGCACAGAAAGGGGCAGTGGAGGCAACTGAGGGGCCACTCTTGGTGCTCGCTGGTGCCGGAGCAGGGAAGACCAAAACTATCACTCACAGAATTTTAAATTTGATTCACAAAGGAGTCGCGCCGGAAAATATTTTAGCGGTCACCTTCACCAACAAAGCCGCTAAGGAAATGCAAGAAAGAATTTTTAAGCTCTTGGGAGAAGACAAGATTTTAAACCTGCCAGTATCTATGGAAGGCAAATTTACCCGCCAAAGCGGTAGCGGAGGCGGGCCTTTCGTAGCTACTTTTCATGGACTAGGCGCTTTTATTATAAAAGAAAATGCCGAAATGGCGGGCATCAAAAAACATTTCAGTATTTATGATAGGGAAGATTCCAAAAGAGTAGTCAAAGATTCTTTGCAACAAAACGGCTACGACCCCAAACAATTTGAACCGAACAAAATCCTCTCGGTAATTTCTCGCGAAAAGGGAAATTTCGTTACAGCAGAAGAATATTTGGCCAATTTTGACGGCTCATTTTTTGGCGATATTGTAGCCAAAGTTTGGCAAGATTATGAAGTAGCTTTGCGAAAAGAAAATGCTTTAGATTTTGACGACCTTATTTTGGTGGCGGCTAAACTTTTGCAAACAGAAGAAATCAGGCGAATTTATGGCGAAAAATGGAAATATATCCACATCGATGAATATCAAGACACTAACAAAGGGCAATACCAAATCGCCGAAGCCATAGGGAGGGACCACCAAAATGTTTGCGCTGTGGGAGACATCGATCAAAATATATATTCATGGCGAGGAGCTAATATAAAAAATATTTTAAATTTCGAAAAGGATTATAAAAATGCCAAGATAGTTATTTTGGAAGAAAATTATCGTTCCACTCAAACCATCCTCGCGGTAGCAAATAAAATTATTGAAAAAAATAAATTCCGCGTAGAAAAAGTTTTGAAAACCCAAAATGCAGTAGGGGAAAGAGTCGGCCTTTTTGAAGCGTTGAATGAAACTCATGAGGCCCAATTCATCGTAGAAAAAGTGCAAGAATTGCAAAAAACCGGAGTGCCGTTTTCCGAAATGGCCGTTCTTTATAGGGCTAATTTTCAATCTCGGGTTTTGGAAGAACAATTTTTGGCCAAAAACGTGCCTTATCAAGTACTCGGCACCAAATTTTTCGAAAGAAAAGAAATTAAAGATATTTTGGCGTTCCTGCGGTTTTGTTTGAATCCGGAAAGTATTTCCGATTTGAAAAGAATTATAAACGTACCACCGCGTGGTATCGGCAAAACC
The DNA here is from genome assembly GCA_038064735.1 of Patescibacteria group bacterium. Taxonomy (GTDB): domain Bacteria; phylum Patescibacteriota; class Minisyncoccia; order Phycocordibacterales; family WO2-35-19; genus WO2-35-19. Next base: position 6,629 of record JBBTSI010000002.1, on the reverse strand, counting down.
ACACTCTTAAAAATCGTTGAGGGCCACGAAGAAGATTTGCCGGCCGGTATGAAAGCTAAAATGACCAACTTCAGAAATTTGCTAAGGCGCATCAAAAATTATGCTTTGCAAAATCCACCATCAAAAACTATTGCTTTCATCGCTGAAGAAATCGGCCTCAATGCCGATCTGGAAAAAACCGAAGAGGGCGTAGAGAGAATGGAAAACATCAAGGAACTTTCGGTATTGGCCTCGCGTTATGACAATATGTTTGAAGGGGCCGAAGAATATGGTGGGAGAGATTGGGAAAAGGGAGTGGAAAAATTGTTGGAAGATACTTCACTCGCTTCAGATCAAGATAGTGACCAAAAAGAAAAAGATGGGGTGCGCCTGATGACCGTGCATGCCAGCAAAGGCCTTGAATTTACTTATGTTTTCGTCACTGGACTGGAAGAAGGGCTTTTCCCGCACGATAAAGACCGGAACCCAAATGTAAACAATGAAGAGTCCGAGGAAGAAAGGAGACTTTTCTACGTCGCCATCACTCGCGCCAAGAAAAAACTTTTCCTCTCTTATGCTCAGACCCGCACTATTTTTGGCAGTCGAGGAGTCAACATACCTTCTGAATTTGTTTTGGAAATTCCGGACCAATATTTGGAAACAGAATTTTTGGATTACACTCCAAAACACAAGCCACTGTTACATATTGAATTCTAATTTCCATATTTCTTCGCCACAAACCCAGAAATGCACGGATATTTTCTTGCTAGAAAATTCCTCGTGCTCGCGCCAGTCGCGCTCGCAAGGCATTTCTGAACTTGTGGCTTCAAAATATTAGAAAAACAAAAGCAAAAAAGTAACCAGAATAAATATGAAATAAGTCCTAAACATAGGTTTTTCAGAATAAGGTTTTTTATTTACAAAATAATAATTTGCTAAAGCTGCAGGGACAGCCGAAACAAAAAGTATGGGTATGCTCAAAAATACGGGAACCAAAATATAAGAAAGGCTTGATAAGATGCCGACTATTTTCGGTCCCCAAACATCACCAAATATTACTGGTACCGTTTTGACACCGGCAAATCTATCTCCTTTTATGTCTTTCATATCTCTGGCATGAGCCAAAAGGACCGTAACGACTATCACCGCGGCAGCAAGTTTTGGTGGAAAAACAGATACTTCCTTGATTGGTGATACCAAAAAGAAACCTGCGAGTATGGCAGTTAAATAACAAAGCCCAATAATAAAAGAGGAGAAAAATGGGATTAATTTAAACCTTGTCGGTGGCACACTATAAATATAATAAAGAGCGTTGAGGGCGAGTACAAAGAAAAGGGTGGTATAACCAGCGAGAAAGCCTGATAAAAGGACCGCTACCAAAGATACAAAAGCTATCTGTTTCATATCTTCTTTACTTAAAGATCCTGTGACTAGAGGACGATCAGTATTGGAAATTTTATCAATATCTTCGTCCACTATATCGTTCATACATATAGCAAAAATGCCTGAATAACAAAAAGAAAGACAAAGAACGATAACTGATAAATAATCATTCCAATTGAATTGAATGCGTCCAAAAATAATATAAGCAACAAAAATTCCTACAAAAATCGTGAAAATATAATGAGCAATTCTTTCTATACGAAAATTACAGAATACCGCTTTGAATTTATCTTTAAAGTTGATGAAAAACCAAACGGAAGCGAGCACCGAAGAAATGATAAATAAAATTTTACCCATCATAAAATTGAAAGACACTTCGAGTAAACGAATACCGGAAGAATATTCCAAAGAACTATGTATGTTATTGGCAATAGTTGAAGATTCTACAACTGAATTCTGGAAAAATAACAAGGGAGTTTTTTGAAAAATATGCCCAAACTGAACAATCATCGAAACAACCCCTGGCAAAGAAGCAAAGATGAAAATTATAACGTATAAAATAATGGCGGAAAATATAGCTCTTTTCCAACTTTTTTGAATAAAATAAACCAAAACACTAAACAAAATGAGAGCCAAAATAATTTCTATTTTTATACCCACAGTCGCTACCCCAGTTTTATAACTAAAAATAGACAAAAAAGAATGGAGCATTTTCACGGGAGCATCAAATAGATAAGTCATTTTTATTCCTTTACCTCCGCTCACAATCCAATCTACAATAGGTGGGATGAAAAGTATCGGAGTAGATAAAATCACGAATTGAGGTATAACTTTTTTCCAACTCGGTATAACTACCTGGAAAAACAAAAGGAGCATCAGCAAACCAGACAAAAACAACAGATAATAATGAATGAGGGTGGAAGCATCAGAACTAAAAAAACCACTAGAAGTAGGACTGGAGAGAGACTCCATAAAAAAACGAACCATGAGGACACCTGAAATACCTAGGAACCAGCTGATGGGAGTGATGTGTATGCTTTCTAGGTACGACTTTAGTTTGTTTAGCATAAATGTTAACTTATATTACAATACTTGTCCCGTTAGAAGTCTTATTCGGGACACGCTATTGTAAATAGTAATACATATTATAATTTATTAAAACTTCTAACGGGATGGTACAAAAAAAATCATTGGGGCAGAACTTTTTGACTGACAAAGGTATTTTGAAAAAAATTGCCGATTTCGCACAAATCGAAAAAACAGACACTGTAGTAGAAGTAGGGCCGGGACAGGGAAGCCTTACGGAACTTTTGTTAGAAAGTGCGGAAAAAGTTATTGCCATAGAAAAAGATGAGAAACTAGCTGAACTATTAAAAGAGAAATTTGCAGAAGAAATCAAAAAAGGGAAATTGGAAATTGTTTGTAGAGACATATTGGACGCAAATATTTTTCCGTCACAAGCCCAGAAATATATTTTAGTTGGCAATATTCCGTATTACATAACTGGAGCTTTGTTTAAAAAAGCGCTGGAATCAGAAAACCCTCCAAAATCAATCACTTTCGTAGTGCAAAAAGAGGTAGCAGAGAGAATAATCGCAAAAGACGGTAAAGAATCGATACTCAGTATTTCAATAAAGGCTTATGGTAAGCCATATTTTGGAGGAATCATAAAAGCGGGCAGTTTCAACCCAAAACCAAAAGTTGATTCGGCTATTATCTCTATAAGAAACATAACCCCCCTGGCCCCTCGTTCCGTTCGAGTGTTCCCTCGCCTTACCTTAAGGGGGGAAGAAAAAATACAAAATTTTGATAAGAAATTTTTTGAAATTTTAAAAAAAGGTTTTAGTCATAAAAGAAAACTACTTATCAAAAACCTAGAAACAACCGAAGAAATCTTCGAAAAATGCGGAATTCCGGAAAAAGCGCGAGCGGAAAATCTGAAAGTTGAAGACTGGATGAGTTTAACAAAAAGCTTGTTATAAAAAACAAAAGTTTTCCCCACAATTTCCACTTTAAACTTTAAACTTGCTATAATTATGAGTGATTATGCCAAGCAAAAAAATAATAAGTGTTTTTATCGTAGTGGCCGCATTGGTATTCGCTATTATTATTGCCTTTGGCAGAGATAAGAGTAGTGTGGTCATAAACGTAGCTAGCAATTTGGTAACAGGAGATAAGATTTCTATCCCCGAAAACCCGGCTTGGCAAGAAGAACTTCTTAAAGCAAACGCAAAAGCAGAAAAGGTTCAGATTGAAAACAGTACTTCCACAGAAGAAACTGTGACCGACAAAGCTTCAATCGGTTTAATATCAAATTATTTAGCTTTAAAACAAAACAATAAACTAGACAGTACTTCTGCCCAAAAATTGATTGACCAAACTATTCTCTATGTAGGACAAGCAAGTAGTCCTGGGACAAAAATAGCCCGATCAGATTTAAAAATTATTCCTGATAATGGCAGCCAGTCTATAACCAGCTACGGAGAAAATCTCGGCAATATCGCTAGGACCAAAAGCCCAGCAGAAATAAATAAAGATGTGGCTCTTATTGTAGCCTTGTTAAAATCAGATGATCAGTCAAAATTGAAAGAATTAGATACCGTTATTACTGGTTATAAAAATATAGTAAATACACTTCTCAAAATGCCTGTACCGGAGACATTTGTTAAAGCTCATCTAGATATAATAAACGGAACAAACGATATGACTTCAGCTCTTATGACGGTAAAAAATGTTTCTACTGACCCTCTTAAAGCGATTACCTCTTTACAATTATATCAAACTGGCCTTACCACCCTTACTCAAGCTACGAGTGCAGTGATAACTTTTATAAAACAAAATAACATTATTTATAAACAAGGCAGTGGCGGTTATTATTTGTTATATGAAATAAAATAAACTTAACCAAATTATCAATGAATCCCGTTAGAAATAATATGAGATATAGATTAAACTTAAAATTAAATAAAAAAAACTTAATAACTAAATTTCTAACGGGATGAAAAATTTTAATAAAAAAATTCTTTTGACCCTGATCATCGCTTTCGTTTTTTCTCCTTTTTTAGCACCAAGAGCCCAAGCTCAATATATAGATATATGGAACGCGGTCAAAGATGGAGCACTCGATATGGTAGGTTGGCAAATACCAAAAATGATTCTTCAGAGAATGTCAGCCAGCACTGTCAATTGGATAAATAGTGGTTTTAGTGGTAGCCCAGCTTATGTAACAGACCCTGGAGCTTATTTCACAAACGTTGGTGATCAGATTGCTAGCAACTTCATTTTTAACAAACCGGAATTAAGATTTCTTTGTGGACCGATAGCCGCCAAAATAAGAATTGCACTAGCTAGAAGCTATGTTGGCTCTGGTGGTTCTAGTGGTCAACAGTGGCAATGTACCTTAACTGAAGTTGGTCAAAATATGGAAGACTTTATGGGTGATTTCTCAAGAGGTGGTTGGGATAATTTCTTTGAGCTCACACAAAGACAACAAAATAATCCTATTGGGGCTTATATGATGGCAGAAGATGCCATGAATAAACAAATTGCAACCAAAGTCAACACTAAGCTTAATGAGCTTAATCAAGGTAGTGGTTTTTTGTCTTATGAAGACTGCGAAACTTTCCCAACAGTCCCGGATATAACCACTGGTCTGGATCCAAATTCTCAAACTTCTTTTGTGCCAGGAGAAGAGGAAGTTTGTCGAACAGTAACACCAGGTTCAGTAATAGCAGGCAAGTTGGGTGATACCTTAGGAAAAGGAGAAGATTCTCTGGTAACAGCAGATGAAATAAATGAACTAGTTGGAGCTCTTTTAAACCAACTTACCAGTCAAGTTATGGGTGGTGTAGGTGGTTTATTAGGAGCAAGTAGATCAAGTGGATCATCGAGTAATACAGATAACAGCCGTTCGCTTATAGAACAATTGGCTAGTGGGAATCAAGGTGACACAGTGACTGATTATTTCGGTAATACTCAACAAAATAATACTCCTCAAACCCCCAACTATACAACAGTGATTATAGACAACCAAGTTTATATGTCTAGTACAGATAACACTAATGTATCAATGCCTTATTGTTTACCAGAACAAGCTGACTTTGCTATTACTGACAGATTCCAATGTATTACCCCTACAGATTATGATTGTGTGATGGGGCCAGGAGCTATCGACCTTATAAAAGAGAACCGAAGATTAAGTACAGGAACTATTTTTACAAGAGCAGCTTTAAGAAGTGCTCTTTTGGGTAGAGATTGTAATCCAACTGGTATACATTCTCAAACCGGTACTATCACTCCACCTCCTCCTACCACAACTACTCCACCACCACCTCCTCCACCAAGCACTTCCGCTATTCAGATGCTTGGCGATAACCCAGAAACACTCAATGTTTCTTCGGGTTATTATAATGATCCGGGAGTTATTGTTCTTGATGTTAACGGTGTTGAAATACCAAACGCCCCAGTAACAGTTACTTTTTTCGACAGAGTGAATAATATGCCTATAAACAGTATTTCTTTAGACTTTCCGGGAAATTACTATGTGGTATATAGATATATTTCATCTGACACAACACCTGTAGAGACAGTAGTAGCTCGCGAAGTTAGAGTTATGCCTTAAAAATCAATGAGCAAATGAAAAATAAGTTTATCACATTTGGAATATTGGCCATCGTTTTGATAGGTATTTTTGTACCTACTAATAATGTTTTTGCACAAACAACAAGCTGTATTACGGACGATGGGAGGCCAGGATATTCAAATTCTCCAGGTGGAACATGTGACCCAGGAACAGCATGCACAGTAAACAATAGACCAGGAACAAGTTATGGTGGAGGATTATGCGTTGAAAATACAGCCCTAGCTTCACAAGAAGCCGCAAATGAGATGAATAGCGCTGCGAGTAACTGGACTTTGTCAGGATGGATATTTAACGCATTTGCAAAAGGTATAGGTTTTTTCCTAATGACTTTGTCTGCTCTTATTTTGAAAATAACAGGAAGTCTTTTTGATTTAGTTGTTAAATTCAGTATTTTGGATATGGCAAAAAATATTGGTGACCCTAATGGTGTAGGGGGAAGTATCACGATTGCTTGGACAACACTCCGAGATATAGCCAATATATGTTTTATATTCGTATTACTTTGGGCCGCTTTCAAGGCAATGTTTGATACAAATTTTGGTAACTTCGGAAAAACCGTCAAAGATATAATAATAGTAGCCTTACTTATAAATTTTATTCTTTTCTTTTCTAAAGTAGTTATTGA
>JBBTSI010000001.1:14060-98384 GCA_038064735.1 Patescibacteria group bacterium | reverse complement strand
ACTTCAAGTTTGGATTCATATTCCGAATCGCTCATTCAAGATGCTTTGGAAAATTTGATGAAAAACTGCACCACCATCGTCGTTGCTCACAGGCTTTCAACGGTCAAAAAAATGGACCGCATCATAGCGATGAGTGAAGGTTACATTGTCGAAGACGGCACTCATGATGAACTAGTGAACAAAGACAGTGGTCTCTACCGCAAACTCTGGGACCTACAAGTCGGCGGATTTCTTTAGAAAAATATGCAAATAAAATCAAAACTTACAAACAGATTAGGACAGTTGCTTGATTACATATATTACGAAGAATTGGACCCGAATCAAAATTTGGAAGACAAAATATTATGGATAGTACATGGTTTTTGTTTTTGTGGAGACAAAATGGTTTTAGTAAAACACCCCAAAACTGGCTGGATGCCAGCCGGAGGACATATAGAAGAAGGGGAAAGTGTTGAAGAAGCGGTCATTCGTGAAGTGTTGGAAGAAACCAATATGAAAGTGCTTCATCAAGAACTTATAGGATTTATTGACGTTTACGAACCGGATAAAACAGTCAGACAAACCCGTTCTTTTTGTATTGTTGAGCCGTATGGGGATTTTGTCTCCGATCCAGACGGTGAAATTATGGAAATCAAACTTATAGACCCCAAAGATTACAAACAATATTTTGACTGGAAAGAAACAGGGGATAGAATAATGCAAAGAGCTTTAGAGATGTTGAAAGAATATAATGAAAAAAATTTATGAGAGAAATTGAGATAAAACTTAGAGTTAATAATTTAGAAGAAATAGAGAAAAAACTTAAAGAAAGAGGTTGTATTGTCTCTGAACCAATAAGTCAGTATGATGTAAATTATTCTTTGAAAGGCAGTAGAAATGAATTTGAGTCGGCTCAAGAAGGGGACATTATCATTCGCCTTCGTCATCTCAAAGACACAACACAGTTAAATCTAAAACAACAAAGGTCAGGTGAAGGAGATAACCTGGAATACGAAACAGAAGTCAAAGACCCGGAAGCGATTCACAAAATGCTTGAGACTCTCGGCTGGTACCCTGCAATTGAAGTCAAAAAATTAAGGAGAAAATGCAAGTTAGGAGAATATGAAATTTGTCTTGATGAAGTAGAAAAACTAGGATCTTTTATGGAAATTGAAAAAATGACGGACGATAGTTCCAATCCAGAAAAAGTTAGGGAAGAACTTTTTAAAGAGGTTGAATTTTTAGGACTTTCCGAAAAAGATGAAGAAACAAGGGGTTATGATACCCAAATTTATCAACTTGGACCAGAGAAATAAAATTATCTAATAAAAAAATAATATATTTATATGAAATTTAAAGAACCAGATTCTCACATACATTTGATTGTTAGGGGACTTATTATGCAAGGAGAAAACATTATCCTTTGCCACCTTAAAGGCGCAAACTATTTTTTCTTGCCTGGCGGACACATTGAGGATGGAGAGTCGGCAGAAACAGCTCTTTTGAGAGAATTTCATGAAGAAATGGAAGGAAGTGAATATAAAATTTCTTCATTTATCGGCGCTTGTGAAAATCTTTTTCTCTTGAAAGAAGATATTTGGCAACATGAAATGAACATTATTCTAAAAGTTAACGTTCCAGAAAACATTGAGCTAAAATCAAAAGAAGACCACTTGGAATTTATTTCTGTCAAAAAAAGTGATTTCAAAAGCCAAATTGTTTTTCCAGAAAAAATAAAGGAAGGTATTGTTGAATGGTTTGAAAATGGAAAATCTTTTTTCAAAGAAATTGAAAAGTAAATAGATTATATATGACAGAACACATTAAAATCAAAAACGAAAATAACGAAACTATTAAGGCGGGTTGTGTTGTAGTAAATGAAAACAATGAAGTTTTGCTTGTGGGGGATAAGGAAGGGAAGATTTGGTCTTTTCCAAAAGGTCACCCAGAAAATGGAGAAACTCTAGAACAGGTGGCTCTAAGGGAAGTGAAAGAAGAAACGGGATATGAAGTTGAGATTGAGAAAAGATTGTCCGACCTTGCTTATACTCACAGCCAAACTGGCGAACTCATCAGGGTAGCGATGTTCAAAGCAAAACCAATAAGAGAATCGGGGAAAAATTTGGATGAAGAAGAAAAATACTTTCAATCTGCTTGGTTTCCCCTCGAAAAAGCCAAAGAAATTCTTTATTACAATTTAGCTTTTTTATTGGACGAATTAAAATAAAATAAAAATTTATGGAAGAACTTAAACCAATAGATGTATCACAAAACAATATGGAATCAGAGCCAAATGAAGTGGTTTTTGACTGTTCAATTAAAAGCGAAATAGAACGAGTAAAAAACACTTTATCAGATCTTAAATGGTACAAAGAAAACAAATATAATCTTGAATTTATTAAGCTTCCAAAATCAATACAACAAAAAGTAGAAAAGAGAGAAGATATAACAGATGAAGAAATTTCAAAAGCAGTTTACGAAGAATTTGAGGCCAATATAAATACAGAAAAGATAACCCAGATTGAACCGAAATGGAACGAAATAAAAGAAAAATTTTTTGAAAATCTAAAAACATTAGGATTACCTTTACAAGAAACATACACAGTCCATATGACTAAATACGGTAGTGGAGGAAGTTATCATAGACCTAATACTGTAAAATTAAATTTTGAAACTAGAATGGGAGTGCTGACCTTGGCCCACGAAATCGTGCACCTTACTATTGATTCTTTAATTCGAAAATATAATATAGAACAGTGGACCAAAGAGCGCATCGTTGACCTAACAATGAATAAGTTTTTTCCTGAAAAACAGGGATTGCAAAAAATGCAAATAGGGCAAGAAAATGCAGAGAAAATTGGGGAAATATTTGAATCTAATTTCCCAAACATAGAAAAAATCATAGAAGAAATATCTGAAATAAAATGAATCAACTCGACCAAACAATTGAAAAATTGAAATCAAATGATGAAGTAGATTCGGTTTTTTTGACTGGCTCACACAGCAACCAAGAGGCAAAGGCTTACAGCGATATAGATTTAGTGATAATCCTAAAAGAAAATAAAAATAAACTTTATTCTCTCTATCGCTGGATTGATGGGGTATTTGCAGATATTTTCTTTTTTGATTTGGTTGACCTGAAAAGAATTAGTGAGAGTAAAAAGATTGATTCAGATAATTTTGACGCCATCTTGCTCGATTGGATAAAGAAATCAAATATATATTTTGATAAATCAGGTATTCTAACTGAACTGAAATCAAAAGCCTCGGAAATTAATACCTCACAACCATCAGATAAATCTAAAAAGGGTTTCTGGCAAAGGATAAACCAAAATTATGTTGTAGACAAAAGATACTTTGATTCCGAAGATCCTCTCTATCATGAAGCCCTAGAAATAAAATTGCTTTACAGTATGGAACAGGTTATCTGTGCATATTTTGCTTTTCGAGATATCCCGTGGAGAGGGGAGAAGAACGCGATTTTGTATCTCAAAGATAATGCTCCTGATTTTTACAAATTATTCCAAAATTACACTTCTGCTACATCATTAACCGAAAGATTTGAAGCATACTCGCAAATGTTCGACTCTATTTGGACAAACGACTACAAAAAATGGACTGCCAACAACGAGACAATCCTCAAAAAAGATTTTTCTGTTGCCGACCCAAATGATTCTGTTTCGGATTATATAAAATCATTATTTTAATTTTATGATTATATTTATAAATGGCTCAATAAATGCGGGGAAAAGTACGGTTGCAAAGATACTAGTTAAAGGAATGCCGAATATGGCGCTTTTGGAAATTGATGCGTTGCGTGAAATGATTGAATGGATGCCGATAGACAAGGCTATCCCGATAAATCTTGAAAATGCATTATCTGTAATTAGAAATTTCGTTAAAAGGGAATTAAATGTAATCGTTCCTTATCCTCTTTCCCAGAAAAATTACGATTTTATGATGTCAGAATTAAAAGATCTAAATACAAAAATTCACGTTTTCACTTTGGCTCCAAAACTTGAAAAAACTTTAACCAATAGAGGAATGAGGGAACTAGATGAGCAAGAAAAAGAAAGAATAAAATATCATTATAATATCGGCATACCAAATCCAACATTTGGAGAAATAATAGACAATTCAGACCAAACTCCACAACAAACAGCAGATTATATTTTATCTAAAATACATGAACTACGATCTTGAACTAAATGACAGACCATTTAAAGCAATAAAAGCTGGAACAAAGAAAATAGAAACCAGAGTACCAACTAGTTGGGACAAGACACCTTATGCAGAATTAAAAGTGGGGGATACTATTACCTTTACTAATAACGTAACAAGCGAAGTAATAATGGTGGAAATTTTAGGGGTAAGACATTATCCAGACGTAAGAAGTTTGCTTGAAGCGGAGGGCACAAGAAACGCATTGTCTTCTGGGTTAAGAATTGATGAGGCTATCGAAAGATATAATACTGTTTTCCCAGAATATAAAGAAAATATTCCCAAATTTGGTATTTATGGAATTGAAGTAAAAGTGAAATGATTAATTACAAAGAAGCAAAAACTGAAGATTTAGAAGAAATAATGGAAGTAATAAATGATGTTGATTTAAAATCACAAGAAGAAAGCAGGGAGAAAATTATAGACAGAATATCAAAAGACCAGCTCTTGTGCGCGATTTCTGACAACAAAATCATTGGGTTTCTCGGCTGGGATACCAAATTTCAAGACAACCCAGAACATTGGTATTTGGAACAGATAACAATACACAAAGATTACAGGGGTAGGGGAGTCGGTCAAAATTTTGTTAAATATTTTTTGGATGTATGCCGTAATGAAAAAGTTAAGAAATTGTATGCCCATGTCCAGGAACATAACACCCAGTCGCTCAAAATGTTTTTGAATACAGGCGGAATAATTAATACAGAAGCAGACAAAAGTGTCCCCAATGAAATTACTATTGAATTTGAGAGTATTTTATTTATAAATCGCTATTAACTGCCTAATAATAAGTTCTTCAGGTTTCAGATAATAACCAATAAAATCAAACCAAACTTTCATGAAGTCTTCTCTCTCAATCTTTCGTTCACCCCCAATTTCCGGGTCTTGTAAATAGATATGTTCATCATCGAGACCGGTTACAACAGAATAATGCCCATCAGACACTTCCGAGTCATCGTAGTCTCGTCTACCCCTAGTAAACCAATCAACAATAACTGGTACGCCCCTTTTTAACCATTGTTCAATATCTTCAAAACTGCTCTCGTTTTTTATCTCAACTTTGAAACCGAGAACTCTTGCGGCGTCAGCGATATTTTTGTCATCGATACCAAGACCGGGTATAAGCTTTGTTAGTTGCGCCAACTCATTTTCGGTTTTATCAACATTATAGTAACCCATCACTATTTTTAGCGATGCAGGACCACACATATCAGCGTGGAGCGTTTCTTGAAACGGTTCGACGTTAAGAGATATTTTTTTCATTGTACATCAAGAGTACCGTCGTTCCATATCGATGTCAATTTTTTATTTATATCTAGGACATCAAGTTTATTCGGAGCAAAAATAACGAACGAGAAGTATGGTTCGTGGCTATTTACAGCAACAACAACTACACCTTTCTTTTTACCTTTTATCGGGAAAATTATTTCAGACATTTTATTTAACACTTCCTTTGCCAACAAAACCTTATCACCGTAACAGAATAAGTCTTTCGATAGAGCTACTGTTTTATTGGCCCAGTCCTTTCCAAACAGTTTTTTTGTCAAATCAAAAACGTGGGTTCCACCAGTTCTTCGAACATTTGTTTCAATAGGGTACAAAATCCCGTCTTTCGAGATGATAAAATCAATATCAAAAAAACCTCGATACCCGAGTCTCGAATATTGATTACCAATTATATTTCCGATTTTACTCATCTTTTCTATTGTATCTGCACGTAAACATTCTTTCCCCATCAAAATACCGAGGAAAGCCCCCGACGGATCCACAATCTGATCACACATATACGTAATCTCAGAACCCTTGTCGTCTATAAAGACCTCTAAGGATGGAGAGTTCTCATCACCATCTGAAGAATATATAAATTCTTCCACAACATAAGGACCAGTATCCCAAATAGCGTCTTTACTGAAAATTTTTCTAAGTTTCTTTCTTAAATCAGTCTCAGAAAAAATGACATTTTTGTGTATTATAAGTACTCCCCATCCTCCTTCACCAGAGTATGCTTTTACAACGCATGACTTATTTTGCTTGTAAAACCAAATAGCTGATTTAACAATTCCTGCTTTACTTTCTGATATAAACGATTTTGGTTTTGGGATTTCTTTCAGTTTATTCATTTCTAGTCTAAACCCAACCTTTGACCCTAGATAGCCTACGAGCCATTCGAGTTTATCTTTAGGTAATTGATCAACATGAAATTTTAAATTTTCTTTTTTAAGCACATTGATGAGATTTGCAAGTTTCTTTGTATAACAATAGGAAGACAAAATGATTCCTGGATTATTTTTGATTATTTTTTTTAATTTATCAAACAGCACACTATCTTTAATGATTGCATCAGATAAACTAATACCTATTTTCGATGGATACCAATTTTCTATATTTTTATATCCAATTGATTTAGCTTGAGACAATATTGGTTGTTCCACAGGAAATGGGGTTATAACAATTTTATTGTCTCCTTCCCAAAACAAGAATCTACTTGATAGAAAATGTTCTTTGTTTATTTTTACAGCTTTCTTGGACCTATCATTAATAGTATTGATGATAGATTCAAATGCTTCAGTGTCGTTAGCAATAACTATATTTTTAAATTTTTTGTTCATTTTTTTAATTATAAAAAAGAGGGATGATTTGGCTTGCACCAAGCCATCCCCCAAGTTTCTTAAATACCACACCTTTCTTTGGCGATAAGAATGATCTGCTCTATGAGATCATCGAACGAATACTCATCGAAACTAGCCATCATTGTAAGCGTGTTGTTGAGACCGTGGGTATTCGGTCCAATACCCGGATTGCAGTTAGCTTCAAGCAGGAAGATCCCCCCAGTCTCAGCCAATCGAAAATCCATTCTGGCGTAGTCTTGGCAATCCATTACCAAGAACGCGGTTCGAGTATACTCGAGAAAGAGTTGTGTCAGTTCGTTCGACAATTCTGCACGAACCATACCTTCTTTGCCCCCATCCCACTTGTATTCGTATGAGCGAAGTCTTCTGAGGACGGGGGTAGTTTCATCAAATACGAACTCGAGAGGAGGGAATACCTGGAGATTGGATCTGTTACCAATACATCCAACAGAAATCTCTCGGCCCTGAATGAACTCTTCCACAAGTGCTGGTTGGTGATAGAGACTGAAAATGTTCAGCACTCGTTCAACGAGGTGCTTCGGATTGGTGACCACACTATCGTAGGTGATACCGATACTAGCGCCCTCGTGCACGGGTTTAACTATAAGTGGGAACTGCAGGCCATCTACAACTATCTCCTGCTCGGGATAAAACACTTGACGGTGTGGGGTCGGAATCCCATGTGCACTCATAACCAGATTTGCTTTCGCTTTGTCATGAGTTACAACGAAGTTGTGTAAAGATGCTCCTGTAAATGGAATATCGAGGGCTTCGAGCAACGCTGGAATGAAGACCTCTTGTGAATTTGCACCACCGAAACCTTCTGCAAGATTGAGGACGATGTCGAAATGTCCTTTCAATCGGACAAGATCGTTCCATAGGCCAAGACTTGCTTCAAGAGTTATAACTTCGTATCCACGTTGTCGGAGAAGTTCCACAACAAGAGGGACTATGATTGTAATCTCTTGTTCACAAACAAGGTCCTCTTGTCGTCCCTTCTTTAGGACAGTGGCAAGGTTGTAAAGCACAAGAACTTTCATTAGTACTCCTTTCAGAGGTTAACCAGGTTGATGGTTGTGCCTTCGTAATCAGAACAGTTAGTGAGATCAACACCCTCCCAGAAACCTAGGGGGATATCAATTTTTCCTTTACCTGGCACATCGATGGCGTACCTAGGTATTGCTATACCTGACAGACGCTTACACAGTTCGGTGACAATTTCTCGTTCCTTTTCCAGTGGAACGATAAACCGTTCAAGACCGCCCACCTTATCACAATGAAAAAGATAGTGTGGGATTATACCTAGATGGTAGACAGCAATAAAGAGCTTTGCCAGCACTTCAACACTATCATTAATATCATTAAGGAAAACCGTCTGGGTCATGAGTATTGCACCGGTTCCTTGAATCAGTCTTATGGCTTCAACTGTCTCCACGGTAAGCTCATCGGGATGATTGAGATGGAGAAGAACAAAAACTGGTTGCGACTTGGTGACACTACAAATCTTTGACAGTAGATGCTTAACTGGCTCAGATTTGAAGCTAGAAGGTGAGTGCACTGGCAAACGTGTGCCGATTCTGATTACCTTGACGGACTCAATTTGGACAAGTCTGCCAATGATATCTTTCGTCACTTTTGGAGTGACGAAAGGGTCACCTCCGCTCAAGATTACATCGTCAACTTCTTTGTGTGAACTTATGTACTGCAACGCAGTTTCAATATCACGAGCCGACAAATCACCATCGGAACCACCAATTTGACGTGATCTTGTGCAAAATTGACAGTGAGCTGCACACCGGTAAGAAACTTTCCACAAAATCCTGTTTGAAAATTTGTGGATAATCCCTTTGACTGGGGAATACCTAGTTTCTTCTCCTAACGGATCAACGTTAACAAACTTTTCTTCTACGAGAAAATCCTGCCTTTTGAACTGAAGTCCGATCGGGATACTTCCTTGTCTAATCAGCCGTCTCAAATGTGGAGTGATTTTTTCCTCCAGTATAGTTAGATCAAACGTTCTCATATCGTCCAACCTTTCTGGGGTAATCACCCCTTGAATTGACAAAGATCTGGATCATTAACTCTGACAAAAGAGTAATATAGATGATGACCTTCGTCAAGCTTTCGTGGTAATGTATCATGATTTTTGCCAACACTATTTTATTACGTAATTATTGACTAATATCCAATATTAGTATATATTAGTCAATGCTCAATATAAAATTAATAGGATGGTATATAACGATTTTTTAGACAGTGTCGGTAATACTCCTTTGATAAAACTCAAACTTCAAGGTTTAGGTCATATAAATTTGTTTGCTAAGCTCGAAGGTTGTAATCCTACTGGTAGTGTAAAAGATAGAGCTGCCCAATTCATACTATCTAAAATACTAGAAACTGGAGAAATTGATAAGGAAACACTAATCATTGAATCTTCATCCGGTAATTTTGGCATATCCCTATCATCATATTGTAAAAAACTTGGTTTGAAGTTTTGTTGCATAATTGATAAGAATATATCACCTGCAAATGAAACGATGATTGATAACTTGAGTTATCAAGTTATCAAAATAACTGAATTAGATGAAAATGGTGGTTATTTATTAAACCGCATCAGAAAAGTGAAGAGACTTTTAGCAAAAACACCGAACGCGTATTGGGTAAATCAATATGGCAATCCTTACAATGCAATGGCATATTATAACACTCTAGGATCTGAAATTTGCAACGCCATCCCTAAGATAGATTATATATTTATTGGTGTTAGCTCTGGTGGAACAATAACCGGAGTATCTCAAAAAATAAAAGAGCTGTCACCAGAGACCAAAGTAATGGCGGTTGACACAGAAGGATCGGTAATTTTTGGCGGAAAACCTAAAAAAAGATACATACCAGGAATTGGCTCGAGTATGGTCCCCTGTATACTTAAAGATTCGAAGATCGATGAAATTGTGACAGTGTCGGAAAAAGCGGCGATAGAGGTCTGTCGCAGTTTTGTTAAAAATCACTCGTTATTTATCGGTGGATCATCAGGTTCAGTTATTGCTGCAATCTATTCATATTTTAAAGATAAAAAATTTGATGTACCACCGACAGTAGTAACAATTTTTGCCGATCAAGGTAGCAGATATCTATCGACAATTTACAATAAGGATTGGTGCAAAGAAAAATTTAATATATAAAAATATGATTTATTTAAACGAAAACGATATAAAAAATCTAGGTATAGACTGGTTTGTTTGTACCAAAACAATAGAGGAAGCAGTTAAATGTCTGGCCACATATGACACCGTTCAGCCAATTAAACCCTATCTTCGATTCAAAAACCTAAAAAATAGGATTATCGCAATGCCAGCATATGTTGGGGGCAGTTTTGACATAGCTGGCATCAAATGGATAGCCAGCTTCCCCGAAAATATCAGGAAAAATATTCCAAGGGCATCTAGCATTATTATATTAAATGACTCAGACACAGGAAAAGTTGTTTCTGTCATTAATACTGTGTTTTTGAGCGTGATCCGTACAGTTTCAGTAAGTGCTCTTGTTCTAAGGTATTTTCTATCATTGGGACAAAAAAACAAATTGACTGTTGGAATAATTGGATGGGGACCTATCGGTCAAAATCATTTCAAAATGTGCGAGGAGATTTTTGATAATCAAATATCAAAAATCGTCATATATGATATCAAGAATATTCAACAAAAAGATATTGAAACTCATAATAAAAAAATAAAAGTCGTTATTGCGAAAGATTGGAGGGAAGCCTACGAACAGTCCGATGTCGTGATTACTTGCACCGTGTCTGATAGATCATACATAGACAAGAAACCGAAACCTGGATCACTCTTGCTTAATGTATCGCTAAGAGATTACAAGATTGATATTTATAAATATGTAAAAGACTCAATAATTGTTGATGATTGGAACGAGGTCTGTAGAGAAAAGACCGATATTGAATTTTTCCACAAAGAATGTGGACTAAAAAAAGAGAACGTAAAGACAATTGTTGATGTGGTAGTTAATGGTTGTTTAGAATCATATGATCAAAATATTCCTATCATGTTTAATCCAATGGGTATGGGTATTTTTGATATTGCTATAGCAAAACATTACGTTGATCTGGCGCGAAAAAATAATGTCGGGTTATTTTTGGAATAATTTTCGATCGATATTCATCTATTGTTACTAATCCTATTAATTATTTAGTAATATAATTTATTATAATTGACCTTGTTTCTTCCAGCACTTTATCCACACAACCCACATTGGGGCCGCTTCGCAAAAGCATATCCAAAGCAAATTCCTAAACTTGAAAAATGTTCGGATTTTGGACTTTGTGATTACTAATTTTAAGAATACAAAATCTTAACCACCTTAATTAACTCTGGGAATTTATCAACGCTAAAATGGCCTTTGTTTTTAAATGTGTTGAAAGATGCATTTGGCAAGTTTGCCTTATAAATTTCAAAATCAGAAAATGGCACGACTTTATCGTCTGTGCTGTGGAAAAGATAAATCTTTTTGGCTTGGCCGGTTATCTTTTTAAAATTATCGTTAAATGCATAATCTTTACCGATATTGTATTTGTTACCTTCCCCTATATATGGAGCAGACACAATAACAAGCATTTTGATTTTTTTAGGGAACAAAGACTCGGATAAATACTTCACCAAAAACAAACCTCCCAAAGAGTGCCCAATCAAAGTAACATCATTTTTCAAAAATGGGACAAGCTTTTCAAACCAAATTTTCCATTCAGTATATTTTGCATTTTCTTTGTTGGGCATTTTGGGAGCAAATATTTCAAATTTGCTTTCCATTTTTGTCTCAAAATTATCTTTCCAGCTCTTTTTTGTCTTGAAATCCTCTTTAACAACCTTTCTTTTCTTCAAATAAGCTAAAAAGTCGTCCTTTTTATTCAAAACATTACCCCCATGAATAATCACAATTTGCTTTTTCATATCCGAAATATAGCATATTTTCTTTGAATTTATTGTATAATCTAGAAATATGAATTATAGAGTACTTGGTAAGACAGGCTTGAAGGTTTCGGAAATTGGTTATGGAACTTGGCAACTCGCAAATGATCCCGGCTCTTGGGTTGGGGCTGATCAAAATGAAAGCTTAAAAAGCTTAAGCAAGTTTGTAGAACTTGGTGGTAATTTCATAGATACGGCTTGGGTATATGGTTATTCTGAAAAATTCCCCGACAAACACCCCTCCGAAGAACTTATTGGCAAATTTCTGAACGAATCAGGAAAGAAAGACCAGATTATCGTTGCCACAAAAATTGTCCCCAAAAACTGGAAGTGGCCCGCATGGAAGGGTGTGCCGATATCCGAAGTTTTTCCCAACGATCACATTGAAAAGTGTGTAGAAGATTCTCTTAAAAGCCTCGGGCTGGATACACTGGACCTCGTGCAATTTCATGTATGGCAAGATGATTTTGCAAAAGAAGATGGATGGAAAGATACAATTCAAAAATTATCCAAATCTGGAAAAGTAAAATACTGGGGTATTTCTATAAATGATTACCAGCCAAGCAATTGTCTGGAAACTTTGGATACCGGACTTATTTCTACTATTCAATTTATTTTTAATATTTTCCACCAAAAACCCACAGAAAAACTTTTGCCGTACGCAAAAGAGAACAATATCGGACTAATCGCCAGAGTGCCTCTAGATGAAGGAGGTTTGGCTGGAAATTTCACTTCTGATACCCAATTTGAAGAAGGTGATTTGCGCAAATCTTATTTTGAAGGTGAAAGATTACCTGAACTTGTCAGACGAACAGATTCTCTCAAAAAGATCATGGCCGGTGAAACGGAAACATTGGCAGAATTATCTCTTCGTTATATTTTATCGTTTAATGAAATTTCATCAGTAATTCCCGGCATGAGAAAAATTAAAAATGTTGAAAAAAATACTTCATTTTCAGACAAGGGGAAATTATCACCAAAACTCATGGACGAACTGAGAAATCATTCTTGGGAGAGGAATTTTTATAGCGATGTTGACCCGTCTTTAGCCCCTAATTTTTTAGAAAATTAATATATGAACTGGTTTTTTATAGCTTTAGTCGCCCCACTTCTATACGCCATATCCAATCATACGGATAAATATCTCATTTCCAAATACATTCACGACAATAAAGTTGGGGCTCTTATTATCTTTTCGGCTCTTTTTGGAGTCTTTGCTTTACCTATCATTTTAATAATCAATCCTTTGGTACTAGGGGTATCATTGGGGCAGGGGATAATACTAATGATTATTGGAGTTTTAGTAGTACTTAGTATCCTTTGTTATTTATATGCTTTGCAATTTGATGAGGCTACTTTTGTAGTACCTTTCTACCAAATGATACCAATTTTTGGGTTTATTTTAGCTTATTTTATTTTGGGAGAAACTTTAACTAAAACACAAATAATTGCTTCACTTGCCATTCTGCTTGGTGCTTTAATTCTTTCTTTTGATATTCAAGACAAAAAAATCCGTTTTAAAAAGAAAGTTGTATTACTTATGTCTGTAGCCTCGTTCTTTTATGCAATGAGCGATGTTTTATTCAAATTTGTAGCTATTGAAAGAGGATTTTGGGTTTCTACTTTTTGGACTTTAGTTGGTAAAGTGCTCATAGGTATTATCTTCTTGATTTTTATTTCTTCTTACCGCAGTGAATTTTTTCTCCTAATTAAAGAAGCCAAAGGAAAGATTTTGGCATTGAATTCTATGAACGAAACGCTGACAATAGTAGCAGATATGACTGTACAATATGCCATCCTTTTGGCCCCAGTTGCTCTCGTTCTTATGGTTAATGGTTTCCAGCCATTGTTTGTTTTTGTCATTGGGCTTGGTTTAACCTTGTTTTTCCCTCATATAAGCCAGGAAAAGATACAAAAAAAGCATTTGATTCAAAAAATAGGTGCTATACTGATTATGCTTATAGGGAGTTGCTTTTTATAAATATAAATGGTATTATAGATTATACGATTAATATAAGTATTTAAAATCGAAAAATCACATGAAAAAACACGATTGTTCAGAATTTCTTTGCGAACATAAGAAAAAATGGGTAAACAACACACCTTGTTTTGTTATCAATAAAAACCAGCTATCCGACACTCTGGAAGATATAAAAAGACTACTCCCGGGTGAAATTTTATACTCTCTCAAAACAAACAATTATCCTTTTATTATTAAAACGGTTTCCTCCAAAAAATGCGGCTTTTTGCTTTCATCAATGGAAGAGGTTTATAAATTAGTTAACCATTATGGTATAGACCCAAAGAAAATACTCTTCCAATCTCCCAGTCTGACTGATAAACAATTCAAAAAAGTTAAACTGCTTGGGGTTCATAGATTTGTGATTGATTCTTGGAAACAGCTAGAGCTTATAACTTCTTCTCTTGGAGAATTCTCACAAAAACCTCAATTGCTAGTGCGTATCAATACCGGAGTAAAGGTAAATAACCCAGAACTTACTTATAGTTCCGACTCATTTCTCGGTTTCCCAATCAAAGAGGCGATGAAAGTTTTTGAACACTTAAGTAATTTAAGAAACCAAGATTTGATAACTTTGGGAGTTCACAACCACTTACTTTCCCAAAATACTTATAAGGGTTTATGGAAAAAGAATTTAAGCACTATCAGTAATTTCGTAAAAGAACTTAAAAAGAATAAAATAAAACTCGATATTGCTGACTTTGGTGGAGGTTACCCGGTAGAGTATTCATCTCCAATACCAAGTTTAGATGAAATTTCAAAGCTTATTGTCAAAACAACCAAAGAAATAAAAACCATTTATCCTCATATTCATTTTATTTTTGAACCAGGAAGGAAGGTTGTGGGCGAATCTATTTCTTTGATCGGCCAAGTCGTTCACAAGAAAAAGTTTTTGGATAATAATATTGCTATATTAAATTGCTCGGTTTATACCACATCTATGGACACTTTGATCGTCAATTTAAAACTTGCGGCCAAGAAAATCGGAGGAGACAACAAAAATATGGAAAATTATGTACTAAGAGGTAGTACACCAGATTCGTTAGACGTATTTTCCAAATGCTCCAGTCTGCCAGGCTTAAACAGCGGGGACAACATAGTTTTCCTCCATGCAGGAGCTTACTCTTTCTACTCTGACTTTCTTTCTCTGAAAAAACCGGATTATATTATTATTTAATATAGCCCCATTTTTTGAGTAAAGCTTGGTCTTTCTCGATAAATTTTAGGCCTATATCGTTGCGATAAAACATTTTTGGAATGTGGATGTGTTTTAGCAGCCCGTAAGCTTTTTCTCGAGCTTTTTCCACTGTTTTTCCCACAGCCGTCACATAGAGAACATAACCGCGATCGTCAGAGATGTAATATTCTTCATTCCCATTAACTTTTCTCATAGAAACATCTTCAAAATGGATGTGTTCCATATTTTTCTTAGCCACTTCATCAAAATATATCTTAAGACCTTTTGGTGAAATATAGTGGTCAGCTTTGGTAAAGGGGAAGGGTTGACTAGTAGGCACAGTTACTACTATTACGATTCCGTATCCTTTTTTCCATTTCACTTTAAACTTTTCTCCAAGAGCCATGGCTTTTAACATTGGGGCCCAAGGAGTTGTTTGGATTTCTCCTTGCAAATGAACAATAGGAGAACCAAAACGTGGAGTAGCCTCAAGTGGAAATGATCCTTTTTCGTTCACAATACAATTAATTTCCATATCTCCTTTAAAACCAATCTCTTTCAAGTGAGGTTTTATTTTGTCTAAAGTTAATTTGAAAATTTTATTATTCTCATCACTATCATACCAAGCTAAAGTACCCATTTCGCTAGTGGTTGGTCCAAGATCACCAGGAAAATATTTTTTGTGTTCCAAATTAATCTCTATTGGTCCCACCCAATCTGTCCCATTAAAATATCTGCCAACTCCAATTTCTACACCTTCTATTTTTTCTTGGAGAGTTATAACAGCATCTTTATATTCTGTTTTGTAATTTGTCAGAACATCAATAACATCATCAGCGTTATTTTTCATCCCCACATAATTGAAACCTTTCAAACTTGTACCAGAACTATTTTGTTTAATAACCCATTTTCTTTTATTTTTTTCTACAAAAGAAATTGTTTTATCAATAGAATCAAAATTAATCTGAGGAACCGTTGAAAGCTTATATTTTTTTAGTATTTCATTGCCATATTCGCGATCATTCTCAAGTTTGTTTCCCAATGCAGAACTTCCAACTACTGAGAATCCTCTAGCCCTTAGTTTATCTTGAATAAGACCAGAATCACATCCATCAAATATTATTAAACCTTCTTTTCCAACCCACTTTAATTCTTTCTGCCAAGAATTGATCTTTTCAACCATATTATCAAAATTACCCCTCCTCCCTTTATCTTTGATATAAAGCTTTACATCATGGCCTTCTTCCTTCAATAAACGTGCTAAGTCTCCAGCAACCAAATCTTCAGATACAAATAGTATTTTCATAATTGTTGTTATTTTAATTATTTATACAATACAACTAAATCAACCTTAAATCAACTAGTTTAGTTTTTTCATTAATAAAATTTGCTTTGAATATGTGTACTGTTGTATAATTTATCTAATGACCGAATACATCGCAAATTTAAGAGAATTTGAGAAAGACCACGAACCCTCATTTTATGAGAGTGAAATAAATGTTTTGATGGATTTAGAAACAGTTTCCACAATTAAAAATAATCAATTTAAAAACGCTTCTTTTATGGGCGTTTTTTGTTAATTAAAATGAATAAATCATATAAAATTTTATTTGTATTCCTTATTGTTTTAACTATTGCTTCTTTAGGGTTATCTTTCTATAATTCAGTAGTGAAAGAAGATTTTCAAATAATTAACCAGGAAGAATAAATAATTATGTTATCAGAACTTTTAACTTGCCCGGATTCGCTCCCTACTTTTTTAAATTTTTTTGACACGAGTGTTGCTCCTGCTTTACTTTTTTATGCTTACATACCTATTATTTTGATTTCATTATTTTTTGGTTTGTTTGTTTTTTTGAAAGACAAAAAATCACTACAAGGAAAATTATTATTTTTACTTTCCAGTATATTTTCATTATGGATTTTAGATCTAACTATTCAGTGGATTTCTGTATACGTATCGTATGATCATTTTTTTTGGCAAACAACCCCACTATTGGAAATAAGTATCCCAATAATCTCAATTTATTTTGTTTATGTATTTTTAAATAAAAGAGATTTACCGTTTGGATTTAAAATCCTTTTATCTATTCCTTATGTTGCAATGTGTCTTCTGTTACCAACTAATTATAATGTGACCTCTTTTGATTTAATGAATTGTGAAGGTGTTTTTGGAAATTTTTATGATTATGTTTACACATTTGAAATTATAAGTGCTTTTTGGGTTGGTTATCTTTGCTTCAGAAAATATAGAGAAACTACCAATACCGAACAAAAAAAGAAGGAAGCTCTTTTCCTTGGTATTGGTTCTGTATTTTTTCTTATGATTTTTGCTATTACAAATCTTTATGGTGAGTTAACAAAACTTTATGAAGTAAACCTGATAGGACCTATTGGTATGGTAGTATTTTTAGCCTTCCTTTCGTATCTCATTGTTCGCTATCATACATTCAACATAAAACTAATCGGTACACAAGTGCTGGTAATAACTCTGGTAATACTTATTGCATCAACTTTTTTTGTTGAAGACCCTTTTTCTTCAGAAATCATTATGGTCATAACTTTATTGTTGGTTATGAGTTTGGGTTATTTCCTAACCAAAAGTGTTAAACGCGAAGTAGAGCAACGCGAACATATTGAAAAGTTGGCGGGGGATTTGGAGAGGGCTAATGAGAAGTTGAAAGAGTTGGACCAGATGAAATCCGAGTTCCTTTCGCTAGCCACACATCAGATACGCGCGCCACTGACCGCCATCAAAGGCTATTCGTCAATGCTTTTAGACGGCGACTTTGGAGTTTTGCCACAGAAGGCTACCGACTCAATCCAAACCATTTTGAAATCCTGCCAAAACCTCATCAACATTGTCGGAGACTTTTTGAACATTTCACGTATTGAGCAGGGGAGGATGGTTTATGATAAAACAGTTTTTGAAATAGGGGAGTTGGTCAAAGAATCGGCAAATGAACTTAAACCTAATGTTGAAAATGCCGGTTTATCTATGGAAGTTGAAGTACCTGAAAATTTCTCAGCCAAAGTTAATGCCGACAGAAGCAAGATAAAGCAGGTGATAGGCAACATCATAGACAACGCTATCAAATACACAGTCAAAGGCAGTATCAAAGTTTCGATTTTCAAAGAAAGCGCGGAAGTCAAAATAACCATCAAAGATAGCGGTGTTGGCATTGACCCAAGCGAAACTAATAAACTGTTCAGCAAATTCTCACGCACCAAAGATGCCAACAAAACCAACGTCATCGGCACCGGCCTCGGTCTCTACATTGCCAAGAAAATGGCCGAAGCTCATCACGGCGACATCAAAGTGCATTCTGAAGGCCTCGGCCTCGGCACCACTTTCACCATCGAACTGCCTTTGTATAAATAAAAAATATGGAACGGCTAAATTTGGAGAAATTTGAAAAGGCAAATTTAGTAATAGAAAAAGATAGAGTTTTGAGTTATTCAAAATTAATTTGTCCATTAGATTGTAAATATTGTTTTTCGGAGGATTTAAACAATACTCAAAGTAGCAACAGTGCATATTTATCAGAAGAACAATTTGAATTACTGAAAGATTTACCAGAAGAAATCAAAACAATAATGCTTGGTTGTGACACGGAATTTTTTCAAAATAAAAATGAAGCATTGGATGTTCTAAGGAAACTTTCTGATTCCGGTAAGGATATTTCAATAATAACAAAATTAGTTCTAGATGATGAATTTGTAAAAAATTTGAAAGATGTTTCAAATGAAATGAATAAAAAGAATAATTTTATTACTTTTTCAGTATCCATTCCGTGCTTTGAATCTAGTAATAAATGGGAACCAAAAGTTCCTAAGGTAGAGAAAAGAATAGATACACTAAAAAGAGTTTCTGATGCCGGCATTAATTCTATGGTTGCTATAAGACCATTAATCCCTAATCTCGAAGAATCTGAAATCGATAAAATCATTGATTTAACTAATCCTTACGTTTTTGGATATTATTCTGGGCCTTTATATATAAAAAGCTTTAATAATGGGCTTTTATCAGAAAATGAATTAACAGAATTAGGTTGTGTTTTTGATGAAATTGAGCCAAACTGGATGTTAAAGGGAAATAAATTCATAAAGATTGAAAACCCAAAACTTATGGAACATTTACACAACAAAGTTATGTCATACAATAAAGAATTCTTTGATGGGGCAGCCCAAGGAATAGAATTTTTGAGAAAAAATAAAAATGCTTAATTTTGAATTAAAAGCAAGAATATCAGATTATGAAAAAATTATTGAAAAAATGATTAATATCGGAGCTGTGCACAAGGAAACAATGAACCAGATTGATTACTATTTTCAGATTGGTACTGAAAAAACCAAGATAAGGGAAATAAACAATCAAGAAATATATTTAATCTCTTATAAGAGACTTGAACAAAATGGTAGAAAAGATTCAAACTATATTATAAAAACTCTATCAAGAGAAGAGAAAGATTCATTATTTGAAAAAAAACCACTACTATGTTCAGTAGACAAAACCAGACAACTTTGGGTATACAAGCACACAAGAATCCATATAGATAACGTTACAGATTTAGGCGAATTTATGGAACTAGAAACTGTTGTGAAAGATATATCAAAAAATCAAGCTCTTGATGAGTTTAATGAAGTTGTAAGCAAACTTGGAATTGAATTGAAGAAAACGGAAGCTTTTTCTTATTCAGATTTGATTTTAAATAAAGTTCCCAGTTTAAATTGACACATAATGAAGCTTGTGTGAGTATGATAGACAAACAATATGGACTCATTAAAAAATTTACAGGATAGGGGATTTTTGAAACAATGCTCAAACATTGATGCTTTGCGTGATAAATTATCGCAGGGGCCGACAACTTTTTATGTTGGGTTTGACGCTACCGCTGACAGTTTGCATATCGGCCATGTCGTTTCCCTTATGGCCATGGCTCATCTTCAAAAAGACGGCCATTTACCAATTTGCCTTTTGGGTGGCGGAACAACTATGATCGGCGACCCGAGTGGCAAAACCGAAACTCGCCGAATTATGCCTCAAGAAGAAATAGAAGCCAATGGCAAAAAATTGCTAGAACAATTTAAAAATTATATCGATTTTAGTGGTGATAAAGCTCTGCTTATCAATAATGCTAAGTGGCTCCTACCTCTCAACTACATTGAATTTTTGCGTGACATCGCCAAACATTTCCGAGTTAATGAAATGATCAAAGCGAGAGGTTACGAAATGCGTATGGAGAGGGAAGACGGATTATCTTTCCTTGAACTTAATTACCAGCTTTTACAAGCTTACGATTTTTTGGTCCTTTTCCGAGAAAAAGGTTGCGAGCTCCAAATGGGTGGCGATGATCAGTGGAGCAATATTTTGGCCGGAGTTGATTTGGTAAGAAAAGTTGAACAAAAGCCAGTTTTTGCTCTGACATTCCCACTACTCGCCACTGCCTCTGGGCAAAAAATGGGTAAAACTGAATCCGGAGCGCTTTGGCTTGACCCGGAAAAGGTTTCGCCTTATGAATTTTATCAATACTGGATAAATGTTGATGACCGCGATGTTGAAAAATTCTTGAAGCTTTTTACCTTCCTACCTTTGGAAGAAATTGCTGAAATTTGTACGGGCGACATCCGCGAAGCTAAAAGTAAATTGGCATTTGAAGCTACCGTGATCACTCATGGCGAAGCAGAGGCAACCAAAGCTATGGAAGCTTCAAAATCACTTTTTGGTTCGGATGCAAAAAATCATGAAAATATTCCTAGTGTTAAAATTGAAGCCAAATTGATTGAATCGGGCATCTCAGTTGTTGATTTATTCCATATGGCAGGGCTGGCTGGAAGCAAAACTGCATCACGAAAACTCATTGAACAAGGTGGTGCATATATAAATGATGAACGTGTCGCCTCTGCCGAAACAGTTATCACTGAAAAAGATTTGACCGACGGCTCTCTCCTCCTCCGCCAAGGCAAGAAAAATTACATGCGTGTTTTAATAGGATGAAAATAAACGTCAAAGCTAAGCCGTCGGCGAGGGAAGAAAAGGTGGAGAAAATTGATGAGACTAATTACATTGTGTCCGTCAAAGAACCACCAGTACAGGGCAAGGCCAATACAGCTATTAATAGAGCCCTGGCTAATTATTTCAAAGTACCTATTTTCCAAGTGAAAATGCTTTCCGGATTCTCCTCCCGCCAAAAAGTTTTTGAAATCTGCTAGAATACACCAATGACTCAAAAAGAAGCTTTGGATATTTTAAAAACCGGACGCAATGTCTTCCTCACTGGTGCCGCTGGCAGTGGCAAAACTTACGTTTTGCGAGAATATATTGACTACCTAAAAAATTTAGACGCCCATATCGGCATCACCGCTTCTACCGGCATCGCGGCTACTCACATGGGCGGTATCACTATTCATTCTTGGAGCGGTATCGGTATCAAAGACAGCCTCTCCAAAAGCGAGCTTGCTGAAATCGCTGAAAAAAGCCATGTGAAAAAGAAAGTGGCCAAAGCTTCAGTTTTGGTAATAGACGAAATCTCAATGCTTCACCACTTTCGCCTTGACCTTATAGACAAAGTCACAAGGGAAATAAAAAATTCCGATGAGCCGTTTGGAGGCATGCAAGTGGTTTTTTGCGGAGACTTTTTCCAATTGCCACCGGTGAGGAGAGCGGGGGAGGCCCGCCCGAACGACTGTTCAGTCGGGCGGGGAGAATCTTCTTTTGCTTTCCACAGCGAAGCATGGAAAAACCTCAAACTCAAAATCTGCTATCTTTCCGAACAGCACAGGCAAAGTGATTTGGAATATTTGAAAATCTTAAATTCCATAAGAGAGGATACTGTTTCTGAAGAAATAATGGAAGTTTTGAAACAACGATTTAATCAAAAAGCGGAGACCGAGCAAACCAAACTTTATTCCCACAACAAAGACGTCAATAGTGAAAATGAAACCGAGCTTTCAAAAATTTCTGGCAGAACTCATGAATACGAAATGCAAGAGAGAGGCAGGCAGTCGCTTGTAGATGCTCTGAAAAAAAGTTGCCTCGCGCCGGAAATCTTACGCCTCAAAGTGGGCGCCAAAGTTATGTTCATCAAAAATAATCCCGAAGAAGGTTTCGTCAACGGCACCTTGGGCACTGTAGTCAAATGTGGTTTTGAAGAAATCCAAGTTCAGACTCTTTCGGGCAAAATCATAGATGTAGAGAGGGAAGATTGGCGCATAGAAGAAGACGGCAAAACCAAAGCCGAAATAATCCAATACCCACTGCGTTTGGCTTGGGCCATCACCGTCCACAAAAGCCAGGGGATGTCACTCGACGCTGCAGAAGTTGACCTCTCAGGGTCGTTTGAAAAGGGTATGGGCTACGTAGCCCTCTCAAGAGTACGCTCGCTCTCCGGACTTTCTATCAAAGGGTTAAACCACTTGGCTATGAAAGTAAATGAAGAAGTTTTAGAAATTGATAATAAATTCAAAGACCTCTCCAAGACCAACGCTTTTCAGATAAGGACTATGGGTGAAGAAAAGCTTTCCAAAATGCACGAAGATTTTGCCGAGAAGGTGAGGGGAGAGAAACCCAAAGAAAAAAAGTTGGACACAGTCAGCGAAACCAAAAAGATGCTGGATGAAGGGCTCAACATTAAAGACATTGCTAAAGAAAGGGGACTCAAGCTCGGCACCATCTTGGATCATATAGAAAAAATAAAAGAGAAAAATCCAAACTACAATATTTACAATCTCCGCGACGGCATCACCAAAAATAAATTCAAAGAAATTTATAACGCTTTTCGCAAAGTCGGCGTCAGCGAAGGTGAAATGTACAAGCTCGCTCCAGCCAAAGACCTCCTCGGCCCCAAATACTCCTACGAAGACATCCGTTTGGTAAGGTTGTTTATGTAATTACACCACATTTTAAAATTTACAAGGGCGCCCATTGTCAGTTTGACAGATATTTAATATAGTGTATTATATATACATCATGATAAAACATGTGCAAAAAATGAATAGGGAATATTGGGGCGCTTTTAACGTTGCTAATATTTTGCCTACTTCTGATAAATCAGGAGCCTTGCGCTGTGTTTTAAGTATTTAACTAAAATCAAAATTTGAAAACTTACAACACCGCGCTAAAGCGGTGTTTTAGTTCTTTGTTCTTTCACAATTTCACACAAAAAGAGGTTACCATGTCAGAAAACAATCAAGTAAAAAGAGTAATTTTCCTTGAAGGTAAGAAAGTAAACCTGCGTCCTTTTTCTAAAGAGGACGTTCCAACCATAACTCGCTGGATCAATGATCCGGAAGTAAGAGAGTTCATTAGTGCAACTTTTCCTCAAACCGAAAAACAAGAAGAAGAGTGGGTAAACAAACTTGGTTCTGATGCTAACAATATTGTTTTAGCCATCGAAACCAAAGACGGTATTCTCATTGGTAGCATGGGTATGCATAAAATCAATTATGTATATCGCACTACCACAACCGGAGCCATTATTGGAGAGAAAGAGTACTGGGGTCAAGGTTATGGAACTGATGCAAAAATGCAGGTTCTTAACTATGCCTTCAATACACTCAATCTCCAGAAAGTTTGTTCGAGTGTTATTGCTTACAACGAACGCAGTCTGAGATATAGTCTGCATTGTGGCTATATAATTGAAGGTCGCAAAAGAAAACAGTTTTTTAAAAACGGAGAGTATTGGGATGAAATCGATCTTGGTCTCTTCAAAGAAGAATGGTTACCATTTTGGGAAAAACATCAAAAAACCTAAAGTAGATAAAACAGATCATGTGTGAAAATCAAAATCCCACCAACTGGAGACAGATGGTGGGATTTTTGCTATCTTTAATCACATGGAAAACATCAAAATTTGGGCAGGGGAAATAGGGGATTACAAACTATTGGATTCAGGAGACGGCAAAAAACTTGAAGAAATTGGGGGTGTTAAAATCGTAAGGAACGAACCTCGTGCTTGGTGGAAACCAGAACTTTCAAAAGAGGAGTGGAAAACTTCAGAATCATTCGCCAAAAATAGCGAATTGTTTGAGACAGTTATTGATATTGGAATTGACGGCATCAAAGCCAAAATAAAATACAAAAAAACTTCTAAACATATTGGGTTTTTCCCAGAACAAGTAGAGCAATGGAAATGGATAGCGAAGAAAATTTCAAATATCAAATTCCAAATTCCAAATAGGGAAATTAATGTTTTAAATTTATTTGGCTACACGGGCATTGCAAGTTTGGTGGCTGCGAAAGCAGGCTTGTCCCGCGAAGCTTCAGCGAAGTGGGAGGCGAAAGTCACTCACGTAGATGCCTCCAAACAATCAGTAGATTGGGCTAGAGAAAATCAAAAACTTTCGGGATTAGAAGACGCGCCGATCAGATGGATAGTTGACGATGTGGTTAAATTTATAAAAAAAGAAAAAAGCAGACCCTCCTTCGCTAAAGCTTCGGCGGGCGAAGGAAGAAAATATGATGCAATAATAATGGACCCGCCAAGCTACGGCAAAGGCCCCAAGGGTGAAGTTTGGAAAATAGAAGAGCAACTGCCGGAACTTTTAAAATCTGTTAAAGAAATTTTGAGCGACCAACCTTTGTTTATCATTTTCAATATGTACTCCACCGAACTTTCTTCAATCTCCG
The DNA here is from genome assembly GCA_038064735.1 of Patescibacteria group bacterium. Classification (GTDB taxonomy): domain Bacteria; phylum Patescibacteriota; class Minisyncoccia; order Phycocordibacterales; family WO2-35-19; genus WO2-35-19. The sequence goes on along the minus strand of JBBTSI010000001.1, from coordinate 73,750 downwards.
TCGCCAACCTACTTTCCGAAATAACCAAAGATTTAAATGGAAATATCGAACCCGGAGAACTCGCTATAAAAACTGAGGGTTCAGAAAAATTATTACCCATGTCCATTTTCGCTTTGTGGCAGAAATAAAATAAATAAAAAAGGCCCAAAACAAACTTCTATAGTTTGTTTTGGGCCTTTGGATTTTTTACCTTTATTCAGTAAATCACTGATGGACATCATAGACACGATTTCCGTTTGAATCTACGGTAACATCAATAATAGCCACCGTGATTGGGCTACTATTTCCAAGGGTGCCATTACTTGTAGCCAGATCTTGAGTGAAAGTTCTGGTTTTGCCATCAGATGTACTGATTTGTATCTGAGCTGTTTCCGGATTGTATCCATAATAATAGTTGACCCCTACTTTATACCTCCCCACTCCAGTGCCTCCACAGGGGACGTAATAATGCTCGGGACCATAGCTATCTACATCGTCTAAATCCAGATACCCAAAGGAACCAAGCATATTTTGGTAATACACATGATTACCATCAGGTTCAAGGATATGCAAATCAACATCTGGTTCAGACCCCCATGTGAGCGAGACCGTGATGGCTCCACTGCCAAGATAGGTGTAAGGGAAAACCAGATTTGAAATCTTAATGGCAAAATCTTGATCAATCAAATCTCTGCTTACCAGTTCACTTGAAAAATAAGATTCCATGAACTGGTGATTGGAAAAATCTCTGTTATCGCCAAAAAGTCCCGGATCATTATCAACATTGGAAGCGAGCACAGGAAACAAAAGCCTAAGTCCATCAATTATCCGATCGTCATGAGCGGTGTAATAAGTACTATCACCATACAGTGATTTCGCAGTCATTGCCACTCCGATCAATCCGATACTTTGAGGAAATTCACCTGAAAGAGCCATCATCGCATCAGTGGCAAACATATTGCCCTGACTATGAGCAAATATCAAGACTGGTTTGCCTTCCAAGAGGTCACTCTCAAATTTTTGTATGATTGCCGAGGAGTTAACTTCGGCAGTGATCCTTGAGGCTAAATATTCCTCAATGGTGATAGTTATTGGTTGAGCCGCGATTGGTATTAGGCTGTCGAAGTTTTGCAAATTCATATACATTGCAAAATAAACTTCGGCCGAAGTTTGCGAAACCTGAGAGTTATTCATCTCAGCCATCTTTTGCCCAATAACTTCGATAACATCCCGCACCTCGTCTACATGGTAGTTGTAAGCTAGTTTGAACTCAAAAGTTTGATTTGGGTAAGCGCTTTCGAGTGCTTGTCTGTATGCTTCTTCAATCGCAATTCTACTTCTATCTGCTGCCGCTTCCTCATTCCACACTCCATTAACGAAGTAGATAGCGGTAGTTTTGGCATCAGAGCAATAATCCGCTGACTGCCCATTGCTGGAACAAATAATTAACAAAACAAACGCGATAACGCTACAAAGAAGTTTAACTTTCACTGTCGCACCGCCTTTCTATTTTTATTGTTCGCAAGGGTTTTCTCTCTGGTCCGAACCGTAAAATCCGCCACTTAGCAGAGCATTGAACTCTTGGTAAGCTTTGCCACGATTAGAGTCACCTTTGAGCATTTCCACATCCAAAAGTGAACCTTCTCTATTCATAGCCTCAGCATTACCCATTTTTTCAAGCAGACAATAATTGGCTTTACTGAGAGCGGCTCTAGCACTTTGAGCAGCGCTATCGTCTCCGGAGTTTCCGGCCTTCACAGCCGTTTGTAAAGCTTTGGCCATTTGATTCAACGCGGATTGCTTATTTATATCGTTGGGATATCGATTTGCAATATATCTGTCAAGATCATCCCAAACTTTATTAGCATTGTCATCATAACCAAAGCCATCATAAGTGTTTGGTTTGGTAGGATTGTTCGGGTTATTTCCGGTACCGCCAGTGTTGTTTCCTTTATTGGAAAATAGACTGCAACCCAAAAAAACAACGCTTGCTAAAAGCAAAATCGGCAGGTAAATAAACAGGCGTTTCTTCATAAATTTCTCCTTAGTCGATAAGGTTAGTCATAATGTAACATTATACAACAGATTTCAATGTACCGAAATCCGCTTCTGAGTATAACTTATTATTTTGGGAATTGCATCAATTTTAGGAGTGTGTCATGAAGATTCAAAAATAATCAATTTTGACTGCTTTTCTGACTTTTTCCATTGTTTCTCTTGCAGCCACTCTTGCTTTTTCTGTACCTTTTTTAAGAACTTCTTCAATATATGCTGAGTTTTTAGCAAATTCTTCTCTTTTTTCTCTAATTGGTTTTATAAGATTCTCCAAAACTTCAGTAAGATATTTTTTAATTTCAACATCACCCAAACCACCTTTCTCATATCTTTCTTTTAATTTTTTAACTTCATCTTTATCAGAATCAAAAGCATCAAGATAGGCGAAAACAACATTGCCCTCAACTTTTCCAGGATCATTCGCGCTGATATGATTCGGATCAGTATACATCATCATTACTTTTTTCTTTATCTCTTCATAGTTATCGGATAGATAAATAGCATTTCCTAATGATTTGCCAGCTTTAGAACCTCCATCAATCCCAACTAATCTAGGTGTATCGGAAAGAATGGGTTTAATCTTTTTGAAAGTTTCTCCATAAACAGAATTGAATTTGTCTACAATTTCATTAGCTTGTTCAATAACCGGCAATTGATCTTCACCAACTGGAATTATATTACTACCACAAAAAAGAATGTCCGCGGCTTGGCTGACAGGATAAACCAAAAAACCAGCTGGCACATTTTCGCCAAAACCTTTTTGTTTCATTTCATCTTTGACGGTAGGATTTCTTCGGAGTCTTGCCAGGGTCACAAGATTAAGGAATAAAACAGTCAATTCTGCAATTTCTGGAATTTGAGATTGAATAAAAAAAGTAGTTTTTTCCGGCGATAAACCAACAGCCAAGTTATCCAAAACAACTTCCTTAACATTATTTCTAACTTTTTCCGGATTGTCAGCATTGTCTGTAAGAGCTTGTATATCTGCGACCATATAAAAACAGTTTTCATATTCATTTTGAAGTTTAAGTCTGTTTTGTAAAGAACCCACAAAATGACCCAAATGAAGCTTTCCTGTTGGTCTGTCCCCAGTTAATACAATATTTGTACCATCTTTCATAATATGGATATTTTAACAGAATTTTGATAATATGGGAAATATGCAAAGAACATATATAAAAGATTTGAAGGATAAAATAGGGGAGGAAGTAATCATCAAAGGTTGGGTCAATATCAGACGCGACCAGGGCAAAATGGTTTTCGTTGATATCCGTGATATGACCGGACTCGTCCAGTGTGTCGTCTTGCCCAAAAGCGAAGCTATTGAAACCGCAAAAGAATTTAGAGTCGAGTGGGTTTTAACAGTAACAGGTATAGTAAATAAAAGACCAGAAAAAAATGTGAACCCTGAAGTTTTAAACGGCGACATTGAAATCGAAATAAAAAAAATTGAGGTTTTAGCAAAAGCTGAAGTTTTACCTTTTGATATGTCTCTTGATGGTTACAAAGTAGAATTAACTACCGAACTCGACAACAGAGCATTGGTGCTAAGACATCCAAAAATACAAGCGATTTTCAAGATAGAAGAAACCGTTATCGATTCATTTCGAGAATTCATGAAAAAGAATATGTTTTTTGAATTCCAAGCACCCTCAATAACACCAGCAGTTGCAGAAGGTGGAGCTGAAGTTTTTCAAGTAAATTATTTTGATAAAAAAGCATTCTTAAGCCAATCACCTCAACTTTATAAGCAAATAGTAATGTCAGCTTTTGAAAGATGTTTTTCTGTAAACAAGATTTTCCGAGCTGAACCATCATCCACTACTAGACATTTGACTGAAGTAGTTTCTTTGGATGCTGAAATGTCATTCATTGATTCATGGAAAGATGTCCGCGATATGGCAGAAGAAACCGTTAGATTTATTTTAAAACAAATAGAAACCAAAAACGCCGAACATCTAAAACTATTTGAAACCAAACTTCCAGTAATGATTGAAAAAACTCCAACCCTTTCTTTGAGAGAAGTTCAACAAAAGATTTTTGAAACTTTTGGTCGTGATGTCAGAGGTGAAAAAGATACCAATCCTCAAGATGAAAAAGATATCTGTGAAATAATAAAAAAAGAAACGGGTTCAGATTTCGTCTTTATATACGGATACCCGACTCGCAAGAAACCATTCTATGTTTATCCAAATCCAGAAGAACCGGAATTCAACGAGGGTATGGACCTTATTTGCCGAGGGGTTGAATGGCTTTCAGGTGGAAGAAGGATAAATGATTACAATCAACTTAAAGAACATGTGGAAATTTGGAAAATGGACCCAAAGAAAATAAAAATGTTTCTTGAAGCTTTCAAATACGGAGTACCACCAGAAGGTGGTTTTGCCTTTGGAGCAGAACGTATAACAATGCAACTGTTGGGGCTAAAAAATATCCGTGAAGCCTGCATTTTCCCACGCGACATGAACCGCATAGACGAAAAACTGAGCGAAGAAGGATACTAAGAAAAAAACCAAAAATCTGTTAGAATATAAGGAATGGAAGAGGTTTTGAAGGATAATTTTAAGGTCAAAATAGGGGAGGTGGAGGGGCCGTTAGAGCTTATTTTGGACTTGATCGAAAAAAGGAAACTCCACATAAGCGACGTCTCGCTTTCTCAAGTAGCAGATGAATTCATTGAATACATAAAATCTTTTGAAGAATTCCCGATGTCCGATTCGGCTGATTTTATTTTGGTGGCGTCAACACTACTTCTCATCAAATCAAAATCACTTTTGCCAAATTTAGATTTGACTCCAGAAGAGCAGGGGAGTATTGAAGATTTGGAGAACCGACTAGCCAGTTACAAAAAATACAAAGAGCTCGCCACCAATATTCAAAAGATGTTTGGTAATTTTCTTTATTTTGCAAACGAGAGTAAAGAGATGCATGTGGTTTTTTCACCGACTCCGGATATCACTCTCACATCTCTCAAAACCGCTCTCGAAGAAGCCCTAAAAAAGGTACCTAAAAGAACAGAGCCTTTGCCAAAAATCACCATTGATAAAATAATAAGTTTAGAAGATATGGTAGATAAACTGACAGCAAGAATCCAGACAAGCCTTCGGACCAGCTTCCGCGATTTTTCTGGTATGGGCAAAGTAGAAAAAGTGAATGTGATAGTGAGCTTCCTCGCTATGTTAGAATTGGTCAAACAAGGGTCTGTACGTGTCAGCCAAAACCAACACTTTGAAGATATACAGATTGAAGGAGAGAATGCGGGAGTGCCAATTTATTATTAAATAACCCCCTTAATCCCCCTTACATTAAGGGGGAAATAAAAAAACAAAAATGAATCTAGAAAACAAAATAGAAGCTCTGCTGTTTTACAAAAACGAACCGTTAGAGATTAAAAAAATCTCAAAAATTTTGAATATAAGTGAAAGTGAGACAAGAGAAGCTTTAAAAAATTTGGCTGTATTACTTGAAAATAGAGGCGTTTGTTTGGTAGAAACAAAGGATGAAGTCAGCCTCGCCACCGCGCCCGATATGAAAGATTTTATTGAGCAAATCGCCAAAGATGAAATGAGCCGAGAAATAGGCAAAGCAGGCCTAGAAACCTTGTCTATAATACTCTATAATGGGCCTGTGTCCCGTAGAGAAATCGATTATGTGAGGGGGGTTAATTCTACCTTCATACTCCGAAATCTTTGTATACGTGGACTTGTTGAAAAAGAGACTGATACCAAAGATCAGAGGGTTTTGAAATATAAAGGTAGTTTATCTCTGTTGACTCATTTGGGCTTGAGGAAAATTGAAGACTTACCAGAATTTCAAAATTTCAAAGAACAAATTGATAACTCAAAAAACATAATGGAAGAAAAAGAAAATAATGAATGATAAATTAAAAAAATGGTTTGATATAGAGACGAGGACAAAATATTTTCCGCATTTTTTGGCTTGTCTTTTTTTTATTTCAGTCATAATTTTTAGTCTTTTAATAATAGGTATGAGGGTTTTAAATAAAAAACCTGTTCCTGTCGAAGTCCCAAACATTTTTGCTAAAGTAGATTTGGAAGCCAAAGGTGCCATAGTTTGGGATGTTGTGAATGAAAAGGAATTATTTTCCAAAAATCCCAATGAGCCATTGCCTCTCGCGTCCCTCACCAAAGTCATGACAGCAGTCACTACGGATGGGAAATTTAATAATAGTGAACAAATAAAAATAACTCAGGCTGACCTATCACCAGAAGGGGATTCGGGGCTAGTGGTCGGAGATACCTGGAAGGCTCGTGACTTGCGAGATTTCACTTTGATTACCTCTTCAAATGATGGTGCTTTTGCTTTAGCATCAGTCATCGGAACCAAAATCAATCCGCCGATCAAAGTAAGTAGCAGCACCGATGTCCAGGCCGACTTCATAAAAAAAATGAACGAGACCGCTTCAAAGATAGGCCTAACGAATAGTAAATTTTTCAACGAACATGGTCTGGATATAGACATAAATAAAGGTGGCGCTTATGGCTCAGCCAAAGACATGGCCACCCTTTTTGAATACACTTTGAAAAATTATCCAGAAATTTTGGAAGCCACTCGTTATAAAAACTTACAATTTGCAAGTGGCCAAAAAACCTATTCCGCCGAAAATACGAATATTTTAGTAGATAAAATTCCAAACCTCATCGCTTCCAAAACTGGATACACTCTCCTCGCTGGAGGCAACCTGATCATCGCCTTTGACGCCGGTCTCGGCAGGCCTATAATCATATCCGTACTCGGCTCTACTGAAGCTGGCCGGTTCACCGACGTTCAAAAGCTTGTAGATGCCAGTTTGAAATATGTGAGCCAATAAATGTTATTATTATAATCATGATATTAGATATCGTAAAAGTTTTTTTGCCAGCAGTGGGAGCGTTTATCCTAGGGATTTTGGTGACGCCAATACTCACCAACTATCTTTACTCCCACAAAATGTGGAAAAAGAAAAGCGGCAAAATAGCTCTTGATGGCTCCACCGCCGAAGTTTTCAACGGGCTCCACAGAGAGAAAGAAGTGAACACGCCAAGAATGGGCGGTATCATTATTTGGTTTAGTTCGGCTGTCATCATCATCGGTATTTGGATTTTGGCAAAAATTTTCCCAGGAGACCTCATAAGTAAATTAGATTTCCTTTCTCGAAGCCAAACTTGGGTTCCTCTCGGCACACTCCTGCTTGGAGCTTTTGCCGGGCTTGTAGATGATTATTTAGAAATAAAAAGATCTGAGAGAACCGACGGCAAAAACGGCGGACTTTCACTCAAGATTCGTCTGTCTATTGTTTTTGTCATATCCCTAGCTTGTGCTTTGTGGTTTTATATGAAATTGGATGTGACAGGAATAGGTTTGCCCTTTGGGCTCGGAGAATTTTATCTAGGACCACTATTTGTAATACTGTTTTTGCTTACCTCTCTTTTTATATATGCCAGCGGAGTCATAGATGGTATTGACGGACTTTCGGGTGGAGTCTTTGCTACTATATTTACCGCTTACGCAGGCATTGCTTTTTATCAACAACAAATAAACTTGGCTGCTTTCTGTGCCACTATAGCTGGGGGTATCTTGGCTTTCCTTTGGTTTAACATACCGCCAGCCAGATTTTATATGACCGAGACCGGCACCATGGGACTAACTCTTACTTTGACCGTTGTTGCTTTCATGACAGACAGATTGGGTGAAGGATATGGATTTTTGGTTTTACCTGTTATTGCTTTACCTTTAGTTATCACCGTACTTTCAGACCTTATTCAAGTTCTTTCCAAAAAATTCAGAGGCAAAAAAGTCTTTCTTGTGGCTCCTTTGCACCATCATTTTGAAGCCATCGGCTGGCCTGCCTACAAAGTCACTATGCGTTATTGGATTATTTCTTTAGTGTGCGCTGTGATTGGTATTACTTTGGCCTTGATTGGATAGAACATAAAATAGTTCTTGAGTGTGCCTTGCGAGCTTGACTGAAGCGAGCACGAGGAATTTTTCAGCAGAAAAATATCCGTGCAAAGCGAAAGAAGCTATTTTATGTTTTGTTATGTTAAAATAAAACCATGGCGGCCAAACTTGGTAAAATAAACAGGATATTTTTGTTTTGGACTATTGTTTTGGTTGTTGGCGGATTTTTCATTTTCAGCTCGGCATCGCTCGGACTGTTGGCCCGAAATGAAGTTGAATTTTCCAGCGTCGCTTTCAACCAGATTTTTTATGGCCTGTTTTTCGGATCTATTGCTTGCATATTTTTCGCCAAAATTGATTACCATGTTTGGAAAAAATATTCTTTCTTTTTTTTCATCGGTTCTGTCATACTCACTCTTTTAGTTTTCGTGCCCGGCATTGGCATGGAACACGGCGGCGCCAAACGTTGGATCGACTTAGGTCCTTTGCCATCTTTCCAACCTGCAGAAATTCTTAAAATTGCTTTTATAATGTATTTCGCCGCTTGGCTATCAAGTATCAAAGACAAAGTTGGTACTTTTTCTTGGGGTCTTTTACCTTTTACTATATTTTCTGGAATATTGGGAGCCATACTTCTAGCCCAACCCGATACTGATACTTTCGCTGTTATCATTTTCGCAGCTCTTTCAATGTACATAGTTTCGGGAGCAAAATGGCGGCACATAGGAGCCATAATTATTGCCGGCATAGCGGTTTTAGCCGTACTTTATTTAACCAGACCTTATATAAAACAAAGAATAGATATTATGCTCCACCCAGTAGCCAATGATCAAACCAGCGGTTACCAGCTCAACCAATCACTTATAGCAGTAGGTTCCGGGCAAATTTGGGGCAGGGGATTCGGCCAAAGTATTCAAAAATTTCACTACCTACCAGAGCCCATTGGCGACTCGGTCTTCGCAGTGGCTGCAGAAGAATTCGGTTTTTTTGGAGCATTTATTATAATGGCTATTTTCGTCATGTTTGGTTTGGAAGGTCTCAAAATATCCCTGAGGGCTGGTGATGACTTTGGTAGACTTGTGTCTTTAGGAATTGTTATACTTATAGTGTCACAAGCATTTGTGAATATTGGGGGTATGATAGGAATCCTGCCGTTAACTGGCATCCCCCTGCCATTCGTCAGTCATGGTGGTACGGCCCTATTCATCACCTTGATTGAAGCCGGCATAGTGATGAGTATATCGAGAAACAGTAAAAGGTTAAAAGCTAAGAGTTAAATTAAATAAATGAAAATAATATTTACGGGCGGAGTAACGGGTGGACACTTTTATCCAATCATTGCCGTAGTCGAATCAATCCAAAAAATTTCAAAAGAGAAAAAACTTTTGAGTCCAGAAATGTTTTTTTGTGCTCCATCACCATACAACCAGGGTTTGCTTTATGACCACAATATAACCTTCAAAAAAATTACCGCCGGGAAAATGCGCCGATATTTTTCTCTTTTAAATTTTACCGACTTTTTCAAAATGGCTTGGGGTTGTTTGGGTGCTTTATTTGATGTTTTTGATATATTCCCCGATGTAGTTTTCAGCAAAGGAGGATACGGCAGTTTCCCCGTGGTTTTGGCCGCTCGTCTTTTGCGTATCCCAGTATTCGTCCATGAGTCTGATTCTGCCCCTGGGAGAGTCAACAAATGGGCCGGCAAATTTGCCACTCGAGTAGCTGTCTCTTATGAAGAAGCGGCTACTTATTTTCCAGCTAACAAAGTAGTCCATACTGGGCAACCGATATTAGAAGAAAGATTAACTCCTATCACAAACGAAGCTGGAGAGTTTTTTGGTTTTGATACCAGTATTCCAACTATATTTATAATGGGTGGTTCGCAAGGAGCAGAACTCATAAACAATGCTGTGTTGGATATTTTGCCGGAGTTAGTGAAAAATTTTCAAATCATACACCAAACGGGTCCATTAAATAAAAAAGTAATGGAAGAATCTGCCGATGCTGTACTTCTCGAAAACCCGTACAAAAAACGCTACAAAACTTTCGGATATTTAAATAGCTTAGAAATGAGGATGGCAGCCGGTATCGCCTCTCTAGTGATAAGCCGAGGCGGTTCAACTATATTTGAAATCGCTTCTTGGCAAAAACCTTCTATCATAATCCCTATAACCGATTCAAATGCCGATCATCAGGTCAAAAACGCTTTCGCTTATGCCGGGAGTGGTGCTTGTAGCGTCTTGCAAGAGGAAAATCTGAAATCCCACATATTCCTCTCCGAAATAAAAAGAATAATAGAGAGCAAAGAACTCAGTGAAAAAATGCAGGCCGGAGCCAAAGATTTCTTCAAACCCGGCGCCGCTAACACCATAGCTCGTGAACTTCTCGCTATTGTCTATTCTCACGAAAATTTGGAATAATTTGCTATAATAAGCTCATGCCAGACAATCAAAAAGTCATAGTGCGTTTTCCGCCGTCTCCTACAGGCCTTTTCCACATAGGCAACGCTAGAACCTTTCTTTTTAACTACCTTTTTGCCAAACAAAATAAAGGTCAAATCGTCTTCAGGCTAGAAGACACCGATAAAGAAAGGTCTAAACAAGAATATGCGAATGATATCGTTGAAAACCTAAAATGGCTCGGGATTGAACCAGATTTTTCCACAACTGTAAAACAATCCGAAAGAAGTGAAATTTACACCAAATATTTGCAAAAATTGATAAACGAAGATAAAGCTTATATATCCAAAGAAGAAGTAAAAGAAGAAGGTCAAAGGGATGAGGTTATAAGATTCAGAAATCCAAACAAAAAAATAGCTTTCCATGATTTGATAAGGGGCGAGATAGAATTTGATACTACCGAACTTCACGATTTCGTGATTGCCAAAAGTTTAAGTGAACCTATTTATCACTTGGCGGTCGTGATAGATGATTTCGAAATGGGTGTCACTCATGTCGTGAGGGGTGATGACGGTATTTCTAATACTCCAAGACAAATACTTATTCAAGAAGCTATTGGCGCGCCTCGACCTATTTACGCTCATTTACCGATGATATTAGCTGAAGATAAAACCAAACTTTCCAAAAGAAATCACGGCGAGAAAGTCTCTGTTTCTTTTTACAAAAAAGCTGGATATTTGCCCGAAGCGGTTATCAACTTCTTGGCAATGATAGGTTGGAACCCGGGTACAGATCAGGAAATTTTCAGCATGGAAGAACTTATAAAAACCTTTGATCTAACTAAAGTCCAAAAAAAGGGTGCTCTGTTTAATATAGAAAAACTGAATTGGTTAAATAGAGAATACATAATGCGTGCTCCGCACGAATTTAAAATTTCAAATTTCAAAAACCAAATTGAAAAAACAAAATGGAAGGGAAGTGAGAAAATGAAAAACGAAGAGTTTATGACGAAACTTATGAAAATTTTGCTGGACAGAATACACCGATGGGGAGAAGTTGCTGAGTTACTAGAAACAAATGAGTATGATTATTTATTTGATAAACCTCATTTAGAAAAAGAAAAAATAGTTTGGAAAACACAAACACCAGAAAATGCAAAAGAAAATTTGGAAAAAGTTTTAGAAATAATTGACACACCAGACAAAATTATGAGTCTGGCCGAAGAAACAGGGAAGGGGGAAGTGCTCTGGCCATTACGCTATGCCCTATCGGGAAAAGAAAAATCTCCAGACCCTTTTACTCTGATTGATATTTTAGGTACAGAAGAAAGCAGGGATAGAATTAAGAAAGCGGTAGAAGTTTTAATAAATTGAAAATGTAAATATCAAAAATAAAAATTACAATGCAAAATTTAAAATTATTTATTTTTAACTGTTATTTTGCATTTTGATTTTTTAATTTTGATTTAAATAATGTTAAATAAAAAATTATTTACAACTATATTGATAACAATTTTGACACTTGGCATATCAAGTGTGTCTTCTGCTCAATCTGTTGATCAACTGAAACAAAACATCGACAGCCACACCGACAAAATAAAACAATTAGAACAAGAAATAAAAACTTATGAAAAACAAATAGAAGTGACAAACGGCCAGGCCCAAACTCTGCAAAGCGCCGTGAAAGTGCTCGATATAAATCAAAAAAAAGTTGGTACCGAGATAAAAAAAACTGAAACCAATATCCAAAAGACCAATCTCACTATTGAACAATTGAGTGATGAGATTGGTGACACCGAAAAAAGGATTTCGGCCAACGTAGAAGCTATAACAAAAATCATAAGTAGTATTCAACAAAATGACGATAAGACGCTGATAGAAAGTTTCCTCACCGACAAAAGCTTGGCTGACGTTTTCAATGAATATGAAGTGATGAACCAGTTCCAGCAAAAAGTGCGGGAAAAAACACAAGAACTGCTCGCTTATGAAAAAGATTTATCTGATAAAAAATCAGCCTCGGAAGGGCAGAAGAAAAATTTGGTTTCTCTGAAATCGGACTTGAGTGATCAAAATCAAATTTTGGCTTCAAACAAAAAAGAGAAAACCACCCTCCTCGTCGCCACCAAAAACAAAGAAACTGAATATAAAAAGATACTAGCCCAAAGGCAAGCCGAAAAAGACAGATTCGAAAAAGAGCTTTTTGATTTCGAATCCCAACTCAAAAGAGCCATCGATCCAAACAGTTTCCCATCAAGTGGTAAGGGTATTTTTTCGTGGCCACTAGATACTGTGCGCTTAACACAATATTTTGGCAGAACTGCTGACTCGGGGAGGCTTTATTCTTCCGGCACTCACAACGGTGTCGATTTTGGAGCTAGCCGAGGCACACCAGTCAAAGCGGTGCTTGACGGTATAGTCAAGGGCACTGGCAACACCGATGCTCAAAAAGGCTGTTACTCTTATGGTAAATGGATCCTTGTGGAGCATCCAAACGGCCTATCCACCCTCTATGGCCATTTGGATTTGATAAAGGTGTCATCGGGACAACAGGTCGGCCAAAATGAAGTGATAGGTTACAGTGGTAATACAGGCTATTCTACTGGACCACATCTTCACTTGACTGTCTACGCTAGTCAAGGTGTGGAAGTTCAAAAATACTCTTCGAGTATAAACTGCAAAAATGTGACCATTCCGGTAGCTGATGTCAGAGCTTATCTTGACCCAATGCTTTATTTACCTAAACTTTAATTTTTATAAAATAAATTTCAAACAATAATGCAATTTCCAAATTTTAAAAAAAATAGAAAGGGAAGTCGAGAGGCAGGATTTATCCAACTAATTTTGCTTATAGTGGGCGCTTTAGTGCTTCTCAAGTACGTCTATAACGTAGATGTAGTCGGCTTTTTGACCACTGGCAAGCCAAAAGAGCTCCTAGATCAGTTTTACAGCTTAGCAACCAGAGGCTGGGAAAAATACGATAATATCATGATTACCATCTGGAACTACTTCGTTAGTTTTATAAAGAATATACTGGTCAAACTAAAATAAAACTATCTGCACATGTGGGGGAATTAAAATAACAAAATATTTTTATTTTAATTCCCATCTCTAAAAAATAATTCCAGTAGTGGGGGAGAAGCATGTTTTACGATGTTGCATCGCAACGTTGTAAAACATGCGCTATCTTTGTGGTAGTTATTGCTCCACAATAACTACCACAAAGATATATTGTGCGACGTTCCTACCAGAGAGCTCCCTCTAAGGAAAGACTTGACGACGAACATTAAAATATACAAAAAACAAAATCCCCTGCTTAGTGAGCAAGAGGATTTTATTTTTAACTTTTATTTATTATCTATTGATTGCCAACTCTTTGTATTCAGAGTAAGCCACTGTCCTACCCCAACACTTGGAAGAGGACTGCCATGGTTTGACACCATACTTGTCGAAAAGGTACCTAGCATAAGCTGTGTTCCCTTCTAAGGTTAGAATATCAAATCCTAACTTCTCAGAATTTTCATTGTGATAGTATTCGTTGATTTGCATCACACCTCTATCAAGGTTATTTACTTCTCCGCGAAGCACATCACCATCTTTGTCTTTTTGACGAAAATGGGACTCACACTTGGCGATTTCAATCATGACCGGTATGTCAGAAAAATAATTTCTCACATATTTTTCTATGTTCATACTTTTCTCAATTGAATCATTTGAAACTTTTTTATTTTCAATTGGAGAAGTCTCTCCAGCTTCCATAGCCTCAGCGGTCACATAAGGAGCAAATGATGCCCCGTTAAAACCGGTAACACTCGAAGCCAACATAACAAATCCTAAAGCAGTAGTTTGGAAAATAAGCCAATGGTTTAATTTTAATCTCGCCTGTCACCTATTCCCTTTCAAGGGAGAAAATTTTAAATTTTTTAAAGTGACAATCGAGGGGCTTGCGGACGAAAGAATCAGAGTGCGAACCTTTTAAATTTTTACTCTGCTTTAACGCAGCAAACCCTTAAAAACACAAAATCCAGCATTTACCGGATTTACTTAATAGTAGCATATTTTACACTTGCCGTCAATAGCAAAGTGTGGTGTAGTCTAATTATCAAAAAACGGCTCAATCAAGCCATTTTTTGATAATTTTTAAATAATTTTTAGTATTTTTATTTTCCAAATCCTAGAACTCTTTATAACCAGGACTTATAGCAAAGTCTGCATACACAGTTTGACCAGCAACAATAAACGTGCAAGTTGTTGATGTTTGATTACCCTCATTACAAATGGGCCCTCTCCATCTCCAAAATTTTCTATTGGCGTTTGGTGTTTCGGTAAGTATAACAACAGTATTAGGAGGATATGAAGCAACACAAGTGGTCCCACAATCTATGCCACCACTATCGCTTGTTACTCTTCCGTGTGCCGTTTTTACGACAACATTTAGAGAAACATTAGGAGAAGCATAAACAGCTCTAATAATTTTGGGACCATTCATAATAACTTCACAAGTATAAGTACCCGTAATAGAATTACAATCAGTAACACCCCAATTAGAGAAATTATTACCCCCAGGAGCAGTGGCAGGAGCTGTGACAAAAACAGAAGTATTATTGTTATAGGTGCGAGTAAATGCGGTAGAGCCATCAGCATTACCAATTCTATCAACAGGTACAACAGTCATAGAAACACCAGAACCAGGAGTAAGAGAATTAATTTGAAGATTGTATGTAGTAACAGCTACATTAGAAGTAAACGATCCACCTGCAGAATATCCAGTACCAGTTCCATTAGTAGCATATCCACGATAATAATAAGTAGTACCAGAAGTCAGACCAGCTATAGCTCTAGTAAATGCTCCTAGGGTTACCGCCCCATTAATATTACAGTTAGCTCCATTAAGTAAACTTGGAGAAGGACTGGTGCTGTAACAAATACCTCGAGCTGAGATGGAAGAAGCAGGAACTCCAAGAGAAGTGACTTCAGCATTTAAAACAGCACTAGAAGTTGTTATGGAAGTAGCTGGGGAATCGGTGACAGAAGGGGCAACTGGAGCTAAAGCAACATTAACAGTAATCAATCCAGAATTCCCTGTAATAGTTGTATAAGTAGTATTCCGACACTGCACATAATATCCATATGAACCCACTGCACTAGGTGAAGAATATGTGATTGGACTGCCAGCTTGATATGCGGTTAAAGGAGAGGAAACATTGTCCAAAAGTCTGCATTCAGTTGTACCGGTATTGGTAGTGGGTACATATGCAAATAGCACATTGGTACTAGGAGTGGTGTTGTATGGAGTGGTGGCGGTGACAGAGACGGTGACGGGAGTACATATCCCCGCGATTATGGCTGAACCAGCTACACAAGTGGTACAAGTTGGAGGGTTAGTGGCTCCGTTAGCACAAGCTGAAGCTGTGAAGGTAGCGCTGATTGTATGGTTAGCGATAATATTAGAAAAAGTATATGTGCCCACTGTGCCCACTGAACTGCCGTCAACTAAAACATTAGCCACTTGATATCCGGCACTTGGAGTAATGGTATATGTTAGATTGGAACCATAAACTACAGTTGATACTCCACTTGGAATCACTGATCCATTGGCCCCTGTTGAAGCAGTGATAGTTGGTCTCACTCGACAAGCTCCGGCTACAAAATCACTACCAGCTAAACAAGCTGTATTCACCGTAATTAAATTTGAAGTTCCAATAGCTGAAGTGGTCACTGTATTCCGACACTGCACATAATATCCATATGAACCCACTGCACTAGGTGAAGAATATGTGATTGGACTGCCAGCTTGATATGCGGTTAAAGGAGAGGAAACATTGTCCAAAAGTCTGCATTCAGTTGTACCGGTATTGGTAGTGGGTACATATGCAAATAGCACATTGGTACTAGGAGTGGTGTTGTATGGAGTGGTGGCGGTGACAGAGACGGTGACGGGAGCGGTGACATTTACCGTTTTAGATTTTATAAAAGGAGTTCCACTTGGAAGATTACTGGTACAAGTTAAAGTGAAGGTTGTATTAGCATTTAAAACTGGTGATTGAGTTCCTGAAAGTCCAGACCAATTCCCAACAAAAGGAGAAGAAGTAACGGTACAATTATTAATAAATCTTAATAAACTATCTGGCAGAAAACTATCTTCAGTAGTCCAAGAAATAGTTGCAGTAGTACCAGAAGGCACTGAAGCTGGACCATTTATATCTGGTAAATTAGGGCATCTTCTGTTACCTAAAGGTACACCAAATTCACAAGTGGTAACGGGAACCATTCCTATATAAACATCAGTCATGGCATGACCAACACCACCACCAAGAGTTGTACAATCCATACTTCTGGTAAGACCAGGTATTCTTGTAAATCCCAGAGATTGATTAGGCCAAGAACCACAAGCATTACCTAAATAAGGTAAATTACTACATTCACTACCCTGACTACAACTTGTAGGTGTCATTAAAGCTTCTGAGGAATAAGGATCCATTACAGTCGGATTACCGATATCAGCATCAGCAGCATCAAATGACCTCATAACATAGTACCTATCAGTCCAATATCCTCTCCCAAAATTGTAGAAAATATCATAATATTGATTAAACCTATTCAACACTGCACTAAATAAATCCTGCTGTAAAGAAAGACATACACTTTCAAAACCAGAAGCACAAGATAAAAATCTAATCACTTGATCCATTGCACTTGGGTCTGATAAATCTAAATCTGCAGGATATTCAATAGCTCCATTTGATACGGTATAAAAGGCTTCGGCTTTAGGTATGAAGCCTAATAAAATTATGAGACAAAATATAATTAGAAGAGTTTTTTTCATTTTGTCCAGATTTTAATCAGATCAGTCACTCCAATTAATAATTAAAACTCTACATAACTTGGGTCTATGGTAAAGTCAGCATAGACAGTTTGGCCATTGACTGTAAATGTGCATTTTGGAGTTCTTTGGGTCTCCCCTAAGCCACTACATGTGACTCCACTCCATTCTTTAAATATTCTTTTTGGATTAGGATATTCGGTAAGTGTGATAACAGTGCCGGGAGGATACGAAGCACTACAAGTGGTCCCGCAATCTATACCACCAATATCACTTTTGACTACTCCGTATGCCGTCTTCACAACCACTGAAACACTGACATTTGGAGGAGTATAAACAGCCGTAATGGTTTTGTTAGAATCCATAGTTACGTTGCAAGTTGTCCCAAAAGAAGAAATGCAACCGTTCCAATTAGAAAAGTTGTTACCCGAAGCTGTAGCGGGAGCAGTTACAACAACAGGGGTATTGTTGTTATAAGTATTAGTAAATGTAGTAGAACCGTCATTGCCAGGCACGACCACCATAGGGACATTGCTAGATACTGAAGAAGTGACCCTAAGATCATAAGTAATAGGAGGAGGAACAGGTTTAACCAAACTACAACTGGCACCAATACCACCGTTTTCACCCAAACACTGCCATAAATAATGTGTAGCATTATCAGCTATATCATTAGGAGTGCCAGCAGTACAAAGATTTTCGGTGGCACCACAAGAACCATTTATTGCAACAGGTGCTGTCACCGTCACCGTCCTAGTAGGTTTAGGAAGAAAATCTCTCCCGAACTTGTTAGTACAAGTTAGAGTAAAGGTTGTATCAGCATTTAAAACTGGAGCAGCGCTACCAGAAAGAGCTGTCCATTCTCCAACATTCGGTGAAGAAGTTACTTTGCAACTAGAGATAAAGTCTGATAAATCACCTGGCAATCTAGTATTTTGAACAGCCCAAGAAATATTAGCAGCAGTGCCTGTGGTTACCGAAACTGGAGCAGTTATACTTGGAAAATCAGGGCAACGTTGATTGCCAAGAGGGACACCGAATTCACAAAGAGTAACAAGAACATTACTAGTAACAGTATCAAGGAACCCATAACCAACACCACCATTTAAATAACTACAGGATATTTGTCGAGAAGGAGGAGACGAAACTGTCCTTGAATAAACTTGCCAAGTACTTGGTGAACCGCAATATTTACTATTTGAAGGAAATCCGGTGCATTCATTCCAACAATTCAGATTTCCTATATCTTGAGAGGTAGTCTTTGGTGAATATATTGTCATAGGAGTAGTATTGCCATAATCATTTTCAGCAGCATCAAATGACATAAAAACGTTATACTGATCAGTGTAATATCCAAATCCAGAGGGAACAATATCACTACCGTAAACGTATATAAACGGAGAAGGTACTGGCAATGGTATAGAATTAGAAGAAACATATTCTTTACCAAATATGTCTTCATATAAACTGAAGGTAGAAGAAAAAGCTATATTCAGTGAATCAAATAGAGCAAAACAAGTAGGTTCAAAACCAGAAGTACAATTCGCTTCCAATTCGAAGCTAACTGGATAAGGTATAGGAACAGCAGGAATATCACGAAAAGCTTCAACTTTGGAGATAAAACTGAACAAAATTATGAGAGAAAATATAATTAATAGTGATTTTTTCATTTCTTTTTATTAAAAATAATCATAACAATACTATTTTGCTGATCATCCAACCGAGTCAAATTAACAAAAAATGATTCGCTAGACTCTTCAGAAATCGCAGAAATTGAAAAACTAGATTTTGTACTAGTAGCAACATTAATAACTTTAAAATTATTTTTTTTGATAAAATCCTGATATTTACTTTCTAAATCTTTTTGAGATAGTTTAGTCTTATATGAGGTAACAAAAGTTTGGTAACTTGAATGACTAGAAGCTCTTTCTGATGAAGCTAATATTAGTGCTTCTTCATCTACTATCAAGCCAAGTGGAACAGCTTCAATAACTTTCCCATTTTCAGCCTGTCGAACAAAGAGATTTTTTGAATCAAATTCTTTTTTAGATTCACTAGGTTTATATTTTAAAAGACCTACAAAACCAACAGCAATCAAAATGATCAGAATTACAGATAATAGAAAAACCGGTTTTTTGAATAAATTTTTGGTTGGGAGTGTTGTTTGAGGTATTACCGGAGGTTTTGATTCAGGTACAGGTTGTGGATTTGTATTTATTTCTGGTGGCATTTTTTTAATTTAAACTATTAAAATTCTATAATTTGAGTTATATAAGTTGTATTTATTATACTCCACATTAAACCTCTAGAGATATTCTCTGTGGATAATTACTTAAGACCTTTGCAATTGCTGGCTGGAGTGTAACCTTTGGCTCTAGCCTCTTCAATAGAGTTGAAAGTAATAAGATTTTTAGGAGAAATTTGCTTGGCTCCAGCACACCATGGGTAGTGGTATTTGGTACCACTTTTTGAAGCTACAACACTGCCTGAATTTACTGGAGAGATTGCTTGTTCTTCCCCCCTCTTAACATAAGAGGGGGGCTGGGGGGCGATATCAGAAACCCCCTTTACTTCCCCACCCCCAGAAATCACTCTCACCGGCTCCCTTTTATCTTGCAATCCCGAAATCCTACCTAAAGAAAAAGCTATTATAGCAATCAAAACCAGTGCTACCGCAACAAAATAACGACTATTCAAAAAAGCCTCAAACTTGGCCTTCCAACTCTCCCCTTTTAAATCCCCAAAATCCTCTGATTTTATGTATTCTTCTTCCATAAATTTAAACCTTGCATTTTTTAAAGCTTTGTCTTATACTCTAGATACCTGCAATTAATTATAGCAGTTTTTAATTTACTTAAATGGCCCATAAAAAAGCCGCCGGAACAACTAAAAACGGAAGAGATTCAAATCCAAAATACTTGGGTATTAAGCTCTCAGATGGAAGCACCTGCCAAGTGGGCTCTATTATCGTGCGCCAAAGAGGCTCAAAAGTAATCCCAGGTAACGGTGTCGGACAAGGCCGAGATTATACCCTTTTCGCTCTCAAAGATGGCAAAGTCAAAATGTCTTCCAAAAGAAAAGTTCACTTCGACGGCACTACCGTCACCAAAAAAGTCGCTAGTGTAGTTTAAAAATTCGTCGTGGTCGTAAGTTTTAAAATGCCTTGCGAGCTTGACTGAAGCGAGCACGAGGAATTTTCTAGCAAGAAAATATCCGTGCATTTTTAAACTTATGACGAGAAAGAATTTTTAAACTAGTTAGAAAGCTTCAACCACCACTTTAAACTCAGCTTTATTTTTGCCGACTTGGGCAATGACAATATGCTCCCCTATTTCTTTGATGGGTTTTTCAATAACCAAAAAGTCTGGAGTTATTTCAATTTTGGCTTGTTCTTTCAGAGCTTCTGATATTTCTTCTGAGTGAATTTTTTCAAACAAATGGCCTTTTTCGTTGCTTTTTTTATTCAATACAATCTTCACTTCTTTCAGCATTTCAATCTGTTTTTTGGTGAGTTCCTCTCTTATTTCTATCTCTGCTGTCATAGTCGCTTTTAAAAGCTCGGCTGCTTTGACTGCTTCCGGAGAAGCGTATTCAGCCAACTTGTTAGGTATAAGGAAATTGACAGCATAACCGTCAGCCACATTTTTCACTTCATATTTCTTCCCCACTCCTTTTATATCTTTTTTTAATATGACTTTCATATTGCTAATATAGCACAGAAAAATTGCCCAGAAAAGTTCTCGACAAAAGTCTGGCCTGTGCAACAAGGAGACCCGAGGACTTTTGGGAGAGAAGCTTTTCTGGGCAATTTTTGTTTTTTATTTCAACAAATATTTCACTGCCGCATCCATTTGCGGGTCTTTGCCACCTTTGGTATTTTCCGGAGTAAGTTTAACTTCAATATCTGGAGTAAGTCCGCCATTTGAAATAGATTTGCCAAGCGGAGTGAACCAGTGGGCCACAGTGATTTTGAGCGAAGTATCTGAAGTTAGTGGCACCAACTCTTGGACTGAACCTTTCCCGAAAGATCTGGTGCCGACGAGAACAGCTTTTTTGTATTCACTGAGAGCGCCAGCCAATATTTCCGAAGCTGAAGCGGAACCCTCGTTTATCAAAATCACAAACTTCAAATCATTAGTAAAAATATCGTAACCTTTACT
Source organism: Patescibacteria group bacterium (assembly GCA_038064735.1). Taxonomy (GTDB): domain Bacteria; phylum Patescibacteriota; class Minisyncoccia; order Phycocordibacterales; family WO2-35-19; genus WO2-35-19. The sequence goes on along the minus strand of JBBTSI010000001.1, from coordinate 52,437 downwards.
TTTATAAACAGTCGGTGCCATTTTCTCACCAAAGTTTTCAGTCACCACTGTCTTGCCGGTCGGCAAAAACCAACTAGCCATATCCAATGCCGCTTCCAAATAACCGCCCGGATTGTTGCGCAAATCAAGTACTAGTTTGTCTGAACCGGACTTCACAAATTCGCGCAAAGCCCCACGAAACAGGTTTGGAGAAGTAGCGGTGAAAGTATAAAGTTCTATCACAAAAACGTCTCCAGGCAAAATTTTGGTATTTATTGTTGGTATGTCTATATTGGCTCTGATCAAAGTTTTGACTAGCGGTTCTTTCACTCCTTCCCTCACAAAAGTAATAACTATCGGAGTCCCTATGTCCCCTCTTATGAGTTTGACCGCTTGATCAGTAGACATATTTAAAGTGGATTTATCTCCAATAGAAATTATTTTGTCTCCCGGTTTGACTCCTGCATTATCGGCCGGAGTACCTTTGAGCGGAGAGACCACTGTCAAAACACCGTCTTTGATACCCACTTCCATACCGACACCACCAAAAGCGCCACTTATTTCTTCATTAAAAGATTTGGATTCTACCGGCGGGAAAAACACAGTGTAAGGATCACCAAAAGTATTGGTCAATCCTCCGATGGCTCCATAAATTTTTTGCTGATTAGTGATTGCCGACAAAGTAGTAGAAGCCGGAGCAAATTTTTCATCAAGTAATTTCCAAGCTTCCCAAAATGGCCCCAAGTCTATATCCCCGGTAGTGGTCGCATTCAAAACCCCGACAGGCAATGCATTTGTTGAGTGACTTTCACCAAAATAAAAACCAGTTGCAAACAATAAACCTGCAACAATAAGTGATATTATAATTTGTGTATATCTTTCTTTTGTCATTTTTTATATAATATATCATATGATCACAACTCGTGCATTCATGGATCAAATTTGGATTGACTTAAATTCTCCCACCAGAGAAGAGGTTGATTCTTTAATGTTGACATACGGGATTGATCCAAACATCACCCAAGATTTGCTCCTGCCAACACCGACTCAATATTCATCCGATGCCGGCAAAAATATTTATGCCGTTTTGCATATACCATGTTTCAAACATTCTAGTGCCGAAAGTTTCGTCCAAGAAATCGATTTCATCATATCTAAAGACAGTCTTATCACTGCACGCTATGACTCGATTGACGCCTTACACTTTTTTGCCAAACAAGTAGAGGTCAGCGAGATACTCAACAAAGGCAAAAAAACCCACCTCTTTTTTGGGATTATGCAAGAAATTTATAAATCCCTGACAAATGAACTTTCTTACACCGAAGACTGGATGGAAGAAATAGAAAAAAATATTTTTGAAGGCCGAGAAAAAACTATGGTCTTCACTATTTCCAATGTCGGTCGCAATCTTTTAAATCTCAAAAAAATAATCGAACCTCATGGTCATGTTTTTGAATTCCTCAGAGAGTCAGGTACCGAAAAATTCGGTCCAGAATTTGGCGAACAAACCAAAACTCTGCAAGATAATTGGCGTCGCATCATGAGAGTTGTCAACAACCAAATAGAACTGATGATAGAACTGAGAGAAACCAACAACTCCATGCTCAGCACCAAACAAAACGAGATTATGAAGCAATTGACCGTCATTGGCTCTATCTTATTGCCTCTGACCATCGTTAGCCAACTTTTCGGTATGAGTATTTCTAATTTCCCTCTCAAAAATGAACCTAATGCTTTTTGGATTATTTTAGGTATAATGGCCATTGTTATACTTACGACATACGCTTACAGTAAATTTAAAAAATGGATGTAATCTAATTATGGAAATAAGACTGCACAACACACTGACTGGCAAAAAAGAAGTTTTCAAACCTATCCACGAAAATAAAGTTGGTATTTATTCTTGCGGGCCAACCGTCTATTGGAACCAACATATTGGACATATGTACGCCTATGTAGAATGGGATGCATTGGTGCGCTCATTCAAATATTTGGACTTTGAAACCAAGTGGGTGATGAACCTCACCGATGTCGGCCATCTTACTTCAGATGAAGACGAAGGTGAAGACAAAATGGAAAAAGGCGCCCAAAGAGAAGGTGTCAGTGTCTGGGATATCGCCGACAAATATATCGCTCAGTTTAAAGAGAGTTTGAAATTTTTGAACGTGAGTACTCCCGATATACTTTGTCGAGCTACCGAACACATCCCTGAGCAAATTGATTTGATAAAAAAGATTGAAGCAAACGGCTTCGCTTACAAAACTAAAACCGGTCTGGTTTTTGATACCGAGAAATTCCCAGGTTATGCTGATTTTGCCCATCTCAATTTAGAAAATCAAGATGCCGGCAGTCGCGTAACAGTAGATGAAGAAAAGAAAAAACCGTGGGACTTTTTGCTTTGGATAGTCAACCAACCCAATCATATTATGAAATGGCAGTCGCCTTGGGGTGTCGGCTTCCCTGGCTGGCATATAGAATGCACCGCCATGTCTACCAAATATTTAGGCGAGATTTTTGATATTCATACCGGTGGCAAAGAACACATCCCTGTCCACCATACCAACGAAGTCGCTCAGGGCTTTGGCGCTTTCGGTCACCATACTGCCAACTTCTGGCTTCACAATGAGTGGCTTATGCTCGACGGTCAAAAAATTAGCAAATCTCTCGGCAATTCTATTTTAGTAACTGACCTTATCGAAAAAGGTTTTGATCCACTGTCTTTGCGATACCTTATCTTGACCACTCATTACAAAACCGGTCTTAATTTCACTTGGGAGAGTTTGACCGGTGCCCAAACTGCTTATTTCAAACTAAAACAGATCACAACTAATCTAAAAGCAGAAGTGTCGAAGACGGTCTTTGACACTTTGGAGCAAGAAATTTTTGACGAATACAAAACTAAGTTTTCAGAATGCATTGCCGATGACCTAGGCATCGCCAAATCCATTGGCCTAGTCTGGCAAATCGTTAAAGATAAAGAAATGAATGCCAAAACCAAATTAGAGCTTATTTTGGATTTCGATAAGGTCCTCGGCCTATCCCTAGATCAGATCTCCGAAAATTCCCCGAGATCTGATCTAGGGGAAATCCCTGATCATGTTTTAGAAATGAAAAAAGAACGCGATGAAGCCCGCGCTTCCAAAAACTTCCAAAAAAGCGATGAACTAAGAAAAGAAATCGAACGCGAAGGTTACATTTTGGAAGACAAAAATGGAGAAAGTTTGATCAAGAAAAATTTTAACTAACTATTGTACCTCAACCCCAGTGGGAGCAGAAGGTGGGGTGGTGTCAGCGGGAGGAGGGGTGCCACCACCTATTACATAACTATGTTCAACATAAGTAGTGGAAAAGACCACATCGTCGATAGCATACCACTGTTCACATTCAGCCATATTTCCACTGCCATCCGAGCAGGCAGTGGTCCATGACATATTATTGCCCCCCACCGAGAGAAATCTGAATCCCCGAAGATCATTATCAGAGTTTGTAAAGTTGATATCTTCTGCTGGATAATCTTGCCAATGTGAAAGTTTACTACCATCTACCCACACTTCAATTAAACCATCGGCTGTATTTATAACACTATTAGCTTTAACCCTGATTTCTATAGAATGCCAAGCGCCATCAAAAATCCCGCCCCCAGCTTTTGCTATTTCATAAGTTGAAATAGGCCAAAACATAAAACCGTGAGTATAATAATTTGAATACCCTCTGGCTTCTGTATAAAAATCAATACGGCCTACATCCGCATCTCGTCTTATTCCTCCAGAAACAACAGGTTGATTGTTTGTATCCCGACCAAAGTAGTTCCAGGGATTGGTAAATCCGCCATTATAATGTTGCACATGATAAAGCTTGAAAGCCTGACCATCTATAATGGAAAATGATGTGGGAAATTTAATATAGAAGCGCAAATAAATATCTGAATATTCTTGACCCAAATCATATCCCAAATTTGCATCAGCATCATCAAAATTACCAGCAGGTGCTAAGCAAGCCTCCTGCCATTTAGTCCAACATTTTCCACTACCCCCATTGCATGTTTCTGCCCCTATTGGATAGCCCGCTATGCTACTAACATAAAAGTTATTATATCCTGGCCTGCCTGTTATTCCGGCGCCACATTGTGTTAAAGCATTATTAAACCCAGTCCAGTTTCCAAAAAATCCACCGTTGTAATCAGAAACAGAAACACTTGTAGATTGAGCCGAAGTCCAATCTGCTTGCGAATCAAAACTGTCTTCAAAAAGTACTACTGCTTTAGAAGTATTAGCAAATAAGAAAAAACTAATGAATATTGGGAACGAAATAATTAATATTTTATTTTTTGTTTTCATAGTTATTATTGTACCGCAACACCGGTGGGAGCGGAAGGTGCGGTGGTGTCAACTGGAGGAGGAGTACCGCCACCTATTGTATAATCAGGACCGACATAAGTGGTGGAAATAACCACATCATCAAAAGCCCTCCATTGTTCGCAATCAGTACCAGTACAACTAGCATTCCAAAGATTATTATTGTTACCACCAAGAGCAAAAAATCTAAAACCTTTTCTTGGACTAGCTTGAGCACCCACATCTCCAAAAGGAATTCCGCCATTATGAGTATTGGAATCATAAATCAAATTACCATCTAACCAAAATCTATGTTTGCCATCTGAAGTGCCGATAGAAGAATTCAAACTATAATTTATTTCCCAACTATGCCACCCCCCATCAAATAAATTCCCCGGCAAACGCAAATTTTGTACACTTCCTAAATCAATATAATCCATATTGTTTTCGTCTCCCGGAACATCAGAAGTTCTTGAAGGATTTCCATAACAACCTATATTCATTTCGCACGCGTAGCCAACATAATAATATAAATGCCCGCCGTAATATAAAAGCCCGCCTATACCAAATGGTTTGGTATTAGATGAATTCCAAGTGTGATAATGCCAAGGCGAATCGGTCGGACCATCCCAATATTGAAGATGATAAAATTTTTCACCCGGATTGGTATCCTGCCACTGATAATTTTGTTCAAAAGCTACATGAAATCTCACGTATAATTCGTTATACGACTGACCTAAATCAACACCAAGATTACCGTCAGAACAATCATGTGAACATTGAATGTTTGATTCATCAAAAAAAGTTAGACATTTGCCAGAGCCACCATTGCAAGAAATATCGGTAGTAGTTCTTGGAAAACCAGCATTCGTATTTAAGTAAAGATTATTAAAACTATTCGCCAAATAAGTAAACCCATCATAAATAGCGCTCCAACCTGTGGGCAAACTGCAATTGCCGGCGTAACAAGAATAAGCCTGACTTTGAGATTGAGTACGAGTCCAATTCACTTGCGAATCAAAACTATCTTCAAAAATTACCACCGCTAAAGAACTTTTGGCGAAAAAGAAAAAACCAAAAAAGATAACTAGACAAATTAAAATTTTAGATTTCATCACTATTATTGTACCTCAACCCCAGTGGGAGCGGAAGGTGGGGTGGTGTCAACTGGAGGAGGAGTACCGCCACCTATTATATAATCAGGACCGACATAAGTGGTGGAAATAACAAAATCATCTATAGCGTACCATTGTTCACTTAAAGCAGAACGCGAAGTATAACCGTTATAATTATTGCCACCCAGCCAAACATAATTCCATCTATAATTCGCTGGATTAGCATCTCCGCCTACATTGTTCTCACTGACCCAATTAATATTGGTTTTTGATCCTTCCATTACGCCATCAACCCAAAATTGCATAATACCATCTGCTACATCCATAGCACTATTCATCTTCAAACGAAATTCATATGTGTGCCATACTCCTGCCTGAATACAGTTTTGTGTGCCCCATTGGCACCCTTGTGTATCTCCAGGATCACCTTCTCCAGTGTAAACTTGGTTATATGGATCATAGTAGTATTCACTAGGAGCAATAGGTGGCAGAGCAGAATCAAGAGTCATTAACCGAACCCTTTGCCAATCAACGTCTCGTTGCAAAACCGCAACCATTCGGGGTTTATTTTCATTTAATGAATGAAAATCATGAAGCGAACCTGTACCACTATAATGACTAACATGCAACATTTTCATTGATCCAGTTGTTGATGTTTTCCATTGCCATCCTGGTTGTAATTTCATTCTGAAACGTATATAAATTTCATCATAACCCTGCGTCCAATTAGTTCCGACTAACGATTTTCCCGTTAGGCCATCCGAACACCACTCGAAAGGCGCGCAAAAAGAATCTTCTCCTGCCTCGTGATGATAAACAAAAGCTTTCCCTGTCCCACCATAGGTATACCCTGCTCCATTTCTAATACTCATTGTAGGTTCACCCTTTGTCCCCAATGTTGATGATTTTGTAAAAATAGATGACTCATGCCACGCATCAGTCCAATCAGTAGGAGGAGTGTAACTTTCAGTCCCACTATTAGGTTGCTCTCTCGTCCAATCCGCTTGCGAATCAAAACTATCTTCAAAAAGTACTACTGCTTTAGAAGTATTAGCAAATAAGAAAAAACCCAAAAATATTACCGGCAAACAAATTAATATTTTATTTTTTGTTTTCATAGTTATTATTGTACCGCAACACCTGTCGGAGCGGAAGGTGCAGTGGTATCAGGGGGAGGAGGAGACAAATTTACCCCACCGATCATATTTCTGCCACCAGCATCTTGTATGAAGCTCGCATAATTTGGATCTGCTATTGCCACATCATCAACATCAATTCCGTTACAGCCTGCCAAAGTGGAAACATTATGGTTGGAAGGAATATAAATATGATCCCAACCAGTAGGACTAGCGGCACCACCGTTGAAAAAGTCCATATCTTGTCTATTTACACGGATTATCCCATCAACCCAAAATTGATACACTCCATTATTTTGTCCGCTGTTGCCTAGTTTGAAATGATGTTCATAAAGATGCCAAGAACCGTCGCCAACATCACTACCGTATAAATTATTCCAACCCCAACCATTTATATAAATATCAGGATTATTCATGGTACCTCTTGGATTTATTCCTATACTATTCATACCTTGAGGAAAATTAACATTCATAGCCACTCCGCCATTAGCAAAAGCATAAATCATTTTATGCTCCAATATTCCCGCCCAACTTTGACCAGCGGGGTAACGAGTATAATAGCGAACCCAAACTTCTGGTTGAACAGGAGAAAATCTGATAGACATAGATGATGAATCTTCATTACGTGTATCACCTTGGAAAAATCTATAACCTTGTGAACCGGCACCAGAAGCATAGTTAGCCAGAGTTGTAATTTGAGAACGGAGATTAGCTCCTCCAGAAGTACAAGCATAAACCGGATCATCAGTTTGCAAACCATCACAAATGTCTCCATAACCGGCATCACCTGAAGTACAACCAACAAAGGAAGTATTCCAAAACCCATCAGTAAAAGTTATTGCGGCCAAAGAAATATTGGCAAACAAGAAAAAACTGAAAAAGACAACTGGCAAAAAAATTAGAATTTTAGTTTTAGTTTTAAATTTCATTAATGTTATTACCAATTTATATCCTCTATCATTTTTAATAACAAAGCTTTAGTTTTTGGACCAACGATACCAACGGTGGATATATTATTTGCAGCTTGAAAATTCATAACAGCAGTCTCTGTAATTGGTCCAAAATATCCCGTAATTTCTTCTTTAAAGAACCCAAGTTTGGTTAATAATTTTTGGAGATTTCCAACTTGATCCCCTCTCGAACCTTTAGATAAAGGATAGTCTATAAAATCACTGACGGAAATCGGCATCAAAGAAAGATAATCCTGTACACTCCACCCATCACAAAAAACATCATAATTTATATTCCACCAAGTATATCCATTAGAAACTACTGGCCCACTTATAACTGTTCCACGAGCATTATTATACTGAACACAAAGAGATTTACCTTTAATGGTTGGAGTAAGTCTGACTTTCAGTTTGGTTGTAGTATTAACCCTTGAACCTATATCAAATTTATCCGAAGATGTAACAGGAAGTGTAATATAACCTATGAGATAATTTTCTACTGACCACCCATCTACACCTGAATCATAATTTACATTCCACCAATAATATCCATCAATAAACTGACCCTCACCTACTATAGTTCCCAAAGAACCTAAAGGTTGATTACCTAAAAGAGTCCCTGAAACAGAAGCTGAAGTTCTAACATTAAGATTTGATATAGTTTGAACTCTTTGCTCTGGTGCAAATTTGGTTGAAGGTTGATTTGATAGAGGAGGTGTGATTATTTCTGACTGAGTTGTAGCTGATACAGGATTGCTCTGAACTGAAGTATTTCCTACTACATCATAAGCTACCACTGTGTATGAATATTGAGTTGCTGGAGAAAGATTAGTATTAGAGTATGAATTGTTAGCTGAAGTATTTATTTGAGAACCATTTCTATATATCCTATAACCTGTTACACCTACATTATCTGTTGATTGAGTCCAAGTTAGATTGATTTGTGATGAAGATATAGCTGTAGCTGAAAGATTGGTTGGGATGGTTGGAGCAGTAACATCAGCCTGTGCCTGGGTAGTAGCACTAGCAGCAGAAGAATAACCACTTACATTACCAACAGCATCATAAGCCCTGATTCGATAGCTATACATTGTGTTAGCAGAAAGACCAGTATTGAAATATGAATTAACATTTGAGGTGCCTATTTGAGTCGTAGCTATGCAACTTGAAGTTTGACAACGATAAATTCTGTATTCTCTTACACCAACAGCATCGGTAGAAGCTGTCCAAGTTAAATTGATTGCCGAACTTGATATAGCTGTAGCTGAAAGATTGGTTGGGATGGTTGGAGCAGTTGAATCAACCACCGGAATATTTTTACTTACTTCAGGAGAAAAGCTACTTTCATTGCCCACATTATCATAAGCAGAAACAGAAAAATAATAAGTCAAACCGTCAGTTAAATTATTAAAAGTATACGAGGTGGTACCTATAACTGTTTGGCTACTGGTATAACCACATGAGCCACATTTTGGTAGTGGAGCATAAGAACCTCTACCGGGATTAACCCCAGTTCTTGCAGATGTTCCATAATAGATCCTGTAACCCACCAAATCTGACTCATTATTGGCGTTCCACAAAATAGTCGCCGAACCGGCATAAACTTCTCGACAAAAAGAAAAAGTTACTATCACCACTACCATCAACACAAATAATTTTCTATCTTTCATATTATTTAATTTAATTTTTATATTTAACAAATTACAAATATCTTTATCTTATTGTACCGCAACGCCGGTGGGAGCGGAAGGTGCGGTGGTATCAGCGGGAGGAGGAGTGCCACCACCTATTACATAATCACCTGGGATAGCGGTAGTGCTAACAATAATATCGTCTAAAGAATACCATTGTTCTCTATTTCCTCCAGCATTAGTACCAGAAGTAGCGAAATAATTGTTGGTATTACCACCAAAAGAAATTAATCTAAAACCTCTGACGGGTGGGTTTTCGGCTGTGCCACCAGCGGTTGTCCCAAACCACATCACATTACTCCTCGAGACCTGCAAAACATCATCTAACCAAAATTGATAAACTCCATCAGCATTCCACGAACTCCCGTTCCAAGTATTAGTTTTTATACGGAGAGTGACTTGATGCCACGCACCATCCATTATTCCGGCATTCGAAGCTGTGAAATTTCCTCTGGCATAAAAATCTCCACTCGTATCAGTTTGTATAAAACCCGAAGCATCAGCTTGTTCTCCAAGCCAAGTTTGACCTGGTGTCCCAGTATAACGACAATTGGAATTATGATTATCGTGACAATAAGGCCTAACTGCGAGCGTCCAACGATGGCCGTCTGTTGGGTCATAGCCCTGAAGTCCTGGGACTGTTGCTGGCCAATTTATATCACCATTAAAATATACCCAAGGATTACTCACTCCATCCCAATACTGATAATGGCCAAGCTTCATTTGTGGATAATCTCCTCCACCTTGACCACCTTGACCCCATAGCCAACCATTTTTAAATTTCATATAAAATCTCACATACAACTCTTGATATGGTGAACCTAAATCAAAACCCATATCTCCATCAGAGTTATCAAAAGCGGAAGATCCGCAAGATTCCGCCCAAAAAGTTAAACACTTTCCAGAACTACCATTACAACTATTTGTTTCTGTTGGGTATCCAGCATATTGATCAATATACATCAATTTGTTGCCCGGATTTGAACACCCACCATCAGTCATATATCCACCAATGCGACCAACGGTCCACCCTGAAGGTGGTTGGTTTGTCCATGGGCAATTTCCTAGAAAACAATTAACTGCATTAGGATAAGTTAATTGAGTATCCATCTCCCAATCATTGTGCTCATCAAAACTATCTTCGAAAACTACCACTGCTTTTGCTTCCGGAATTGATACAAATAATGCAAAAATAATTATCAGAATAAGTTTTTTCATTTTATTATTATATCATCAATAAATTATCCATATCAAACTACAAATCCCCCGCTTCAAAATCATCAATACGCATAGTTGTATCTCCAGAATAACAATACAAACCAGGGCTACCTGAAGATATAATATCTGCGCCAGTCACTGTCCTTGTACTAATAACGCCTCCGTCATCATAAGCAGTTATTACATTTCCAACAATTTCTGCTCTTAATGTATGACCAGCAGTAAAGGTATAAGTGGTGTACGAAGTTCCCCCAACATTTGTGTAAGCTCCTCCATTGTAGCGAGTAAAATATATTCTACTAGCATTATAGTTTACATAAACGGTATAAAAATCAGAACCATTGTGACGAAGTATGACTCCAGGACTATCATAACCACCGCCTCCCCAACCCAGTGCTTTGATTTGAGCATACTGATCATTGTTAAATACATTAGCATTCCAATAAGCTGCATTAGTAGCATTAGGTGCACTTCCACCTGCCTCATTGGAGACTTTTTTCATTGCACTTGTTCCTACAGCAGTAGTCCAATCACCACCAAGTGGGTTAGCACTTCCGAGAAAATCATCAGTAACCACCAAAGAAGGTGATCCTACTCTCCCCATTGCCACAGCACTGGCGTTGACAGTTGAATCGGTAGTAATAACAACAAAACGCCAACTGTCGTCTATAGTAGATGAAACTACGCCATCAACATAAATAGTCCCAGAAAAATTGTGTGGAGTAATCGTGCCGTTTACAACATCTACATAAGTAGTACCGCCATCTAAATCTAAGATCTTAGCAGTCGGACTAGCTGAAGAAAGGGCGGGTGCTGTCCCTACCATATTATAAAGCTGTTTGATTTCCGAAACAGAAAGAACGCGATTATAAAAACGAATATCATCTAAATTACCTTTAAAATAAGTTGTATCGGCCGTACCCGGAGTTTTGATCCAAAATGTAATAGTTCGTAAACTGTTAGAGACATTACCAGAACTAACATAAGCAGAGGTTCCATCAAACTTAAGCGCCTGACCCGCTTTACCAATAGTAGTAACTGCACCAGTGATAGTGCCTGTGTTAGTACCAACTGGTGAGCGGTCGTAAGCATTGGTACCGCTTAAATCTTTTCCATCAAATGTCCAATAACCAATTAAACCATCCTTTATCTTCCCAACCTGGGAAGAATTTATTTTTGCCGTACCAGTTTTATACAATTTCGTAACTCCACTTTTATACAATTTTACCACCTCTGTTCCTGATAGAGCACGGTTGTAGATACGCACATCATCAATGGATCCATCAAAAAAGAGACTGGCATTTGAACGCGAACCAATACTAGCGTTTACTGCTTGATCAAATTGAGATGCAGGAATACTAGCAATATCTCTTTCAACCAAAACACCATCTTTATAAATTTCAAGAGAAACTGAAGGGGTGTAAACACCAACTAGATGCATCCATACTCCGGTTTTTGATATACCCGATGTATCACTACCAACATGAATTTGAGTATCAGTATCAGAAGCAATATGAAATTCACAAGTTGTATTAGAAGAAGAACATCTGAGTCCCCAACCTCGTTGACCACTGGAAGCTGCTTTTGAAACAATCTGATTATAATCAGTCAAAGAAGCTTGCTTCACCCAAGCAGAAATAGTCATAGCGCCGGTAATCTGCAAAGACACCGGTTGACCCAAGTTCACATAATTATTCTGCGAACTTGTAAAATTCAATGCTTTCCCCAACTTTCCACTCGTCCAAGTAGCCCCAGTTATAGAGCCGGTATTGTTGTTTCCGGATGAGTCACCGGTCACATTTCCCGAGCCTTCATCAAATTTCCAATAACCAACAAGAGTAGGGTCATAACCATATGAGGGGTCGAGGAGACCATAGGAACCTTTATTTCCAAAAGCTTCCACCCAAAATTCACCCATCGTTTTTTCAGGATATGAAATAGTGAGTCGGAGAATTGAGGTTCCGGTGGTATTGATGAGACTTACGAATCCGATTGAACTATGTGTTTCAGGAATTCCTTTTTGTTTTTTTATAGCCTCAATGATTTCGTCTGAATGAGAACTTTCAATCGAACCACTGGATACTACCAAAGGTTCCCAGACATCACCATTTTTTATTTCTACTTTTTCAATCTTGGAACCATCAATAGGAAAGAGAAATTGAACGAATTTTGTTTCGTCCGTTTTGCCACCAGCAACCGACAAATATATTTCAGCTGAAGTCGGACTTTTATACTCGGATTTGTCAGATTTTATGATAATATCTTCACCAATATTTTCATCAATGTTTTGAATTTTAACAACTTCTCCATTTGAAAGTTTTAAAATCTCTGAATTTTCCAAATTTGAAGAAAATAAATACAAAACAGTAGCTAAAAGAATGAGAAAGACAATAGTATAGGTGAGTTTTTTCATCTTTCAATTTTAGCAAATTATTGTGCGGGTAGCGAGAATCGAACTCGCGTCTCAACCTTGGGAAGGTCGCATCATACCACTAAACTATACCCGCCTTCGCCTGCAGTAGCAGGCTACGGCGGGCAATGCCTGCTACGATAGCCTGCGAAAGCAGGATTTATTTAAACAATCCTACCACAAAATTCTTAAATTTTTGCCAGCCTGAAATTTGGACAACAGAAGTCATGGTCGGCTCTGGTGAGTCTACGATAATAGCCACACTCTCTCCAGCTTGGGCTACATTGAGCTTCTTACGCATTTCAAATTCCAAACCATCTACAGTCTTGAGTCTCTCTAAAGAAGCGCTCAAATTTTTTTGCCTATCTTCCAAATTTTTCAGCTCATTTTTCATACGGACCAAAGTTGCTTCAGATTCAACTCTTTTGTTATATACCTTACGCACCGAATTGGCCAAAATAATTAAAACCAAAAATAAGGCTGAAACAGCCGCTATCTTTTTCCATTTATTATTATCTTTTGTCTTGATACCTCGCATGTTATTATCCTTATTATATGCTATAATAATAACAATATGTTGTGGAATCCAAAAGCCCGAAAAGTTATAAAAGTAGCGTGGTACATAATATCTATTTTCCTAGTCTTAGGTATGATACTCATGTATACGCCTTGGGTAAATTAATTAATCTGGACGCATTATTTTTATAAACACTTCCTGAGGGATGGAGATTTTGCCTCTGGCTTTCATTTTCTTTTTGCCTTTCTTTTGCTTTTCGCGCAATTTCATTTTGCGAGTAATGTCGCCACCATACATATGCTGAGTAACATCTTTGCGGAAAGCTGAGATGGTGCGGGAAGAGAGAATCCTGCCACCCGATTGAGCTTGAATTTTGAGTTCAAACATTTGCCTAGGCAAAAGATTTTTTAATTTTTCTACTAAAATTTCCGCTTCTTTTTCCACAATCCTTTTTGAAACCACACGAGAAAGCGCCGGCTCTTCGTCACCGCCGATTAAAATCGCAAGTTTGGTCACATTGGCTTCACGCATCTCCGCTTTTTCATAAGAAAGCGAAGCATAACCTTGAGAGACGCTTTTTAATTTATCAAAAAACCCACGCATCAGTTCACGAAGGGGCATCAAAGCTTTTATGTTGGTCTTGCCGTCACCAAAACTTTCAGTAGAAAGTATTTCCGCTTCATGTTCATAAAGCAAAGGTAGTAAACTACCAACATAATGAGCTGGAGCAATAATATGAGCACTAACCCACGGCTCCAAAACTTTTTCTATAAAACCATCTTCGGGGAAAAATGCTGGCGAATAAATTTTTTCTGTTTTACCTCCTTTATAAGTCACTTCATACGTAATAGAAGGCTGAGTGATGACTAATACCAAATTAAATTCTCTTTTTAATCTTTCGGTGATAATTTCAAGATGAAGCATCCCAAGAAAACCACAACGAAAACCTTTACCCAAAACTCCAGAAGATTCTTCTTCATAATACAGAGAAGAATCGGTAAGTTTGAGCTTGGCCAAAGATTGACGGAGCAAAAGCAAATCACTTTGATCTTCAGGAAAAATTGAAGCCCAAACCACCGGCATCGGTACGCTATAACCCATTAGAGCGGAAGCAATTTCTTTTTCTTTACCAATAGTGTCTCCAACCGAGACAATACCCGGAGTTTTGATACCGGTCACAATGTAGCCAATTTCCCCAGCAGAAAGTTTCTCCACTGCCACTTCTTCAGGATGGAAAATACCCACTTCCAAAGCCACAAATTTTTGTCCAGCCACTCTGAAAATCAAGTTTTCTCTGGCTCTAACTTCACCTTGCATAATTCTTACGAAAACGATAATACCTTTATGAGTAGAATATTTAAAATCAAAAACTAATGCCTGTAAATTATTTTCTTTAGTTGCTTTCGGTGGAGGCACTTTTTTTATTATTGCCTCTAAAAGTGCCTCAACACCTTCGCCTGTCTTACCGGAAGTTTCTATTATATCTTCTTCTAGGCAACCCAATAAAGAAACTATTTCTGCTTTTATTTCCTCCACTCTTGAAAGTGGCGAATCTATTTTGCTAAGTGCCGGCACTATAACAAGACCCAAATCTTTAGCCATAGTAAGTACCGAAAGTGTCTGCGCTTCTACACCCTGCGTAGCATCAACTAAAAGTACAACACCCTCAACCGCCCCGAGTGCCCTCGAAACTTCATATGAAAAATCTATATGCCCTGGAGTATCTATCAAATTTAAAATGTAATCTTTCCAAATCATTCGCACTGGTTGCATTTTGATAGTGATACCGCGCTCGCGTTCAAGTTCCATATTATCCAAAACCTGAGCCTTCATTTTGCGAGCTTCTATAGTACCAGTCAGCTCCAACATCCTATCCGCCAAAGTAGATTTGCCGTGATCAATGTGGGCTATAATGCCAAAATTTCTGATATTCATCATAGAGAGTATTAAAGCACAAAGAGTCAGTTATTGCATTTCGGCATCAGGACCAATAACAGAAGTCTCTGGTTTAAATATTTTTTTATGCAAAGTGTTCCAAACATCTTTGAGTTCTTCATTTTTGAAAAGACACAAAACTAAAACTCCGGCAAAAATACCACCAAGACCCGCGAGAAATCCTTGCATAAATATTCCTAACATTGTGTCTAAATCAAAAACTTTGTCAAAAATATTCAAAAGATTATACGCCACAAATCCCATAACAGACGAAGCGGTAAAAATTTGGAAAAAAGTTTTCATAACTTTTTTAGAAAATCCTTTAAAATCTTTTTGAAAAAGAGTCCACAAAACCACCATATTGAAAAATTCTCCAATAGACCAACCTAGAGGCAAAGTTAAAATGATTGTCCCAGGAATATCTTTCACGCGCAGAGCGGTTTCCATTATGTCTTTGAACAAAGGTGACTTGGTATACAAAACCATAAACCCATACCCGAGAGCCACTGTAAACAAAGCATTTATACCTTTGGCGATTAAAGGTTTTTTGGTATTGCCGGCGGCATAATAGGCTCTGACAAACAAAAGTGTTAAATTTTGAAATATAATAGAGGCCGCAAAAATAGCCAGTGCCGCTGCGGTTAGCCTAGTGTTATACCAATTGAAATGCCCAGCACCCAAAATAGTCCTGACGATTTGGGCCCTGAGGACGATAAACAATGTCACTATCGGAACAGACCAAAAAATAATATGGCGTGCCGAGTTTATCATCTGCTCGGTAAATTTTTTCAAATCACCAGAGAGATAAGTTTGAATAAGAATAGGAAAAGCAGCCAGAGAATAACTCACACCAATGATAGTGAGTGGCACTGATTGCAAATTAAAAGAAAAATTAAAAACCGCAATAGAACCGGCAGTCATAAGTGAAGCAAAAGAAATCAAAAACATCATAGAGATATTGTCGGAACCCAGAGTAAAAGTCCTCGGGACAGAGATGAAAAGTACTTTTTTTATGTCGCTCCAATTATATTTAAATTCAAATTTCGGACAGATACCATGTTGAATCACAAACGGAATTTGTATAGCAAAATGAAAGAAAGCGCCCAAAATCACTCCATAAACCAAACCGATAAGGCCAAATTTTGGATATAAATATATTATGCCAGCGATAATAGCGAGGTTATAAAATATCGGGCTCAAAGCAAAAAGGAAAAATCTTTTGCGAGCTTGAGTCAAAGTACCAAAAATATTGGAAAGCCCTAAGAAAATCGGCGAAAGCAAAAGCACTCTGGTCAAAGAAATAACTTGGGAAAGATTGCTAGGGTCAAACCCCGGGAAAAGATATTTACAAAGTGATGGCACAAAAAAGAAAACCACAGCACAAGTCGCCACAATAAAAAGAAAGAAAAAAGAAAAAATATTGCTGATAAATTTCTTACCACCGTCTCCATCTTTTTGTGACCTTTCAATGATAAACGGGATAAGAACCGAAACCGACACCATAGAACCCACCGTGATGAAAATAAAATCCGGAATCCGGAAAGCAGCATAATACAAATCCAACGTGCTAGTGGCGCCAAATTGAGACGCCAAAATCCTGTCTCTTACCAGAGCCAAAATTTGACTGCATAAAGCAAAGAATCCCAAAAGATAAGCGGCTTGATGAAGACCAGAAATCTCCTTATGAAATATGCCTAGTATGCGTTTGACCATTACCAACTATACTAACATATTTATTATTGAGTTTTTTGCATTTTCAACAAAAGTTCTTGAACTTGTTTTTGCAAAACTTGAAGTTGAGCTTGAGCGGAAACATTTGAAGTTGCACCAACAGAAGAAACTCCTCCAAGCAAAGCATTTATTTTAGTTCTAGTTGTAGGACCTACAGCTCCATAGCCAGTCGTCTCTGGAGTACCCGAAGTGGCTATACCGTTTGCTCTTTGGAAAGCTTGGACAGCGGCTCGAGTCATCATACCAAAATATCCTGAAGCATTACCTGAAGCTAAATATCCTTTGCTTATCAAAAAATTTTGCAAAACAATCACGTCTGGACCACGAGAATCAACAACTAATTTTCTAGAAAGAGGAATTATTATTGTATTAACTGGTACCCCTGCTGTAACAGATCCAACAGGTGATATTACAAGTAAAGAGTTAATTTTAGCTCGTGTTGTTGGACCGACTGCTCCGAAACCAGTAGTATCTGGAGTACCTGAAATGACTATGCTATTTGCTTTTTGGAATGACTGAACAGCAACTTGAGTTGCCAAGTTAAATGAACCAGTAACACTGCTTGCTGTTAAGTAACCTTGTTTAACCAAAAAGTTTTGCAGAGATGTGACTTCGGTACCAACTGAACCTAAAACTAAACGAGTAGTTATTGGTACAACCACAATGTTTGTAGTAGTAACAACATTAGAACTTCCTCCGCCTCCGCCCCCACCACCTCCACCGCCACCGCCACCGCCACCGCCACTACTACTAGGAGGAGGTGTAACTGGGGTAACAGCTGCTGCTTGAGTCGTAGCACTTGCTGTAGAAGAATAACCTGATAAGTTTGGTACAGCATCATGAGCTCTTATCCGATAGCTATAAGCAGTACTTGCAGAAAGCGAAGTATCATTATAAGAATTGCTTGAAGGTGTTGCTATTTGAGCAAAATTTGAACAACCGGCTCCAGAACATCTCTCTACTCGGTACCCCGTGACACCTACAGCATCGGATGAAGCCGTCCATGTTAGGTTGATTTGTGATGAAGAAACAGCCGATGCGGCAAGGCTTGAAGGCACAGTTGGAGCAGTGACATCCCCTCCTACAGCTGGAATAGCTTTACTTACTTCACTCGAAAAAGCACTCACATTACCGGTAGTATCATAAGCAGCCACTGAAAAATAATAAGATACTCCATCAGTTAAACTGTTAAAAGTATATGTTGTTGCACCGGTAACTGTTTGGTATGTAGAATACCCACACAAAGTACAAGTATTCGGATTAGTCCCCGTCCTGGCTGAAGTCCCATAATAAACTCTGTAGCCCGCTAAATCTGGTTCACTATTAGCATACCAACTAACAGTCGCTGAACCAGCTGAAGCTTTGTGACCTACAGACAAAAAACTGATAGCGACAAAAGCTGTTATTAATATGTATTTATATTTCATTATTATTTTAGATTATTTTTAAAGGCCAAAAATTGCTAAGGCCAAATTTATTTTTTCCGATACAGAATTTTTATCAATCATCTTTTTTACTTCAGCAGAAAAACAGCTTTCGTTGCCACTCTTATCATATGAAGTCATTGAGAAATAATAAGTATTGTCATTTCTCAGTCCAGTCAACTGATACTCGGTAACTTTACCTACATCTATATTTTGTTTATAACCACCATCTTTAGGGCAGTCACCGGTGCGTGCCGATGTACCATAATAAACTTTATAACCAGCAAGATCAGGTTCGGTATTTGGATTCCAAGTAACAGTGGCCTTGCCAGATTTGGAACCAACTTGATAAACAAACAAAACAGCAATTAAAACCAAAACTGCAACAATCCCAGCAATCATAAGAAATATTTTTTTCTTTTTGTCAGCTTCTACCGGCACCTGTGTTGGTGCTGGATTTTGAACCGACTGTATTTTTTCTTCTTCCATATATTTAAATAATTTAGATATTAAAAATATTAATAATTCTTACTTTTTGTTCTATTTATTTTTGTTATACTCACTATCTATTTTAACGCAATCTAACTAAAAATAAACAATGTAAAGTGGATACCTCAATTATATATTCCCCCCCTCCCAATCATCAAAAGTAGCTACAAAACTAGTACCATAAGTCTCAAGACCAGGAGAACCACCGGTAACAGGACTGGCAGAGTCATCATATGTACCTTTTTGTGATCCATTTAAATAAAGAGTTATAACACCCCCCACATTAGTCAATTTCATGACCTGACCTGCACCTATACCAAGACTACCCCAAGTTGTGAGTGTAGTAGGAGTACCATTAGTAACTTGTTGGAGTCTGACGTCATCTGAACCATGATACCAAGCAGTGTAACCATTATTACCCGAAAAATTAAGAGCAAGGCCACAAGCGTTAGCAAGATTAACAATTGTTGCTTGTGAATACTGGTTATCATTAAATGTATTACTTGACCAATATTCTATTTGAGTAATACCAAACGCGAAAGCTGGTTGAACTTGATTGTTAACAATTTTAAGTGGTTGAAATCCAGTAGCTACAGTCCAATTTCCATTTCCAAGTGGGTTTTCGTCTGCACGATTAAAATTATCAGTAACTACTAGTGATTGTGATGCTGGGTTAGTTATTTTGGCACCCCCAATACCAACACCACCTTTGATTTTTACACCGCTTTTTATTTGCACCGAACCAGCAGGTTTAGGAGTAACAGTGTAGGTAGCGTAAATACCAAATTTATAAGTACTGTTAGTAGCCGGGACTGCATCTAAATTTTCTGGAGTTGCATAAACATTAGTATCATATCCACCTTCTCCAGAAGAACCTGAATCATAATATAAATTTGCATTAGTCCCATCCAATACCACTCCAACAAGATATGGTGTTCCGTTAATAATTGTCGGAACAGTAGTATATGTCATTGTCCACCATTGCTTTGTTGCATTATTTATAGTAACGGTTCCCCCTACTCCATTTGTAATTATGGTCCCATTAGAATTTAACCATATTACCCCCTTGCCAACACTATCACTCATCGATGCAGGTACCTTTCTTGCACTAATTTTTACAGTATTTACAGTTCCACCCCCTTCTACAGGGATACCAAGGGACAAATAAGCTCTGTTATTAATACTAGTTAATTCAGTTTCTCCTGACCCTTCATATCCAAATGTCGGGTCAACGATAATAGGATAAGTAGCGGAGTTAAGAAAAGATTTGGAGATAGTGACGGAAAGCTTGTTTGTTTTTGTGTCAACATTTAATGTTCCCCAAACTTTTTTGCCTTTCGCATCTGTGACGAGGGGTCGATAAATATGGAAAGCTTTACCAGTTTTGTAATTTTTGCCCCCCATTTTTGAATAGTCTCCACTCTTGCCTCCTTTGTAATAAACAGCATAAGAACCGACGACATTTTCAGGACGTTGCATCACTGGTATTCCTTGTTTGTTTTTACATTCTGTAGGGATGCAAGTGACGCCGTCCCACTCCGCTGAAGCTCCGCGGGACAAACTCCTCTCTCGTTCCTCGTCGAGAGGAGCTTGGTAGAAAAAATCTAAATTTTCAGTTTCAATATTCCATTCAAAAACATCTGTATTGGGTTTTTCTTTGACGATAGCATCCAATTCAAATTTACCAGAATTTTCGGCGGTACTTATATCATACATTCTGTATTCGATATTTTCTGTGTTTATTTTTATTTTTTCTTTATCGAAACTCACCTCTTGACTATCTGTAGGGGCTGATATTTTCATTTTGACTTCACCCTGCCACTTGTCTAGGTTCAATTCGGGTTTAAATTCTTTACCACGAGCATCACCAATGCTGACTCTCAAGTCTTTATCTTCTATATTATTTAATATCAAACTCGTACCGTCTTGTTTATAATTAGATCCCAGCTCCGGTATAGAATACAACTGCATTTTTAGAGCATTTACTGCTTGAATGCGAGAATATGAAAAAGAAGGGATAATGTTGGAGAAATATAAAAAAAGCATTATAAGTACCAGTGAAATAATAATGTGAGTGATTTTTTTCATAAGATTATTCTAACAAAATATTAATAAATCTGATAGCTCAAATAAGATTTATAGGTTTAATAAGTCGAATAAGACTTATATAACAAAAACGGCTCAACGACTAACGTCGTTGAGCCGTTCTGAGATTATTTCCTTTATCTCTTTTAGTTCCCTTCCTTGATTGGAAGTTCTGACCTCTTTTCCGGAGTTTTATCTACCGGAGGTTTAGCATCAGCAAAGAGTTCTTTGCCAGCTTTCATGTTTTCTACAATGAGAGCCACTTCGGTATTGTCCGGATTGGTAGCTTTGATTTCTTCAAATTGCTTCAAAGAATCGTCTTTGCGACCAATCTTGTAATAAGCCATACCCAAGAAATATTTGGCATTAGCATAACTTGGAACAAGCTTTACCGCAGATTCGAGAGCACTAGCGGCTCCAGCATAATCTTTTTGATTATATTTGAGCATGCCGAGTTGGAAGTAAAGACCGGTATTGTTTGGTTCTACGACCACAGCCGCTTCAACAGATTTTATTGCTGAAGCAATATCATTTTGAGCTACCTGAAGCTGAGCCAAAGTAAAGTAAGCATCGGTATAATTGTTTTTGAGCTCCAGGGCTTTGACAATATTGGCCTTAGCTTCTTCAGTTCTCCCGGCCAAAGCATCAAGTCGAGCCAAAGCGAGTGGTACTGAAGGATTGTTTGGAGAACGTAAAGCGGCTTCAACATAAGTACTACGAGCATTTTCTAAAGAACCTTCTACTCCATTTGAACCCAAGACTTCATAAACTCTCGCCAAAGCATACCAGTTTTGGAAATTGCCCCCATCAAGTGCCACCGCTCTTTTGGCTGATTCCACAGAATCAGCGATAAGACCCTGGGCTTCTGTCCTTATAGCATCGGTCATTTGATTTTGATTGGTGACACCACCCAAAACTCTGCCAAAATCATTGAGAGAAATTTCGGTCAGTCCTCGCCAATAAACATCACTTTGTACCATACCTAAAGATTTGGCGATTGAAGTCCTAGCTTCCGCTACATTGGCATTTTGCTGGTAAATCAAAACACTCTTTTCAAATACAACTGCTGCAGCCGATCTTTCCCAAACGAAATAACCGCCAGCCACAGACATAATCAGTAAGATGACAATAGAAAGTACTGACAAGAAATTGGTTTTTGGATTTGAGAAAATATTAATCTTCCATGAACCGATAATACCCTGAGGGACTAGAGTAGCAGTGAAGAGTCCGGTAAAAATGAAAGTCAAAGCCATTATCACTATGCTTGGAGTATAAAGGAAAAGCATAATCCAAAAATACAAAGACACTAAAAATGATGCCGTTGAAAGATATCGTGAACGCCCGGCATTGGCCTGAGCAAAGATAGCTTTCACACCCGTCAAAAGATACATCACAATGAAAGCGAGGAGGGACAGGAGACCAAGAAGGCCGGTAGTAATAGCCATAGTTGGGATAAAACCGGAACCAGAATAAAATTCGGCATTCCAAAATTGAGTTTGATTTATTTCTACCGGTTTATGCAGAGCCCAAAACTCGGAAAAACGGTTTGGACCGACACCAAGAGCGATATTTTGTTTCCAAGATGACAAAGTCAAATCCATAGTGGACTGGAAATTTGGTCTGATTTCGGTAGTTTGAATTCGTAGAGTTTTTGAGAAGAAACCTGAAATACCAGTGCCACCCAAAAGCAAAATGACTGAAGCAATAAGGACAGCCAGAGAAGAAAGTGAAATTTTACGATCTTGAGACCCTTGAAGGGCATCTTCAGGGGAAGTGGGACGACCAACAGACCAAGACAAAATATATACAAAGAAAACCAGAGAAATAATGCCGAGGATAATGACTACCGGAGTAAATTTGACTGCGGCAATAAAGATAAGAGCAAAAGCTATGAGTGCATACATTATGTATTGCATTTTTTTTGACACTTCAGACATATTGACGGCGCAAAGAGCCAAGATGACGGCTGCCCCAAAAATAATAGCTGTATCAATAGCACCCCCAGAAAGAAAGATAGGTAATTTGGAAGCTATCGATGTTGGAATGAGAGAAGCCCCAAAAGCGGCAAACAAAGTATAAACCGACATAGCAACGGTTGAATAAATGAAAGCTGTCACTATCTTACCGACGACACCGACACTTTTGACCGCAAGGACAGTCATGAACATAAGAAACACTAGCATTACAATTGATCCTGAAGTACCAAGATCAAAAACCGAACCAGCAACCGACGAAGCGATAGAACCGGAAAAGACTGAAGACAAAATTGCGATCAAAGCGAAAGCTCCAATAGGGATGAGATACTTGACTTTAGGCATCTCAATCGCGCCGGTAGAAAGTACCGACGACAAAAAGATGGCGAAAATCGCCACCAAACCGGTAGCCAAAAGTGTGATTTTAGCTACATACAAACCAATACCAGCGACCGGTACGAAAAATACCGGCAACAAAAAAACGAAGACTGAGAGGATGAGTCCCAACTTCTTGACCAAAACATTACCATGACCCGAACTATTTTGGGTATTTTGAATACCCTGATCGTTTTGTTCCATAATTATTTACTTATCCCTTTATCCCGCATAGCTCTTATGAAATTAGAGCGACGTGGGACTTCGCCTCAATGTTTTGACTAAAAACAAGGGCAATTAAACAGGGTGTTTATAATATTTTAATAACCTGTATTAAGTATAACTCCCTATTTAAGTAGAGCAAATAAAAAGTGTGGAAAAGAGTTAGACTAAATAATGATTATATTTCTCTGGAATTTACTTCGTCATAGACCATTTTGGAGATTTGGCTGATGATGGAGGCTAGCTTGTCATCATCTTTGCCTGAAGTCATCACACACAAAAGATAAGGATTTTTAGGGTAATAAATAATGCCACAATCATGAAGCTCAGCTGTCCCATCGGGAAGATCGCGTTCGCCAAATTTATTGGTTACTTTTATACCTTTCGGTAAGCCAGCTTCAAGACCTTTATCAAAAGTTGACTGGCTTAAAATATTTAAAACTTCATTAGAATATTCAGAAGAAAGATAAGAGGAGTTGAAAAGCAGTCGGAAAAGAGAAGAAAAACCGCGCACAGAGATACTTTGTTGAAAATCATTGGTTGGGTCATCAAGACCCAAATCTTTCAGAGTTTCGTGAGTGATATCTTTGTTTGGGTTGAGTATTTGCAAGACTTTGTTGAGAGCGGCGTTGGCCCAATTGTCAGAATAAATTAGAGAATAATTTATGAGTTCTTTTACAGAATAAGTTTGCCCGGATTGTATCTTTTTTGATGGTTTGAAATATTGATATTCTTCCTCTCCTACTTGACCCATCACAAAAGATTGGTTAAGAATATTGGGATTACTTTCAGCCAATTTGAAAACAGCTAAAGCTACCGGCAATTTAAACAAGCTGGCGGGCACAAAATATTCATCTTCATTTACTCCAAAAATCGGCCCATTTTGCAAATCACGGAAGTAAACTCCGATGCGCTTGACATCACCCTGTTTTTGCCAAATATCAATCTGATTTTTTAAAGAAGAAGTAAACGTAGTGTAGTTGCTTTTATTGATGACTGGCTCTCCACCACAAGCGAGCAAAGGGTTTAATAAAGAGTAGTGGTGCAAACATTTGGTCATCATCACACTAAAATGAATGACCAAACCCAAAATTAGCCCTACCAAAAATACGCAAATAAGATAACGATGTTTAATTATCTTTTCTTTCACTTCTGTTCGATGAGTTTAACTACCTGACTGTCTTTACGCAATTGTTCATAAAATAATATTTGACTGCGGTTGATGAAAATCTGATTGGTGGAACCAAAAGCTTCGTCAGTAAGTTTGACCAAAGAATATGTCTGGCCGTTAGGTTGCATACGGTAAGTATTGATCATGGTCATTTCATTGGTATTGTTTTCAACAATTTCACCAAAATAAACCTGATCATCGGCAAGGAAGACGGCATAATAATCGGAAGCCAGAGGGTCGGCTTTGTGAGTCAAATTGGTGACACCATTATTTGTTGTCAAAAAATTGACACCTCCGGAAAATTTAAACAAAACGACTAGAGCGGTCAAAAGCAAAATAATGCTAACGACAATAAAAAACTTTTTGAATGAGCGCTGAGTTTTTGGCTTTGGTTCTTTTTCTTTAGGAAATTCCATTGGCTCTTTTTGAATTAGTGGCACTGTCTGTCTCATCGGATTATTAAATCTTATTTCGTTCATTATTTTAGAAGTTAATTTTATAAATTTTATTTACGACTATTTTATCATAATTTTAAATTATATGGTATAACTTCTAACATGCCAAAAAGCAAAATTAAAATCAAAAAAAGCCGGTCTTGTATCGCCTGTCGAAAGAAAGGCCTCATAAAATACTTAGATTTAGGCAAAAGTGCACCCGCCAATTCATATTTGAACAAAGTTGATTTGAACAAAGCCGAAATAAAATTTCCACTCTCAGTCTCTTATTGCCCAAATTGCCATTTGGCCCAGCTGACTGACTGGGTAGACAGGAAAGCTCTTTTTGAATATTACGGATACTTCACGAGAGCCTCACAACCTCTACATGAGCATTTCAAAAAATATGCCGAAGATGTTTTTGAAAAATTTCCTTCACAAACCAAGCAATACGTATTTGACATAGGTAGTAACGACGGATTTTTACTTAAATGTTTTGAGCAATTTGGAACAAAAATTTTAGGTGTGGACCCGGCTAAAAACATTGCCAAAACTGCCAACCAAAATGGTATCCCTACCCTGCCTATTTTTTTTGGTTTAAATGAAGCCCAAAAAATTTCCAAAAAATACGGCAAAATGGGAGTGGTCACCGCCAACAACGTTTTGGCTCATACCGATGATATACACGGCATACTGGCTGGAGTAAAAGAACTCCTTGATGGAGACGGGGTTTTCGTGTTTGAAGTCCAATATCTCGCCGATTTGATAGGTAAAAATGAATTTGATAATACTTATCACGAACACATCTGCTATTTTTCACTTTCACCCCTTATAAATCTTTTACAAAAATGGGAACTGCAAATTTTTGATGTTATAAAAGTAAATACGCAAGGCGGATCTCTAAGAGTTTTTGCCAGCCATAATAATGGAATTCACAAAATCAAGAAAACGGTAGTCAAAATGATCGAAGAAGAAAAAGAAAACGGTTTTCACGATTCAAAATTATATAAAAAATTCGGCTTGGTTCCTCAAAAAATGAAAAGTGATTTGTTAAAAATGCTTGCCGATTTGAAAAAACAAAACAAAAAAATCATCGGCTACGGATGTGCTGCCAAAGGCAACACTATGCTCCAATATTGTGGTATTAGACAAGATTTGTTGGATTATATCGTTGACACCACTCCATATAAACAAGGTAAATTTACCCCCGGTACTCACATCCCAATCATGCCCCCCGAATATATGAAAGAGGAACGGCCTGATTATATTCTCATTTTGGCGTGGAATTATGCCAAAGAAATATTGGTCAAAGAAAGCGACTTGAGGAAAAAAGGTGTGAAATTCATCGTACCTGTTCCTGAAATCAAAATTATATAGAAATATATTTTATTCAATCTTTCTTGAATCAAATTCCGTGTAGATTTCTTTTGAAATTTCTTGAATTACGCTTTTCAAATCATCATAATCAGTACCTCTGGTCATAATACATAGCTGGTATGGATTTTCCGGATAATATACAATCCCACAATCGTGAAGTTGCCTCTCTCCATTATCTAGGACGCGCTCACCGAACTTATGGGATACAATTATATTTTCAGGTACACCAGCATTAAGACCTTCTTTAAATTCTGAATCTGCCAGCATTGAGAGCAATTCCTCTGAATTTTCTCTACTCAGGTAAGATGAATTATACAAAAGACGAAAAATTGAAGCGTATTCTTTGGTGTTTACTGCGGACAAATAAAGGTCAGAACCTGAACCCAAAACTCCTAAATCACGCAAAGTATTGGCTAACAAATTTTGTTCAGGATATTTAGTATTCAGATATTCAAAAAGTAATTGCGCAGCGTTATTGTCAGAATACACAATCATATATTCTATCAGTTCTTTAATTGAATATATTCCATTTTTTTCAACTTTTTTGCTTGGTACAAATATTTGAACTGGTAATGCAGGATTTGGATTAGAATATTTAACAGTTTTATTCAACACCTCTGAATAATCTTCTGACAAATCGAGATAGGTTATTGCCATTGGTAATTTCAAAAGACTGGCCGGAATAAAATCAACTCTTTCATTTATTCCTAAAGTCGGACCATATTTTAAATCGCGAAACCAAATAGAGACCAACCCAACTTTTCCTTGTTTTTTATAATCTTCAATTTGACCCATCAATTTAGATCTCAAATCTTTATATCCTTTTTTATCAATAACCACATGAAATCCACAGGTTGTATCTGAATTCAAAAAAGAATATTCTTTACAAAACGCTTCCGGATGATTTACATATCTTCCTGAGAAAAAAGCAATAATTACAATTAACACAACAAAACAAATTGTCCATAAAGCACGCTTGTTATTAAATATAGAATTGAAATTCATCTTATTAATTAATAAATAATGTTGTTTTAAATCCAAGTTTCGCCAAAATGTATTGTACTAAAACTCCCATTGTTTGAAAGGCATACTTAACCGCCCAGCTCATTTTGATAGAAGAATGTTCTTTACGGTAATCACAAATCACCGGCACTTCAGCGACACGAAGCCGATGGAAAATCGTCAGAGAAATAAGCTGAAAACTAAACAAATGATCATTTGCAGTGAGATGTAGTGGTATTGATTCCAGTTGTTTGCGACTATAAAAACGAGAACCTGAATGGAATTCGGAAATAGGAATCCTGAATACTAATCTATCAATAAAACTCAATCCAACATTTGCCATAAATCTTATAAGCGGCATTTTATATTTCACTAATGGTTCAAAAGTATTTATAAACCTCGAACCCATAACAAAATCATAACCCTCTTTCATTTTTGCAATCCCTGGAATAATAGCTGAAGTGCCATACTGTCCATCGCCATGAATCTCTACCATAATATCCCCTCCCAACTCCATAGCTTTGTTCAAACCATACTTCATATTGCCACCATAGTGTCCACGTGGATGAGAAAAACATTTTATACCAAGTCTCTCTGCAATCTTTTCAATTCCATCACCAGTCTCATCATTGGAAATAATTATTTCGTCGAAAGCTTCCTTTGGTAAACTTTTATAAAGTTCCTCCAAATACTTGGCGTGTTTATAGGCCAGTATTATACCGATGACTTTCGGTTTGTTATTTTGAGTTTCCATATTTTATTTCATTCCAGAAAATGTATCCAACCATTTTTGAACATCTTCACTATCTGGATTAATTTTTATTTCTTCATTAACTGCTTCTCTGGCTTTGTCATATTCTCCTAATCTAAAATATGCCAGAGCCAAATAACTATAAGTTTCTGGTGCTTTCCACCCATTAGTAAGAGCTTCATTTAAATAAATTATCGCTCTACTAGGATTTGAGTACGACAAATCATATAAATTTAATTCGGTGCTTCCTAATGCATACCACACTTTACCTGCGTAAGGTCTCTCTGATAAAAATTTCATATACGAGTTCATGGCCAAATATTGATGTCCCGACAAATTTAATAAATCTGCATAAGCGAGCTGTTCATCAAGATTTTCGGATTCACTTAGATAACTTAATCTACTTTCTATATTATCCCAAGTTATCTGATATTTTTCGATAACTGCACGGTTTTTAGTAACATTTTTTACCAATATCACTGCATAATCGTCTGCATAAACCCAAGCCCACTGCGGATCATTTATCCTCCGATAAATAAAATCACGCATACCACCTATTCCATTATAATGATTGATAAACAACACATTAAAACTATATTTCTTTAAACCCTCTTGCCATTTATCTTCATATCTAATCATCGGCAAATAAGTATCGCTAAAAAAACTTGCCGAATACGCATCACCAAAACGATTGTCGGAAAAAACTCTTTCTTTCGGGAAGAGATAATAAATCAGATAACTGCCAATATCACTATCATTAAATATAGGACCAATAAGATTGTTTTCTTTGAAAAACTTTTCAGAGCCTTCTGATTGTGAAGTTATACCTATCCCAAAATCAGCCCAATTAGTTTTTTTCAGATCATGCAATATTAAATATAAAAGAACAGTTATCAAAAAAATAATAGACGCGAAAACGACGATTTTTTCCCTTTTTGGCCACTTGTTTTTAATCCATTCTTTAAATTCAAAATAACTGCCTTTTAAATTATTAGACATGGCCAACAAAAATATTATGGCAAAAAACGGCAAAGCTCTTATTATATAAAAACCAAGACCGATTGTTCCTATACTGGCCAGTAAATAGAAAATATAATTATCGGAAAGAAGTGGCTGTTTTTTATACCATCGGAAAATTAAAGCCCAAATGAAACTCAAAATCAAAATAGGAGCAAATATTTCAAAAGTTACTGCTGGAATATTATCCGATTTGGGATAAGTCTTGAAATATTGAGGCAAAGAAGTCAGTTCAGCACTGGCAACGGGAAAGTTGGCGTCTTTGTTTACTTGCAATGCAAAAACAGCCCTAGAAAGACCATAGGGATTTATAAAAATTACCAAAATCATTCCTACCAAAATCAAAAATAATTTTTTAGCATAAGGATTTTGCTGTAAAGGATTATTCTTAAAATGTAATATTATTTTTTCCAAAAAAAATCCGCCTGTCATCAAAATCCCAATAGGAAAATATAAATGCAGACTAACCCAGAGAAGCTCCAAAGGAATAAGCCAATAGATTTTTTTACTTTCCGGATTTTTTTCAAAATCAAAAAGCAGGTAAAAATAAACAATTATGAGTAAGTAACTAAAAATCTCTGGGCGCAAAGCACTTCTTCCGAATAAAATTATTATGGCTGGTATAGAAAATAAAGTAACCAGCCAAAAATTACTTCTTTTGGCTGTAATATAAAAAAGCAGACAAAAAGTTAGTAAAATAAAAATAACTTTAAAAATAACCATGCCGTCCCACCCGACAGCTTGATACAAAAGGAAGAAAACCACACCGGAAAACCATTGGTGATTAGCAAAAGGTTGATTGGGTTCAGTATAAGAATAAACATTTTTTGTTAGTACGTCATAATTCCCCTTCAAAATCATCTCCCCATTATTTATTTCTCTTGGTAGATCCTGAGCAGCCGGCAAATCTATTTTGTATGTCACAGACGAAGCATAAAAAACCAAAATCAAAACAAAAACTACTATTTTAGAATATTTTATCAATTTGTCGTTTGTCATTGTGTGAATTTCCATGTTGCCATTATTTTGCTAAGCCATTCATCCAAATCTTTATAGGTCATAATTTCATACAAAAACCCTCCTTTTATAAACCACACTTCTCTAGTTTCGCCCATAATACCATTTTTACCAAAAAACATAGTGGCCCTGATACCATCTATTATGATTTCCACTGGCTCTTGCATAACACCCGATGGTTCGTCCATTTTAAATCTCTCTTTGGTTATTTGTTCAAATTTGTAAGGAGTAATGAATATTTGAAAACCATTTCCATTTTCCACACCAACTTCTTCAAAAACAATAGTCCTCCCTCCCCCATTCTCGGCAAATTCGGAAACTGAAAGATTATTTGGATAACTCAATTTTAAGTTATAATAATCATTTTCGTATTTCACTAATCCGCCAGAAAGATTGACGGACGGTATTGAGGTTGGTAAATCAGCTCGAGCGTCTTCTGACACAAGCCCAGTATAAGGTGTGCCGGTTTCTACCGGATAGAGAGAGTCTGTGAAATTTTTACTGGCAAACAAATAAAAAACAACGCCTGTTATTATTAATAAAAATAAAATCACAATTACCAAAACTATTTTTTTATATTTATTTGTCATTTTATTTTTTCAAAAAGTCCACTATCTCAAAAACATTGCTCTCTGTCACTATTTTTGCTTCTATACCAGAATAATTTTTTTTAAATTCATTGAAACTTTCTGTATGTTTTCCGCCAATTTTTGATTCTAAAGCCACAATTATTTTATTGTCTTTGTAAACCACAAAATCCATTTCCCTATCTTGTTTGTTTCTCCAATATTTTATATTAAAATCCGCTTTAACGAGTTCCATCAATATAACTTGTTCAAGTCTTTTTCCAGAATGAGTTTCATGCGATAAAATATGATTAAGAAAACCTATATCAAAAAAGTAAGTTTTAGGCTGTTTAACGATCTCTCTTAGTTTGTTAGTGAAAAATGGTTTTACAAGATAAACCACAAATGTTTTACTCATAAATTCCAGATATTTCCGCACATCCCGCTGATTAAGTTCACAAATATTCGATATCTTAGAGTAGCTCAAATTAGACCCAGTGCTTTGTGCAAGATATGTTAAAAGTTTTTGTATTTTATATTCGTCAACCAAACCCAAAACGTCTTTCACTTCGCGCAAAAAATATGTGTTGTATATATTTTTGAGCATCACTTTCCTTTCTTCATCAGTTGAAGCAATCGCCACTCTCGGATATCCGCCATAAGTTGCATAATAATCATACAATTCTCTTTCTGTAAAATTTGGAAAAACCGTTTTGAGTTCGTCTTTATCAAATGGCCAAAAATTGACGACAATAACTCTGCCCACCAAATACTTCAGAGCATGAATAGTGATATCAATCGCAGATGAACCTGAAATAATAATCTTTTTGCCTTTATGCGTATCAAAAATATATTTAAGATTTTTCCCTCCAGCTTTGGCATATTGAAATTCGTCTATACACAACAGATTAGTATCCAAAAGAAAGGTTTTTATAAACTTTTTTATGTCATTATTAAAAAGATTTAAGGTGTCTACATCTTCAAAAGATATAAACTTTCCTCCTTTTTCAGAAATAAGGTGTTCCAAATAAGTTGTTTTTCCGGATTGCCTAGGGCCAACGATGGCCAATATTTCCGGCATTTTCAAATACTCTTGTATTTTAGTATCGATTTTTCTCCTTATATATATTGGGTTTTCTGTCATATTTACTATTTTTACATATTTTGTAATTTTAGTCTATATATTTACCTTAATCTTGCTCCTCCGAGCAGACGTGTACCACCTTTTAATCTTATAACTCTGGCAGAAGTAGCTTGTGTATCATAAGTTATAAATATAATACCTTGACCACCAACACCACCGTTACCCAATATAGCTGTACCATTATTTGACCCTCCACCTCCACCTCCACCTCCTCCATAAGTTCCTCCTCTCCCTCCGTTTGCTCCTATACCATTACCGCCAGCGCCACCACCTCCTCCACCGCTAGCACCATAAGTACCAGCATAAGTCGTATCCATCCCACCATTTCCACCCACACTATTACCAGCGGCGCCTTTACTACCGCCACCTCCACCACCACCAAATGTGCCAACTCCACCTGCACCAGAACCAGCACCATTTCCCCATGTACCCCTTCCACCACCTCCACCAGCAGTTTGACTGTTTTGACCAGCGTTAGAACCTCCACCATTAGAGCCACCGCCACCAGCACCACCGTTATTGGCATTGTTTCCATTTCCACCACCCTTACCAGCACCATAAGGTCCAGCTGAACCCCCACCGCCACCGCCAGCTGCTCTGTTTGCCCCATTTCTTCCCGCACCTCCGTTACCTCCAGCAAAAATACCAGCAGTGGAGTTTCCTGCACCTATTTTTCCTCCTGTACCACCAGTATTGCCTACAGCATTCATACCTCCAGCACAAGATATCGTAGCAGAAGTACTAGCCACACCATTAAACCATGTATCATTTGAATTTCCATTAGCACCAATTCTATAAGTAACAAGTCCAGATGCAGATGTTAAAGTCACGTTTGTAGTCGAAGCAGACGCTCCACCACCACCTCCACCTCCTGCTTTAGTAGTAGCAGCAGCATTTGCTCCATTCCCCCCAGATCCAATACAAGCAATAGTATTACTGGAATTGTTCCAATCCAAAGGAATAGCCCAGCTTTGAGTAGTACCGGCACCAGTTAAAAGAAAAACTGTCACGGTCGCTGCATAAACATCGGCGTAAGAAAGGAAGAAAATTAAAACGAGCGACAGAGTCTTCATTATTATTTTCTTTGCTATTCTTTTTTTTGAATTAATTTCCATCTTCGATGCGGTAAATTACAAATTTTTAATTTTTAATTTAAAAAATAATTTCTTAATCATCAATTTTTAAAACTTTAATATCACAAGTATTCATGATTTTACCAAATATTAACACAAATTCATGAGCCTCTTTCCATAATTCTTTGCATTTAGGATTATTTTCTGGATTTGATTTGGCTATCATACGAAACCAGTGTTTGGTTTCGTTAGCTTCTTTTTTGGATATGGCAATTTTGTTTCTGAAATCCTTTTTTGAACTAGCTTGATTTGCTTCCATATAGTTAGCTCCAATACTGGTAGCGGAACGAATAAGCTGACTAATAAGAGGTTTGACTATAGGGTCTTGCTGTATTGAACGGCAAAATTCAATAACATTTTCTCCAAATTTTGCTGTTCTTTCTTCCAAATCGTATTTCATAAATTTAATAATTATTTAAAAATTAAAAATTTCTAAATTAAAAATTCTTCATTATCATGGTGTTGTTGGGGCAGGATCAGCAGTAGCTACTGGGTCAGGAGTAGGAGCTGTTGTGGTATCTGCAGGTGGTGTGGTGGTATCAGTTGGTGGAGTAGTGTCTGTAGGCGGAGTTGTAGTGTCAGTTGGAGGAGTAGTGGTATCAACTGGTGGTGTTGTAGTGTCTACTGGAGGAGTAGTTGTACTTGTGTCTATAGGAGGTGGTGGAGTTGTTTCCCCGCCAACTGAAGGAATGGTTGCCGATACTCCACTGGCCAAATCAAGTAGTTTCCTGACATCATCTTTAGTCAAACATTGATCATCAACACAGATTTTTTCTTTGGCGCGGAAAGTGTTGGCAAAGACTTCGGTAATGCCGTTGGTGGCGCTAGCGAGCCATGTGGTGACGCGATTGAAGAGGTTACTCCAAAATCCTTCGGCAAAAGCCTGCGAAGCTGGGGTTGAAGTAGCAGTCGATGAAGCAATACTATTGAGATTAAGATTGAGGTCTTTAATAGCTTGAGCCAGAACAGCAGTGAAGTTTTCATATTTTACAGAATAAGGTTTACCTTCGGCATCATGGACCACTAACCTTGGGTCAAGTTTTTCAACTTCTTCAGCGATGAAGCCGTACTGTTCTCCTGGTATACCCATCTCTTCTTTATAAAGGAAGGTTACTGGTCGGAGTTGATCAACAAAAGCCAAACCTGTAGTGGCTGTTGTTATATTATATTTGAAACGAGCAGATGAAGTGGTACAACCGGCTCCAGCACCAGCATATGTGACTTCATTTGTTGATGAAAGACAGAGGGCACCAGCACCAGCACTAGTGGTAAGACCAGCCATAGCAACATTTCCTTGGACTGACAATTTCTTCCAAGGTGAAGTGGTAGCGATACCGAAGTTGACAGCTACGTTGAAGATGTCACTAGCGGCTCCCAAAGTAATAGTCTGCGCACCTGAGTTACCTTTGATGGTAGCATTGTTTGTAAATACAAGGTTTGGACTTATGTCAACATCACCGATGATGACATCAGTTGAACCATAACCACCTCCGATGACTACCTGCTCAGCTCCGCTTGTAGTATCAATCCTGAAGAGTGTGCTAGAACCATTAGCGCCGGTGGTAGTAGCAATAGTCCAAGCATAAGCTCTGTTGTTTATCAAAGTTGAAGTAGAGTTGGAACCATAATTAAATATACCACCGGCTGCATTTGGAGTGATGGAGAAGAGTGTCAAAGTTGTAGCGGAAGTTGAAGATGCGACGACGAAGAGTGGTCTTTCCGTTCCTGTGACATCACCACTCTGAGCATGAATAGCAAACTTAGCCCAAGGAGTAGAAGTACCGATGCCAACAAAACCATTTGAACCTCTTATAGTAAACGCTGGATTTGTGGTGGTAGAAGTACCAGCAACTGATGTTGTGGCCATATAGAAGTTGCCTCCAGCATTTCGCATTGTCCACTGTGCGATACCTGCCACGCCAGACGATAGAGAAAGTTGAGGAGAAGTAGAGGAAGCAATAGTGAGTTGGCTGTAGATTGAAGGAGTACTTGTGCCGATGCCGATAACACCTGATTGTTCAACCCTCATTCTTTCTTTTGTATTAGTAGTCCCACCGGTAAAGAAGAGTAAGTCAGCATTAGTATTGGTGGTACTAGCGGTGCCGATGGCCAAAGAACCATCGGAAACATACAAGTAGCCATCGTTAGCACCGTTGATACTGTAAGCCGCCTGGTTATAAGTGGAACCGTTGATACCCATATTAATAAAGTACTTACTATCATTACCAATATCATTGGTGGCCACATAGTCAGTAGAAGCGCCGGTGCCGTTTGATTTGTTTTGAATATTTACTTGCAAGTAATTATCAATGTTGCCGGAAATTGAAAGAGGATTGCTCAAGATTGGAACTGTACCATCACCTATAAGAACATTTCCAAACGCATCAACCATAAATGCGGTTGATGTGGCGCCGGAACCAGTTGAGGATGCGATGACGAAGAGTGGTTGAGTGGAAGCGCCAGCGGAATATTGAGAAACAGAGAGTTTAGCGTAAGGAGTTGAGGAAGCACCGATGATGAGTGATGATGAAGTTGCGGAGTAACCGACTGCAGGATGAGTCCAAGCGTCGTATGATGAGAGAGCATTAAAGGAAAGAGCATTACCTATTACATAAGTACCAGATTGTAGTGAACCATTGATGGTGACGGTACTAGTGGCTACAGATGAGACAGTGTTTGCTCCGGTAGCATATACAATTTGACCAGTGGTGAGAGTGGTGGAAGTACCAAGTTTGCCGTAGAGAGCGTTTGAAAGATCAGTTTGATCAGATAGAGTACCAGTGATACTGCCCCAAGTGCTACCACCACCGCAAGTTGCACTATATATAAGACCATTAGCATTGGTGTTCAAACAACCGGCTGTTGTGGTGGCGATTGAGATAGCACCGGTTGAGCCGTTGATGGAAAGAGCTGAAGTGGTGGTAGTGGAAAGTCCATCAACGGTCGTTGTTGAGAAGTACAAGTTGCCTCCAGCGTTTCTAGTCACCCACATTGCTACGCCTGCGCCATCGGTCAGTGCGGTTGATGATGCGATAGTGAGTCGTGCAACGGATGACATTGTGGTAGTACCGATGCCGATATTACCAACAGCATCAATTCTTAATCTATCAATATGATTAGTTACAAAACCAAGATTATCAGTTTCAGTTGGTTTATACATTCCATTACCACCATCAAAATCAAAAGCATAAGCGGGAGAATATGCTGTGCCGTTTGTTTTATTTAAAATACCTACAGGTTGAATATAACTTGAGAAAGAAGCGATCCCGATAACATCCAAAGCATATCCTGGATTCGCAGTCCCGATGCCGACGTTACCAAATTGATTGACAATAAATGCAGTGGAGGTGGCGCCAGTGAGAGTTGACGATGCAATGACAAAGAGCGGAGAAACATCAGTACCTGTAGAGTAGTTTGAAACGGAAAGTTTTGCATAAGGAGTAGAGGATGCGCCGATGACGAGTGATGAAGTGGTAGCAGAATAACCCACTGCTGGATGAGTGAACGGGTCAGAGCCAGCAGGACCGGCAGCGCAAGTTGCACTATATATAAGACCATTAGCATTGGTGTTCAAACAACCGGCTGTTGTGGTGGCGATTGAGATAGCACCGGTTGAGCCGTTGATGGAAAGAGCTGAAGTGGTGGTAGTGGAAAGTCCATCAACGGTCGTTGTTGAGAAGTACAAGTTGCCTCCAGCATTTCGCATAGTCCATTGAGCAATACCCACTCCAGCGGAGAGTGAGAGTTGAGGAGCGGTTGAAGAAGATACAGTCAAAAGATATTGAGGAGTGGTGGTACCGATACCGACTGCGAGGTTGGTTGCGCCACCAGCTGCACCGACTGCTTTGCCGAAGATAGTGAGGACTGGTGAACCGCCGAGCTGAGCAGTGTAGCTTTCAATGGTTCCGGCAACCACAGAAGATGAGACCGGCATATCAACCCAACTGATTTCTCCCGAGTCCGCTTCAAAACTCAAAGCACCAAGAGCTAAATTTGAAATTGAAGTTTCGCCAGTGTACCAATCGTGTGAAATAGCCCCATCATCAACTACA
This sequence comes from Patescibacteria group bacterium, assembly GCA_038064735.1. GTDB lineage: Bacteria > Patescibacteriota > Minisyncoccia > Phycocordibacterales > WO2-35-19 > WO2-35-19. Next base: position 15,189 of record JBBTSI010000001.1, on the reverse strand, counting down.
AAACCACCCACAATTGTCGTCGTTGCAGTGCTACTGCCCATCGTGATTGTTCCATTATTAGAAACCGCAAATAATGTAGTTGAAGCGTTGTTTGTAAGTTCAAACATTCTTGTCGCGAGTGTGTCCCCTCCCCAAACTGACAATTTTGAATATGAAGGTGTAGATGTTCCGATACCAACTTTGCCTGTACCGTAGAAGTAGATTGATTGAATATCAGCGGTAGTTGAAGCCCAACCAACTCCGCCTCCGGCCGGTGCGACTCCACAAGTAGCTGAATAAATGAGACCGTTAGCATTTGTATTCAAACAACCTGCAGTAGTTGTAGCGATAGAGATAGCACCGGTTGAGCCGTTGATGGAAAGTGCTGATGTGGTGGTAGTTGCATAAGCATCAGTTGATGAAGCAATATAGAAGTTGCCACCTTGTGATGAGAGTGTCCAATGTTTGGCATCAGTACCAGCGCTGTAGTCAGAGAGAGCAAGTTGAGGTTTGAAAGTAGCGCTTGCTGTTGTACTTGAAATTTGAAGTTGAGCAAATGGGGTTGAGGTACCGATGCCGACGTTGCCAGTACCAGTTATTCTCATTTTTTCAGAAGAACCTGGATAGAAAGTAACATTCCCTGCTCCCGATGTTTGTGTGTCTCCTATTCGAAGGTTGTCTCCTGTCCATGTAGCGGTAACATAACCACCGCCACCAGAATATATATTATCCGTTCTAAGAGAACCAGAAGCATAAATATTTCCACTGACACTCAATGCTTGAGTCGGACTCGCTATTCCCACTCCCACATTTCCAAACGCATCAACAATAAACGCAGTTGAAGTTGCACCTGTGAGAGTTGAAGATGCGACAACAAACAATGGCGAAACATCAGTACCAGTTGAGTAATTGGAGACAGAAAGTTTGGCATAAGGAGTGGATGACGCGCCAATCACGATTGATGAAGTGGTAGCAGAGTATCCTACTGATGGATGAGTGAATGGGTCAGAACCAGCAGGGCCAGCAGCACAAGTAGCTGAGTAGATAAGACCGTTAGCATTGGTATTCAAACAACCGGCAGTAGTAGTTGCAATTGAGATGGCACCGGTTGAGCCATTAATAGAGAGAGCGGAAGTTGAAGTAGTGGCAG
>JBBTSI010000001.1:0-13960 GCA_038064735.1 Patescibacteria group bacterium | reverse complement strand
CAGTAGCGTAAGTGATCTGACCGGAAGTGAGAGCGGAGGAAGTGGAGAGACCATTAAATCCAATAGTAGCTCCGGAGAGAGTGATTGGCCAAGTGGTGGAGATAGTAGCTTGTTTGGAGTTGAGTGAAGTTTGAAGATCAGTGCCGTTGAGTGAGAGAGTGCCGAAGAATGCGTTGGTGGAAGAAGCGTAAGTGGATGAGGAGAGAGTGGAGGAAGCATTCACCATGGTGGTTAGACCACCTAAGTATGATTGCGAAGAGTTTGGATCAAACCAGAATTTGGCAGTAGAAGTTGCGGAAGCGCCGGTTGCGCCAATAGCGATAACATCAGTTGTGTTAAGAGAATAATTTACATAAGTTGTGCCGAAAGCAGTTGATGTAGCCCAAGAACCTCCGCTTACACCACCTCCAGTACCGCAATCACTGGCGGCTGCTCCAATAAGTCCAGCAGAACTAATATTGAGACAACGAGTGGAAGCTCCTGCGAGAGATGAGATAGTGATTCCGCCAGTAGCACCATTAATAGCAAGAGCGGATGTGGTGGTAGTGGAAAGTCCATCAACTGTGGTGGTGGCGAAGTATAGGTTGCCTCCAGCGTTACGCATAGTCCATTGAGCAATGCCAACGCCAGCGGAGAGGGAGAGTTGAGGAGCGGTAGAAGAAGCAACAGTTAGAGTATAGAAGTTTGAAGTAGAGGTACCGATAGCCATTGATGTTGAGGTAGCTGATTGACCATTCCAGTTGTGAGTGAAGGCGTCGTATGAAGTTAATCCTGATGAACCACCTACACATGTTCCGCCGATTGCAAAACATCCGGCTGAAAGATTAATACCAACGTTTGAAGTAGTGGTGGCTTGACCGGAAATATTTAATCCTCTGACGGTAGTGGTACCAAAGCCACCGAGAGCGATTTCCAAAGCGGAGATTGAAGTAGTAGCAGTACCAGCAATAGTAGTGGTTGAAATATAAAAGTTTGTTCCATCATTTCTAAATGTAACTTGACCAAGTCCGGCTCCTGCAGAGAGTGAGAGTTGAGGAGCAGTAGAAGAAGCAGCTGTCAAAAGATATTGAGGAGTTGAAGTACCGACACCGAGCCAACCATATCTATTAAATGTAGAAAGGATAGTAGTGCCATCTGATGCATAGAAGTTCAAAAGGTTACCAGTCTGACTATTGCCCGCGGTGATGTTGATACCAGCGTCAGTACCAGCTTGAGTAGTGTCAATGGTAAAGACTGAGTTGCCGGAACCATCTTGAATGTTAACTGCAGTGGTTGAAGAAATATTTTGAGTGAGGCCTCCGTACCAAGAAATATTAAACATTGAGTTATCTGTCGAAGAAGAAATTCTGAAGAGGTCTTGATAAGTCGTATCGCCAGTGATACTCAACTTGGCCAATGGGTTTGAAGTGCCAAGCCCCAATCTCTTGTTAGTCTCATCCCAGAAGAAGTTTGATGCAGATGATGATTGTGAAAGAAGTCCAGAACCAGTTGATGAAGCAAAGATGATACCTCCATTGTAGAAAGTAGTGGTAGCGGTGCCACCGTTGGCGAGTGTATTTACAAATGCGGCTCCGCAAGTAGCTGAGTAAATGAGCCCGTTGGCATTTGTATTCAAACATCCGGCAGTGGTAGTAGCGATTGAGATAGCACCGGTTGAGCCATTAATAGAGAGAGCGGAAGTTGAAGTAGTGGCAGTACCAGCGACAGTAGTAGTAGCGAAGTATAGGTTGCCTCCAGCATTACGCATAGTCCATTGAGCGATGCCGGCGCCAGCGGAGAGTGAGAATTGAGGAGCGGTAGAAGAAGCAACAGTTAGAGTATAGAAGTTTGAAGTAGAGGTACCGATAGCCATTGATGTTGAGGTAGCTGATTGACCATTCCAGTTGTGAGTGAAGGCGTCGTATGAAGTGAGACCAGTAGCTGAAGTTAAGTAACCAGAGTTGTTGTTCCATTGTGAAATATCATTTGAAGCAAATGATGAAGTGGTGAGGTTAAGAGTGGTAGTAGAAAGATTGAGAGTATTGCTGTTCCATGCGAGGTTGAGACCAGCAGTAATGCGATTTGATGGAGTGGTGTAGAAAGTATTCCATTCTGTAGTGGAAGCTGAGAGAGGAATGATGTAACCACTTGCTAGTCCTGGAGTGAAGGTGTGAATACTGCCACTTGAAGTTATTGTGAGAGTTAATCCATTAATAGAAGAAGTAGCAAAAGTTTGAGAAGAACCAGCAAGACCGTTTAAAGAAGTAATACCACCACCGGAAGTCCCGCAACTTATTCCAACAGAAGTTAGATAACCACCTGAAAACTCAGCGCAACCATCAACAGCTCCTGTAATATTTAATCTATCAACCGCAACTGAATTAGTCCCTGCCCAAACATTGTCAGTATAAAGTTTAGCGATTGTTGTTGAAGCATCAATAAATGCATTGATGGCTGCCGTATCAAGACCAGTTGTGATACCTAATGTTGAAGTTGCTGTATTGACCCATTGTGATCCGTTAAAAAGCAAAACATCGCCGTAAGCGATAGAAGATATAGTCACATCAGTCAAATCAGAAAGATTTGCTACGTTTGACGTTCCGCCCCCACCACCTGAACTTCCTGACCCACCAGAGGATCTTCCGATTAGATCAACAATTCTATCGTTCTGACGTGTTATGTAATAATTTTTCAGATTGGGTGTAATAGAAGAAGTAAATGGCAGAGTTAAGAAATATTTTTTTAATTCTGCAATTTGTACATCTACATATTCTTTATCAGAACCAGCAACAACAACTGTTTTTGCTTGAGGATAATTTGTGACATTGTTAATTACTTGAATTGGATTTTTCTGAGCATCCACCAAAACTGTTTTATTATCAAATAGCCAAGGTTTAATAATTTTGTAAGTTGTATCCTTGACCCACCCAGAGAAAGATTGAAGTGTGTTTGAAGAAAATACAGAAGAAGCTAATTGACTATTGTTATTTGTTTTTGAAATAATTCCCCTTCCGAAAGCAAAAGTGAAAACTGATATCAAAACAAGAGAAGCTACGACAGCAATTTTTGGAAGTCTTTTAAAAGTTGAAAATCTAATAGATTTCTTTGCAGACTCTGATGAGATTTTAGAGACAAAAGTAGGGGTAATAAATGGGCTAACAATAGGAGTATTAATCTTTGCTTCTTCTATCTTTATGTTTTTTTTCAAAACAGGAAACAATTCCCTATTATCCTTATAATAAAAGGGTTTTATCCCTCTGACATCTCGGATGCTCGAGATATTTGATACAGTAGGCCTTGCACCAAAAAATTTCCTTTGCAAAGGTGATGAATACGTTTTTTTAGGAACTGGATCAATACTGATTTGGGTAGTCTTTTTTTCATCTTTTTCAATTTCTTTTATTTCAAGATTTTCTTTCCTATCCAGTTCTTTTAATTTCATCATTAAGCCGCCTTTTTTAAGTTTACGGGTCTTGAGAGTCTTCTTGTGAGAAATTAGATTTTTTTCTTTATGATTTAAAATCTCACTTTCCAAAACATACCAGCTTCTCCCAACGAGAGTTGCGGTAACCTTTTTCCCTCTACAAAGTTGCCCGATATAGTCACTTGCGTATCCGGTTACTTCAGCGGCGCGAGATGCCGAGATGTACTTCTTGCCTTTTAAATAAAGAGACTTATTCACCAACATATTATACTATCTCGGCTTGCCGAGATAAATCAAAAATGTGTGGATAAATTCATTATTTTTTTATTAATAGATTTTTAATAATTTTTTGTTTTTTAAATATAAAAATTTTATTAAATTTTTATAACAGTATTTAATATCTACCAATAGGCTTTAATCTACACATAGATTAAATAATTAACTACTAAAAAATAATCTAGCAAACTAGGACTGCAGATCCTAAATTTTGCTAATATTTTTTAATTAAAATATTAATGACTTATCCACATTATTAAACTTTCATATTCATATATAATTATGTATAGTTATGTAGTAAGGTTTATATATGTTTTATACTGTTATAGTATTATAAACAAACAACAAATTAAAAGTAATCAAATTAATAAAATGAGTAACTATATAACAATAAAAGATGCCTCCAAAATCTTAGGCGTCACAAAGCTCACATTAAGAAACTGGGATAAATCCGGTAAACTAGTTGCTCACCGCCACCCTTTCAACAACTACCGTGTATATAAAATAGAAGACATTGACAAAGTTTTAGAAATGATTGAGAATGATATTTTCATTATCAAAAAGAAAAAAGATGAAATTCGTAAACTTTCTGTCCGTCACTTAGAAGAAAACCCTTAAAACAAAGCTCTCCACTTTATATCAAATACGTTATATAAATAATCGTTTTCTTTAATTATATATCTTACTTTTTATTAAATTTATTCCCAAAACACAACCTAAATTTACTATTACAAACAAGATCCTTCTTGACCATAGAAATACTATAGATTTTGATAAAAAATGGCAAAATTTTTCTAAATGTTTAACAGCTTTTAATTCCCCTGCTCTAGATTTTTATTAAAAGAAAAACGACAACTTATACAATACAATTAGACCTTAAATCTTAGTAATTCTTCAAAATTTTTTCATGCTACCAGTAACATTAGTGCATTGAAATTAAATATTTTTAAAAAATTTTTAAGTCTAACAGCAAATTAACCTCTTTTTTAATGCATCTTATAAAACAAACTAATTGTACCCCATCAAATCCCTATGACAACCTCCCTTTCTGATTCAAATTTGAGTCTCATTTTTTCAGTATTTTACAATATTATCATACTAAAATCTATACTAAACGCTCAGCGTCTAATATTAGACGCTGAGCGTTTAGTAGTTATCCACACCTCAAAATACGTCTGTTTTTTATCCTGTTATACTTTTAATACAACCCAAATAATCACAAAAAGTATGCGCTACGAAAATTTTGCAGAAAAAGAATACTACCATATCTTTGGGAAAGGTATTGGTAAAGAAAAAATATTTATTGATGACAAAGACCGTATAAGATTTATTTTCTTAATAACACACCTCCAGTCCCCTACCCGTATATATAACGTATCTTGGTATACTGAAAGCTTCCTCAAAAAAGGATCATTCAGTACTCAAGAAAACCGGATAAAGAAGATACTCAAAAAAAGAAGTGTGGAACTCGTGGCCTTCTCTCTAATGCCAAACCATTTTCATATCCTAGTTCAAAACTTAGAAGACGGTATCCTCTCCGTCTATATGCACCGAGTTCTGACTGCTTACAGCAAATATTTCAATGCTAAATATAATAAAAAAGGTCACGTTTTTCATGGACCATTTGGAGCAGTGCATGTTAAAAATAATAACCAACTTTTGCATCTATCAGCTTATATACATAAAAATCCAAAAGAAATAGAAGATTGGAAAGATACTTATGATAAATACCCCTGGTCAAGTTATCAAGACTATATAGGATTGAACAGATGGGGAAACTTTTTATCTACCGATATAGTTTTAAAACAATTCAAAAATCAAGCTTTTTATAAAGATTTCGTATTAACTAGTGTAGCAAAAGAGTATTTTTAACTACCCTAAACTAAAAGTTTTTCAAAAATAGCCTTTAAAACATTAGGATTTGCGGATCCATTGGTAATTTTCATACCTTGTCCAACCAAAAACTGTAAAGCAGAAACTTTGCCATTTTTGTATTCCGAAACCACATTTTCATTTTCAGAAATTACTTTTTTTACTACTTTTATAAGGTCTTCTTCATTACTTTTTTGAATTAACCCTTCCTTGTCGGCAATAACTTTTGGATCTTTACCATTATCTATCATTTTAGAGAGAACATCTTTCACTCCTCTCGAAGAAAGCTCTCCTTTATTAAACATTAAAATAAGAGCTGCCAGATTCTTTGCATCTACTCCAAGTCCCTTCTCTCCTAAACTAGCAATATCACTCACTACATAGTTTGATAACAACTGAAAATCTTTACTAACAGAAAGTTGGCCAGCAGACTCCTCAAATAACTCACCAAGTTTTTGATTTGAAATATAAAAATCAATATCGGTCGCTTTTATAGCATACTTATTATTAAATCTTTCTCTTTTTTCCTTTGGTGTCTCTTTGAGTTCTTTACGCAAAACTTCCTCATTAAATTCAACCAATTCGCTTAATTTGAGCTCAGGTAAATCCGGATCAGGGAAATATCTATAGTCATGCGAATCTTCTTTGGACCTCTGAGAAAAAGTGATTTGTTTTTTATCATCCCAACCCCTAGTCTCCTGAGCCACTTTTCCACCCTTTTCTATAAGCTCGATCTGTCTCTTTATTTCATATTCAATAGCTCTTTCTGCTGATCTGAAGGAATTTAGATTTTTAACTTCTACTTTCGTCCCTAATTTTTCGCTGTCGCTTATAGAAATATTTGCTTCAAGCCTCATCTCCCCTTTTTCCATATTGGCCTCAGCGACTCCTAAATACTGCAAAAGCAACTGTAATTCTTGCCCAAATTTGACCACTTCAGCCGAGGAATGCATCACAGGCTCAGTCACAAGCTCCATAAGAGGTACTCCAGCCCTATTAAAATCAACTAGACTATATCCATCACTTTGTTCTGATTCATCGGTGTGAGCAGATCTAGCTGTATCCTCTTCCAAATGAATTCGTGTTATTTTAACACCAGCAAGTTCGCCTCCGGAAACTAAAGGATTTTTATATTGGCTTATTTGATAACCTTTTGGAATATCAGGATAAAAATAATTTTTACGGTCAAACTCTGAAAAATCAGCAAGTTTACCGCCAACTGCCAGACCTACTTTCAAGACATGCTTAACCGCTTCTTTATTTATCACAGGGAGTGTCCCTGGATGTGCTAGGCAGACCGGACAAATATTTACATTCGGCCTTTTTTCATCCGTATCATTTTTGCAAGAACAAAACATTTTAGTTTTGGTTTTAAGTTCTGCGTGTATTTCCAGACCTATTGTTGTTTTCCAATTCTTTTCTTTATCCATAATATAAGGAAAATATAAGCTAATTTTGGTTAATTTGCAAAGCTTTATTCGCCATTTCTATGGCCCCCTTTTTGGTTTTAGCCACTGCAAACCAGCCTTTATCAGCACAAAACACAGCTTCTTTGACCCCTGAGACTGATATTAAAGCTTCATCTCTCTGGCCCCACCAGTCTTTTGGGAATTTTATCCGGTCAGAATTATAGTCCTTCAAATTATCCTTAGCCACCTGAATACTCCAATATTTATCAATTCTTGGATAAATCACGAATTTAATTTTTTTATTCTCTGAAACAGCTTCGTGCCAATCTACGTTGCTTTCCAATATTAAAATTTCTGGATTATTTTGTTTTTCGATAATTCTCTCTGTTTCCTTTTTACCTAGAATCAAAGCTTTAGCCCAAGCGATTTCTCGAAGCAATATTTCTTTGGCAAAATTCATCGCCTTTGCAAATTGCTTATCGGCTGATAATTTATTTTCCTGCCAAGTAGGATTAAAATTACAAATCATATCACTTGTCCTGTGCTCAATTACATTCAATTCGTTCACTTTGGAAATATTTACCCCATTGTCCATAGCATCCACCGGTATTACCAAATTTTTCTCTACTCTATCTGCAATTTCCCCACTCCCACAAATACCAGCCCCATATTTTTTCCAAACTGTGCCAAAAGAGGCGTATGGTATACCATTTTCTCTCTTCCCGGCACCACCCTTTTGGTGATGGTCAAACTTATTTTCGTCAGGATTATAAATATTACCGACATCGACCACCATATCCGCTTTACCAATCACTTCCTGGTCTCTAGTCCGGATTATTTTCAATTTCTTCCCTTCACTTTCAGCCCAAAGCGAAAGAGTAGCACAAGCAAAAACGTCATCAGCATGAAAATCACCGCTGTGTATAGCCACAGTAATTTTATTTTTAAATATATTTATTGGCATTTTTGAGCGGAAAAAACTTTCATCTTTTTTTCATATTCAATGACAGTACGTACTAGCTCGGCATGACTCCAAGTGAGTGGTGTGGCCGATATAGGTTCACCAGTATAAGGGTTGAGCTGTTCGGAAAGCATGCTTGAATTGGCAAATTTTACAACCCATTCTATATCTTTGGCTACATCTTCAAGCTCATTTAAAGAATTAGCAATGGCTATTTTATACTGAGTAAGCCAGAGGGTAGTCACAAACCATGGGTTACCGGCTGAATCACCATCTGTGTGGTCATACATGTCTCCTTCATAACGTGCAACACCACCAATATTTATACCCCTTTTCAATCTAGCACTCAAAATTTTAAAAGCCTCTTTCATCCGCGGATCATCACTAGAGACCACCCCAAAACGAAAAGCACCATAAAAACTGCTGGCATCCAAATTTATATTTTTTTCCAATTTATCACCAGTAAGCTTGAAAAAATACTTTCCATTTTCATCCCAAAGATTAGTTAAAATGGCTCTGCGCAAAACTTCTGCTTCTTTATAAAATCTAGCCGCATCATCTTCTTTACCTAAAGTTCGAGCAAAATTGTGCGCCGCAATCAGCCCACCATAAACCACAGAAGCAGTGAAGGTTGAGACGACATATTGTTCCTCCCACAAATCATAACTCGGCAGAGGAAGCCCTGAATGAATGTCTTTGTAATGAATCAAAAAATCCGCTGCTTTTTTTACAAGACTATTATAGACACTTTCTATAAATTCCAAATCTTTAGCTCTTATATAATGCTCCCAAAGACCAGCCAAAAGAATGGCGGTCTCATCTTCTTGAATAGCCAGCTGTCTTTTACCATCTTTAACCCATGGATGCCACGAGCTCCCTAGAGAGTGATCCGGCTGATATTTGTGCAAGGCGTAACCTTCTTCAGTCAAAATATCATTAGCAAAATCATAAAACTTCTTGGAGACATCATGAAATCCTGCCAAATCAAAACTCCAAGCAGTGAAGCACGCGTCTCTGGGCCAAATATATCCGTAAGTATCTCCACCATATTGCACATTGCCAGAGTCGGCCGATGCCAAAATCCCTCCCCGGTTATCAGAATGTGCTCTCATCACTAAAAGAGAATCATAAAACAAATTTTTAGCTTTTTCCGATAAACCAGGGAAAGAAATTTCAACCTGACTTATCCAAGCTTGCCAAAAATCTTTGGTAGATTCCACCAAGTGTTCTGGAGATTTCACGAAAACATATTCCAAAAGTTCACAAACTTCATTATAAGTCTCACCGGCCATCACCCAATAATACAAAGTTACCGAACTGTTAGGTTTAATATCTCTCTGCCAACTTACCACTGAGTCTACCACCCCGTGTTCAATAGGATTTTTTGATAAAACTCCATCTTCTGCATCTCTCCAAGTACCCTCTTTGCCTTCAATACCACAAAATCCGATACTGTAATCGTCAAAAGGTTTGTTATCACACATCCCTCCAACCAAGAAAACCCTTCGCCCTTTATAATGAATTATAGATTCAATGGTACTAGAAAAATAAGCGGTATCGGCATGATTAGTGTCTCCTATTTTGAACTGCTGATTGAGAAATATTTTTATATTGCGGGCCCTGGAATCTTTATTGGTCAAAGTGATTTTCCTAAGGAAAATATTTTTCTCGTTGTAAACTACGTCAGTTGATTCAACCAAAACTTTCGTTCTTTCGTTCAAAGCTGTCATTTTGGAAACCATAGAGTTGCGTTCATATCTTATATCTACATTCCATTCTCCACTGCTTATCCAATTCATTTTGTTATCAACGAAAACCCCAATCTTGTGCATTTGGTTTGACCCGATATGATTTTCTTGCCCAACATAAGGGAAATAAAAATCTCTGACTTGTCCGAATTTATCGAAACAAACCAAAGTGTTGCCATTTCCTAAAACCATTGAGCGTGCCATATAAATATATTAACACAAACTAAACTTCACTAAATCGCAGGGGTTTGACTCTGTGCACAGAAACACCATGTTCTTGATTTTTTTTGGCTGCTTCGAGGCGCAAACGCATATCTTGCATCACATTCATATAAGCAATGAAAGCTTCATAAGGTGATTCATATGGAGAAAAATATTTGTGCACATCACCGTCATTCCAAAATTTGGTGCACATATAATAAAAGTGGTCCGAAGTTTGCAATTTCCTCCAATCTTCGATAAGTTCCGGATCGTCAATATGTATTATCTCTTTACCTAAAGCATAAACAGTATCCAATGCTTCTCTTTGCAAATCATTTGATATCCAAGCCGACAAATCTCGCTCCGTGTCAGCCCAAGACACATGGAAAGGCACATCGAGCTCACCCTTGGCTTCATATTTGTCTATGACTTCCGATGGAGTGGCAAAATTATTGTCAGGATTTTTTAAAATCTCCGCCGGCAAATAACGCAAAAAATCAAAAATGCCAGTGTCTTCCCACTGATGCTCACCAAAAGTCTCATAATCCATAAAAAGGTTTATACTATCGCCGTTACCGTTGTGAGAAGAAACCCAGTCGGCAAACTTTGGTGCAGTCAGTGGCCAACCTTCCCAACTTCTCTGACTAAACCTAAAGGCTACGTCATCAGAAAGACGATAATGTTTGAGCAGAAGTTTTATATTGTCGCTACCCACTGGTTTGTAAACAAAAGCCGGACTGCGCCAGCCCAAAATATGATCAGCCCCTTCAGCCAAAATACCTTTGTAGCCCATCTTCTCGGCCATCTTGGCTATTTCATTTGAATAAATAAGTTCAGTATTACGAAAAACAGAAGGTGTCACTCCAAACAAATCGTGGATTTTTTTTCTATGAAGGGCAACTTGTTTTATAAATTCTTCTTCATTGTAAACCGAAGCTAAAGAATGATGATAAGTTTCCGAAAGGATTTCAACGTTACCTGTATCAATTAATTTTTTGAACGATTCTATAACTTCCGGTTTATATTTTTCAAATTGTTCCAAGGCCACACCAGAAATACTGAAACTAACTTTAAATTCCGGATTGTTTTTTATATTTTCAAGCAAGACCGCGTTGGCAGGTAAATAACATTTACGGGCCACTTTTTCTACGATGGCTTTATTATCCAAACTGGTACCACTTTCGTCGTTAAAATAAGAGCTATTTTGACCAACATCAAAGACTCTGTACTTGCGCACTCTCAAAGGCTGGTGAACTTGGAAATAAAAACATACCGAAGGCATTGTCTAAAGAATTATACACTGAGATGAGAGATTCTGCCGCCTTTTTCCAGTGGATAGCCTTCACTTCTTCACGGCCATTTACAGAAAGATGATTTTTTAATTTATGATGACGTAAAACACTTACTACTTTGTCGGCCATATCATCAATATCCCAAAAATTAGATTTCAAAACACAATTAACCACTTCACTCACACCTGATTCTTTTGAAATTAAAACAGGGGTATCAGAAATCATACATTCAAGTGGCAAAATACCAAAAGGTTCCGAAACAGATGGCATAACATAAATATCTGCTATTTTATAAATAGCCGCCAACTCTTCTCCCCGCAACCAACCACAAAAAATAAATTTACCTGACATGCCACGTTTCGAAACTTCTCGTATCATATACTCTTCCATATCACCGCTTCCAGAGACTACAAAATAAGTATTGGGTTCGTATTTCAAAATTCTTTCTGCCATATAAACAAAATAGTCTGGTCCTTTTTGTAAAGTGATGCGACCAGCATATAAAACTATTTTGCCACCGCTTTTTTTAATTTGACTCAATCCTCCCGTTACATCTTTATTAGATTTTGTGAATTCTACGCCATTATGAACCACTTTCACTTTATGAGGAGAGATACCATATTTCTCTATAACTTTTTTTCTGGTACGAGCAGAAACAGCTACGATCATGTCAGCTCGTCTATAACCCTCAAGTTCAATATTATAAACCTCTTTATTAACATCATCTCCTGCACATTGGTCAAACTGAGTAGCATGCACATGCACCACCAAAGGCTTCCCCGAAGATTCTTTGGCCGCAATACCAGCTGGATATGTGAGCCAATCATGAGCATGGATAACCGAATGTTTATTCTTTCTGGCGATAGCCGGAGCTTTATCGGCATAAGCTTTCACCCTCTGCATCAAACTTCCGGACACGTTTTCAGGTAAGCCATACTTCCCCATCTTAACAGCATCCGAATGACTTTGATAACCGGAAAACATACTTTTGATTTGTTTTTCATCAAACATTTCAGACTCATTAGCAAAAACCAATTTGCACCACGGCACCTTGATTGGAACTTTAACAGGCAAAACGAAAGTCAAATCAACTCCACTTGAAGAAAGTGCTTTAGAAAGACCTTCACAAGCAACGCCTAAACCCCCGCTATTGAATGGCGGAAACTCCCATCCGAACATTAAAACACTTGGTAATCTAAAATTGGCCACTTTTTTATGGTTTGCTTTTATTTTAACACAATAAATGCGCCCAGAATAAAAGAAGTGGAAAACTAATTACTTTTTTCGTTTATAACAGCCGTTTTTTTGAATCTCAAATTAAAAAGTATAGGTAAAATAGATAAAACAACAATAAGTATGACTATTTGGGTTATATATTTTTCTATTCCCGGTATAGTTGTTCCTAAGAAATATCCCAAAAGAGATAAACCCACCGCCCAAAGGAAAGCTCCAACAATATTGTAAATGAAAAATTTTCGATAACTCATCTTGCCTACCCCGGCCAAAATAGGTGCAAAAGTTCTGACGATAGGTGTAAAGCGCCCGACAACCACGGTCACCGCCCCATATTTTTCATAAAATAATTTGGTTTTTTCTAAATATTTCTTGTTGAAAAACAAAGAATCTTCTTTAGTAAATATTTTTTCACCAATTTTATTACCAAACCAATAACCAACATTGTCTCCAAGTATCGCCGCAGAAGCCACCACCAAAACCAACCAATATATATTGAATAAACCCTGCGAAGCGAGTAATCCGGCGGTAAAAAGGAGAGAACCTCCCGGCAAAAAGAAACCAAAAAAAAGCCCGGACTCAGAAAAAATTATAGCAAACAGACCCAAATAACCTGTTATCTTCACCAATTCCATTATATCAATATGAAAAATATCCATCCCGTTAGAAATAGAAGATTACACACCATGGTATGCTTTCTTTTATTATATTTAATCTGCTAATTATAGCTTTCATAATCTTAATCTTTGTGATTTCTAACGGGATCCATTGCTGGCAATTATATCATACCTATTTTATTTCCCATGGCAGTTTTTATATTTAACCGAAGTTCCATCTGGTTTTTTGGCACCACACCAACATGGGTCATTTCTACCAATGTTTTTACCATCTGGTCCGGCTCCCCCCTTAATGTAAGGGGGGTTGGGGAGGTTAGAATCAGTGACCCCAGTGATTTTAAGTGCTTGATTTTTTGCATCAGCCATAGCTTCAGCGACGGCTGACATTTCTTTTTGTTCATTGGAAATATCACCAAATTCTTCCAATTTTTTCATATTTTCAACAATAGTATTTTCCATATTTTCCTCCATTTCTTTGAAAAGTTTCAAACCTTCTTTTTTGTATTCAACGAGCGGGTCCCTTTGACCATAAGCACGCAAATTGACCGAGCTTCGCAGATAATCCATCATCTCCAAATGGTCCACCCAAAACATATCAAATACCTGCAATTTGAGACTACGTATTTTTTCATCAGTTTCCTCTGTTAATATTTTTCTTCTGCGTTCATAAAAAGTTTCTCTCTGGAAGTTTAAAACATCATCATATTCAAGGATGTGTTTGCGAGCATCAAAATTGAGACCTTCAATTTTCTCTTGAGCACTCTCAAGTGACCTGGTGATGAGTTTGTTTTCAATAGCTTCATCTTCGGGGATACCGAGTCGGCCCATCATGTTTTTGACAGTATCAGCGGCAAAAACTCTCATTATATGGTCTTCCATCGAAACGAAAAATTGAGTCTCCCCAGAGTCACCCTGACGGCCCGAACGGCCTCTGAGCTGGTTGTCTAT